>JAQVPJ010000009.1 GCA_028702135.1 Eubacteriales bacterium | reverse complement strand
CTCTTTTCCGTCTGTGTCAAGATTGTCAATAGCGTATTCCAGACACATCATAATGATTTCATTTCTGTTCCTTCCGGTGCTTTCGGCAATGGTATCTAAATCTTTAATCATTTCGTTGGGTAACCGTGCCGATACAACAGAAGTATCGCCTTTATACTTTTTTGACGGTATTATTAATTTCTTACCTGCCAATTTCAGCACCTCCTGTTTAAGCTCAAAAATCAAACTATAATAATGCTTCATTTTGGTTGCAATAATTATACTACAAAAGTATACATATGTCAATAGCGAGTGTAAATTATTGTAAGAGAATGATTTTTTTACGTCTCGATTTTGCATATTTTAGAGTTGTCCAAGTTCCACCGTTGTGATTCGTAATATAAAAGATACAAAGTTCGGAGCGGTCAACCATATTTCTATTTCGAAGTGTAATTGCAGTTTTCGGATGTGCAGAAGCAGAACAATCACATACTTCAACAGAATCGTAATACTCGTCAAACTCTTTTGAATTGTTTATGTATTCAGCTTTTTGATAAGGCAAAACCCATGTGTGCGAACTGTTTGCATCGAAGATATTTCGCTTTGCCCTTATAATTGCCGATGAAACTAACTGGTCAAACTCGCCATCACGTCCGATTAGAAACTCAACATATTCTTTGGTTTTGATTAATTCACAAATGATTTTATAAACCTGACAGTCAAGCTCAGAATAATTATCAACATACCTGTGTCCAAAGAAGCACACTGTATATACATTTAACATCTTTTATCACCGTTATTGGATTAAAACTAATATACAACATATTATAACATTTTCCGGATGTTATTTCAATACAATTAAAGCCTAACAACTAATAATGTTGCCGCATACATGGGTTACAATATAATGAGGGTGGTGATATGATTTGGACATAAAAGACTTTTCTTTGAGATTAGCACGACTTCGTGAGCTTAAAGGTGTATCTGCACGGGATATGAGTTTGTCCATCGGGCAAAATCCGGGATATATTAATAATATTGAAACCGGAAAATCAAAACCATCCTTAGAAGGTATTTTGTATATATGTGAGTATTTAGGTGTGACTCCAAGTGAATTCTTCGACATAGATGCAATAAGTCCGAGTAAAGCAAATGAATTATTGCAAACAGCCAAACATTTAGATAATGAGCAATTAGAACATTTAATTGCTATAGCAAAAGGGCTGAAAAAGTAATGGCGACAGGATTTCCTGCCGCCATTTTCATTAGATATTGATAAGTTGATTATAAACTGTCTCTATTGCACAATTCCGGATGTTGTTCATCCGACCAACCCATTCCATTTGATTTTCCGCTTTCAATTGTTCCGTAATTCCTTGCTTTTCTGTCATCTTTTTTACCAGCCGAGAGAAAATTTCTTCGGCTTCGTCATTGATGTCGGCAAGGTAATTATTAAGATTTCCGCTTGTGAGCAATTCGGAATATCGCACTCGTTTGTGTTGTTTGATGTAAGTTAAGTGCCGCTGTCCCCATATTCCGATAGGACGCTGCCCCGGCTCATCGTCGGGAAAATCGCCCCATGGAAGATAGTAGTCACCTACCAGCGTGTATGGGATACCGGTTTTCTCATCAATAATATGTTTTTTCATAATCAACTTTCCCCCTTACAAATCGCTTTGATTTTCTTTGTCGGTGCGTCAATAATCCGTAGGAGCAAATCATCAACCCCGTCTGTGTACTTACCGTCTGCAATTAGCCGAGTTCGCATTTCGTTCAAGCAGTTAATCATCGTGCCTCGCTCCAAACTGTCAAACGCCATATAGTATTTCTTTTCTCGCATTTTGAATGCCTCCTTCATCGTTATGGTTGCATTGTACCGATAAAGGCAAAAGAAGTCGAATGTGCGGATTGGAAATTGGAATATATATATCGACTGCCGAACACATTTATTTTGTTTTCACGGAATCCGTTATGAACACCCGCACCAAAAATAAAAGTGCTCCCGGTAGGTTGAGAGCGCTTTTATTTTTTCGTAAGGATAAGGACTTGAACCTTTTCAAGAGGCGAAGCCGTCCTGTTATCCGCACAACATAAGAACGCAATCATCGATATGATGCTTGTGTTCTTTCTGTTGGTACAAACTACCCACTTGCTCACATAAGGTCCTAATACAAGGCCTTTTGTTAACTTTTTTAGTTTTCTGCCGCTTGAGGAATATATAGAAAATTACCGCCTGTCGGACATCGGATCGTCAATGCTCTTATACGCGTCAAACGAGAATATTCAAAATTGACGGTGGGTGTACTCGGCAAACAGTGACTCAGAAAAGTTCAAAAAAACGCCCGCAGAGATACGATGAAATCTGCGGATGCATAGAAACCTATTTACTTTTCGGTCTTGTTACTATCAGCGCTTTCACGCGCTCGGTCAATATCGAGAATTGGGGATTTTCCTGCAATGTATTGTTGTTTCCGAAATCGGTAAGAGTTTTATAATAAAAGCTCGGGTAAACATTGTTGCAAAGAACCAGCTGACCTATGCGAATACTTATCTTTATAAACCGTTCTTCATCCTCATCCGGATTGATACGGCTATTGGTATAATCTTCCGACGCTTCACACACCATGCCGTCAAGCCAACTACAAGAGCATCCGAGTATGCACTTATCCGTTATTTTCATCGTTTTTTCTAAAAGACATACATTCTTTCCGATAAGCATGACGGCTCCGTTAACATCGCCTGATGCCGCAAGGCAAGTCGCATTGTCAAAGCCGAGCATAAGCCGTCTGGATATCCACATATCAAGCTCATCATCATTTCTATTATCCCGTATCAGATCTAACAATTCTGCCTGAAAAGTAACGGCGCGTTTTAAGTCCGACTCTTTGTCACTCCATCCGATAAGCGTCCGCGTATTGAGTAATGTGCATATCGTCATATAAAACTTTACTCTTCTTTCGGGTTCGAATTTCTCGCTGTTCCGAAGTTCGAAATACCTTGCAAACCTGAGTTCTCTTTCGGACGAATCGAGTGTTGTCGTATACTTTTTGAAGAATTCGTCAATAAATTCCTCGCTTTCTACCAATGCCATTGTTTTTATACAAAATGAGCTTTCAATGAAAGAAGTTTTTTCTCTGTACGCGTCAGCCATCAGTCTGACCTCCGGAAGCACCTCCGGATGACGGTAGCAGCGGTTGTTCGATTCAACCCATAAGCGCCATGCACAGCTGCAACCGAGATAATTGTTTTTGATATCGCGTATAAGCGGTATAACGATTGCGGGATCGATTTCCGGCTTCATAGCTTCACGGCTCAGCATATCTATTGCATCAATAGCTTTTTTCTCTTTTTCTCTTTCTGGCATACCGAGTAATGCGTCTGTTGTTACTCCGAACAACTCGGCAATAACCGGAAGGAGCTCCATATCCGGGTATGTCGAACCGTTCTCCCAACGGCTCACAGATTGATCGGTCGTTCCGAGTCTGTCTGCAAGCTGTTCTTGCGTCATATCGGCTTTCTTGCGATATTTTCGAATGTTGACACCTATATTGAGTTTCATATAGCCCTCCGTAAATAAATATTTAGCCTTGCAAGGATGTATTTCTGTCGACGCTTACAGCTTAACACAAAAGAATTGCCACGTCAATTACGCATAATGAAATAATAAATCCCACTTTATGATGGGTACAAACGAGAAATCAATGACTAACGAATGAAATTGAATGACATAATAAAACACAATCATAGTAACAAGCCGCTGAACTTATACGCCTGTTGCTTGACAGTTCTATAAATTTAGTGGGTGAACTTGGCAAACGTAACAAACGGGAAAGGTACAGGTGTGAGAAGTTTGCTTCAAACCCGTGTTCTTTTTAAAAATAAAAGTGCTCCCGGTAGGTTGAGAGCGCTTTTATTTTTATATTAGTCTGGAATCGAAGCCTTCTGTAGAAGTAAACGGTTTTCTTCAAAATTTAATGCTTTTCAAATTGTATTCGCGACCAGAGAGCGACGATAATCTGTGACGGTATACCGATAACGAAAATCAACCAGATGTTATAAGACAGGAGCGAAAGGTAAATAGAGGTAAGGACGCTCCAGATAAGCAGTGTTATAATAAGAAAATTTTTTCTTCTGTTACCCCAAATTGAATTGAAGATCAATAGAACCGTAAAAGTGCAGGGTACGGCGTATACATATATGACCCATAAGTTGCTTACATCCTGCGCATAAAGACCGATGCTGACGAACAATATTGTCGCGACCAACCAAACCACCGAGATTGCGAGCAATGTGATTATTTTTTTGTTCTTTTTTTGCTGTGCGGCAACTGAGGTTTTGATACAGTCACTATTTGTATGATCTTCTTCGATCAGATAGTCCAGTGTTACGCCGTATAAATCCGCAAGCTGTTTTAATACGGAAATATCGGGAATGGATTCCCCTCTTTCCCATTTGGAAACAGCCTTATCCGAGTAATTGAGCTCTTCAGCAAGCTCCGCTTGTGTAAGAGGCGTGGATTTCCTGAGCGAGGTGATGTTTTTTGCGATAATTTGCTTTATATCATCCATTTTCTCGAAATCCCTCCAGGATCGCAGGCATTGCCTGTTTTTTATTATTATAACATAAAACCCGGAAAAATCAATAAGTGTGAACCAATGTTAAATAAGGAGATTCTACTCACAGTAGAGTCGTTTTATTTAGGTCTACATTACTGTGCTGATTTGTAGGGTTCATACCTGTTAAAAGTAGGTGGATAAAAAAGGTTATATGGTATATCATTATAACCGTTAAAGCATTAAAACAAAATTTAACAGTAATGATGAAAGGATAATTTTATGAAGCGAAACAAGCCGGTTTATTATAAGGTGAAAAAATTTAGCAGCATCAGGGAGCTACTTGATATTGCGGGAAGAGAAGCGGGTGAGACGATAGCGTTTAAGTATAAAAACGGCGACGATGTTGTAAGTGTAACCTATAAGGAGTTCATAGAACAAACAGAGAATCTCGGTGCGGCGCTGACTAAATCAGGTTTTGGCAAGAGCCATATCGCTTGTCTGAGCGGAAACAGCTATAAATGGATCGTCACTTACCTGACCGTGCTCAAGAGCGCGGGTGTATTTGTCCCCATTGACAGAGAACTGCCTGCGGCTGATTTGATAAATGTTATTAACGACAGCGACAGCAGCGTATTGTTTTACTCAAAAAGATTTGAGGGCTTTCTAAAGGAAAACCTCGATAAGATACCGAATATAAAGCTGTTTGTGGGTATGGATCGTGACGAAGATGAAGGACCTTTTTTATCATTTGACAAGCTCGTGGAACAGGGCAAGAGCTTCGACAGGACAGAATACGATACGTCAAGGAGCGATCCCTTTTCTATGAAGATGCTGGTCTATACCTCGGGTACAACCGGAGCTTCAAAAGGGGTAATGCTATCCGAACACAACCTTGTGTCCAGCGTTTATTATGGAATGCAGGTTTCCACCGTATATGACACCTGTCTGTCCGTTTTACCGTATAACCACACTTATGAAGCGGTCAGCGGAATACTTGTTTCGCTGCATCATCATTCCACCATATGCATTAACGATTCCTATGCTTCGGTTGCAAAAAATCTGAAGATATTCAAGCCGTCGTATGTGTATCTCGTACCGGCTTTTGTTGAAGTGTTTTACGCCAATATCTTGAATGCTATTGAAAAACAGGGAAAGAAAAAAGCGTTCGGTGTGCTGATAAAGCTGAGCAACGGGCTAAGAAAGGCCGGAATCGACCTTCGTAAAAAGCTGTTTAAACAAATACATAAAAATTTCGGTGGCAGGCTTATTAAAATCGTCTGCGGCGGCGCACCTATACGCCCCGAAATAGGCAGGTTCTTTGACGATATCGGCATTAACTTAATCAACGGCTATGGTATAACGGAATGTTCTCCCCTGGTTTGTGCAAACAATGATTATTTCAATGATGTTAATACAGCCGGGTTGAAGCTGCCCTGTATCGAATGGAGGATAGACTCTCCAAACGAGGAAGGTATAGGGGAAATATGCGTAAAGGGAGACATTGTGATGCTCGGTTATTACAAGCGCCCCGACCTGACAAGCGAGGTGCTTATAGACGGCTGGTTTTATACGGGTGATTACGGTATTATAAACGATAAGGACCAGCTTATTATCACCGGAAGGAAAAAGAACATTATTGTGCTAAGCAGTGGCAAAAATGTTTATCCGGAGGAGATAGAGAACTACATTCAGTCGATTGACTATATCAAGGAGGTCGTCGTCAGGGGTGTTGAAAACGAGATGGGAAGTCAAAATGCTCTTATGGCGGAGGTCTATATAGGGGAGCCGAAGGATCAACAGAAAGTTATGAAGGATATAACGGAGGTGTGTAGGGTGCTGCCTGTATATAAACGTGTGACCTCAGTTGTAATCAGGAACGAGGAGTTCCCGAAAACGACCTCAAAAAAGATAAGAAGATAAAACTAATAATATGAAAAACGGGAAGCAGGAGCATTCTGCCGGAAAGCAGAAGAATCCTGCTCCTTTTTTAGGTAATAATTGCGTTAAGGCTGGTTTGCTGGTATAATCATATACGGAACTAACAAGAAGCGGAGAAAAACATGAATAAAAAGCTGAATGTCATAATTACCACTCTCAATTCCCAATATATACATTCATCCCTTGCACCATGGTGTTTGCTTTCGGGAATACGGGAATACTGTGATGAGAATGTTGATGCCTGTGTTATCGAGGGTACGATAAATGAAAATACCATGGAAATCGCATCGAAAATTATTGAAAAAGCTCCGCAGGTTATAGGTTTTAGCTGTTATATATGGAATATTACCAAAACACTCGTACTGGTTGAAGAGGTAAAAAAGCATCTCCCGCAAGCGATAATCGTTCTCGGAGGGCCCGAAGTCAGCTATAACGCCGATATGATACTGAAAGACAATCCTCTTGTGGACTATGTTCTGTCTGGCGAGGGAGAGGAGCCATTCGCACTTTTTCTAAACATGGTGCAGAAAAACAGCGATGTTTGCGGTCTGCCGGGACTATGCTACCGCAAGAACGGTCTAAACGTAATTTCCGAGCCATATATATCAAAAAAAGATCCGCCAAACCCGTATTTGCCTGAGTATTTCGATTCATTATCAGGTCGCATCGTCTATCTTGAGACGAGCAGGGGCTGTCCGTATTCCTGTGCTTTCTGTTTGTCGGGACGCTGCGGAAGTACACGTTTTTTTGATATGGAGCGTACGAAGAAAGAGCTGCTTCTTCTCGCAAACAGCGGGACGCAGACGATAAAGCTCGTCGACCGTACCTTTAACGCAAAACGTGAAAGAGCTGCCGAAATTATCTCATTTATAATAGAAAACTACGGAAAATCGATTCCGGAAGGAGTATGTTTCCACTTTGAAATAGCAGGTGATATACTTGACAGGAAAACGCTTGAGCTGCTTTCTATATCTCCGATCGGTGCTATACGGCTTGAGATAGGATTACAGAGTTTTAATCATATGACTTTGGAGAGTGTCAGGCGAAGAACGGATATCACCGCATTGAAGGGCAATATCCGCCAGCTTGTAAAGAATGCAAATATCCATATACACATCGATCTGATAGCAGGTCTTCCGTATGAGGATTGGCAGAGCTTTACGGAGAGCTTCAACACCGCATATGAGCTTAAGCCGCATATGCTCCAGCTCGGCTTTTTAAAGCTGATTCACGGCACCGCCATGAAAGAGGATAAGGAGAAATATCCCTGTGAATATTCGAAAGCACCTCCGTATGAAGTGCTCTCCACTCCATGGATGACCTCGGAGGAGCTTTGTGAGCTACATAAAGCGGAGGATGCTTTAGAGAGATTGCATAACAGCGGAAGGTTCCGCCGAACTTTGGAATATCTGATCGGTGAAGTCGGTTATGCACCGTTTGAGCTTTTTTACGATTTTGGTTCTTTTGTATCCGAAAACAGTAAAAGCTCTATATCACTCAACGAATACACCGGACTTTTTTACGAGTACTTTGGCAGGCAAAAGAATGTAGACCGTATGGTTTTACGGGACAAAATGGTCTGTGACAGGCTCTCAACCAATTCAACGGGATATATACCCGTGGTTTTGAGAATAAATGACCCTATGCTGCGTCATGTAAAAAGGTTCCTTAATAACAATCCCAAGACAAGCCGGCAAAATGGCATAAAGAGAGGCATCGCAATAATATATTCTGAAAAGTGCGCGGTTTATTGTGACTATAACTATAATAATAAAAATATGAATAGGAATCCGGTAACCGGTGAGTACAACCTTATAAAATTACCGCTCAGGCAAATCCTCAGATAATACCATAAAATACTCAAAATCAATTTTTACAAGAAAATTTGCATCAGAAAATTTATTGCGGTGAATTTATTGTTACACAAAAAATCAATCGGTGTATTAGTAGCAAATTGCCGGTGTAAAATACTTTACCGGACGGATAAATCCCCGTCTGCAGCGGAATCTCAATATGGTAAATAACCGAAAAGCAGAGAAAAGCCCTTATAAAGCCATGTTTGGCGATATAAGGGCATGATTATGAATTTAGTGTTTTTTAGCCTGCCGGATCAAGGTTGAACGAGAAATCCAAATACTCGCCATTGTCGCCCTTGAGGTTAAGTCTGAAAACTTTGATGGTTACGCTGTCGCCTGCTTTGTATTTGCCAAGCTCGTCTATAAGCTCCTCTTTGGAAGTTACGGTGACACCATTGAATTCGGTGATAATGTCATACTGCTCGAGTCCGGCCATATATATAGCGGATTTACGTGCGACATCTGTTACAAAAGCGCCGTCTGGCAGATCATACTCAACATCAATCAAACCCTCAGTTATAGCATCAGACACTGTCATAACCGTAATATTAAGTTTCGGAGACGCGGAAACAAAATCATTTTCAGGATTTACGCCCGCGATAAGTGCATTTGCGATTTTTATAGCGCTGTTTATCGGGATTGCAAAACCCAGTCCCTCATACTCGTCCATCAGCTTTAAGGTGTTGATACCGATTACACTGCCGTTCATATTCACAAGAGGTCCGCCGCTGTTGCCGGGATTTATGGATGTGTCGGTTTGGATTAGCGTCATTGTCTTTACTACGGTTCCCGTATCGTTTGTAACTTTTATATCCCTTGCTATTCCGCTAATAATACCCTCAGTCATCGTTCCGGCAAGATCCTTGCTGTAAGGCGTGCCGATTGCGATAACCTTTTCGCCGACAAGGATATTATCCGAGTTTCCTATATCAATGGGAACGAACTCACCTTCAAGGTCAAGGACGGCTATATCACTTGTCTTATCACTGCCGACGAGTGTTGCGTTGTACTCGGTATCATCATAAAAAATGACTTTTATACGCTTTGCATTCTCAATGACATGATGATTGGTGATAACATATCCGTCTGCGGTTACAACAAATCCGCTGCCGAGCGCTATATCGGTCTCGACCGTAACACAACTGTCGTCAATCTTATCGTAAAGCTCCGTAAGATCAGATACCGCCGGCAGGTCATTACTGTTGGCGACTATGGTCTGCGGGATACTTACATCACTGTTTTCGGTATCCGAAATATTGGATTCGACATTTGAACTGTTGTTTGAAAAGGGGTCGGACACATATCCCATTCCGATAGACCATGCTATGAGTACAAGGGTAAATATAAGGCAGACGGAAACTGTTGCAGCAAATATTTTTAGTCCTTTTTTCTTTTTAATCGGTGCTTGCTGCCCCGCATCCCAACTGTACATAAAAGGAGGTTGCTGATTATATTGCGGAGCAGTATTGTATGGTTGATTATACTGGTTTTGACTATTTTGCTCTTTTTCGATTTGGGTGCTCTGTCCGCTCTGCCTGTTATCCTGAATGCCGTTTTGGCTATTCTGATCGTTATCTGTCATTTCAAGCACTTCCTTTCCTTGGTTTATGAGTAAATTATAAGCATAAAACCTTAAATCTTACTGAAACAGCTTTTGACTACTTATTTTTTTTGCCGGTGGGGTTATCGCTCTTTTCGGTTGCAGGTTTTTCTGCTACAGGCAGAGTAAATACGAATTCGGTGTACTTGCCCTGCTCAGAACTTACCTTTATGTCCTCTCCGTGATTAATAAGTGTTGTTTTTGCAATATAAAGCCCGAGTCCGGTGCCAGTTTTATCAAGTCCACGCGAGCGGTCGCTCTTATAAAAACGATCAAAAATAAGGGGTATTTCCTCCGCTGGTATGCCATTCCCACTGTTTTTTATTGAGAAAACTGCTTTTTTCATACGCTTTTCAACAGTCTTTACGGTAAGCGTTATAATAATCGAACCTGATTTGGGTGTAAATTTTATTGCGTTATCGGTAAGATTATAAATGACCTGATGGATCGCATCTGTGTCCGCATTTACAAAAATATCCTGCTCGTTGTTGAACTCTATGTCTATTTTTTTATCATCTATTTTACCCTCAAACGATATCAGGATTTGCCTTGCTTTTTCACTCAGATTAAAATCCGCCATCTTCAGCTTGGTTTCCCCCGCCTCAATACGGCTGAGCTGAAGAAGAGAGCTGACTAACCTTGAGAGTCTGCGGACCTCGGAGGATATTATGTCGAGGTAATACGATCTTTTTTCCTCCGGTATCGTCCCGTCAATGATTCCGTCGACGAAACCCGAAATGGTAGTCATGGGTGTTCTCAGGTCGTGAGAAACGTTTGCAAGGAATGTGGAACGCGTTTCCTCAAGTCTGCCCAATGAATCCGCCATATTGTTAAAAGCCTCCGCAAGCGTTGCGACCTCATCATGCCCGCTGACCTTTACTCTCGTATCGAATTTACCCTTTGCAAAATTCTGTGCCGCCTGACTTATCTGGCGCAAAGGTTCAACGATTCGTTCTGATATAAAATACACAGATATCAAAGCTGCTAAAAAAATCCAGAGAGAAACGGAAATAATGGCTTTTATCATTTTTGAGGTGAACACGGGATCGCCGACATCGGGAGAGCTTACCATTACAATCGTAGTTCCCTGTGCTTCCTCAAGCAGATAAAAGTAATTAAGCCTGAGATCGGAAAAAACATCATCGATTTTACTTATTTTATACGCTTTGTCGGGTTCCAATACTATATTTTTAACCTGCTGTTGATTTAAAAAACCGTTTTTAACGCTTTTGGACTCGGAGGAGCACAACAGATTTCCGTTGCTGTCGATAATATATATTGTTGAGTTCGCCAAATAATCTATTGTAATAAGACTGTTGTAAATATCGTCGCGGTTGTTTTTAACAACGATCGGGTAACTATCCTTATCTCCGGTAGCTTTTTTATAAGCGCCGAGGCTGTTTGCAGCCATTTCCGCACTGCTCTCCATCATAGCCTGCTTTGTGCTTATGGAGTAATTTGTGACCATTGAAGACACTACAAGAATAAGTATAAGAAAGCTGAAAAGAATTATCAGCGTAAACGTGGTCATATATTTTGTAAAAACGCTTTTAAACAACCGTCAGCCCTCCTCTTAAATCCTCTGAATAACATTCTGTACTATTATAAACCGTTTTACCATAAAAATCAAACATTATTTTCCAGTAAAGAGGAAAAGGGCCCCGGACAAATGCAAGGCTTTTGCATTACGCGGGGCTCTTTTTATAAGGAGAATCAGAAAAGACCTTTTTTGTGTCAAGTGAGCGGGAACCGGGATTTATTCGCTGAGTACTTCGAACTTATAACCTACGCCCCAAACGGTTTTAAGTACCCATTTGTCGGACGCTCCCTCAAGCTTCTCACGTAAACGTTTGATATGAACATCAACCGTCCTCGAGTCGCCGAGATAATCAAATCCCCATACCTTATCCAAAAGCTGGTCGCGGGTGAAAACCCTGTTGTAGTTTGCAGCAAGGAAATAGATAAGCTCCAGCTCCTTAGGAGGAAGGTCAACCGGTTTGCCGCAGATTTTGAGCTCGTATTTTTGAAGCGATATCTCGATATTCTCAAACTTAATAAGCTCTCCGTCAGCGGTGTCGTGCTTTGCGTAACGGCGCAGAACGGCCTTTACACGTGCAAAAACCTCCTTCATATCAAGCGGCTTTACGATGAAATCATCCGCACCGAGCTCAAGTCCGAGAACCTTATCAATGGTCTCACCCTTAGCCGTGATCATAATTATCGGCTTAGAGGAATGCTCTCTTATCTCTCTGCAGACCTGCCAGCCGTCCTTTTTGGGCATCATGATATCGAGGAGTACAAGGTCGGGTTCATACATTCTGAAAGCGGTAATGCCATCCTGACCGTCATTTGCTGTTTTTACTTCATATCCCTCTTTTTCGAGATACATGCGAAGCAGTTCGCAAATATTAAGGTCATCATCGACAACTAAGATTTTGGTCATAATTAATAGTACCTCCATTATTTATTATTGTTTACAAATGAAATTTTAACATCAATAATCTTATTTGAGCATACATTACCATATAAAAAGCCCTTTGTCAATACTTTTTGATAAAAAATTTTATAAAAACGAAAATATTATACACAAATATTTATTTATAATTGTGTATGAAAATTATATATTGCATATAATCGGCAAAAAGTATATAATTAAAAATATGAGTATAAACATATGAATCAAAACAATCAGGTCGGAAAGCCTTCTCGGGAAGGCGGGAAGGGCAAAAGGCAAATATGAAACTGGGTATTGTTGGGTTGCCGAATGTAGGGAAGAGTACACTTTTCAACGCGCTCACAAGAGCGGGAGCAGAGAGTGCGAACTATCCTTTTTGCACAATAGATCCGAATGTCGGGGTGGTCGCGGTTCCCGATGAAAGGCTGACAAAGCTTGCGGAGATATACAAGCCCGTGAAGATTACTCCGGCAGTAATAGAATTTGTCGATATTGCCGGTCTTGTTCGCGGTGCGTCGCAGGGGGAGGGTTTGGGCAATAAATTCCTTTCCCATATCAGAGAGGTGGACGCAATAATCCATGTCGTTCGCTGCTTTGAGAGCAGCGAAATAGTACATGTCGAGGAAAGTATCAACCCAAAAAGGGATGTTGATACGATTAACACCGAGCTTATACTATCCGACATCGAGCTTGTTGAGAGGCGGATAGACAGGCTTAAAAAGCAGCTGAAGGGTGATGACAGCGTTGCCGGAGAGATAGAGCTGCTTGAAAGAGTATACAAATCTCTCAGTGAGGGTGTCCCGGCCCGCATGATTAAAATGAATGATGAGGAAAGAGCGCTTATTTACACCTCAGTACCGCTTCTTTCAGGTAAGCCGGTGATATACTGTGCGAATGTTTTGGAAGATGATATTTCAAGGCCGGATAGTGATAATAAGTATTATAATATCCTCGCTGATGCCGTAAAGGATGAGAATGCGGAGATAATAACTGTATGCGCGGGTATTGAGGCGGAAATCGCCGAGCTTGACGAGGATGAACAGGAGCTGTTCTTAGCGGATCTCGGCATCATGGAGACCGGTCTTGACAAGCTGATAAAATCCTCATATAAGCTACTTGGCCTTATCAGCTTTTTGACCGCCGGACAACCCGAGGTCAGGGCATGGACGATCAAAAAAGGAACAAAGTCTCCTCAGGCGGCGGGAAAGATTCACTCTGATTTTGAAAGGGGATTTATCAGGGCAGAGGTTGTCGCTTATGAGGATTTGATTAAAAAGGGTTCGTTCGCACTTGCAAAGGAAGCCGGACTTGTGCGGAGCGAGGGCAAGGAATATGTTATGAAGGATG
Source organism: Eubacteriales bacterium (assembly GCA_028702135.1). GTDB lineage: Bacteria > Bacillota > Clostridia > Oscillospirales > CAG-382 > UBA1049. The sequence goes on along the minus strand of JAQVPJ010000009.1, from coordinate 69,983 downwards.
GTGACGTTACTCTTTTCAGGTTCAATGTATAGACGTTCTATATATATTATGTACTACAGCAGGTAATATAATCAGCAATAATAATATAAGGGGTATAAAATGATTTTTAAAACAACGGCAAAGAAAGTTCTTGCGGTGCTTATAATAGCGGTTTTGTCTGTCGGGTTGTGTTTACCGGTTCTTGACCTTGCCGTCTCCGCAGAGGAAAAGACCGTAGAAGCTGACGGTATCAATACAGTCAGAGGATATGGACTGCTTGTAATCTATACAAGCGAATTCGGTGCGACGACGGCAACCAATCAATATGGCTTTGAAATTGTAGTCGAGGACAATGTCGTTACAAAAGCGGGCGGCAACAACAACGCCATACCGGCTAACGGCTTTGTCCTTTCGGGACATGATGTAGATGTCGGTGTTGATGGCGGCATGATGAAGACATATCTTATGGAGAATGTAAAGGTCGGCGATTATGTTTATTACAACGATTCGTCACTTGTCGTTACAATATCGGACAAACCCGTAGCGGTAAGCAATTTTTATACCGTAGATACAGAGTTTGATAAAGTTAATGATACCCGAGCTCAAGATAATTTGATAATCTATAATACAAGAGGCACTTATACTGCTACAAACCAATGGGGTTATGAAGTTGTAGTTGAGGAGAATAGAGTTGTTTCGGTGGGCGGCAATAATAATCTTATCCCGAACAAAAAAGGAAGCTTTGTTGTATCCGGACATGGAATACATGTTGAATGGCTCAAAAAAAATATAAAGCTGGGCATGTCTGTCAGCTATGATCTCAGCAGCAAAAAGATTACATTCGTTTATGACGAGCATTCCGTAACCTATGGTATAAAAAAACAAATCGAACAGCTTGAAAATGATTATAAAGCAGCTTCCGATAATTACAGATATATAGATCACCAAGCGGCGAAAAGCAAGCTCGACGAGACGAGAACTGCTTTCGACACAGCGATTGAAGCTTATGAAAACGGCGGCAAGTTAGAAGACTTCGACTCGGCGAGCTCGGAAATAATAGGATTACTCGACGAGGCAAAACAGCTGTTGACCGAAAGCCGAACGGTGGAATACAGGGGAGTATGGGTACGTCCTACCCAAAAAACAAAAACAGCGGTTGAGAGCTATGTTCAGCAGCTTTATGATGCGGGCATAAACATGATAAGCATAGAAACACTTTATGACAGCACTATGATAATGCCCATGCCGGAAGAAAGTCTGTTCAAACAGAATCCGGGCTGGAAGGGCTTTGATATGCTCCAGGCTTATATCGACGCCTGCCATTCAAGAAATATGGAACTCCATATCTGGATGCCCGTATACTTTGTAGGCATGAAGGGCGACACTTATGTACAGCTCAGCGTTGCAACCCAAAAGAAAGAATGGCTTTCTGTTACCAACCTCGGCGGTAATTATGCTCCGAACGATACAGGCGGCTTTCAGATGCTCAATCCGGCAAACGAGGAGGCTACTCAATTTCTGCTCGACACCTACAGGTATATACTTACCAAATATGATATAGACGGTTTTGAGCTTGATTATATTCGCTATTGGACGAATCTTGAGGGTTGTGATTTCGGTTATGACGAGATAACCACCTCTGCTTTTGAAGCCGAATACGGAATAAAACCGAGATACGAACCCAAAGCGGCATACTGGAAAAAATGGGTCGCTTTCAGAACAAATTATGTTACCGGGATGGTAAAAAAGGTAAGGGATTTGGTCGACGAGGTCAATCCTTCGGTTTTGTTAAGCGCCGATGTAGGTCCAAACATCGAGGACGCTTATAATCATCTTTATCAGGACTATATGACATGGTTAGATGAGGGTTATCTTGATCTTCTTCATCCAATGTCCTACGGCGAGGGTTTTGAGGACGAGATAGCTGCTCAGGTGGCGAACTGCGGAGACGATGTTTTCATTTCTGTCGGGCTCGGTGTATTTATGAATGAATATACCGCTGCCGATATGTTAAGGCATTCAAAGATGGTTAATTCTCTCGGTGCGGAAGGTTCTTCGTTTTTCGAGTCATCGGCTTATCTTGGAAAGGGCACAGGCGGCGTACTGCTAAAGAGCATTTACAAAAAAAAGGCGATAACGCCCACATTTGATAAAGCTGCCGCCACCATCGCCGTACTTGAATATTCCAAAGGTAGAATTGACGAAGTGATTTTACCTCTTTCGGGAATGTCTGAGGAGGAGGCAAACATCGTAAAGAAGGCATTTGACGCTGTAATAGCCGATATTAATGCAGAAAAAACACCGGATGACTCCTTTAGCGCAGCAAAAAACGCTATCGATTCGCTCGAAAACGCAAATGCAAAGACTGCTCTTAATACTGACCTTGATTATGCGAGCAAGATTGCCAAGATCGCTAAGAGAGTGCCCGATGACTACGAGGTATCCGCTTACACAAGCAGCGCACCCGAGTCCGAGCCGTCCTCGCAACCGGTTGCGGAAAAACCGCCCGCAAAGGGATGGATTGTTCCGGTAGTCATAGTTGCGGTTATAGCGGCTGCCGGCGTGCTCGCTGCGTTACTGATAAAGAAAAAGAAAAACAAATAACAAAAAAAACAGCGGCGGTCATTAGGAACGATATCGTTTTTTCTGCGGGAAGACGGTATATTCACGATGACTGCCGTTTTAAACGGGGAGGTATATTGTTATGAAAAGAATTAAGAGAGTGTCGTTGCTGGTGGTTTTGATTTTGCTGGTCGGCTTATTACCTCAGGTTACTCTAAAGGTAAATGCGGCTTCTTACAGTGTGTCTACTGCTATAAACGGTATAAATGTCGTACGAAATACCAACTATATGGTTGTTTATAATGTCCGAGGCAGCAATACAAACACCAATATATACGGTTATGAGGTGGTAGTTACCGCCGGGGTAGTAACATCTGTCGGCGGAAACAACAATAGTATTCCGTCGGATGAAGGCTCTTTTGTCGTATCCGGTCATGGAACATCGATAGAATGGTTGAAGAAAAACGTTTTGATAGGAATGAAAGCATCCTACACAAACAAATCCGTTACTTTTACATATGATAACGATACTCTTCTAACCCATCTTGATTTGAAGATTTTAGCGATGAAGGACGCGTATTTTAATGCGAGGTCGACTTACCGTATTATCGATTACAGCGGTCTTATGCAGCGGATAGAGGCGGTTGATGATGAATATGAGCTGTTGCTCACCGCATATAACTCGGATAAATCGTATGATCTCAGTAAGAATTCTGCACCTTTGTTTGCTGAGATAACAGAAATAAAGGGACTTTGCAGCGAGAGCAGCGGAGTGGAAATGAGAGGAGTATGGATACGACCGACTCAGACAACGACCACAGCGGTTGAGAATTATGTCCAACAGCTCTATGATGCGGGTATAAATATGATATGCATAGAAACGCTATATAGCTCGACGATGATAATGCCCATGCCTGAGGATAGTCTGTTCGAACAGAATCCGTTATGGAAAGGCTTTGATATGCTGCAGGCTTTTATTGACGCCTGCCATTCACGGGATATGGAGCTTCACATCTGGATGCCCGTGTATTATGTCGGACACGGATTGGATAACACCGCCTGTGTCGGCGTAAAAAAACCCGAATGGCGTACTGTGTCAAACACAGGTCAGTACTATTCACCGGGTGATGAATCGAAATTTGTCTTTCTGAGTCCCGCAAATCCCGAGGTAAAGAAGTTCCTTATCGATACATACAGATATATACTTACAAAATACGATATCGACGGATTTCAGCTCGACTATATCCGCTACTACTCCAGCGGGGAGGTGGATTTCGGATATGATAGCATTACTACGTCTGCCTTCAGAGCTAAGTACTGTGTTACCCCGTCCTACAATAAAAAAGCGTCCTATTGGGACGATTGGGTAGCATTCAGAGCCGGTTTCGTCACCGATATGGTGAAATCGGTAAGAAATCTAATCGATGAGGTGAATCCGGACGTACTTTTGAGTGCGGATGTTTCGGCCTATTACGAAAGCGGATACGAGAACATATATCAGGACAGCGTCACCTGGCTTAGAGAAGGTTATCTTGATATGATTCACCCGATGGCATACGGTATCGGGTATACAAACCTTATGGAGGATTTTGTAAATATAGCCGAAGACTGTTATGTGGGTGTCGGTCTCGGTGCTTATTTGGATATGCTCAGTTCAGAGGATTTAGCAGAACAGGCAGAGGATATGGCAAGAATCGGGGCTTCGGGTTCGGTATTTTTTGAGGCGAGCGCGTTTTTGAGAAAAGAAGTCGGTGAGATATTAAATAAATCCCTTTACCGTAACCGGGCGATACCCCCCACCCTCAATGAAAGAAACGCAGTACTGATTCTTACCGAAGATGCGATTACACGAATTGACGAGGTGATTTTACCGCTTCAAGGTATAATACCCGCACAGGCGAGTTCGATTAAAGCAAAACTGAACATTATCAAAGCAACAGCAGAGAAATCGTTGTTCAATCAGGTCATTAACGATATTGAAAGTGCGGTTTCCACCGTTAACACTCTCACAAATAAAGCGGCAAAGAAAGCGTTGCTCGACGATTTGGAATTTATAAGGATAATAACGAAAAACGCTCTGCGAAGCGGTTTGGCGATAAAAAATTATTTTGTGATTGAGGGAAACACCGCTATCGGTTTTTGCTCCGGCGGTACGCAGAGTATGACCGCTGAGATGGCAAAAACGCTTTTAGACGGAACAGTTACAGTCAGGGATAAAAGCGGTTCTCTTCTTGATGACAACAAGAAAATCGGCACCGGATGTATTATTTCTAACGGAATATTCAGTTATACCGTCGTTATAAAGGGTGATACGAACGGTGACGGAGAAATAAGCAGCGTCGACTACCTGATAACAAAGCGTATCTTTCTCGGAACATATACTCCCGACAATAACCAGAACAGAGCCGCTGCCATTTCGGATGGCGTGACCTCAAGGGCTTCGGATTATTTAAAGATAAAAAGACATTTCTTAGGTACATATGATCTGTATGCGTAAAGGATAAACGGGTTTGCATATACAAAAGAGCAGGAAGGCTGTTTTTTCAGTCTTCCTGATTTTTATAACACCAATCCGTGTGACAGCAGTATCTGTTTTATTTCGTCAACCTTTTCAGGTTCGGGCGGTTGCGTATCGGTCAGTGAATACTCGATACACAGCTTTTCCCATTTAAATTCGCCAATCTTATGAAAGGGGAGCAGCTCGACTTTTTTGACGCATCGGTATTTTTTCAGGAATATTCCCATACGGTTTGCCTGAGCTTTGTCCAGAGTCCAGCCCGGAACAAGAACATGACGGATCCAGACATCCTTGTTTGTTTCCTCGCAATAATCAAGAAGCTTCAGCGCATTCTCGTTTCCTGCTCCGGTAAGCTTTTTCGCAAGTGCGGAATCAATCGCTTTTATATCTAAAAGGATTAAGTCTGCCGCATCGACAGCAGATTTACATACCGAAAGCGGAACTGCACCGGAGGTATCGATAGCGGTATGCAAGCCGTTTTCCCTGCAGAGCCTGATTATCTCCTGTGCGAACCTGCTCTGCAGCAGAGGTTCGCCGCCCGTGAGCGTGACTCCGCCTTTTTTTATAAAACTTCTGTATCTTAAAATCCGGGCGATCAGCTCTTCCGCTGTAATTTCACTGCCTTCTTGCGTATCCCAAGTATCGGGATTGTGGCAGTACAGGCATCGCAGAGGACAGCCCTGAAAGAATATGACGAAACGCAATCCCGGACCATCGACTGCGCCGAAGGTTTCCAGAGAATGAATGCGGCCTTTGACAGCGTTGCCCATATTAACCTCTCTTTGCGTAACGCTTAAAATCTTGTATGGAAAGTACGGTTTATAACATCCATCTGTTGCTCTCTGTTGAGCTTGATGAAGTTCACTGCGTATCCCGAAACGCGGATAGTAAGCTGGGGATAAAGCTCGGGATGCTCCATCGCGTCAATAAGGACCTCGCGGTTAATAACATTCACATTGATATGATGACCGTTCTCAGCAAAATAACCGTCAAGCAAAGAACAAAGGTTATCAGTACGCTGCTGATCATCCTTACCCAAAGAGCCGGGAATTATGGAAAATGTATATGAGATTCCGTCCTTTGAGAATTCATAAGGAAGCGAAGCGACTGACATCATAGAAGCCACACAGCCGTTGGAGTCCCTGCCGTGCATCGGATTTGCACCGGGAGCAAAGGGTTCTCCTTTTTTTCGTCCGTCAGGTGTCGATCCTGTTATTTTACCATATACAACATTTGACGTAATAGTTAAAATCGACATGCTCGGTTTAGAGTTCCTGTAAGTGCTGTGTTTTGAGAGTTTTGCCATAAAATGCTCGACCACGCTTCTTGCAATCTCATCAACCCTCGGATCATTGTTCCCAAACTTCGGATAATCGCCTTCTATGATAAAGTCTGTTGTCAGGCCCTGCTCGTTTCTGACGGGATGCACCTTGGCGTATTTTATGGCACTCAGAGAATCGGTCACTACAGAAAGACCGGCAAGACCGCAGGCGGAGGTTCTGAAAATACGTTCGTCATGCAGCGCCATCTGAATGCGCTCATAGCAATATTTATCGTGCATGTAATGGATTATATTAAGGGTGTTGATATATAGTCTCGACAGCCAGTTGCAGATCTGATCGTATTTTCTCCAGACCTCATCAAAGTCAAGAGTATCATCCGATTTGATCAATGCCATTTCGGGACCTACCTGCTCTCCGCTGATCTCGTCCTTACCGCCGTTAAGACCGTAAAGCAGAGCTTTTGCGAGATTCGCCCTCGCGCCGAAAAATTGCATCATCTTTCCGATTCTCATGGCGGACACACAACAGGCGATACCATAATCGTCACCGTATTCAACACGCATAAGATCGTCGTTCTCATATTGTACCGAGGAGGTTCTTATAGAAATCTTCGAGCAGTACGCTTTAAAGTTTTCCGGTAGCCGCTGGCTCCATAACACTGTCATGTTCGGCTCTGGCGCTGCTCCGAGGTTAATAAGTGTATGGAGGAAACGGTATGACATTTTAGTAACCATATGTCTGCCGTCGATACAGACACCGCCGATCGATTCGGTTATCCAGATCGGGTCTCCGGAAAAGAGCTCGTCATATGTGGGCGTACGCAGAAATCGAATCATTCGCAGCTTCATGATAAAATGATCCACAAACTCCTGAATCTCGGTTTCGGTATATCTTCCGGCGGCGAGGTCATTATCCGCATATATATCGAGAAAGGTCGAAATTCTGCCGATAGACATAGCTGCGCCGTTCTGTTCCTTTGTAGCGGCAAGATATGCGAAATAAAGCCATTGGATAGCTTCTTTTGTGTCCTGTGCGGGCTTGGAAATATCGAAGCCGTACATAGCTGCCATTTCCTTGAGTTCCTTAAGTGCTTTTATCTGTTCGGAAATCTCCTCACGCTGGCGGATAATATCCTCGTTGATGAGATCAAAAACAAAGTCTTTCTTCGCCTGCTCTTTTTGCTTTATTAGAAAGTCCACGCCATAAAGCGGTACTCTGCGGTAATCGCCGATGATTCTGCCTCTGCCGTATGCGTCCGGCAGTCCCGTAATTATCCCGCTCCTGCGTGCTTTTTTCATATCCTCTGTATATGCATCGAAAACGCCGTCGTTATGCGTTTTTCTGTATTTGAAAATCTTTTCGACTTCGGGATCCATCTCCCTGCCATAGGCCTCAAGGGAGGACCTTACCATTCTGATACCGCCAAATGGCATAATAGCTCTTTTTAAGGGCGAGTCTGTCTGCAAGCCGACTATATCCTCAAGTTCCTTATCGATATAGCCCGGCTTATGAGCGGTAATCGTAGAAATAGTATGTTCATCAATGTCGAGAACACCGCCGTTATTACGCTCTTTTTCCATAAGAACCTTTACTTTTTCCCATAACATGGCAGTGCGTTCTGTCGTATCTGCAAGAAAGCTCTCATCTCCGTCATACGGCGTATAATTGCATACGATAAAATCCCGTACATCGATATGATGCTGCCATTTTCCGTCGTTGAACTTCATATAAATTCCTCCTGTTTGAAAAAACCCGTTTGACTAACCAGATAAACTTTTTCATCAACTAAAATCAGTTTACTACAATCATTCCTTCAATGCAATAAGGCATTTATATATTTTCTTATCTGAATCAATTAATTTTTCTATGAAGCTCCATATAAAAAAGTTATAACCGGCAAATAATTCATTCATATTGATATTTCTTGTGTATCGTGATATACTGTTGCAAATATCTTCATAAATCCCACATATATACGGGAAAGAACGCATATATGAGAATGAATCTGGGATAAAGACTGAATGTTAGGAGTGCGGTAATATGTCGAATCAGAATATTTCAAAATCCACCCTGCAAAGGCTGCCGCTTTATCTTAATTATCTCAAATCCCTGCCCGACACGGTAATAAACATATCTGCTACCGCCATTGCGGAGGAATTAAGGCTTAACGATGTTCAGGTACGTAAGGACTTAGCGTGCGTAAGCACGTCGGGGAAACCGAAAATCGGCTACAATACCGAAGACCTGATCAGAGAGCTGGTCGCTTTTCTTGGTTATGACAATAATAACAACGCTGTTATCGTCGGAGCGGGCAAGTTGGGCAGGGCATTGATGGGTTATACCGGATTTAAGGAATACGGTCTTAATATTTTGCTTGCCTTTGATCAAAATCCGGATGTCGTGAACGAGCAGGAGCTTATTTTACCTATTTTCAGGCTCAAGGAGATATGCGGCAGGATGAAAATAAAGATAGGGATAATAACCGTTCCCGCCGCATCGGCACAGGAGGTATGCGATCTTTTGGTGGAGAGCGGAGTGCTTGCTATATGGAACTTTGCACCTGTTCATCTTAAAGTACCCGATGGAATTCTTGTTCAAAATGAGAATATGGCCGCATCCCTTGCCGTCTTGTCAAATCACCTTTCGGAACAGATTGGCAAAAACCGATAAGAAGAAAAACGTAACGGTGGAGAATTTCTCCGCCGTATTTTTTGTTAAAGGCCTGCTTTTTACAGATATTTCAAACCTGTTTTTTTCAATCTCTTTTGATTTTTAACGGAGTGATTTTTTTATCCGTTCATCGGGCGATATTCTTATAATCGCATCAAAAATGAAAAAAAAAATTATTAAGCGGAAAAACCTACCTGCTGATTTTTACATTACTTAAAAGCTCGGTTACAACCTCGTTTTTAACAGGCAGGCTTTCATCTTCGTACCTGACCTTTGAGTAATAAGCAAAAAGCCGGCGTTGCATATCGTTTTGGGCATGAACTTTTGCTATTTCCGCCGGAGTCTTTGCCGGGTCGATTCTATAATTACCCTTGCAGAGGCGCAGAAGAAAAACGGTGTATATATAACGCACCCGCGCTCTGTTGTTTTTAAGCTCCTCCCACTTGGGCAGTTTCAGCCTTTTTTGCTTCTCTTTTTCCCGTTTTCTGTTTCTTCTTATTTCTCCAAGCATAAATTCTATTTTATCATTGCCCAGTAATAAATAACGAAGTTTTTTTATACCGAACCTGTTGGTAAATCTTTTTCCGAACTGCTTAAAAAACGCTTTCAGCTTTTTTGTTTTTTGACTAAGCTTTTTAAAGAATTTTTTATACTTTTTCTTGAGCAGCCTAATTATAGCACGTATAAAAAGAAAACCGGTTACGATAATCCCGGCGAAAGCAAAGCCGTTCAGAGTGCTGTCGGTATATCTCGATTTCTCGAATATCTGTAAAAAAGCACCCAGAAGAGCAGCATATAAAACGGCTGATATTACGCCTTTTGTTTGATTATATTTCTTTAAAAAGTTACTCACGCTACACCCCTAAAGTTATTACGGAAACTCCTTTGCCGTACCTTCTCAGACGCCTTATTCTGCTCTCGAGTTCAGCGTTTATATCGAAGGTTATGATAACGATATCAGTTTCAACAGGCGAATAGTTAAGGTCTGCGTCCAAAAGCGATAAGAACGAGGCCCCGGTCATAGGTGTAATCGCCGCTAAATTCTTGAATATATCAACAACATGGACCGTACCGGCAAATGGTTTATGGCGCAGGTACATGGAGCCGTCATAGCTCTTTGCGTTAGCAGCAAAGCCTACTTTTCCTCCCTGCAGGGTTGCGCGGCTGATTATTTCAGCGGAATATGAAAGACCAAGCTCGATAAGGTCCTCATACATCGGCGTATCTATTTTCATAAAGCGCGGCACGTCAAAATCCATGTATATCATAATGTTCAACTGTGAGGAGAAGTCATGGTTATTGACCATAAGCTGCCGTACGCCACCTTTTATCGTACGTGCCGAGGCTTTGAAATTTATGCTCGAAAAAGCATCTCCCGGAATATAGTCCCGTACTCCCACGAACATAAAAGGATCATTTATAAAGCGGTTTTTTGAGAGCTCGCTGCCAAGCAAATTTAGTTGGGGTAAAATCCGTTCCGTTTCTCCCAACGGCTTCGGATACACGAAAAGCTCTGCTTTAGAGGGTATATATATGTATTTTCTATCACAGTAAATCTCGGCTGTTTGAAGCACATAATGGCCTCTTGTATTGCATTTTACTGTGTGAGTACGGGTTATTCGCGTAAAGGGAGGCAGATGAAACCGGCTCGAAAAATATTCCAGATACTCATTTACATCCGTTGTCTCTCCGTCGATTTCAAGACCGGTGCTTATATAGCAACCCACGTCAAGGCGAAACAGGGGAAAAACAGTCGGGTTATATATTACCTCTGTAAGAACAACGCTGTCACCTGCGTAAACACCCTCTTCGGAGAAAGAACGACTATAAATCAGCCTGCCGATTGCGTTTTTGCGCATCAAGATCAGCAGATTATACAACAAAATGATAAGAGCGGCGATCAATGCCGGAAATACCAGAAATATATAAAATCCGGAAGAGAAAAATTCCTCTATCTTATCAAGAAACATAGGAAATGAGTTCATCTATATTATTTTCCTCCGCCATCGAACACAGCCTCAGTGGGAACTGCGACCTTGTAAAGCAGTTCTTTTATTATGGTTCGATCCATCGCATTCTTCATTCTTGCGGAATTTGTCAGCACAAGTCTGTGTGCAAGCACAGGGACTGCGGCTCTTTTTACGTCGTCCGGTAATACAAATCCTCTCTTCGAAATTGCCGCATATCCTTTGGCGACCTTTAATAGGTGGATACCCGCTCTCGGACTTGCACCCAGCAGCACATCCGGTTGTTGCCTTGTAAACTCGATGATGCTGCTTATATAATCGATGATATCCGGATGGATATAAACCCTGTTAAGCTCCTCCGCAGCTTTAAAAACATCCTCTTTCGTGAGGACCGAGTCGGCTGCATATTGCGTGATACTGTTGTTCTCGATTATTCGGTTGCTCTCTGCGTGAGTGGGGTATCCCATGCTCGTTTTTACAAGGAAACGGTCAAGCTGAGCCTCCGGAAGCGGAAAAGTGCCCATGTTGTCGATAGGATTCTGAGTTGCTATTACAGCAAAAGGGCTTTCAAGCCGATAGGTACGTCCCTCAACCGTGACCTGCCGTTCCTCCATGCATTCAAGTAATCCTGCTTGTGTTCTCGGGGTTGCACGGTTTATTTCGTCAGCGAGGAGTATGTTTGTAAAAATAGGCCCCGGTATGAACTCGAACGATGAGCTTTTCATGTTGAAGTAATTTACTCCCGTAAGGTCAGACGGCAGAAGATCGGGAGTGAACTGAATACGTTTGAAGCTGCAGCTTATCGAGGCGGCAAGCGTTTTTGCGAGAAGGGTTTTTCCTGTACCCGGAACATCGTCTATAAGCAGATGTCCTCCGCTAAAAAGCGTAATAATCGCAAGGTCGACTACCTCTCCTTTGCCTATTATGGCTTTTTCCATGTTTTTTTTCAAGTACTCGTAAATCCCATAAAAACCGCTCATGTTACGCCAGCTTTCAGATTAATTTTATGTAATATTTGCTCAATGAATTATACCTTATAAAGAGGTCTAAGTCAAGTATAATTAAAATTGCATGTTGCAATTATAAATAAATTGTTATATAATGTTTGCATATATATTTATCCGATTTAAATTTATGAAAAAGAATTTTTTATAATAGGAGATTCTCTGTATGTATGAAAAAAAGTATGACGGTTTTTTCTTCGGTATCGTAATTTTTACCTTATCAATGTTTATTGCATCCATTTTACCATTTTTCACTCGGTTAATAGTTTCTTTTTTTATAAAAACACCGACTATCGTCGAGCTTCATGCAGATGCCTCGTACTTGTTCAATGTGGTTTATCCTGCAATGGGAGCCGTAACAATAATATCGTTTATTATAGCAGGGTATTTGACAAGCTATATTGCGGGCTATAAGATTGCTTACAAGGCGAGGATAGTACAGCCCGAAAAAAAAGTTAAAACACAGACAGTTCTAAGCGGAACAATCATTTATATAATAAATATGTATATGGGAACCGGCACTCATTTCTGCGGGATATTTGCATCGCAGTTTTGGTATCCGTCAGCGCTGACTGCCTCGGTTTTCGGTGTGGTAAACAAGCACAATGTTTTGAAAGAAATTGCCCAAGACGACATAAGGGTAAACAACTTTGTAATAACGGGGATCAATGATAAATTAGCTGCGTTCATTATCGTATACTCCTTACTGATTACAGCTGCTTTTATCTATTGTTCTTATAGGGGAAGAAGAGCGGGAGAAGCCTATGGTCTTGAGAACGTGCAGAAATACATCGAAACGGTAAAAAACTCCGACAGTACAATCAGATAAAACAGTCCGCTTTCTTAAAAGACGTACAAAATACGGAGAGTCAAACCCGACTCTCCGCATTTTTCCACGAATATATTTATATTGTGATTAGTTTTTCAATTCCACCCGTCTTATCTTACCGCTGATCGTCTTTGGTAGCGAATCGGCGAATTCAACTCTTCTGGGGTACTTATAGGGAGCAGTTTTGCTCTTCACATAATCCTGTATTTCCTTGACAAGCTCGCCGCTCGGTTGTTTACCTTTTGTAAGAACAACGGTTGCTTTTACAATCGTTCCTCTTATTTCGTCGGGAATACCCGTAACCGCACACTCGAGAACATATGGGAGCTCCATGATAACGCTTTCGATTTCAAACGGACCTATGCGGTATCCGCTTGATTTGATAACATCGTCTGTCCTACCTACATACCAGTAAAAGCCGTCCTCATCTAACCAGGCGGTGTCGCCCGTGTGGTAATAGCCGTCATACCAGACCTCCTTTGTTTTTTCTTCGTTCAGATAATATCCGAGGAAAAGTCCACAGGTCTCTTTTTTTGTGCGGACTACAATTTCTCCGACCTCGCCTACCTCCGCTTCGGTTCCGTCCTCGCGCAGTATATGCATATCATAGGCGGGACTCGGGCGTCCCATAGAGCCTATCTTGGGCGTGGTGCCGATTAAATTACATATAGAGAGGGTGGTTTCTGTCTGACCGAAGCCCTCCATAATCGTAAGCCCGGTGTATTCCCTGAATCGGTTGAAAACCTCGGGATTAAGAGCCTCTCCTGCAGTGGTTGCGTACTCTATGGAGGAAAGATCGTATTTTGTCAGATCCTCCTTTATGAGAAACCGGTATATTGTAGGCGGTGCGCAGAAGGTGGTTATTTTATATTTTGAAAACATCGGAAGCAGATCGTCTGCGCTGAACCTATCCATATCATATACGAATATTGCGCTCTCGCAGAACCATTGCCCATAAAGCTTGCCCCACAACGCCTTGCCCCAGCCTGTATCGGCGACGGTAAGGTGCAGGCCGTCCGGATTTACCTTGTGCCACCAGCGGGCGGTAATTATATGCCCTATGGGATAGGTTGCCGTATGTGTCGCTATTTTGGGGTATCCTGTAGTACCTGAGGTGAAGAACATTATCGAAGGATCGTCCTTGCTTGTCTTAATCCGTTCAAATACATCGCTTTGCTTTGCAACCTCCGCGTCAAAATCCGACCACCCTTCGCGTGAGCCTCTAACGAGTGATTTAATTTTTAAGGAGGGGCATTTTAATGCCGCCTTGTCAACCTCTTGTGCGCAGTTTCCGTCGGCGGTGCATACGATAGCTTTTATCTGACCCGCATCAAAGCGGTAGATATAATCTTTCTCCAACAAAAGGTTTGTCGCCGGAACAGCAACCGCTCCTAACTTATGAAGCGCTAAAATCGCCATCCAGAACTGATAATGACGCTTTAATACGAGCATTACCCTGTCTCCGTATCCGATTCCGAGCGATTTGAAATAATTTGCGGTCTGATTGGTAAGCCTTTTCATTTCAGAGAATGTAAAGGATTTTTCCTCTTTTTTAGCGGAAACCCATAGCATTGCCCGCTTATCCGGAATCTTTTCCGCAAGCGCGTCAAGCACATCGTATGAAAAATTGAAGTCAGGTGTCGGGTGCATTTCAAATGTTTTGAGCGTGCCGTCCTCGTTAAGGGTTTCTGTGACGTACTGCTTGTAGATAAGTCCGTCATAAACAGCATCATGTACACCCTCTTTTTCAGGTTTGCGTTCAACCGGCATAGGTTCAATATCCGTCGCTGTTTCTCCCTCTGCTTTGAACACAACAGCAAGGAAGGTACAATCCTCGCCGTCGACGGCAATCATACCGTGGCGGTGAGAGGAATCGTAGTAAACGGTATCTCCCTGCCTGAGCACTATGATATGGTCATCGAGCTGCACTTTAAGCGTACCCTTGATAACCATATCAAATTCCTGCCCTCTGTGTGTTGAGAGCGGAATAGGCATATCCTGCTGATCGGGCTGAAATTTTGCAGTTACTATAAAGGGTTCGGATGCTCTGTTTTTCAACAGGGGCGCCATGTGCCGGTAATTAAAGCCCTCTCTGCGTTTGATCGGCATACCCTCGCCTGCACGGGTAACATTGAAAAAGCTGAGCTTTGGGTTATCCCCCGATACAAGCTCTGAAATATCCATTTTCAGAGCAAGAGCTGCCTTGTAGAGAAATGTGAAGGAGAAGTCGTCATTACCCTCCTCAAGAGTAAGGTATTTTTGCTCGTCAACGTCACATGCTTTTGCAATCTGCGCTACAGACAAATCGGTGTTTGTACGTGCCCATTTAAGACGTGAAGCTATCAGCTTTGTTTGATTTCCCATAAATAAACTCCTTTCGAAAAATAAAAAAAGAACTTCCTCTGCAACGAGATGAAGTCCTGTAAAGGGTTCCTCATTTAACCACTCATTTGCTGCGTCTAATCAACGCCTCTCCTCATTAATACGGCGGAGTGTTCCGTCAATGCTTAATATAATTCGTACGGAATCAATTTCGGCATTGCTGCTCGGAGGTGATAAGCTATGCAAAAGATGGCTACTGCCTCGCACCTTACGGCAGTTCTCTGATACCTTTTCTTATGTAGCTCGTGTCCTCGTCTGTGCATTTGTCAATATACTGGTATTTGCCATTATAATGGTTAATCTTATGTTTGTCAATAGCGAATTTTTTCTTTTATCCATTCCGCATAAAATGTGCGGAAGCAAAGAAAAATCCCGCTTAACTCATATGGATATGAGAAAAACGGGATTTTTTATCCGAATCGTTCTATCCTATTGCATCTGTGCAAATTTTTGTGCGGTCTGCGTTATCTGCTTCTGATCGACCGGCTGAGTCTGATACCAGCCCTTGTCCCTCATTCTGCAAAAAATATCGTTCTGCATCTGCAGGGTTTTCGACAGGGCGTTGTCGAAAGTGTTGCGTACATTTGCCGTTGAGGACTCAACCATTCCGTGATAATAGATACCGCTCGCGCCCTTTACCGTAATGAGTAAGCTCTCCATCAAGGATTTATCATCCATTTTATTAGTCCTTTCTAAAATTTATAGAGTACGGTACAGCTCATTGAAAATCTCGCCGCGTTTGTGGCATAACTCGTTGACAAAGTTTTTTAAAACCGGATCACTAAGCTGGTTTGCGCATTCCTGACACTGCGTTTTTAGAAAACTTTCATGGTTCAACGCGTCCTCTATATAAAGTAATTCCTTTGGACTCAAAAGATCACCTCCTTGCTTTATATAAGTAAAAACACTTTACATACACCGAAAATTTATGGTATAATATTGCCAGCATTAGTATCCATCTGATTTAGACGCTTGTTTAGCCGGCATTAGGAAAATACTTTGCATTTTCAGAAGTCAGCATCAGACTATCTGCCGGTATGTTTTATCCATCTAAATAATACGCTTGTTTAGCCGGCAACGCCATTATCGGTGTAATACTTTCTATGATATAATCATTCATTTCTGGAGGATAGGAATTGTTTATGAAAAGTAAAGCAAAAACAATTATCACACTAATATTGGCGGCGCTTATTATAATACCGGCGGTAATTGCCTTTATATTATCTGTCACTTCCGCATAGGAGTTGCGGGGCTGGTAGTAATATGCCCCTTAAATTTACCAATTATACTCGGATTTTTATAAAAAAGACTGCTTAAATAATCGTAACACAAATTATGAGTGAAAGGAAAAGACATGAGTGAAAGGAAAAGACATGAGTGACTATATTATTAAAACGGTTGAGGTAGGGCAGCTGCATACCAACTGCTATATATTGAAAAAGAAAAACGATCGTAATGCGATTGTTATCGATCCGGGAGGAGATCTGACCGTAATCAAGGACGCCCTTTTCAGGCTGAACGCCACTTGTAGCGTAATACTGCTTACACACGGGCATTTTGACCACATACTTGCACTCGGAGATCTCAAAACGGCAAGAACGGTTGTGTGCATTCATAAGGATGATGCTCATTACCTTATTGAGCGGGATGTTTTTTCAACGATGGTGCCTTTTGATCCGCGTCCGTTTGATAATGCGGATATCCTTTTTGACAAGGAAGGTATATACAAAGTTCAGGATTTTGAGTTCTATGTAATGCCGACGCCCGGTCATACAAAGGGAAGTGTATGTTATATTTTTGGTGACATTATTTTCTGCGGGGATACTCTTTTTAAGGGTGGAGTCGGCACAACTGCGTTTGACGGGAACGATGAGGATATGGACAACACTTTGAGAATGCTGTATAATCTTCCGGGGGATTATGCCGTTTACCCGGGTCATGAGGGAAAAACGACGCTTTCGGACGAAAGGGAGCACAACCCCTGCTTCGCCAAATTTCGCCGTTAAAATGTAGTAAAATATTGCCGGAATCAGTATACATCTGACTTAATCGACGTATAACCGGCAATTCTCCATAGGATTTTCGGGATATTTACAAAAACAAAAAATATAAGGCAAAAATATCAGCGAAATGACTATTGTTACAACATAGTAATTGTGTTAGTATTACTAAGCAGGAAATCATTATTAACAAGAGGATGTATTCGTATTGAAAAAATTCATAAAAGTTGCTCTATTACTGTTGTGTGATATTATGATTATCCTTTCGGCTTCATATGTCGCTCTGGTACTCGGGTTTGAGTTTTCTTTAGCAACAGGGGAGGAACTAAGGGGTGATATAAATTCATATCTGCCCGTTAATGTTATTATAACAATCGCTGTTTATTATTTATTGGGGCTTTATAGGAGTATCTGGGAATTTGCAAGTATTCACGAAGCGGGAAAGGTTATTATCGCAAGCTTTATTTCAAGCCTCTTTTATTTTACGGGCAACAGTATTTTCAACGGCTCACAGCCGGAGACCTATTATATTATTTACTTCTTACTACTCTTATGTATGACGATAATACCGCGGTTTTTTTACCGGGTGATAAGGACCATCAAAAGAGGATATGTCAGTCATAACTCTCCCGAAAAGCGTATCATGATAATCGGAGCGGGCAGAGCGGGCAACCTTCTTATTCGTGATATATTTTCGAGCGATAAATTCTGGAATTGCAGGGTTGTTTGCGTTATCGATGACGACGACTCGAAGACAGGTAGCAGACTGCATGGCGTCAAGGTGGTAGGAACCAGAAAAGACATCGCCGACGCGGTTAAAAAATACAAGGTTGATGAGATTATATACGCTATTCCAACAGCGACCAACGCGGACAGAGCTGAAATACTGAATATATGCAAGGAAACCAAATGCAAACTCAAGACTCTTCCGAGCATTTTTCAGATTGTAAACGGAAAAATCGACGCAAGCAATGTAAGGTCCGTTGAAATCGAGGACCTCCTCGGACGCCCTCCGATCGTAGTAGACTTGGAGGCTGTGGCAGGATATTTAAGGGGTAAGACAATCCTTGTTACAGGTGGCGGAGGTTCTATCGGAAAAGAGTTATGCCGTCAGATAGCGGCGCATAGCCCAAAGCAGCTAATTATTTTTGACATTTATGAAAACAACGCATACGAGATACAAAACGAGCTTAAAAGGAAATATCCTAATATAGATCTTGTAGTGCTTATCGGTTCGGTAAGGGATGAAAACCGCGTTGACTCCATTTTTGCAAAATACCGCCCGAATATAGTATATCATGCTGCGGCACACAAGCATGTACCTCTAATGGAATCAAGTCCAAACGAGGCTGTAAAGAACAATGTTTTCGGTACTTTGGCAATAGCGAGGTCGGCGGATAAATACTCTGCAGACAGGTTTGTGCTTATTTCAACCGACAAAGCGGTAAATCCGACGAATGTGATGGGAGCGACAAAACGCATCTGCGAGATGATCGTGCAGGCTTTCGACAGGCTTTCAGATACCGAATATGTTGCGGTACGGTTCGGAAATGTATTGGGCAGCAACGGCAGCGTTGTTCCGCTGTTTAAACAGCAGATAAGCGAGGGCGGTCCGGTTACTGTCATGGATCCTGAGATAATCCGTTATTTTATGACTATTTCCGAGGCGGTCAGCCTTGTTATTGAAGCGGGAGCTATAGCCAAGGGCGGGGAGATATTTATTCTTGATATGGGGCAGCCCGTGAAAATACTCGATTTGGCAGAAAACATGATAAAGCTCTCGGGATTCAAGCCGTATGAGGACATAGAAATTAAATTTACCGGTCTGCGGCCGGGAGAAAAGCTGTACGAGGAACTGTTGATGGAGGAGGAGGGTATTCAGTCAACCCAAAACGAACTGATTTTTATAGGAAAACCGATTGAAGTGAATGCCGAGGAGCTGTTTTCAAAGCTTGAGAATCTGCGCAATGCGCTAAAAGATGAGAATTGTGATATAAAAAAGCTGATAGCGGATATAGTTCCTACATACACAGGCTATATATCCTCATAATAAAAAAACCGTACCACATGATAGGTACGGTTTTTTATAGCCCACAATTTTTCATAAATTCGCTATGGTCCTTAATCTTTTTTTCATTCGCTTTTGATATGGTTCTTATCCAGTATTTAATATCCTGCTTGCGGTTTATCAGTGCGTTTAAATCATTTTTTATCCAGTATATGGGCAGAAGAAACGGATATTTTCCTGCATTTGGGTATTTGCTTTTTATAATTTCATAGGGAGGGAAAATAGTCCTGAATATAACTCTCAGCTTATTTGTGCTTAACCTGCCCTCCTTGCAAAGGGTGTTATTGATTTGATTTGCCCGAGTTCCATAAGTGCCGCTTCTGATTATATAGTCGCCGAATTCGTCAAGCAGTGGCGATGCTTTGCTTGAGCCGAACCAGATATCTGCAAGGTCTTTAAGGTTTTCGGCAAAATTATAGATACCAGCACGCCTGAATTCCAAATCTATGTATTTCCAGTCTAAGGTGTCTTTATATTTTTTAAGATACACCCATACATCCATGACGTTGCGGATGCCAGCACCGCCATTGTGAAAATGCTGAGCGGTATGCGCTACAAGATATATATAAAACCCTTCGTCGGTAAGCTCCCTGAGTGGCTTATCTTTGCCTGTTTGCTTTGAATAACGCCATCCGGGGTTAAAGAATTCGGTAAAGTCATTATCTTTTTTAAACAGATTCTCGTGGAACTCCACGTTCATAACAGGTTCTTTGTAAAAGGTATGGTGATTTGGCGAATCCGGGTTTGCTGTATAACCGAGTGCGTACATGATGAGAAGAATATCGCTTGTTTTTCTGCCGTCGTACAGAAAATCTATATCAGCCATCGTCCTCATCTCAGGAGAGGGATACAGGTATTTCAATACGCTGCCCTTTAAAGGGATGCAGTTGATGGAAAATTCATCGGTTTTACTTAAAATATTACTTAACTCGATATATTGTATGGCATTTTTACGCCAGGACCTTTTATATTCCTCCTCAAACAGTCTTGCAGCAGGCAGCGGTGAATCCTTAATAACCGGATATACGGCAGGGGCTACCGAATGTAGCTTTGCAAGATAAAATATCTTTTTCATATCAATTTTTGCCGGGATTTCGTCGGGCATAACCGAAATACACTCGCTGTTCAAAGCAGCTCGCAGTAGCTTAATCAGATATTCCGAATGCAGTTTAAAATCCGTATTGCTCATTTACAGCTCTTTCTGCGGCGGGTAACCCTCCGCTGCGTTTTCAATCGCTTTTGTTAGCATTGCTGAGCCTTGAGTACAAGCCCTCCTGTTTGATCAACTCACTGTGCTTACCCTGCTGAACGATTTTACCTTCTTCTAAAACAAGAATTATATCCGCACGCTTAATTGTGGACAAACGGTGTGCAATTGCAACTACGGTACGTGTTCCTGCAAGCTCGGAGATAGCTTCCTGTATTTCCTTTTCGGTTTCCATATCAACAGAAGCGGTAGCCTCGTCCAAAATAATAATCGGAGCTTTGCGCAGGATAGCCCTCGCTATCGCAATACGCTGTTTCTGTCCGCCCGAAAGCCTCATACCTCGTTCCCCGACCTTTGTTTCGTATCTCTCAGGCATAAGCATAATATCGTCGTGAATCCTCGCCGCTTTTGCAGCGTTAATTATTTCCTCCATTTTTGTGTCCCTGTCCGCATAACCGATGTTTTCGGCAACAGTACCGTTAAAAAGGAAGGTGTCCTGCAATACTGGGGCTATATTCCGCCTAAGGCTGTCTATGGTTATGCTCTTTATATCGTGCCCGTCAACAAGAATTTGTCCCGAAGTCGGATCATAAAATCGTGCAATAAGCTGTGCGAGGGTTGTTTTCCCTACACCGGTCGGTCCGACGAGTGCAATCGTATTCCCTGCTTCACAGGTAAAGCTTATGTTTTTAAGCACCGGTATACCGTTTTTATAGCTGAAATCAACCGAACGAAATTCTATTTTTCCCTCCACCCTGCCAATATCAACAGCATTTTCCGAATCGGTAATTTCCGACTTTGTATCTAATATCGATATTATACGCTCTGCACCCGCAAGGGACATCTGAGTATCCTCAAGCAGACGGGCAAAGCTTGCGACCGGGGCATAAAACAGCGAAAGATAGAGAAGAAATGCCACTATATCCGAAACCGACATCGAATTATTATAGGCGAGCATTCCGCCGATTCCGACAACGATTACCGTGCCGACAGAGGAAAAAAATTCGATTGTAGGATGAAAAAATGCGCTGTATTTTAAAGCGTTCAGGTTTGTTTCGGTATAATGAGCGGACTGCTCGTTTATTTTTTTCTCCTCATAGTCCTCTTGTCCGAACGCCTGTATTTCATGGATACCGGAAAAGTTATCTTGCAACTTTGCGTTGAATTCCGCAAGCTCAGCACGAGCCTTTCTGAATTTCGGTTTTATCTTGTATACAAAAATTAACCCTATCGTCATTATAAATGGCATGGGTATACAGGTAAGCAGCGTCAGCTTGACGTTTATCATCAGAAGTATGACCATAACCCCGAAAAAAGTGATAAACCCCGTTATAAGCTCCGGAATTACATGCGCATACAGCGTTTCCAGAGTAGCGGTATCGTTTATAACACAGCTCATTAGCTCGCCGGTCTGCTTGTCATGAAAAAAGCTCATAGAGAGGTTCTGTATTTTATCGTAAAGCTTCACGCGCACATCTCCGACAAGCTTCCATGCGGCGCGATGAGAGAGATAACTGGTCATAAACCTGAATGCGGTTCTCAATACATATAGAATAATCAGTAAAACTGCGAGCTTTAAAATTATATGGGGTGTGTCCATGTTGTTAAGCGAGCCGAGGGTATCGGTTAGATTTGAGAGTATTCTGGGAGCGGCAAGATTTATTAAAGTAATCGTAAAGGTCGATAATATTGCAATTATATACTGCTTTCGGTATTTTACAGCCTCCCTGCTTATTCTCAATAAAATCTTCATAGCTTCCTCCGGTGTATAGTGAATAAAAGAACCTTAAGCTATTAGGGCTCAAGCTGATTATAGCACTTTTCGAGCAGATCCGTCAAGTTTAAAAGCATACTCAAGGTTTTTATCTTTTTTGTTTTATTAGCTCAACTCAATATCCGGTGTAGAACAAAAAAAATACAAATCAAGCGGAAGAAAATCATTGATAATTTCAATGTATAAAAAACCCAAGTTTGAATATTATTATAGTTGGCAGGGTATTATACTAAAGCAAAAGGCGACTACAACAAAGGTTTAACTATTTGTATTTAACTATAAATATTCAAAAAAATGTAATAATATACAAATTATATAAATTAAATTATAAATAATTGTGAGATATATGAATAGATAACGTAAAATATGCCACAAATATTTCAAATATAAAAACAAATAAAAATAAATAACTAATATTATTCAATAAATGTTGACAAATAAAAATAAATATGATATACTCATTAAGTAAATAATTACTCTGCTTTACAATTTGCCGGTAAGTTGCAAAATTGTATATAAAAAAGCATGGTAATTAAATAAGATTAATATGGAAGGATTGGCGAAGATGAAATACGTGAAAATTCCCGGGCAGATTTATGACCTCGTCAGATTATTCAATTACCATTTCAACAAATCATCATTGGAGAAAGTTATCGAGGATCCGGAGGATTATGAGAAAACTCATTTTTCGGTTCTTAACGGTGAAACAATTGATGAAGATCTGCTTTTATTCTTCTACTCACCTGACGGTTTATCTGGGTTTATTTCCGAAAATTTTCTGATTGCTAACAGTAACATTTTTTCAAATGAAAATAATATCGAAACAGCTCTTTCATCAATAAAAGCTCCCGGTCTGTTCGGCAGAGTTTTGAGTTATTATTTAAAGTGCGAATCAATTGATGATTCGGAATCCCTTTCGCCCGAACAGGTATATAAGCTTATAAAGAACATTGATGTACCTGACAAAGTCAAACTCATGATCGTACTTTACAGTATGAACAAGAGCTATTTTAATGAGCTCTTAATAAACGAACTGAACAGTAAGCTCCTTCTTGTGGAAAAGCACTACCAGAAGGTAAGGATAAAAATCGAATATGTTTTGCGACTGCTCGAATCGGAAATTGTAAGAACAGAAATCCTTAACGCGCTTAACATAAAAACAGACTCCGAAAATATTGCTTACTTTTCGGTTTCCGCGACCGAGAATAAGATGGCGGCAGTCTTTGGTGAAGGAGACACACGCTGTCTTGTAATTGGCTACGGTACGACTGACAAGCTGCAGGAGATGCTCGGTTCAAGAGCATTCGATATGTTTATCGTGGCAAAAGCGCTTGCTGATACCCTTAGAATCAGCATTATCAACATGATAAAAGAAAAAGGTGAGATGAACACGACCGAAATTGCCAACGCTTTCGGTAAAGGGCTTACGGCGGTGTTCTATCACCTTAATATGCTTGCCGAAGCGAAGATTTTGAATACAAGGAACAGGGGAAGAACCGTACTTTACAGTGTAAACAAAGACCTTTTCGCAAACTTAAGCGTGTTTTCAAAGGATTTTGCCGTAAACAGTGCGACAAGATTGTAATAGAATATTATAATATGAAAAAGCGTATCGGATTTCCCGGTACGCTTTTTTTAGTATATTATTTCATTGGCTCCGATTGCGAGTAGACCGCATAAACCGCAAAGATTTTCAGCTGTTTTATTATCGATATTACCGGTCAGAACCGCAGCGACAGCGACACCTCTTTCCGATTTTAAGATACCAGAATCGTTCTTTACATTACAAAGCTCGCCCGATTTTCCGTAGAAATCCACTCCGCTGTAAATATAACGCATCAGACCCGATAAATCCTTCTGCCTTTTTAAAATATCCATAGCGGCGGGATTCTTTGATAATCGATTCAGAATAAACACAGTGTCAGCTGCTGTGGTAAAATTATCGTATCCCCGCAAGGCAGCCTCAAAGTCGAGCATTAGCCTGTTCATACAAGTTTCAGTAAGCCCAAGCGTGGATGAGATATAATCGTTTATTTTATCAAGCCCCGCGAGGGATGACAGTATGTTTGCAGCAGTGTTGTCACTCGAAGAAATCATCAGCAAAAGAAGCTCATAAATTGTAGCTTCGCGTATACCGAGCTCGCTTATCACACTGAAGTGCGTATATGCAGATTTATCTGTTTTTATCTTCATATCCATTGGGATGTTTTTATCGATATAGTAGGAGAGAACAAAGAGCTTGATAATGCTGGCACTGCGAAGCGGTTTTTTTTCGTTGTATGCGAAGATTATCGTATCACCGCTATTGATTAGAACTCCAATATCCGAAGGATTTGTCTCGATTATAGATTGAATTCTGTCCCGTATGTTCATCTTATGCAATCCTTTCGGTGCGACCTATATCGTAAATTCCTAAACCCACGCCACTATTACCAACAAAAATTTCGCCGGGAGTAAAGGTGGTCGCAGAGATTACCGGGTTGTGTTCCAGCAGCTCGGTGGCATCGAGGTCTATCATGGTTATGTTTTTATTAGCGGCAGCGAAATGGGCAGCTGCAATTATACCTATCGGCGACTCAAGCATACAGCCCATCAAACAGCGTATACCCGCTTTTTCCGCAATACTGTTGATTATACCCGCTTCCTTTATGCCTCCGCACTTAGCGAGCTTAATATTAATGAAGTCGGCAAAACCGTTATCGGTTATTTTTTTTGCATCATGCGAGTCAAATACGCTCTCATCGCCAAGTATAGGGAACCGGCTTATGTTCTTGAATTTTCCCATAAGCTCTGTTTCGTGCCGCTTGAATGGTTGTTCGATAAGTTCTATGTTATAACCTTTATCTACACAATGGTCGCTGATTTTTATAGCTGTTTCAATACTCCAGCTCTGATTTGCGTCAAGCCGCAGCGGAGCTTTTTTACTTACGGAGGCGACAGCGTCAATACGCTCTATATTCTCCTGTAAAGTACTGCCGAGCTTTAGTTTTATGATCGATATTCCCCTCGAAAGCGCATCAGTTGCATCCGTTGCCATTTCGGTTGGGGAATTAATGCTTATTGTGATATCGTTTTTAAAGCATCTTTCCTCTTTTCCTCCGAGATACCTGTATAGGGGCATTTCCGATTCCTGTGACAATAGATCGTAAAGGGCAGTTTCTACCGCGGCTTTTGCAGACATGTTGTATGCAATTGAAGCCGTGATTATGTCGATAAGCGAAAAATCAAGCTTTTTACCGATTAAAGCGGGTTTTATATATTCGGTTATGGCACAGATTATGGAAGCATCTGTTTCGCCGGTTATCGCGGCCGTGGGAGACGCACTTCCGTAACCGCACCAACCGTTATCGGCGACTGCCCTGACGATATAGGATTCAAGAAATTCTACTTGTCTGAGCGCTGTTTTAAAAGGCTTTTTCAATGGTATAATCTGCTTTAGCAGCTCGATGTTTTTAATAAACATATCGGTACATTCCTCATAAAATAATTCTACTGCATTCTATCATATTGGGTTTGGAAACGCAATAATGCGTTTGTTATAAAAAATTGATATTTTTACCTAATATGCAGATAATTATAGGGAGGTGATAAATATGGGTTCCATATGGGGCGAAGAAATAAAAAACACGCCTTCTTTCAAAGAGCTTGAGGGTGATCAGAGCTGCGAGTTCCTCATTATAGGCGGTGGGATGGCGGGGATTCTCTGTGCGTATTTTTTAAAAGAAAAAGTAGCAGATTATCTGCTCGTTGAGGGAGATAGAATAGGCAGCGGCGTTACAAGAAACACCACGGCAAAGATTACGGCGCAGCACGGACTTATATATGCTGATCTGATAAAGAATGCCGGGGACTCTAAAGCAAGACAATATCTGAGAAACAATCTGTTGGCGATACAGAAATACAGGGAGCTAAGCCGCGATATTCCCTGCGATTTTGAGGAAAAAGCGGCATATACCTTTTCGTTGACAGAAAAAGCAAAGATAGAAAGGGAGGTCAAAGCTGTCAACAGTCTCGGCTTTAAAGCGGAGCTGTGCAAAAAAATACCTCTTCCGCTGAATGTAAAAGCGGCGGTGATGTTCGGTAATCAGGCGCAATTTAATCCGATGAAGTTTATAGCCGGTATTTCGGTAAATCTGAATATACGCGAAAGAACATTCGTTACAAAAATAAAGGGAACAACAGTGTATACTGCTAACGGTAAAATAAAGGCGAAAAAAATCATAATAGCGACGCATTTTCCGTTTATAAACACCAAAGGCTTTTATTTCACAAAGCTGTATCAAAGCCGTTCTTATGTTATCGCACTCGAAAACGCACCGGATATACATGGTATGTATGTCGATTCGGAACAAAACGGAATGTCTTTCCGTAACTATGGCAACCTGTTGCTCATAGGAGGCGGAGATCACAGAACCGGAAAGATGGGCGGGGGATACAGGGAGCTTCGCGATTATAAAGAAACCTTTTATCCCGATGCAAAAGAAAAATACGCTTGGGCTACTCAGGACTGTATGAGCTTAGACGGAGTACCTTATATCGGTGAGTATTCAAAAGCGAACACCGATATATATGTTGCAACGGGATTCAATAAATGGGGTATGACCTCATCTATGATAAGTGCGGAAATTTTAAGCGATATGATAACCGGTAAATCCACCGTCGGATACGAGGTTTTCACGCCGAGGCGTTCGTTTATTAAAAAGCAGTTTTTCGTAAACATCGGAGAGACTTTGGTTAACTTTGTAAAACCCGTCACGAAACGCTGTACCCATCTTGGCTGTGCTTTGAAGTGGAACAGGATAGAGCATACCTGGGATTGTCCGTGTCACGGCTCACGCTTTGATAAAAACGGAAAGCTGATAAATAACCCTGCTATGAAGGATGCAAAGCTAAAGCCGGTAAATGATCAGAACATTAAATAAAATACCATAAATGCTAATTATAAACAAAAATCAATATTATTAAAAAAACTATTGACAAACTTATGTTAGATGTGTATAATAGTTCAGGATTAGAGAATAAACAGGTTTTTTATTGTTAATATAATACCGTCTTTTCTTTTTTATGTCGGTTTGCACTAATAATTTAATTATCTCTATCCCCAATTTCACATAACATACAAATAGCGAGATTTATATCTCGCTATTTGTATGTTATTAGGTTTATTTCAGATTATTATCGCGGTCGGATCTTTTTTTAATGCGGAAATCCAGGGGTGCCAACCCAAACTGACGCTTGAACATTCTGGCAAAATAAGTGGAATCGTTGAACTCATAACTCTCGGCTATTTCATTTACGTTTATATCCGTGAATGCTAAAACACATGAGCAAAGGGTAAGTCTGAGATTTAAAACATAATTAATTGCAGTGGTGCCGAATAATTTTTTAAATTTTCTGCTGACCGTCGGCGCTGTGGTGTTGTAAGTTTTAAATAAGCTGAGAAGACTTAAATTGGTATCGATTTTTGCGTGAATGGATTCCAGCATATCGCTTAATTCATTGCCGCCGCTCTCAAAGGTGCTAAGATTGAATTCTGCTAAATCAAGTATCAGAAAAATCTCGGAGCGAACCTTGCAGGACCATTTAAAGGTTGGTTGTTTCGAGGTCAGAACCGATATCCTGTCAAAAAGCACATTCATTCGTTGCGAGCTTGTTT
The DNA here is from genome assembly GCA_028702135.1 of Eubacteriales bacterium. Taxonomy (GTDB): domain Bacteria; phylum Bacillota; class Clostridia; order Oscillospirales; family CAG-382; genus UBA1049. The sequence goes on along the minus strand of JAQVPJ010000009.1, from coordinate 42,084 downwards.
CTCCGAGAGGAAGCACACCTCCGTATGCATCCGAGTGGTGTGTAAATATTCTAAAAGAGGGGAAAAGATGCTCCGCTGCGATGCTTAAATAATCCTCCGAGGAAAGAAGCCTTGAACTGAGGTGAATGTTTATAAACTGTGGAGCAAAATTGAATGATGCAACGCTCCCTTTTAAAGCACCGAGCGTAACCTCTTCGGTTCCGTAAAGACTAATCAGTGAAGGACCGTTTGCTATCAATCTGTTGTTGCCGCATTTTAACGACAGATATCCCTTTTTTAAAAGAATAATGTTAAATTGTCCGGGAGAGTATGAAAAGCCATCAGTAATTCCGACAGATACAAATCTGCCCTTATTATATTTACACTTGGTATCCATTCTGCACCCCTGATCTCATAACACTATATATATTATAGTTAAAAATTAAGGATAATGCAATAAAAAAATGAGAGTGAGCTTTACTAAATCAAATTTGTATGTCCGAATTAGCAAAAAATCATGTTGCTTTGCATAATCTTTTAATAATTATATCACATTGTCGTAAAATGTCAACTATTTTTATTATATTTTTCTGCTGATGCACAAATTTGCCGGATTAATAACGCATTCAGAATAGGGGATAAGAAATTCCATGATTCCGCTTGAATAGGGAGCGATATCATATTGCAAAAAATATATTACAATCCCGTCTGGAGTGCAGTAAAAGTTGTTTTTGAAAAAGGTTGACGGTATAAGCTCTTTGTAGTTGTCAAAATATAAATCGGGGTTTTCGGCAGCTTTTTCTGTTATATATCCAAAAATGAAAGCTCTGTAATCGGGAGAGCAGGTTACAAGATGACTCAGACTCATAACATAGCCCTTTTGCAGGTTAAAGGTCTGCGAATCCCTGAACGTACTACCGTGTGCTCCGCCGGTATACTCATAAGTATCAGTATAAAGACTGATAATACATGAAAGAGCGTAAGATACCGAAAAAGTGCTTACGGCTTCAAAAACCCTTATAGGGTAGCCATTTTCCATATCAGATCTGTACTGCCTGACCGCCGCATCGAAAAGCTCGCTTTCACAGTGCTTTTTGTATTCAAATGCTCTGTTCTTATAAAACATATTTATTTCAGTTTCAGAATTTTTATAAGCCGTATTGAATTCGGGATAATCTATTTTGTAGGATAAGAGTAATATATCGTTATATAAAAGCTCTCCCTTTATTGTTATCGTGTTGAATATAATTCCATCTTTATTCAGTTCTGCCAAAACCGTCATCATTCCCTTCAATACAGCTTATGAAGAGTCGCCGGGTATGATGACATACTAAACCGGTTTTCCTGACGAAAACCGGGTATAAATAAAAGGATTACGGAATCATTTTAGGGCAGCTTGTTGCCTGCGGCAAGATAAATCCCATACCATTCCTCACGTGTAAGACAAATATCCAGAGCTTTTATGCAATCTCGCAGTCTATCAATCTTCATCGTTCCGATTATCGGCTGTATTTTTGCCGGATGACGTAAAATCCATGCGAGTGCTATGGTAGTGTTTTTTACGCTGTATTTTTCCGCAAGCTCGTTTATTTTTTTATTAAGCGGAGCAAAATTTTCGTTATCAAGAAAAACTCCCTCCGCAAATCCATATTGGAAAGGAGACCATGCCTGAATAGTAATATCGTTTAATCTGCAAAAATCCAGAACGCCGCCGTCGCGGTCATTCGCAAAATCTGACATCATATTTACATTCAATCCGGTAGACAGCATAGATGCGTGAGCAATTCCAAATTGAAGCTGATTAGCTAAAAGCGGTTGTTTAATATACTTTTGAAGCAGCTTGATCTGTGCCGGATTGTGATTTGAAACTCCGAAATTGCGTACCTTTCCACTTTTTTTAAGCAGGTCGAACGCTCCGGCGACTTCCTCCGGTTCAATTAAGGCATCGGGACGGTGAAGAAGCAGAATGTCGATATAATCAGTTTTTAGCCGCCTCAAACTGCCGTCGACAGAATCCAAAATGTGCTTTTTTGAAAAGTCATAATAGCCTTTTCTTATACCGCATTTTGTTTGGACGATAATTTTATCTCGGATACTGCTGCTCATTTGAACCGAATCCGCAAGGATTTCCTCACATTTGCCATTGCCGTAAATATCAGCATTGTCGAAGAACACCGCGCCCTCCTCGATTGCGGTACGGATATATAACTCTGCGTCGTGCCTGCCTGCCAAATGAATACGCCAGCAGCCGATGGCAATTTGCGGAACCTGAAGGTTTGAGCTGCCAAGCCTAATCGTTTTCATATCAAAATCCCCTTTTTAAAATACGTTTATAAGTAGATTATATATTAACCATACAACTTTATTAAACAGTATTGGCATATTGCCGCAAAATAATTCGCAGCAGAGAAGAACCGCTGTTTTCTGTTTTTATAACGGCAAAAGTAAAAGTAACCGAATTTTACGAGTGTTCGCTTCATATAAATGAACAGGAGGAAGCGACAATGTATATTCTGGACACATATAAAAGAGCCACTGAACTGGGAACCTACTTAGTGGAACATAATTCGACGGTAAGAGCGACAGCGGGGCATTTCGGCATAAGCAAGAGTACTGTACATAAGGATATAACCGAACGCCTGAAGGTTCAGAATCCCGTGTTATACAAGGCGGTCAGCCGGGTTCTCGCACAGAACAAAAACGAGCGTCATATACGGGGCGGAATGGCGACACGCCTGAAGTATAAAAAAGAAAAGTATTGACACGTTTTAAAAAGTAGTGTAATATATAATTGTATAAATATCAGATATTTTGTTGAAAATTATAGCCATAAAGCAACTTTTAAAAAGGAACTTGCTCCCAAGGCTTGAGGAAGGGTAAATACGGGTGACAAAAATGTCGATGAAAAGAATTCTCGTTGTAGGAAGCGCAAATATTGATTTTTTAATGACAACACCATATGTGCCGGCACCGGGTGAGACAATTGTTTCCGAGGGTGCATATACTTTTGTGCCCGGCGGAAAGGGAGCCAATACAGCGGTAGCTGCCGCAAAGTTAGGCACACAGGTGGTTTTTTGCGCCAGAGTGGGAGACGACGCATACGGTGACAGGCTGATCAGTCTTTATAAGGAGCATGGTCTTGATCTGCGTTATCTCAAAGTGGACAAGCTTGAGCAGACCGGGCTTGCGGTTGTTCTTTTGGAAAAGGGCGGTGTTAACCGCATAATAGTTTATCCTGGAGCAAATAAGCGAATAAACGAGAACGATATTGAAAACGCCTTTTTTTCGTACCCGGATGCGATAATCACACAGTTTGAGATAGGCGATACGGCTGTTATCAGCGCCGCAAGAACCGCCAACACCGAGGGAGTACCTTTGATTATCGATGCCGGACCCGCCCGCAGGGATTTTCCGCTTGCAAAGCTGGAGCAGGTGGAGATTTTCTCTCCGAATGAGGTGGAAACCGAGATACTTACGGGGATACGTCCCAACACTTTAGAGGATTGCCTGCGCGCTTCTATCGCATTAAGCAATGCGGTTGATATCAAGTATGTTGTATTAAAGTTAGGTGCAAGAGGCTGCTATATTTACGACGGCAAGTATTGTGACATTATCTCACCCTTTGATGTGCAGTCGGTTGACACAACAGCAGCGGGTGATGCTTTTACCGCCGCTTTAACGGCTGAATATCTGCGTACGGGCGATATTATTGCCGCCGCCAAGTACGCCAACGCGGTCGGCGCACTTACTGTTACCAAGGTGGGAGCGATTTCATCTCTTCCCAGCAGTCTTGAGGTTAAGTCCTTTATTGAGGAGTACGGAAAGTAGATGGAATACGGAGTATACACATCCGAACTATCAGAAGTTTCATATACGACGAGTATACTTACAACAATATGACATCAAAAAGCGAATACTTTAAAGTAAAATAATATACCTATTCGTAAAAAAGCCACCGGATTTTCGGTTGGCTTTTTTATTTATAAAACCGTGAAGCATAACCTCGGCAATCTGTATGATTTCTAATCGTACAGATTGTATGTACCTAAAACATGACGTTTTATTTTAAGATAAGTTGCAGCGGTTATGGTTGTGCTTTCTTTTAAATAAGCTGCCTGGAGCTGGATTTCATTGAGCGTCATTGTACCGAGAAATGCCCTTTTTATATACAGATAATCCTTTGCCGTAACCTCTCCGTCGCAGCTGACATCGCCCTCGATTACAACGGTGATGCTGTCCAGCAGCACCTCACCGCTGTAAAGGTTAACTGTGTATCCGTTTTTACAAATTCCGGATGAAATGATCACGCCGTTTCCGTCCTTTACGACAAGACCGCTGTTTGTAAATTCAGAAAGCAAATTCTCTATTGTCGTTCCTGCGGGAAACCCGCTCATATAGCTCAAATCGCCTGAATCATAAATTATTTTATCGCTTCCGTTTACAAGGCTGATGTTCGAGCCCTGTAATATAACGAAGGAAGCACTGCCGCCCTGCCCGGTAACCACTTTAGTAACATTGTTTACCGCGTAGCAGCTCTCTGAGGTTGCAGTAAAAGTGCACGTACTACCGCTATTTCCGGTTACAACAAAGGGTATGGTAAGTGTTATGGATTCACCTGTCATTAATATCTCTTCGGCCACCGTACCCGCACCGAGAGCAGCAAGCCGGATATTATAAAGACCATAGGTATCGTCAAAAGAACATATTTGCTCCCATGACGAAGCGGGAGACGAGGAGATGAAAGCATCCATCTGACCGTTATCGTTTTGCGTAATGACCGGCTTGACATTACTGTCGAAATACAGCTTGAATTCCACAGCTATGAGACCTATGTCATCGCGGTTATTTGTTATAGTTACAATAAGCTCTGCAGGTTTGCCGCGTTCTATGCTGTTTATTACAGACATATCAACTGTATATTTTCCATCGGTGGTTGATGAAGTGAGCGCAAGGGTATCGCCCTGACCGGAATATATTACCATCGGATCCACGTCAAAGCCCATAATATCTGCGGTTGGGACTGACAAAGTGGAGTTTCCGGTCGCTTTTACTAAAAGCGGAACTTCAATAACAAGATCAGCGGATGTTTTCAAAAGATTCTCATCTGCGATATTATCGGTTCCGAATCTTAGGTAATAGCCGTTCTCCACATTATAATTACACGATTGCTCCCAGTATTCCGAAGGGGACTGTTTTATAAAAGCGTTCATTTCGTCATCGGCATTATCGGTTATAACAGGCTCGAAAATTCCCCGGTCGAACACAAAAACAAATTCGACACCGGAAAGAGGCTTGGTTATGTTATGAAAAGTAAAAGAGACTTTTAAAGTATCTCCGACAAAAACCGTCTCTCTTGCGGTTATTTCGACATCAAAGGCGTTTTCAACCGACGCCGCTTCAACGGGTACAAACCGCAAAACGGCGGAAAGCAGGATTACAGCAGATAACAGGATTGACAGTGCTTTGTTTTTCATGGATATACTCCTAAACTATAAACCGGTCGCAATTTTATAAATCTCGCCCTTTGGTACGCCCCTGTCTCTCGCAACCTTCTTGCAAGCGTCCATTTTTGTCATACCGAGATCCAGGTATCGCTTTAAATGATCCTCTACCGAAAGTTCACTCCAGAACGCCGTCTCGCTGTTTGTACTGCCCTCGATAATCAATACAAATTCACCTTTTTTTATTGAAGCCTCACAATTGTCCAATTCCACGGGAAGTTTTTCCAGCGTAGAATGAATATATCGTTCGTTCAGCTTTGTAAGCTCTTTTGCAAGCACACATCTGCGGTTTCCGAAAGCCTCTTTGAATTCTGATAGTGCTCTGTCGAGATCATGCGGTGCAATATAATAAATCAGCGTGCGTTTTTCGTTTACGACGGATTCGAGATATTCCCTTCTCTCTCCCGCGTTTTCCGGCAGAAAGCCCTCAAAGCAAAAACGCACCGAAGGCAGGCCTGAGCCGGACAGGGCGGTGATTGCTGCACAGGCACCGGGCAGGGGAACGACTTTTATATTTTTTTCGGCACAGAGCGCCACCAAATCACTGCCGGGGTCGCTTATTGCAGGAGTGCCCGCATCCGTGATCAACGCACAGGTCTCGCCGTTTAGAATTCTTTCGCAAATCATTTTGCCGCTTTTGTTTTTGTTGTGCTCATGGTAGCTTACCATGGGTTTTTTTATACCGAGCAGAAAGAGGAGCTTTCCGCTAACCCGCGTATCCTCCGCGGCGACGAAATGGCAGAACTCGAGAACCTCCCGCCCGCGCGGCGTTATATCCGAAAGGTTACCTATCGGAGTGGGAACTACATATAAAACGCCTTTCTCTATTTCCGCTGACATTCCATGTTCCTTCCGCGTGTAAATCTATTTTTGTGCTTTTTTCTTATGCTTGCGTATACGCAGCTTAATATACAGCTTCGGCATTCTGTTAATAAGAAAATCCTTCAACCGGTTGCGGACCCCGGAATATACATCATGCAGGAATACATAAAACTTATGTGGTACAAAACGGCTTGTTACACGCCAGTCAAGCCATCTTTCATAAGGTTTTCCTAACCATTTCGGCATGGCAAACGCTATCTTGTATCTTTTTACGAAGTGCATGAAATATGCCTCTATGAACAGGACCTCGTGCTCGGGAAACTGTTTTTGCTTAAGAGGCACTCGACAGTCGGGACTGATAACATCGGGCAAAAAGCCCGCCTGCTTTGCGGTTTCGTAAAGAACTGTCCCGGGATACGGGTAAAATATGTTGGGTATAACTCGGTCGCTCTTCATCCGGGCGTTAAGCTTTATAGTCTTCAAAGCCTTATGTATATCCTCATAGGGCAGTCCGATAATATTATAGGTAAGCTGAGCAATACCATATTTGTGGAACCAAGCCGAGCAGTTTATCATCATCTCGTCGGTCATAAAACGCTTTAGATACTTGAACCGCATCTCCTGGTCGCCGCTCTCCAGCCCCATATCGATTGTATAGCATCCTGCTTCCTTCATTCTGCGTACCGTATCCTCGGTAAGAATGTCAAAGCGGACATTCCCCGTAAAGGGCAGGTGAATCTCTTTTTTATATAACTCAATAAACTTGTCGAACCAATCGGGAAACATATTGAATATAGCATCTCTGAAGTTTATAAACTGTATGTTGGGGTATTTTGAAAGCAGTGTTTTAAGATAAAGTATCGCATTTTCGGGACTGCGGAAGCGTGCATATATCTTTTTATTCGGATAAACATTCCTGAACTGTGAGTTCCCGCAGTAGGTGCAGTTATAAAAACAACCGCGGCTCATCATTACGATGGCTGTGTTTACCTTGACACTGTCAAGGTTTTTATAATCAAACAGATCAAAATCCGGTATCGGGATTCTGTCGAGGTCGGCGAACAGCGGCCTGACCTGGTTTTTTATAAAACTTCCGTCCTCTGTTTTGAACCAAAGGCTTTCCACATCGGTATAATCCTCACCCGCGCTCATTTTGTCGCACAATTCAAGCTCGGCATATTCGCCGTCGCCGATACAGACGCAATCAACCCCGTTGACAGCAAGAACCTCCGCTGGTACGAGAGTGCAGTGGTAGCTCCCGCATATTATGAATACATCGGGATAGACCTCATTAGTCCATTCGATATAAAGCTTTGAATCGGGAAACGCTGTCGTGCGCACGGAAAAGCCGATGATATCGAACTTACCTGCATCTTTCAGCTTATTCTGAAACTCCTGCTTGTCATGAAGGTATAGAAGATGCAGCAGTGATACGCTGTGCCCTCCCTGCTTTAATACAGCTGAAATAGAAGCCAGGCCCTCGCTGTAGCTGCCGCCCGAAGATTTTCCCTTCAGGTCCCTGTCGGTGTAATCGGGATAAACAAGCAGCACCCTCGCTTTTCTCCCGTTAAGATTCTTGAGTTTTATTGTTAGCCCTTCTTTCGATTTGAGTAAATAATATTTCAGGGCAGGTTTACCCTTGTTTACATTTTCGCATCGTACCAAGTTTTACCTATATGCGCGTCTACAGATAAAGGTACTCTCATTTTGTACGCATTTTCCATTGAACGAACAAGAATTTCTTTTGCTCTGTCCGCTTCTGTAACGGGGGATTCGACAATCAACTCGTCGTGTATCTGTAATACCAGACGTGATTTAAGTCCTGCGTCGATCAGAGCTTTTTCGGTTTCGATCATCGCCTTTTTTATTATATCTGCGGCAGTTCCCTGAATCGGCGTGTTCATAGCAACACGCTCCCCGAACGAGCGAAGCATTGCTTTTGGTGAGGATATTACGGGTATATAACGCCGCCTGCCTAACAGAGTAGTCACATAACCGTCCTTTTTCGCACTCTCAATAGTGGAGTCCATATATTCCTTGACCTTGGGATACTTGGCAAAATAGCTGTCTATATATTTGTTCGCCTCTTTTAGCGAAACGCCTATGTCCTCGGAAAGCGAGAAACCGCCTATGCCGTAAACGATACCGAAGTTTACCGCCTTTGCGCGCTTGCGCATCTCATCGGTAACCATATTCAGCGGAACACCGAAAACCCGGGAAGCGGTCAGGGCGTGAATGTCATGTCCCTCCCAAAAAGCGTTGATAAGCGTATCATCCTCAGAGATATGAGCAAGAATACGCAGTTCAATCTGCGAATAGTCGGCATCTATAAGCACACATCCGTCCTCTGCGATGAAAAATCTGCGGAACTCCTTTCCAAGCTCGGTCCTGACGGGTATATTCTGCAAATTAGGCTCGACTGAGGATAGCCTGCCGGTCATGGTCAGGGTTTGCCTGAAAGTGGTATGAATTCTGCCATCCTCTGATATAACCTTCAAAAGTCCGTCGGCATATGTGCTTTTAAGCTTTTGAATCTGCCTGTAATATAATATCGGCTCTATTACCTCAGGCATATATAACCTCAGCTTTTCAAGCACCTCGACATTTGTAGAGTAACCGTTCTTTGTTTTCTTGTAGTGCGGAAGCCGTAGTTCCTCAAACAGCACGGTTCCGAGCTGCTTTGGGGAGTTGATATTAAATTCGTGTCCCACCTCGGAATAAATGCTGCGTTCTGCTTTCGTCTGCCAGTCGCCGAGTGTTTCCGAATAATCCTCAAGTCCTTTTTTATCGACTTTAAAACCGATGTGTTCCATACGGGAAAGTACAAAAGCAAGCGGCAATTCAAGGTCGCGGTAGAGTGGAATCTGAAGGTTTTCCTCAGCCTTTATAAGCATTATATCAAGCAGAGGTGCAAACAGGGAAACGTCTGTTTGTGAAGTCGTGATATTAAGATACGTCATTGTGAGTTTATCAAAGGAAACACCGCTATCAGACGGGGACAGCACATATCCGAGCAGGGAAAGGTCCTCAAACTCACACATCGGCTCAATATTTATCTTTTTAAGCAGGTGATACAGTTCTTTTACGGACCAGACACATATTTTATTTTTCTTGTTTTCAAAAAGCATTCCCGCTTTTTCATCGAAATATGCCGAAAAGTATTCTTTTCCGTCGGAGGCAAGGACTCTTCCGTCCCTGATATCAAGGTACAGAATACCTCTTGACGCTGTTTTTTCAAGCGTTGCTATATCTACTTCCCTGAATTCGACTTTTTGCGAGGCGGCTTCTCCGTCCGCAAGTGAAAAGCGTTCTATAAACTGCCTGAACTCAAGCCGCGTAAAAAGCTCATACAATGCGGTTTTGTCTTTGCCCTTGTAAATATAATCGTCAATATTAAGCGAAATCGGTACTTTTTTGCATATTTCCGCAAGAAAACGGGACTGTATCGCACTTTCTTTTCCCGCGATCAGCTTGTCCTTTAAAGCACCCTTTATCCCATCGATATTCCTGTAAACTCCGTCAAGGTCGGCATAATCGCTTATAAGCTTCAGCGCACCCTTCTCGCCGATTCCGGCAACTCCTTTTATATTATCGGAAGCGTCACCCATGATAGCTTTAACATCAATTAACTGTGCCGGTTTAACGCCGTAAGTATCCAATATCGTCTGTTCTGTATAAATTTTTGTTTCGTTGGTGGCGGCAAGGTGAACGGTCGTGCCGTTTCCGACAAGCTGAAAACTGTCGCGGTCACCGGTTACAATAATACATTCGCATCCCTGTTCTTTTGCAATCTCGGACAATGTACCGAGTATATCGTCCGCCTCGTAGCCCTCTTTTTCAATTAAAACAAGACCCAAACCCTCCGCCGCTTTTTTTGCGTACGGAAGCTGAGCCGCAAGCTCCTCAGGCATACCCTTTCTTGTCGCTTTGTAGGTTTCACAGGCTGCGTGCCGGAAGGTTTTTGCCCTCATATCAAAGGCGATTACAGCATATTCGGGTTTTTCTCCAAGCGAGGAAATGCTCTTTTCAATAATATTTACGAAACCGAACACCGCATTTGTCGGAAGACCGTCCTTGGTCGTAAGCGGACGGATACCGTAAAAAGCACGGTTCAATATGCTGTTTCCGTCAAAAACTATCATTTTTGCCATACGGTTTCTCCCTTTTTCAACTGTCTTACATTTTACATAATACAAGAAAAGGATAACACACAACAAGAAGGTTTGTCAAGGCAAAGCAGATTTTTTGTAGGTAAAAAGTAGTTGTTATTTGCATGTAAAAGTAAAAATTTTCAATATAAATAAATGTTGAAATATTATTAATTTTGTGATATGCTATTACTACCGATAAAGGAGGGATGTTTCTTGCCAGAAACGGGAGCAATTGTATTAGGTAGTATTATATTGTGTGTTTTTTGGATAATGATCTTATATGCGATAATAAAATCAGCGGTTCGGAATGCGATACTGGAAGCTGATTATATCCGTGAAAACACGAGAATCAAACGAGAAAAGAACAAAATAGAAAAAATAAACAATCTTCAGAGCAGTATAGACCTGATGATAAAAAGAATAAAAGATATATTAGGGGAAAATATGTTATCCGTATATTTATACGGCTCTGTATCGCTCGGTGACTTCAGGCTCGGGTGGAGTGATATCGACATATTGTGCCTCTGTAAGAGCACAATAACGGATGAACAGGCAAATAAGCTCTTAAACCTGCGGCAGGTTCTTTTGGCGGAATACCCCGGAAATTCTTATTTCCGTTTATTTGAGGGTGGTTTTCTTACAGAGGAAGCGTTTATCAACAAAACAACCGATAGGGTGGTCTATTGGGGAACAAGCGGCCAGAAAATCACCGACAGTTATTACTTTGATGCCTTTTCTATGGCGGAGCTAAAGGATTACGGAATGGTTTCATGCGGCGAGGACAGAAGAAAGCTTTTTGCTTATCCGACCAGGGAGGAGCTGACCGAAGACATAAAAAGGCTTTATGATTCTGTCAGGAAAAACGCTCAGACAACGCAGAAAAATATTTCGAATGCAGGCTGGATGCTTGACATAGCCCGCTGCCTATATACATTAAAAACGGGGAATATAATCGCAAAAACAGCCTCCGGAGAATGGGTGATAGAAAATAAGCTCGTCCCTGATATCAAGATAATGGAGAGGGTTGTTAAGATACGCAAAAACCCGAATAAGTTCAAACAGGACAAAAAAACATTGGACTGGGTTGCTGCATTAGGACCGCATATTCAAAAATTCGCTGATGTTTTGGAGAGCGAATTAAATCAAAATAAGGAAAGTAATTGAATTTGAAGTTTTGAAGCAAACGATTTTTTTATAAAAAAATTTATTTTAAAACCTGTTTTAAAAATGGAAAGCATACTTGACATTTTATATACTATTTGATATAGTTAATGTTAAGCGTGCTTTCCGCTTTTTATTAGGGGGAGATTTTTTTTGAAAAACAGGTTAGAGGAAATACGAAGAGCAAAGGGCATCCGTCAGGAGGAGCTTGCAAAAGAGCTTGAAGTGTCAAGACAGACTATCGGCTCGCTTGAAAACGGAAGATATAACCCGTCTATTGTTTTAGCGTTTAAAATAGCCCGTTATTTTGATATGAAAATCGAAGAAATATTTTTATACGAGGAGTGACTGATATGCGTGGAAACAAACTTATCTATACGGCTGCTATGATAGCCGGGATTATATTGATTTGCGTGAGTCTTATCTTTTTTGGGGATGAAGAATCAAAAATATTATCCGGAATTTCTATAGGTATCGGAGCGGGATTATTCGGAATGAGCGTCGCTATGCTCTCGATAAATGCTATTGATAATAAAAAACCCGAACTTAAAAAGCAAAACGAAATAGAATTATCGGACGAAAGAAATATCATGATAAGAGACAAGGCAAAAGCGAGAGCGTCCGATATAACAAAACCTTTTTTCATCCTGCTGCTTATGCTTACGATTTTAGCGGAAGCACCGTTATGGCTGACTTGCGTCGCCATCGGGGTTTTTTTGCTGCGTGAAATAATAGAATTTTTCTTGATATTCAAGTACAACAAAAAAATGTAATAAAAAAGCTCACCGCAAGGTTATTCGCCTGCGGTGAGTAATTTTGTTATTGTTAATGCACTGTCATGACCCTTCTTACGCCGGGGATTGAAAGTATTTTTTCGATTATGCCGGAGTCCACCTCGTCATTGGTCTCGTAAAGAGAAACGGCATTGTCGCCTTTTGCGTGGGAGAGGAGGCTCTCGATATTTATATTTGCCGCCGATAGGGAGGTTGAGATCTGAGCGAGCATATTCGGTATATTCTTGTGCAACACAACAACCCTTGTTTTTGTAACACGCGGTAAAACAATCTCAGGGTAATTTACGCTGTTGCGTATGTTGCCGTTTTCAAGATAGTCGATCATCTGCTGCGCTGCCATATATGCACAGTTCTCCTCAGACTCCGGGGTAGATGCACCGAGATGGGGTATAGCAATAATCCCCTCGACGCCGAGTACCTCTTCTGTCGGGAAATCCGTTACATAAGAAGATACCTTGCCGCTCTTTAACGCCTCTATTATATCTGCATTATCGACTATATCATCTCTTGAAAGGTTTATGATGCGGACGCCGTCTTTCATCTTTGCAATAGTCTCTTTGTTTATAAGCCCTTTAGTGGAAGCGACAGACGGAACATGAATGGTAATATAATCGCTTTTTGCGTAAATCTCATCGTAATTCTCAGCACGAATGATAGCCCTCGAGAGTGACCAGGCGGCGCTGACGGTAAGATAAGGGTCACAGCCTATAACATCCATGCCTAAAGAGTAAGCAGCGTTTGCCACCATTCCGCCAACCGCACCGAGACCGATAACTCCAAGAGTTTTTCCCCTCAGCTCCGGCCCTGCGAATTTAGACTTGCCCTTTTCGACCAGCTTTGCGACTTCTGCCTGACCCTTTTGGGCGTTAGCCCAGTTTATGCCCCCGACAATGTTCCTTGAGGAGATAAGCAGAGCCGCTATGGTAAGCTCTTTTACGCCGTTTGCGTTTGCTCCGGGAGAGTTGAACACAACTATACCTTTTTCGGAACAGCGTTCAATCGGTATGTTGTTCACGCCTGCGCCCGCTCTTGCAATAGCAAGAAGATTATCTCCGAAATCCATCTCGTGCATTGAAGAGGAGCGGACAAGAATACCGCATGGGTTCTCCGCAGTTTCGGACAAAGTGTATTTTTCCCTATCGAACTCGTCTGTGCCTATTTTATCTATTTTATTAAGTAATTGAATCTGTTTCATATTATAGTCCTTTCATACCGGCTTTTTATACCGGTTTATACTCCGATTCGAATTTCTCCATAAAGCTAACAAGCGACTCTACGCCCTCGGTCGGCATCGCATTATAAATAGATGCTCTCATTCCGCCAACGGAACGATGCCCCTTAATGTTTTCCAAACCGGCCTTTTTCGCCTCCGAACAGAACTTTTTGTCGAGTTCCTCGTCACCCGTTATAAAGCAGACATTCATTATCGATCGGAATTCCTTTTGAGCTGTCGCCTTAAAGAGCTTTGAGTTGTCGAGGTAATTATATAAAATCGCCGCTTTTTTTTCGTTGATCTTATTCATTGCCTCAAGCCCTCCTATCATCAAGAGCCATTCAAAAACCAATCCTGCGATATAAATCGGGTAACACGGAGGGGTATTATACATCGAATTGTTTTCTGCTTGTATTTTATAGTTGAGCATAACCGGCGTCTCGGGGCGGGCGTTTCCTATTAAGTCCTCCCGTACTATTACGACGGTCAGACCGGCAGGTGCCATATTTTTCTGTGCTCCGGCATAAATAAGTGCGAACCTTGAAACATCGAACGGCTCGGACAATATGCACGAGGACATATCAGCGACGAGGGGTATATTTCCCGTGTCGGGTATATAATTATACTTTGTTCCGAAAATGGTGTTGTTAAAACATATATGCACATAATCCGCATCCGGTGAAAACTTGTCGACATACGGAACGTAAGTGAAATTTTTATCCTTGGAGCTTGCGATTACATTAACTTCACCGTATCTTTCAGCTTCCTGGGCGGCTTTTTTAGAAAACTGACCGCTGACGATATAATCCGCTTTTTTATTTTTGTTCATCAGGTTCAGCGGAACAGCGGAAAACTGAGTTGTCGCACCGCCCTGAAGAAATAAAACCTTGTAGTTTTCGGGTATGCTCATGAGAATACGGAGATTCTTCTCTGCCGCGGTGATAATTGCTTCGTACACAGGTGATCGATGACTCATCTCCATTACAGACATACCGCTGCCGTTGTAATCAGTCATTTCCTTCGCTGCTTTTTCCAGCACGGATAAGGGCAGCATGGAGGGACCTGCAGAAAAATTATACACGCGATTCATTTCCATTCCTCTTTCTGGTTTTTAATTTGTTATAAATATACATCATTTGCTAAGTTAAGTCAATCCCCAAATATAACAAATAAGTTGACACGGAAACATAATTTTGTTACAATTCGTATATAGAAAAAATAATACGAAACAAAGAATGGTCGGATTTATGAAAAGAAAAATCAGATTTGGCATTATAGGTTGCGGTGTGATTGCGGATTTCCACGCAAATGCGATAATGGAGCTGCAAGACGAGGCGATACTGGTCGGAGTAACCGATGTCGTTTACGATGCGGCGGAGAAGTTTTCTAAAAGACACGGGATAAGAGTTTTTGCCACTCTTGAGGAAATGCTCTCCTCAAGCGAAATCGATGTTGTAAACATATGTACTCCGAGCGGTTACCATGCTGAGGTTGTAATAAAAGCGGCAAAAGCCGGAAAGCATATTATTGTCGAAAAGCCTATGGCGATTACAAAGGAACAGCTCGATTCCATTGAAGACGCTTGCAGGGATAGCAACATTATTTTATCATCCATATCGCAGAACCGGTTTTCAAGGGGAGTAACGATTACGCGCCGGGCGATTGAAGAAGGTCTGCTCGGCAGGATTCTCTGTGCTGATATATATATGAAATATAACCGCACTCAGGAATATTATGACAGCGGCAGCTGGCGAGGCACGAAAAGGGTAGACGGCGGCGGTGCGCTTATGAATCAGGGTATACACGGCGTTGATCTGATTCAATATCTTGCAGGGTCTCTAAAAAGTGTTTATGCACTGTCAAAAACTCTTGTCAGAAGAATTGAGGTTGAGGATACTTTATCGGCTGTTGTCGAGTATAAAAGCGGTGCGATAGGTGTAATACAGGCTACGACCTCAGTTTATCCGGGCTACCCGAGAAGGCTTGAAATAAACGGTGAAAAGGGTTCTATAGCCCTTGAGGAAACCTCTATCGTCCGCTGGGATATAGACAACAGCAAATATGAGGATATCGTTTTGCAGCCGTCGTTTATTTCTTCCACAGCAACACCTACCGCGTTATCCACTGCCGAACACAGAAACCAGATATCTGATGTAATCAGAGCGATAAAAACAAAAACAAAACCCCTGATTGATTTTGAAGAGGGAAGAAAAGCTGTGGATATAATTCTTGCCATATATAAATCAGCTGAGGAAAAAAGGACTGTTTTTCTTGATGATTAAATTGTCTTCAATGAATGTTTACATTTTATATAAATGAAACATTGACAACGACTGCAGCAAAGAATATAATGATATGGATATAAATTATAGGAGTTAAAAGATGGAGATTACTAACGAAAAACTGTTTAAAATACTAAAAAACAATCTGATATTGATTATCGCATGCGGTGTGTTGTTCTTTGGTATCGCATATGCTTATTCCAAGTTTTTTGTTGTACCGACCTATTATTCCGAGTCAAAATTCACAATAAAATCAGAGGCTACGAGTGATATAAATACCACTGCAGATCTGACTCTTGCAAGGCAGCTTGTCGCGACCTATATAGAGATATTGAATTCGGACAATTTTTTCAAGGTCGTACATGAAGAGCTTCCCGATGCGATTAGTAAAAAATACAGCGTCAAGCAGTTGAGGGAATGGACGACCTTTTCACCAGTAGGGAACACTGAGATAATAAAGTTAAACTTCAGTTGTCCCGACAAGGAATACGCACAGCCGATAACCGCCGCTATAGTATCATCGGTTTCGATGTATTTTAACAGCTCCTCTTATGATGTTTCCTGCTGGACAACAGAGGACGCAACGGAAGCGCGTCTTTCGAGTGACAAGACGGTTATATATTCGGTTATAGGTTTTGTATTCGGAATGATTTTGGTTTATATCATCGCACTTTTACGCGAGATACTCGATATAAGGGTAAAAACCGTAAAAGATCTTATGGACAGATATGATTTGCCCGTTTTAGGGTCAATACCGGCATTTAAGGGGAAGATTTTAAAAAAGGAGGACAGTTAAATGACGGCGGAACCCAAGAACAGCAACAGAGTCGCGTTCGATTACGCATACAGCAACACGGAGCTTTTCGGAGTTCAGGAAGCATATAAGGCGATTCGTACCAATATAGTACTTTCGGTAATAAAAGACGAATGTAAAAAGATTGTAATAACAAGCTCACTACAGGCGGAGGGAAAGTCAACCACCTCTGTGAACATTGCGATTTCGCTGGCACAAGCGTTCAATAAGGTGCTGTTTATAGACTGTGACCTTCGTCTTTCCAAGGTGCATAAAGCGTTTGGAATAGCAAGAGATCCGGGAGTGACAAATGTTTTAAGCGGACTTGCTACCGTTGAGGAATCGATACAGGCGACAAAGTTTGAGAACCTGTTTGTTATTCCGGCAGGAATCTCTGCTCCGAACCCTTCCGAAATGCTCGCAAGCTTAAAGATGCAGCAGTTGATATCCAAGCTTGAATCGAGATTCGATTATATTATTATGGATACGCCGCCTATAAATATAGTGTCAGACGCTCTGCCTTTGGCAAAAATAGCCGATGGAGTAATTGTCGTAGTGAGAAGAAAGATAAGCACGTACACCGAGCTTGACAAGGCACTTCAATCGCTAAAGTTTATTGATGCGAAGGTTTTAGGTCTAATTCTCAACGATGCTAACGAGGAGAATACGAAGAAGTATAATAACAGCAGGTATGGAAAGAGCAGCAGATATTATTAACCTGTCGTTTAATGTGAAACAAATAAAAAAAGCGTTACGGAATTACCGAGACGCTTTTTTATTGATATGGAAATCCATGTGTTAGTAAACCGCGTGTTTTAAAGACTATTTCCAGTCAGTAATCGATTTAATCTTTTTGACCAGCAACTTTGAAACCCGCATATTTGCTCTTGTGTTCGGATGACCGTTTGCTCCGGTTTCACCCTTCATCTGATTGATGCTCTCAACGTATAGAAAATGAATTTTCTCTTCGGTTTTGTTCAGCTCTCTTACGGCTGATTTAATAGCTGATATATACTTGTCGTTTAACATACCGTACACCCATATAATATCAGCTTCGGCGTACCTTGAACGTATCTGCTTGAAAAAGCTTATGCATGCCTCGGTGTATAACTGGTCGGGTATCGCACCGGCAGCATCGTTTGTACCTGCATTGATAACAACAATGTTCGGTGTCCATTTTGAAAAATCCCAGGGCTCACCGCTTTGAGAGGCGTGCTCGAAGAAGAGCGGTATCTCGTAATCCTTCTCTCCGAGGCAGTTGCATACGATGCCTTTACCGGAAATACACTCGTAATGCGCATCTGCGTCAAGTTCCTTTGCGGTAAAATAGGCATAAGTCATAGTGCTGTCCTGTTGATAGGTGTAGTATGAAGTCTCGCTCGGATTTGCAATAACACCGTATCCGCAGGTTATAGAATCACCCAAAAACTCGATTTTTCTCGGTTTGTCAAAGGGCGGCGCCATGACCTTGTACTCCATTCCCATAAAAACAAGATCCTTGAACAAGAGTGGTGTGGAACCTTCCGTAATCCTCAAAATGGTAACTCTGTGCCTTTTTTCCGCCAGGTTCTCGTAAATGATTTTTTCGCTGCCGTTTGTGATAGCGAAACGCTGCTCGACACCGTCGAGAAATACCTTGACATAAGCCGGTTGATCTGCTGAATAACTTCCAAAGGAAAGAATAAAGCCGGTTCCGGAAAAGTTGAAGCTTATTCCGCTGTTCACCCAGTCAAATGCAAGACAATCCTGCTTGATCGTGTATCTGCCGTGTATACGCAGATACTTACCGTTGTCCTGACTAAGCACAAGAGCTTGTTCACCGATAACGGGTAGTTTTTTTTCCATAAACATCCCCCAATTTCATCATAACAAATAAATTGTATCATATAAATAGTTAATTATTATTACACTTATTTATTAATAGTTTGTAAATTTCAGCAAATATTAACGGAAATATCGAAAAAAACAATATAATCATCCATTGTTTGGTATTAAGTGGCACCGAACCGAACAGGGTAGCCAAAAAAGGCACGACTACAACGGCGAGCTGGAGGGCGACGCAGACTATAAAGGAGATGATCAGATAAGGGTTTTTAAACACGCTCGACTTAAAAATAGATTTTCTGCTGTGAATATTCAAAGAATGAAAAAGCTGAGAAACGGATAACACCAAAAAGCACATTGTGCGTCCGAGCTGCTGGCTGCCGCTATTTAAACCGATAAAGTAAGCGATCAGTGAAACAGTTCCGATAAGAACGCCTCCGGCAATCATTTCAAGCGCCATACCCCGTGCAAAGAGTGACTCGCCTTTTTTTATCGGCTTTTGCTCCATAACATCACGGTCTGCTTTTTCCAAGCCGAGAGATATTGCAGGCAGACTGTCCGTTACAAGGTTAACCCATAAGAGCTGTATCGCCGTGAGCGGAGCAGGAAATCTCAGCAATATTGCAAAGAAAACCGTCAATATCTCACCTATATTACACGACAGAAGAAAATGTACCGCTTTTTTAATGTTGGAATATATTCCTCGACCCTGCCTGACCGCTTCGACGATAGTGGAAAAATTATCGTCTGTAAGGATGATATCCGCCGCTTCCTTTGCGACATCGGTGCCTCCGATGCCCATAGCGCAGCCTATATCCGCTTTCTTCAAAGCGGGAGCGTCGTTTACGCCGTCGCCCGTCATGGCTACTACCATTCCGTTCCGCTGATAAGCATCAACGATTTTTACCTTGAATTCGGGAGTGGTTCTGGCAAATATAGTGCAGTTTTTGACCGCCTCCGAGAGCTGAATATCGTCAAGACCAGATAATTCCTTTTCGGTATGGCATTCATCGCCGTCGCTATAAATACCTATGCTCTTGCCTATGGCTACCGCAGTATCAAGATGATCACCCGTTATCATAACCGGGCGGATTCCGGCGCGTTTGCATACTGCAACCGCCTCATATACCTCCGGCCGCGGAGGATCGAGCATTCCGCAAAGACCGACAAGCTCATAGCTTATCGAAAGCGGGTTTGCGGGAGGGCTTGAGCTCTCGTATTTACCAAAAGCCATCACTCTCAGAGCCCTGCTCGCCATATCGGTTACAGCCCTCTCCGCGGCACTGATATTACTCTTGCACAGCGGGAACAGAACATCGGGCGCACCCTTTATGTATGTAATTAAGCGGTTGTTATATCTGTGTGTCGTTATCATAAGCTTTTTTTTCGAATCGAACGGAATTTCACTGATGCGTCCGTATTTGTTGACAATTGAATCGGTATCGGGTATTATTTTTTTAGCATAGTCATAAAGTGCGTTTTCGGTAGGAGAGGATAAATCATTACATAATATAAAAAGCAGTGACAGCTTTCTTTTATCACCATAGACTTCAGTAACCGTCATCTTATTTTGGGTCAGAGTGCCTGTTTTATCCGAGCATATAACGCTTGCACAGCCGAGTGTTTCGACAGCGGGAAGTCTTTTAACTACGGCTTTCTTCTTTGCCATAACCTGAACTCCGACGGATAACACGATTGTTACTATTGCCGGAAGTCCTTCGGGAATCGCAGCAACGGAAAGACTTACTGAGGTAAGAAACATTTCGTCAACAGGCAATCCTTCTATTATAGAAAGAACAAAAATCACCGCACAGATAAAAAGCGCCGCATTCCCGAGGATACCGCTAACCCTTGTCAGTCGCTGTTGTAGCGGGGTCTTGACAGTAGTTTCTACGTTAAGCATTTTTGCAATTTTACCTACATAGGTTTCCATTCCCGTTGCAACTACCACACCTCTGCCTTTTCCGGCAATGATTGCGGTACCTGACCATGCCATATTGTGCTTTTCGGTTATATGGGCGTTTTCCGCAGAGATGCGCTCTGTATGTTTCATGACGCCGAAGGATTCGCCAGTAAGCGCCGACTCGTCTATTTGGAGCTCGTTGATATCTGTAAGCCTTATATCAGCCGGTACGAAGCAACCCTTTTCCAAAAGCACTATGTCGCCTTTGACGATATCCTCGCTCCTTATTCTAACCGCTTTTTCATCTCTTATGACGACTGATTCGGGCGAAGACAGGGAGCGCAGCGCCTCAAGAGCTTTTTCTGCTCTGCTTTCCTGTATCATTCCTATTGTGGTGTTAAGAAAAACAATAATCAATATCAGGACAGGGTCGATGTTTTTTTCGCCGCTGATTACCGAAGCAGCATATGATACCGCCGCTGAAATCAGCAGTATTATTATCATTTTATCCGTAAGTGCTGATAAAAACCGAGCTATTATACCCTTTTTTTTCTTTTGTTCCAGAAGGTTTTTTCCATTTTCAGCAAGACGCTTTGATGCTTCCGCCGAGGTAAGTCCCACGGGGGAGGTTGAGAGAGCGTCATAAATAAATGATGTCGTTTTTGAATGCCACACAGATATCCGTTCCTTTCGTTGTTTTAACTCTATATGTAAGCATAATCGATTTGATATTGCGTTAAATGTTTTTTCTGCGGTTAGTTATATCATTGTTTTTTATAATCAATAAGAACATATTTGGGAAAATCATCAGCCCGTTGAAAATATCGGCTATATCCCAGATAACCGTTACGGACATCAGCGCACCGAAAAAAGTGGCGGCGATGGAAATTAACCTGTAAACGGTAAGATAAACCTTTTTTTGTGTTAAAAAGAGTATGCATACCTCACTGTAAAAACACCAGCTAATCATGGAAGCGAGAGCGAACACGGTGAGCAGTACACCGAGCAGGTGTATGCCTACTCTGCCGAAGCAGAGTTCGAACAGTTCGCTCGCTCCGTTCGCTCCCGCGCATAGCAGGGTAAGACCTGAAAGGGTTGTCACAACAAAAGTATCGATAATAATTTCGGTTATACCCCACATACCCTGCGTATGCGGTGTGCAGTTCTCCGCCGCCGCGTGTGCGATGGGTGAAGACCCCATACCTGCCTCGTTTGAAAACACACCACGGGCAAAACCCACACGTATCGACTGCGATATCATCGTACCCGAAAAACCACCGAGTGCTGCCTTGTATCCGAGAGCCTCACTGAAGATTCTTCTGAAAACGTCAGGTATCTCGGGCAGAAAACGGAGCAGAATATAAAAAGAGCAGATGAGATAAATCAGGGATACCGCCGGCACAACAAAAGCGCTTATTCGTGCGATTTTACGCTGACCTCCGAGGATAATCAAAGCGAAAAGAAAACAGAGAATGAACCCTGTAAAGGTTAGAGGGATACCGGTATCCTGCAAAACATGTGAAACCGCATTGGTCTGCGTAAGGTTGCCGACTCCGATGGAAGCGAAGATACATAAGAGAGCGAACAGAACACCCAACCTTTTATAACCGAAATCCCATAAGCAGTACATGGCGCCCCCGGCGTATCCGTCGCTTTTCTTTTTTCGGTATTTTACCGCGATATAAACCTCAGCGTACTTAATCATCATACCGAAGAAACCGCTTATCCACATCCAGAATAAGCTGCCCGCACCGCCTGAGGTGATGGCATAACCGACTCCTATAATGCTGCCTACCCCCACTGTTCCGCCGATAGCGGTCGCAACAGCCATAAACGAGGTCACGCTGTTTTTTCTCTTATCTCTGTTTTTACCCCACAGTGAACCTAACGTCGAACGGAGTATCTCCTTGATCCCTGTTATCGGGAACCATCCGCTTTTTACAGTGAAATAAATCCCGACAGCCGAAATTAAAAAAACGGTCGGCATACCCCATATTATGTTTTTTATTTCCTCTATATACAAAAGAATCAATCCTTTTTCTTATATAAATCACACTCAAATTCTGTTTTTGGAGGTATCTATGAAAACGGCTATCATCACAGGTGCGTCTTCGGGGCTCGGTATGGAATATTTTAAGGTACTGACGGAGATTTGTCCTGAAATCGAGGAGTTTTGGCTTATTGCCCGCAGGGAGGACAAGCTTACCGCTCTTGCGTCTGCCAATCCGAAGGTAAAAAGTTTTGTTCTCCCTGTTGACCTGACCGAAAAAGAGAGCCTTTTGACTTACGAAAAGTATCTTGCAGAAAAAAAGCCGGAGGTTACTATTCTTATCAATAATGCCGGCTTCGGAAAGCTTGGCGACGTTATGGAGCTGCCCGTCTTTGAACAACGGGATATGGTGATGTTAAACTGCGCTGCGCTAACTGCAATCTCTCTGATGACCGCTCCGTATATGGAAAAAGGTTCTTGTATAATTCAAGTCTCCTCAATAGCGGCATTCTCACCCACACCGCGCATGAGCGTATACAGTGCGACAAAAGCTTATGTCCTTGCGTTTGCTAAGGCGTTGCGGCGCGAATTGAGGAAAAGCGGTGTAAATGTGCTTGCGGTATGTCCTGGACCAATGGAAACGGAGTTCACAGCGGTTGCGGAAATCGACGGCAAGCCTTCGCTGTTTTCTGTTTTGCCGAGGTGCGATGTCAGACAGGTTGCCCTGAAATCTATCATGAAAGCAAGAAAGGGCAGAGGAGTATATACGAACAGGCTGATTTATAAAGTATACAGAGTTTTAACTAAGCTTCTGCCCGACAGCATAACGATGCGCAGGCTTTGACTTGCCATAGAATTAATACATCAAAAACCGAAAATATTGACAAGAACAGGGTTTTATGATAATATCCATATGAGAGAGAATAGTTATATAAGCGTATAAGGAGATGCTATTTTGAATAAAATTTACTTCAACAAGGTATTTAAGGGTTACAGTCCGGAGGAAGTGGAAGCGTTTATAATTAAGCTGAACAGCGATATACAGCAGAAGCAGGTTGAATACTCTGATACAGTCAAGAGATTAAACAGCGAAAAAGACGAGATTACAAGGAAATATGAGGAGTCCCTTTCTCAACTCGAAAAGCTCACCTTTGAAATCAGTAACCTTGAAACAGATAAGCATAACCTTCAAAAAGAGATTGACAGATTGTCTGCACAACCGGATAAACCCGAGGAAAAAACACCGGCTCCGGAGGTGTCCTCCGCTGATGCGGGAGAAACAGACGGGGATAAAGAAAGCCAGCTTAAATACAAGCAGCTCTGCGAGCAGATGGGCGAGAAGTTGCTGATTGCGGATGTGCGTTCGCAGGAAATAATACAAAAGGCGAAAGCGGAAGCGCAGGAGATTCTTGCAAAAGCGAGAACTGAGGCTGACAACGAGATTATGCGCCTTGTTGCAGAGGCTGATAAGCGCGCGGGAAGCATTTACAGGATGATATCCGAATACGAAAAAAAGCAGGTCTTTGTAAGTGCGGGTCTTGATCAGCGACGCAAGCAAATTGCCGAATCCATATGCGCTGTCGAAGCGCTTTTATCGGCAGAACATAAAAGTGCGGAGTAAACATGCCGATGCGACTAAATACAAGCAATATTAGAGAATGGGCAGATAATCTGAAATGCCGGGACGAGGTTTTATTATCCGGCGTTGTATATACCGCAAGGGATGCCGCACATAAAAAAATAGTTGCTCTGATCGAAAGCGGCAAAGAGCTTCCCTTTGAGCTAAAGGACAGCGTTATTTATTATGCCGGCCCTACTCCCGCCAAAGAAGGAAGGATATGCGGCGCATTCGGCCCTACTACCGCAGGCAGAATGGATTATTATCCTCAGCTTTTTGATAACGGACTTGCTGCAGCAATCGGTAAGGGTGATCGCAGTAAAAACATCATAGAAGCACTGGTACGCAACAAAAGCCTGTATTTTATCGCGATTGGCGGTGCGGGTGCTCTTGCGGCAAAGCATATTAAAAGCTGTGAGGAAATCGCATTTGCTGAGCTGGGATGCGAATCTGTAAAACGCCTTATATTTGATGATTTTCCATTAATCGTTGCTATTGATACAGAAGGAAATGACATTTTCAAAAAGCAATGAACAATAGATGAAAGCGTGTAATGAATGAATAAAGAAAAAATACTCAAGGATGCAGCGGAGTACCTTGAAAGAGCTGATATAAAAGAGCATCTCGAAGAGGATTTGGCGGCATTGATTTCAATTCCGAGTATCGCATCAAAAAGGGAAGGTATTTATACTTTCGGCAGTCAGTGTGCCAACGCTATTGACAAAGCGATCGAGCTTGGTTCCGTTTACGGATTTAAAACAGAAAATCATGATTATTATTGTGCGAGCATTATTTATGGCAGCAAACCCGAGGAGGTCGGAATCGCCACTCATCTCGATGTTGTGCCTGCGGGAAACGGCTGGAGTTACGAGCCATACAGACTTACCATCGAGGGTGATAAATACATCGGCAGAGGAGCTTTGGATGACAAAGGACCGTTTATATGCGGGCTTTATGCGATGCGTTTTTTAAAGGAATCAGAAAAAAAACTCCCGTTTTCGGTCCGCCTTATCGCAGGCAGCGACGAGGAGGTAGGCAGTAGCGATCTCGAATATTTTTCCAAGGTCAGAACACCGCCGTTATTTTCATTCACTCCTGATGCCGAGTTCCCTGTTTGTATAGGTGAAAAAGGAATTCTTCAGGTTAACATAATGTTAGGAAAACTACCCGATATAATTGCGGAGCTGGGAGGCGGAAGCGTTTCAAATGCAGTACCCGATTATGCATATGCTGTTATCTGGGATGAAAAAACCGATGTCAGCACAACCGACGAATATAGGGGGATAAAGCTCGAAAGACTTGATGCGAAACGGATAAAAATCCATGCATCAGGCAAAGGAGCGCACGCGGCGAAACCTGAGCAGGGTATAAACGCTATAGGGGTTTTAGCGAACTATCTGAATGAAAAAGTTCTTCCCGACAGCGATAAAAAGCCCTTTGTATTTTTATCTCAAGCCTGCGGCGAGTATTTCGGCAGAACGCTCGGAATAGATAGGGTAAGCGAGGCGTTCCAATACCTTACTTGCATCGGCGGCAGGCTATGCGTTTCGGATGGTATTATGATTCAGAACTTCAACATCAGATACATTCCGGACACAACTTATAAACCTGTATTCGAAAAGATTAAAAAAACACTTACCCCTCAGGGCTTTGCGGTACAGCTGGTAATGTCTTCGGAGGGGTATCTGATACCGGCGAGCGACGACAGAGTCATGGCGCTCACAAATGCCTGCGAGGAGGTATTGGGATACGAATGCAGACCGTATACAATGGGTGGCGGAACCTATGCCCGCTGGCTTGCCAACACGGTAGCATTCGGAGCTACTTTACAGAGCGAACGGGGAAAGTTCGGCGAGGGAAGGGGAGACGCTCATCAAAGAGATGAATATATATCCTCCGCAGAGCTTAAAAAGACGATTTTAATTTATATACTATCGATAATGAACCTTTCGGAGAGCTATAAAAAGAAGCTCAATCAATGATTTTTATCTCCTTTTCAACAGCGATATTTTTTAGTACGACAACGCTTGCGGTGAGAACGTAGGCGTTTTTTTTCTTGTAATACCTGCCGTCGCAGTCATAAGTTACAATTTCATGTTCAATACGGTCTAAATACCCCGAAAACGCATTGGCAGCTCTTGATTTCGCCTCTTCTTCGCTTATAGAATACCGGTTGATGCGATATTCCTTGAAAAGCGTGGTCGTGACGGTGACAGGCGTTTTCAGAACGCCGAGCAGTTTTTTCTCTTGCAGGGATACCTCTGTGTCATACAGCTCAAAAGAGGATGTGTCCTTTGCTAAAAAATTAAAGGAATATCCCAGTATATCGATGGACTTTATGGTTTCGGTCCTGCCCGTATATATCTTTTCCTCCTGCTCAAGAGAAATAGTTACTGTAAATTTCTCCCTAACCCGTGCCAAAACCTCACCTCTTGCGTGCGTTGGGCGGTATTGACCAAACTTCCCAAGCATAAAGGAGTTGACCAGTATCTGCCCCTTATATACGACTTCACCGGTCTTTACCTCTGGAGTGCCGTCGATAGCTTCCACCTTCATTACAATCCCGTCATCCGATGCTATTAAGTTACAATACTGTCCCGGCTTGTTCATTTCTGGCGGATAGGCACGTTCGAGCAGGTTTATTTCGGCGTATGAGCCTTTTATGTTTATGGAAATAGAGGATATATTGGTGTTATCCATAAGCACAAGCTCCTCGATGATGTTTATTTCAAGATCCGGGATATATGCACCTCGTGTAACACCGAATTTCGAGAGGGTGTTTATTATGGCTGCGTCCGGGATATTATCGTTTCCCGTAATACTTATCTCCCAGATAAAGAGCTGTGCGCAGGAAATAAGAAAGAGTCCGACAAAGCTGCCCAAAATCAATCCGTATCTGCCCTTGTATTTTGAAAACACGAACGGTATACCGATAGTTTCTACGATAGTCGCACTTATTTCATTTTCTGCTGCCGTGCGGATACAGGCTTCGCATGAAAACAAAGATGCCTTAAAACAAATGGAGTCGCCCGTGTTCCTGACTCCCCAAAAAAGGATTTTTTTGCGGTTCAAAATGTTTACCAGCCGTATTCCGTCCCTCACCGGCACGCTCAGAGTGTAAGCACCGAAAATTTTATGCAGTAGTTTATACATACATAACACCCTTTATAAATCCGCTGATACCGACCTTTTTTTCAGAAAGGTAACGCATTTGCATATGCCTGCCGTGTATGTTTAAAGCCTGCTTGCCGATCTGCAGAATAATAAGATCCTCGTTGTAATCAAGCAACGCTTCGCAGCCCTCGACAAGCAGGTCGCTGTTGCCGCGCAGCTCGATATACGCGCCTTCAAAAAAATCTTGTTTTTTCATAGATATTCACCCTGTTATCAAATATACTCGGTCAATAATGTATATTATCAAGTGTGAGGGATATATACTTGTCTCGGAGTGATTTTTTTGAGAATAACATTTAAAAAGGGTATCGGAATCGCTTTCGATGTTCTTGTCATAGCCGTCTTTCTGCGTCTTATCATAAGTCCGGATCTTGTGTCTGTTCCGGTTACGAAGAGCCTATATCTGTGCTTGAGGGTAATTGTACCTACGCTTTTTGTATATATGGTATTGGCGAAGATAATAATATCCATGCCGTTTACGGATTTAATCGCCGGAAGCGGAAGGTACGGAATCGAGGCGGAGGTTCTGC
Organism: Eubacteriales bacterium; assembly: GCA_028702135.1. Lineage (GTDB taxonomy): Bacteria > Bacillota > Clostridia > Oscillospirales > CAG-382 > UBA1049. Next base: position 14,349 of record JAQVPJ010000009.1, on the reverse strand, counting down.
TGCTCGGCTTGTTATGCGGTTTTCCCGTAGGAGCAAACAGCGCGGTCTATTTGTATGAAAAGGGTATAATAAGTAAAAAAAGAGCTGAATATATCTGTGCTTTTACAAATAATGCATCTCTTTCTTTTATGCTCGGTTATATAGGTATGGCTGTTTTCGGAGATATTCGGACAGGTATCAGGCTTGCCGCATTTCAGCTCTTTTCTTCTGTATTATTGGCGATAGTTCTGCGGTTTACATATATGGATAAATCAGACTTTACACGAATAAATAAATCCTCCCGTATCAACAGGAAGCGTATATCACTTGCCGAGGCGGTAAGCGCGTCTGCGATGACGATGATATCTGTCTGCGCCCTTATCGTCGTTTTTTCGGTTTTGGGAGAGCTTGCTTTATATACGTTACGCTTTAAGGGATTTTATAAAGTGCTTGTAAAAGGTTTTTTTGAGTTTGCCACAGGATGTGCTATGGCAACAGAGCTCGAACTATATGCAAAGTCCGCTGTGGTTAGCATTATCATCGGTTTTTCGGGTTTATGCGTCATAATGCAGGTCATATCCGTTATACGCGGGAAGCTCTCGGCACGGATGTACATAGCGGGACGCTTTTTCAACGCCGCGGTCATAGGATTGCTATCGCTTGTTTTCGGCACAACTTGACTTTTTTAAGCGGATATAATATACTATCTTACGGAGTTTATGTAATCGTTTAAAATCATGGAGGGACTGTTTTTGAAAAAAAATGAAGTATTCGAGGAGAGATACTGTTTTTACTGCGAGCATTCAACTCCGATTATGGATACGGAGGTTTGTGTCTGTGATATAAACGGGATAGTCAAGGCAGAAGCTACTTGCAAAAAATTCAAGCTCGATTTGCTCAAAATCAAACCGCGACCGCGAAGGATTTATAAAAACAGCGATCCCGAGCTTTTAAACTTCTAAATCATAAAAAAGGTATTGACAAAATTCCAAAACCGTGTATAATAACTCTTGCGCTGTTATTTAAGCATTAATAAACTCCTCTTACAACAGTGCAAAAATACGGATGCGGCTGTGGCGGAACTGGCAGACGCGCACGTTTGAGGGGCGTGTGGGCAACCGTATGGGTTCAATTCCCATTAGCCGCACCAAAAAAGCAAGGATTTAATAGTCCTTGCTTTTTCTATGTTTTTATGATTTGTCTTGATTTATCTATGCTTTTCGGCTTTTCAAAAATGTCATTATTGACTTACGCATTATCATATATAACCGCTTGTATGACATATAAAACAGTAAATAATGTCACGAAATCGGTAATACATAGGACTGTTTTGAAGCATAATACCTCCGTTGTTACCTTGAGGATGAAAAAACAGCTGAATAAGTACAACAAATGGTCAGATACCAACCAAAAGTCTTTTAGAATTTCTTGTCTACAAATGGGGTGTTAACGGAATAACTTGGTATGATGTAAATCGAATAAGGGATATAACAAACTGAGTTATCCATAACCCAAAACTACTATATTGTCGTTACTTATTCAAAGGCTAGTATTAACGGCTTCGCCACTTTTACAAGGCAGACAGGCGTCGGCTTCTTTTTTTACCTGAAAGCATCATCGGTTATTGACAATCAAGCATTTTTTATGTTACAGCGTTTAAAATTATATTGACGTAAAAAAAATAACGTGATATAATACTTTAAACAAAAATCAAAAAATATGAAAGGATTAATGTCAATGAAGAAAATTCTGGCAATACTTGTTACAGCTTTACTTATCGGAACAATATCTGCTTTATTTACAAGTGCGGAGGAGAGCACTGCCGAAATCAAAATCGACGGCTATGAGTTCAATATAAACTATGTCAACGGTGTAATCAAAGGTGAGGACGCAGTTATAATCACAAACAAAGAGGAAGCTCAAACCGCAAACCTCAAATTCGTTACGTATTTTATCTGTAAAAAAGTATCGGACAATGTTTATAAGGTGACGGCAAACGCTGTAGCCGGATGTGAGGATCCAAGCAAACTGAGTATAGGTGAAGATGAGATTTTAATCGCTATCCATTCCGACAGTTCCCCTAACGCAAAGAATAAGGAACAAAAAAAAGCTGCTGCACTGGTTAAAAAGGATATGTCTGTAACGCTTTCCGGAATAGATCTTGCAGGTGAGAAAGTAACAGACGGAAAGGCAGTGCTCTCTGTCGATGAACCGATTTTGGACACTTCTTCTGGAGATGAGTCATCGAAAGCTGAATCAAGCGAGCCCTCAAAATCCGGGGATGATAGCAACGCAGAGGTGTCAAAACCAACAAATTCGGCTGCCGATAGTGAGGATGTCGAAAGCTCCGCTCCGTCAAAATCATCTGAAATCACTACAAGCGACAGCGGTAAAGATGGTCTTGATAAAACAACCATAATACTTATCGCAATCGCAGCCGTCGTGGTTATAGGATCAATAATTATTATAGCTGTAAAGAGAAAGAAATAAGCTCATAAGCAGTAAAAGAGAGAAAAAACCATACTGCATCTTTGGAGCATAAGTAGTAGAAAAGCTCCTGATTTTAGGAGCTTTTCGTTGCTTTGAATATCAGACAAGCAAAAAGCTGCTGCAGACCGATTTATGAAAATCTGCAGCAGCTCTGTATTATGTTGATTATCCCATACCCTCGTCATAAAATACACAGCGGTCCTTACCTGTTCTTTTAGCATGGTAAAGAGCTTTGTCCGAATTTCTGTACAGCTCCTCAAAAGAGCTTCCATGAATCGGTGAAAGTGCGATTCCCATGCTTGTCGTAATGCATATATCTTTTTTATCTTCTATGGATGGCTTGCTGATTGATCTGCTCGCTTCAAGCGCTTTTGCAAGAATATCGACTCTCTTTCCGGCATTTTTCATAAACACTATAAACTCGTCGCCGCCCATTCTTGCGACAATATCGGAGCCATCGAAAACGGTTCTGAAGCTGATTGAAACTTTATTCAGCAACTCATCCCCGACCATATGACCGTATTTATCGTTAATGTTCTTAAAACAGTCTAAATCTATTGAAATAAACGCGCCTCTTTTCGAGGAGTTTTCAGGATCCCTCAGGTATTCTGATATCAGGTTCATTGCCGCTTTGCGGTTGTAAAGGTCGGTCAGAGAGTCACGCTCGGAGTTACGCTTGATGGAAAGCTCAATATTTTTCTGCCTGTCAATATCTTTTATATAGGAGAAAGCCTTGATATCTCCGTTCTCGGGGTCCGACATAAGATTTGTCGTACTGGAAATCCAAAAAGGCTGTCCGTCTTCATCGATATGACGGTATTCCTGATAGAGGATTATCCTTCCGCTGTTATATGATTCGATTATCTTATCTTTTTCATATACACTCAAAAAAAGTGTTCTGTCATCTGGATAAATCAGGGTGTTGCAGATTTTGTTTAAATTGTTTGAATAGGTGTCGTGAATACTTAGTGTCTTTAGGATCGTCTCGCTTGAGTTTATCTTGATATACTTATCTTTTGTAAGGTTGATTTCATAAGTGGCAATTGTATCTGAGAGCATTGCGGCACGGTACTTCTCTTCACGCCGCTGTCTCATCTGCGCCTCCTTTGTCTGATGGATATCCTCGAATGTACCTATCGAATGGTAGGATTTACCCGAAGGGTCGTTGATAGCCGATATAGTCAGCCTATTCCAAACCGCCTTCCCATCAGCACGTCTGAGCTTCAGAATCATCGAAACCATATTCGTTTCAGCTCTTGACATTGATTTAAAGCAGTTGAGGAAATGTTCGGCGAATTCTACAAATACAATGCCGTTTTCAATAAAATAAAATGGTCCGTTGTCAATAACCCTCGGCAATCTGTAATAGGAATTGGATTTTGTAATAAAGTGTATCCTGTCTGTCTCTGAATCATATTCGAACACAATATTTGAAGTCTGCTGCATAACCATCTTGAAGCGCTCGTTACTGAGCAGTAAATCCTGATTAAGCTTCATTTCGTCGGTTATATCAATACAGGCGCAATAAAGACAAGCTGTATTTTCATGCTTGTCGATCGTACGCATACATTTGTTTAGCACCCAGATCGTATTACCGGAGGAATCCCTGATTCTGTATTTCAATTCCTCGATTTGCCCGATATTCTGATTTTGCAGAGCCTTTTCGACTTCCTTCCTGTCGTCGGGATGAATATGTGTGATAAGACTGTTCTTGCTGCTGTCTGAAAAATCCTCCTGCTTGCTGCCTATCATTTTCAAAAAGCCTTCGCTTACAAACAAGAAAGGGTATCCGTCGCTTACCGAGCATTTCGCAACTCCGCCCGGCACGGTGTTCACAACAGAATCAAGCTGCTGTTTCGCATATGAAACGCTTTTTTTGGCAGCAGCGTTATAATACCAGGAAAAAGCGAATACAACAATAAAAAGCACGATAACCTTTAAGAGCAGAGCGGTGGAAATCTCATTAATATATCCAGTCTGAATTTTCATCACGGTTTCGGGTATCGTCTGCATTACATACCACTCGGAATCCTGTGTTAGGTTGTCAGAATTCCGTATCGGCATAAAGTATGTATATCTTTTTTTGCCATCAAGTGTATACTCTGTAATGCCGCTCTCGCCGTTCTTTACACCCGTTCTTATACTGTCCAGGTTGTATCCGTTTGAGAATTCTGCATTTGAAAGCTTCTCCCAAACATTATATGTTTTGTTCTCCGACAGATCGTTTTTGCCCGGAGATATGATGACATCACCGTTCGCTTCAACTATACTGGCATAACCGTGACCCCCAAAACTGCTCATATTTATTGCGGTGGAAAGGCTTTTTGCTTCGTATACCCCCGTAAGAACGCCGATAACACTTCCATTTTGATAAATCGGCGTATAGAAAATTATAATCTTCTCAGTATTATAAATAGAATCGAGTAAATTGCTAATACCGCTATTACCGTTGAGAGCGTTTACAAGATAGTAGCGTTCCGAAACATCAACACATTCTCCGTTTTCGTCATAGCTTCTGCCATCGGGCAGCACTACCCGAACCCTGTCAAAGCTGCCTGATTTGTTTATAATCCTCAGTCTGTCAAATGATTCGTCTGATATAAGGTCCTCATAGTCACTGAATGTCTCCGCGGCACACTGAACAAAGCACAGCAAGTCATTGATTTTTGTTTCAACAAGATTTGATGTTTGCATAGCGATTTCACCAAGCTGTGTTTTATTCGCATCTTCAGTCAGCTCGGAGCTCTTTACAGTGAAATCAAATAAAAATGCAAAAGACATAAGAATAATAACTATTATCCCTAAAAAAGTCAGCAGATTTATATGTCTTGTGATTTTATTATGCAGACTGCTCAAAAAATCATCTCCCCCTTGCAGACCTACAATATCCGACGGACCATACAAAAAGATGCGATGTTCAACATTTTTCGAAACTGTTCAAAAATAATTTAACAATAAGTGTAACATAATTATTATTTTATACAACAAAAATTTTCATTAACGGCAAACTTATTATACTCTTTGTTAAACTATCTGTCAATATAATATATCGACCGCTGTATTATTTACATTACGATACAGTATCAAAAGGCACTAAAAAATACCAGTTGCATATAAATGGATTAACCGGACCGTAAAATAATTGCCTGAGTTCGACAGGGTTTTTAATCTGCTTATGTTAAAATTATACCATTATAGTTGACTTAACGCTTAAAATGAATTAAAATGACCAAAAATTATATAGTTATTACATTCTGTTTCAGGTAAGAATAAATCGCTTGGTATGTAAATAATATAAAAGGATTTTTCACAGATTACATAAAAAATAGTTCTAAAAAGGGAGTAATTTTTTGATTACGCTTTTAGCAAGATTATTTATAAAGAATAATAAGGAGTATTCCTCAAAGAAGGTAAGACAAAGCTACGGTGTTATGTGCGGCGTTTTGGGAATCTTCCTTAATGTTCTGCTTTTTTGCATAAAGTATTTTGCGGGAATATTAAGCGGTTCTATTGCCATAACCGCAGATGCGTTCAATAACCTTTCTGATGCTGGAAGTTCAATCGTTACAGCGGTAGGGTTCAAGGTATCCGCACAAAAACCGGATATTGCTCATCCGTTCGGACACGGGCGTTTGGAATACATATCGGGCCTGATAGTATCTTTGATTATACTTCTGGTCGGTATTGAACTACTTAAATCCTCCATTTCAAAAATAATTACTCCGACCGAGATTGACCTTTCATCGACAGCGTTTGTTGTGCTTATCATCTCGATAGCGGTAAAATCGTATATGGCATTTTACAACAGCAGAATCGGCAGGAAGCTCGGCTCCTCAGCGATGAGGGCGGCAGCTAAGGACAGCATTAGCGATTGCCTTGCGACAGGAGCTGTTCTCATATCAATGCTTATAACATATTATACCGGATTAAATACTGACGGGTACTTTGGTCTATTGGTTGCTCTGTTCGTGCTGTTTACGGGCTATACCTCCGTAAGGGATACGATGAGTCCCCTTTTAGGTCAGCCTCCCGATAGCGAATTTGTCAGGGGAATAAAGGAAACCGTTTTGGCTCATCCTGAGGTGGTCGGGATACATGACCTTATCGTACATGACTACGGACCCGGGCGGCAGATGATTTCTCTGCATGCAGAGGTTCCCGCCGAAGCTGACATATTGGCGGTTCACGATGTAATAGACAATATCGAAAAGGAGATACATAATAAATTCGGTTGCACCGCAGTTATTCATATGGACCCTATTCTGACCTCGGATCCGAAAACGCTTGAAACAAAGGAGCTGGTAACAGCGCTGATCGCCGATATTGATTCGCGGATAACGATACACGACTTCCGTATAGTAACTGGTCCTACGCATACGAACGTTATCTTCGATATTGTCGTTCCGTACGACATAAAAAAACCGGAAGCGGCTATAAAAGAAGAAATATCAGAAAAAGTCCGTAAAGCCGATGCAACCCTGTTTACTGTCATTGAAATAGACAGGGAGAATGCATGACTGCAAGCCGTTAATACTCAACTGCTCTTTATGTAACAGCAGTATTCCTTTAAAAAGCACCTCTCACAAAGGGGCTTTTTTGCATTACAGATTTCCCGCCCGAAAAGGACAATTCTGTGACAAAAATCACTCTGGGCTTCCTTAGGTATCAAAGCATCCATAGTGCGTTCGACAACAATCGGGTTTTTGCTTTCGACAAAGCCGAGCCGTCCGCATATGCGAATGCAATGGGTGTCGGCTACAATGCCGCCAAGTCCGAACAAATCTCCCCGTATAAGGTTTGCGACCTTTCGCCCGACGCCGGCAAGCGTGAGCAGCTCGTCCATGTCTGAGGGCAAAACACTGCCGTAAACCTCTACAAGACGGCGACAGGCAAGCCTGAGATTCTTCGATTTGCTGTTATATAGTCCTATTGACCGTATCTCCTGCTTTAATTCACCCGGTTCGCTGTATGCGATGGATTCGGGGGTTGGAAAACGAATAAAGAGCGTTTTGGCAACCTTATTAACGATTTTGTCGGTCGTCTGTGCGGAGAGCACCGCCATAACGAGCAGCTTGAAAGGGTCCTTTTCCGCTTCAAGACCGCATTGTGCGTCCGGATAGCTCTCCTCCAACATTTTAATCACTTTTTCGGCTTTTTTCTTGTTATTCATCAAAAATAAAATTTACGTCGCCCGATAAAAGAGCGAGCGTACCCTTATATATTATCTCTGCTTTTTCATCAAAATTCGCCTTTAGCTTTTCGGCATAATGCCTTTCGGTAAGAAAAACCTCGGTATCGTATAGTACACGCTCGCTGTCCTTAATACTGCATTTAAGAATATAACCGCCTTTGCATTCCGTCAGCGAGCTCGTTATTCTATTGCCGCTTCGGTTGAAAGCCAATAGTCTTAATGCAGACCGCAGAGCTTTTTCTTTAACCGAGTTGAAAATCGTACTCTCGTAGCTCTCAATAGCCATGCGTCCCGCCTCGGAAATGGCATAAAGCGGCTTTACTTCGTCAGTTTCGGTAATCTGACCTGCCTCCAGCAACTCGGCGAAGCAAATGGCAAAATCAAAGTAATTAACAAAACCGTCCTGTATAACAATATCGTTTACCGTCGAAAACTCAAGCGGCTCGTCTAAATTGCTCAACAGAAATAAAATAAACACTTTTATGTCGAACTTATCGTTAAGCTCCAATGGCTCACCCCCGTTTTTACCATTGTACAATATTCGCTCAAATATTTCAATACAAAAATTTACTTGAAAATATCACATATTATGCTATAATGTGAGAGATATTTATAATAAAATGATAAGTAGTTCTTAAATCAGTTTTGTAGAATTGCGGAGGAAATTTTTGTGCCATTAACCTTCTTTGGCGGTATCAAACCCGAAAATAAAAAATACAGCCGAGATTATCCGCTCCGTTATGTTACACCTCCCGAGCTTGTGTATATCCCCATCGACGGTTATGTCTCCCCTTTGGTCGAGGCGGGAGGTACTGTTGCCATGGGACAGGCAGTGGCGGTAAGAGATGACGGAATGCAGTTATATTCAAGCGTTTCCGGAATCGTTAAGGGAACGGCAAAAGAGGGTGAGCACAGGTATATCGCTATCGAAAACGATAAAAAAGACACACCGTTTGAGGGAATAAAAGGGATAAAAAAACCACTTTTGGAGTTATCCGCAGATGAGATATGTGCGCTTTTGAAGCAGTACTCCGTTATCGATTGCTTTGATGAGAAACCCATGTATATAAAACTCTCGGAGCATAAGGGTAATCTGAAAAGAATCATTATAAATTGCTGCGAGCATGATGTTTACACGACCGCGCTCTACAGATTGCTGCTTGAGCGACCAAAGGAGTTAATTAACGGTGCAAAAATACTCATGCACGCGCTGAGCATAAAAAAATGTGTTATCCTCATTGAGGATAAAAAGAGGAAAGCCATTCAGGTATTGGAGGATTATGTAAACGATACCCGCATGTTCGTGCCTGCGTTTATCGAAAACAAATATCCCATAAACGAGCAGACCATAATAAGCGCAGTATACAGCAGGGAGATACCGCACGGAAAAACCGCGACAGATCTCGGGTATGTTATTTTCGGTGCGGAGGCGGTAATGCAGACATTCATCTCCTTTGCGACCGGTATGCCGCAGATCCGCAAGGCGGTAACTGTCAGCGGTGAGAGTGTAAAAAAGCCCCAAAACCTTATCGCCCCTATAGGAACACCGCTGAAAAATCTTATTGAGGAATGCGGAGGACTTGTTCACCGATGCAGATGCGTTGTCCTGGGAGGCATAATGGACGGTGAATTCTTGGAAAATCCGGGAGGAGTAGTTACCCAGACTACAAGACAACTGTTGTTGCTCAGGTGGGTTGAAAAGTATAACGGAACGAGAATGCGTTGTGTGAGGTGCGGAAGATGCATCAGTGTTTGCCCGATGCATTTGATACCTCTCGATTACGCGGTCGAAGACAGCCTCAAAAAAAAATCACAAAAACCTTTTTACGGAATCGAAGCCTGCATAGAGTGCGGCTGCTGCGAGTATATTTGTCCGGCGGGCATACCGTTGTTGGAAATAATAAGAGAAGAGAAGGGGAAAAGGCTTTCCGGGAAAAAATCTGACACAGAGACTAAAAAGCCCCATAGAAAATTCATTTCTGTTAAAAAAACATTCATCCGGAACAGGAAACCAAAAAACAAGGATGATGACGAATCCGATTTCTTTATTCCGTTTTAAGTTTATTTAAAAAATTACAGATGGAGAAGCAGAATGATTAACGCTCCTTTCACACATACCGAAAAAACTTATAGGACAATAATGGCGGATATTCTTATCTCCTTGTCTCCTGTGCTTGTGTGGAGCGTTTTTATTTTCGGAGCACGGGTCCTTACCATTACATTTATAACCGTCTGCTCCTGTGTGATATTCGACTTCATAGCGCGCTATATTTTTGGGAATCGTGATTTGATTTATTCGTTTAAGCAGGCAACCGATTTATCGGCAGTTGTAACCGGTGTTCTCATAGTGTTCATGCTTCCCGTGACTGTGCCGTTATACCTTCCTGTATTTGCGGCATTCTTTGCTATTGTAATAGCAAAACAAGCTTTTGGCGGAATCGGCAGAAATCTTGTTAATCCGGCAGTTTTTGCTATAGCTGTTATAAAAATCACCCTACCATCGTTCGTTGATAAATTCACGATGCCGTATTCATATTTCAACGCCTTTACATCCGAGTTGAGCAGCAGTCTTATTGATACCGTAAGGGTATTTTCACCGCTTCAGATGCTCAGCAGGGATCACGTTTATGAGGAGGGCTTTACCGACCTGTTTTTCGGTACTTCTCCGGGCAATATCGGTGAGATTGGGATTGTTTTCATCATAATCGGCGCGATATACTTATCATACAGAAAAATTATTGACTTGAGGGGAAGCGCTGCTTATATGGCAGTAGTTTTCCTGTTTTCGTTTATGTTTCCCCGCGGAAACGGGGAAACCATATACTTCGCCCTTACAGAGATGATGTCGGGAGGCGCAGTTCTGCTTTCCGTATATGCCTGTAACGATTTTACGACTACTCCGAAACAGAAAACCGGAAAAATCATCTTCGGTGCAGGATGCGGTCTGTTAACTATCCTGATACGCTATAACTTCTCGCACTTTGAGGGCGCATATGTTGCCGTGCTTATTATGAATCTATTCACGCCTCTTATCAACAAGCTGACCCGTACCGTTCCTTTTGGAATGCTCAATCAGAAAAATCAGGCTTGATTGAACTCACCTCAAGGGAATGGATTCCGCCGGAATAAACGATAATTGTCCCGTCTATGTCGGTTCGGTAAGTCTTAATATCATTTAGCTTTTCAATTATAGAATCCGCGGGATGACTGTAATCATTGTTTGCCCCAACACTTATAACAGCGATTTTGGGTGTAACCGCATCGAGAAAATCAACAGAGGTCGAGCCTGCAGAACCATGGTGCCCGACCTTTATTATATCCGCATCGAGCTCCATTCCCGCATTTTGCATTTCCTCCTCGTTTTCAGTAGTTGCGTCACCCATGAACAAAAAGACATTCTCACCGTGTGTCATTTTTATCACTATGCTGAACTGGTTAAGCTCATAGTAGTCGTTCTTTATAGGCGATAGTATTTCAAAAATTAAGCTGTCCAGCTCGATTATCTGTCCCGCATGTGCTTTTACGACATTTACGCTTTCTTTCGATTCGAGCGCTTCAAGAAGCCTTTCAAAAACCATTGTAGTTGCGGCTGCGTCGGGCATATAGACATTTTTTACGTCAAGTCTGTTTATTATTTCATCCGCCGCTCCGATATGGTCGGCATGAGGATGGGTGAAGAAAGCGTATTCAATCTCTTTTACGCCTTTATTTGAAAGAAAACCCATAACCTTGTCTTTGGATTCGAGGGTGCCGCTGTCGATGAGAATATGCTTGCCGGCCGGAGTGCTTATAAGTATGCAGTCGCCCTGTCCTACATCGAAAAAGCAAACCTCTACCTGTTCCGCCGTTTTGCATTCATCGGAACTTTCAGCGGGTAAGACCTGCGATTCCCCCGCAGAAACAAGCTCTTCCGAATCCGTGCTCTTGGCAGAATCCCCGTCGGTTGCGGGCAAACAGCCCGACATAAGTACCAAAACAGTAAGTGTCAGCATTAATATTTTTTTCTTATTCATATAATCTGCTCTCCTGTAAATCTATAGCGGATAAATAGATTTTTACAATAAATGGTTTCGCTGTCATTATTATATCATATATTCAGGTAAAACGCATAATATTCGTAAAAACTCCCCGAAAGGACTCGCAAATGAGCGAAAAGAATAAAATAATACAAATAAGAATAACCGATATTAACCCGGACGGCAACGGGGTGGGAAGGACAGATTTGGGCAGAGTTGTTTTTGTGCCGCTTACTGTCCCCGGGGATTTTTGCAAAGTCAGAATCATTAAGGACAATAACAATGTTCTAATCGGTCGCCCGGAGCAGATTATAGAACCGTCTCCCGACCGTATTGTGCCTGAATGCGCCGTATTCAACAAGTGCGGAGGCTGCTCTTATGGGCATATCTCTTATGAAAAGGAAAAACAGCTCAAAGAGGAAACAGTCAGGAACGCTTTTAAACGTATCGCGGGTATGGAAATAAAGCTGAATCCGCTGATTTCCGTAAACAGCGCCCGATACCGCAATAAAGTTCAGTACCCGGTTTCGACGGAAAACGGCAGTCTTGTTTTCGGTTATTATGCACGTCATTCGCACCGTGTGGTTACTCATACGAGCTGCCTTTTGCAGGACGATGTTTTTTATAATATTGCAAAGGATTTGGTCGGCATTTTCAACGAAATGCGTTTTTCTTCCTATGATGAGGAAAGCGGAAAGGGCTTGATAAGGCATATCTATCTAAGGAAAACAAGGGCGGGGGATGTTGCGGTATGTGTTATAATCAACGGTGATGTTCTGCCCGGTGCAGAGAGTGTTTCAAAGAAAATTACAGAAAAACACCCTCAGGTAAAGAGCTTTTTTGTAAATGTAAATAAAAAGCACAGCAATGTGATTTTAGGTGAGAAAAATATCCTTATAAGCGGACAACCGTTCCTGACAGATATGCTGTGCGGAAAGTCGTTTACTTTGTCCCCTTCATCGTTTTTTCAGGTGAACAGCGAAGCCGCCGAGGTCCTGTATAATAAGGCGGGCGAGTATGCCGCACTTGCGGAGGGAGACATTCTTCTCGACCTTTACTGCGGTACGGGTACGATAGGACTTTGTATTGCGGGGGATTCGAATCCTTTGTGCGGGGTTGAATTAGTAAGAGATGCGGTGGAAAACGCAAAGAAAAACGCCGTTATTAACGGCAGAAATCCCGAAAATACACTATTTGTGTGCGCGGATGCAAAAGACGGAATCGACGAGTGTAAAAAGCATATCGGCAAGCCGAATGTAATAGTTGTTGACCCACCCAGAAAAGGGCTTGATTCGAGTTTAATCGATGAAATTACTAAAGCTGCACCCGAAAGGGTGGTCTATATTTCCTGCAACCCCGCAACTCTTGCGCGGGACGCAGCCATTTTTTGCGAGAGGGGTTATGTTACTATAGAAGCAACCCCGGTTGACCTGTTCCCAAGAACAGGTCACGTTGAGACGGTATGTTTATTGTCCAAACTTAATACAGAGCATCATATTGAAGTGGATTTGGAACTTAACGAGCTTGATTTGACCAGTTCAGAAAGTAAAGCGACCTATGAAGAAATTAAGGATTATGTCTTGAAAACAACAGGACTAAAGGTTTCTTCTTTGTATATTTCGCAAGTAAAACGTAAACTCGGTCTTGAAGTGGGTGTGTGCTATAATTTGCCAAAATCCGATAATGCACGAGTTCCAGAATGCCCTGCTGAGAAAGAGACAGCTATTACAGCTGCATTGAAACATTTTGAAATGATTTGACTTTAAAATATAAGTACCTATCATAGCAAAAGCAAACAAAGCCCTCAATCAATGTGGTTGAGAGCTTTTTCATATTATTGGTTAAGTAAACTCTTTGTTTTCAAGTTTTGAAATTCAATAGTGTTCATAATTATATTAAGAAATTTAATTTGCACATTTGCATGGGAAAAGCGAATTGACTATACTGAAAACAGAAATTTTGAAAGGGGCATTTACGATGAAAACATTATTTGAGCAAATGGGCGGAACTTATCGCACAGTCGGCGACTATCAAATTCCTAATTTAACCTTACCAGACAAACCGGAATACAATATCGGCATTTGGGGACAGCGGCGACTTGACTATCTGAAAAAACATAAGCGGATTCTTTATACAAATCTGCTGACCTCCGGCAAGCTGCCGGAGCATTTACACGAAATTGATGAAACCGCTTTTGAGCGGCATGAGCTTATCGTTAAGCAGATGATGGCAGCACAGGGTATAACCGAGCAGCTCAAAGCCGATAATATGATGAAATGGGTTGGTATGGTTAATAATATCCGAAACTGCGCTGACGAGATTGTCCGAAACGAACTGATTTTCAGTTAAACGCAAAGAGCGAGAAGCCTAAAAACTTCTCGCTCTTTGGTTTATGACTTATATTTTATCTCTTTTGCATTGGCACAGGCCTTTAAATCCTTTTCTGTCTTTTTAAACCAATCAAAAAATTTTGGTTCGCACTTAATCTCTAAAACATCCATTCCAGCTCGCATAGAGAGATTGTTTTCAGATTTGTATTTACGCATATCAGATATGGTTTCTTTTAAAATTCCTCCAAATCGAATAAGGTCTTGATCAATATCTTTTGGCTTGTTCCGTTGCAGAAGATGAATCGATGAAGCTGTTTCGGGTTGCTTGAGAAACTCCTGAGAA
>JAQVPJ010000008.1 GCA_028702135.1 Eubacteriales bacterium | reverse complement strand
CCGTGCGTTGTAGTATGCCTTCTCCTTAAAAACAGTATACAATAAATTTATTACTAAATCGCCGCTGTCAGCCAGCTTTCATTCCTATTTGTGCTGACGCATAGCGGCAGAATGGGGATTAACATGACAATCAAGCTGACAGCAGTTACAGAGAATTATTATTACGGCAGCCGCTATTATTACGCGGTCTTTTCGTCATACTGTAGCCTGCTGTGAATAAAGCCGGATAGTCCTGTAAACAATAAAAGGGATAAACGCGGAGCTCACATCAGTGGGCTCCGATTTTTATTTTAATATAAGGAGAAGAGCGAAGATGATTATTGTATTAAAAAACAACATCAGGGAAAACGAAATAACTGCATTCAGGGAATATCTTGAAAAAAAATATAACATCGGGGTTCATGTGTCGACAGGACACGACAGTGTTGTTTTAGGTCTTATCGGCGACACCTCGGCGGTTGACGAGGATTCGGTAAAAGCGCAGGAGATCGTTCAGGAGGTAAAACGGGTTCAGGAACCGTATAAAAAATCAAACCGTAAATTTCACCCCGACAACACGGTAATAACGCTTGAAAACGGGTTGAAAATCGGAGACGGCGATCTGACGCTTGTTGCAGGTCCCTGCTCGGTTGAAAACGAGGAGCAGGTCACGGAGGTTGCACAAGCGGTAAAAACTTCGGGCGCGGTTATTTTAAGAGGCGGAGCGTTTAAGCCGAGAACATCACCTTATGCTTTTCAGGGAATGGGTGTAGACGGTCTCGCATTGCTTAAAAAAGCAAGAGAAAAAACAGGGCTGCCGATTATTAGCGAGGTGATGTCCGTATCACAGCTCCGCCTTTTTGATGATGTGGATATAATTCAGGTGGGAGCAAGGAATATGCAGAACTTCGAACTTCTCAAGGAGTTGGGCAGACAGCGCCGTCCGATTATGTTGAAGCGAGGACTTTCGAGCACGATTGAGGAATTGCTTATGAGTGCGGAATATATTATGTCCAGCGGAAACGAGCAGGTTATTCTATGCGAAAGGGGAATACGCACCTTTGAGACAAAAACCCGCAACACGCTGGATATTTCTGCCGTTCCTATATTGAAAAGACTCTCCCACCTGCCGGTGTTTGTAGACCCGTCGCACGCTTCTGGAATTCCGTGGCTGGTCGAGCCGCTCTCCATGGCAGCTGTTGCAGCAGGTGCGGATGGACTGATAATCGAAGTTCACAACAACCCGGCAAAAGCGTTGTGCGATGGTGCACAGTCACTTACTCCCGCTATGTTCGAATCAACTGTCAAGAGCATCCGGAAAATCGCCGACGCCGTCGGAAAGAGGATATAGGTTATGAAGCGAATTGCAATAATCGGATTAGGGCTTATAGGCGGTTCGGTTGCAAAAGCAGTGAGGAGAAACTCCGATATTGACATTATCGGCTGGAATCGCAGCAGAGAATCGTTGACAGAAGCTCTGCATCAGAACATTATAAACGGCATCTGGGACAAAAAAAGCGTTCTTGAAGCTGACCTTGTCCTGCTTGCAACACCTCCCGCCGCAACGATAGATTTTTTAAAAGAAAACGCTTCTTACTTTAAACCGGGTACGGTTATTACCGATGTATGCGGAGTAAAGACGAGCATTGTTAAAGAATGTGAACCGATATGCAAAGAAAACGGATTGTATTTTTTGGGCGGGCATCCGATGGCGGGCAAAGAGAAAGGCGGATTTTTAAATTCGGACGAATCCCTTTTCGAGGGAGCAAGCTATATAATTACTCCAACAGAACAAACCAAGAAAATTGCGATTGAAAGAGTTACAAAACTGGCGAAAATAATCGGAGCCCGGGAAATTTCAGTCACGACACCCGAAGAGCACGACAGGATAATTGCTTTTACATCTCAGCTGCCGCATGTGCTTGCGGGAGCGTATGTAAAATCCCCGGCGTGTCTTGAACGCAAGGGCTTTTCTGCAGGCAGCTTTATGGATGTGTCGAGGGTTGCGACTGCCGACGAAAAACTGTGGACAGAGCTGTTTAGCTTAAATGCGGAAAATCTCTGCGCCGAAATAGACACTCTAATAAAAAACCTTGCAGCTTACCGTGATGCGATAAAGAACAACGACAGCAAAACGCTTGCCGCTCTTATAAACGAAGGCTGTGAGATTAAAACGAGGGATAATTAAATAAAGTGTTCGATTTTTTTATTAAGTATTGCACTGAGAGTAAAAACAAGGTATAATATTAACGCATTAGCAAATAAAAGCGTTTTTTAGGAGAGCGGACATGATAAGCAAACCCACAAGGTACTATGGTGAAGTAAACATTCCCGAAATTAAGGAACCGTCCTATTGGAGCGATAATGAGACGGATTACGAAAAGGTGCAAAACCTTGTTGCAGGCCTTCCGCAACAGATAATATCATATGCGGTCATAGACGGCAACACGGCAACACCGCAGTTCAACACTCCCGACAGCGGGACCGAGCTGACCGATGGAAAGCTCGCGGAAAAAGCGACTTATACAGACAAAGCGTGGTTCCGCTTTACAAGAGGATTAGCGAGAAGCATTATTTTTGACCTAAAAAACATAAGCGCCATTACCGGTTATTCTTTTGGCTTTTTAAAGGAAGACGCAACGGCGGTCAGATTACCTGCGACTGTTACCATCGCAGCATCGGAAAACGGAGTCGAATGGCAGGAGATTTGTCATATAACAGGTGTAAACTCCGACAAAGAGAGCGATGTTGTTCGCATAACAGGGAATTTTGACGGCACTTATCGCACAAGATTCGTAAAAATATATATACCAGTATACAGTCATGTTTATATGGACGAGATTTCCATATTCGGAACAAAAAAGGTCGGTGAAGCAAAAACGATTGTACCCGACCCGGAAAAAAAGGAAAATTATCCCGAAAAATTCGCATCTCCGGATGAATTTAATAATATACACGATGTCCTGCTTTCATATATCTGTCATCCTAACGTAGTGCCGATTTCAAAGGATGTTTATCTGCCGCATGTTGCGTATATCGAGGATGGAGTTATCAAAGACACGCTGTTCGATTCGTTTATGTTCCTGCCCTATGTCGCATTTCTTTATGAGGGGTACAAGAAAAAGCCGCTGAAAAAAGAGGATTGGCAGCTGTATATCGACACCCAATTTGTAAAGAACGGCAACCTTGATGCACTGGAAGAAGCAGTCGGAGAGGTAAAAGCCGCACTTGGATGCGACGATTATAAAGTAAGCTTGTTTTTCTCGATACTGTTTCCTGTCTCATCACAGAATGAATTTGGCGAAATAGACGGAAAAATGCTTGATTTCTCAAAGCTTGAGGACAGAAAGACCGCCATAAAATGGCTGATTGACGAACAAATAAGAATCTTCAACGAAAAAGGATACAAAAACACCTATATTCAAGGTTTTTACTGGTTTACGGAGGAGATCGATTACAGCGATTCTCAGCTCTTAAGCCTTATAGACTATACCACAAAATACGTTCGTTCACTCGGCTTTATAACTTCCTGGATTCCCTATTATCAGGCAAGCGGTTTTTGCGATTGGCAGAGGCTTGGTTTTGACCTTGCCTGCTATCAGCCGAATTATGCGTTTAATTACAGCATTCCGGATCAAAGATTGTTTGACGCAGCAGAGACAGCAAAGCTGCTCGGGATGTGCATTGAGCTTGAAATAGGCGGCTCAAAGCCCGAGGATGTGGACAGGCTAAAAAAATATTATGCAGCAGGTGCGATTACGGGCTATATGACCGAGGCGGTCCATATGTACTATCAGGGCGGAGTTCCGGGTTCAATATACAATTCATATATATCAAAGGACTCATATTTGCATTCTCTGTATGCGGACACTTATAAATTTATGAAGGGCAGATTCAAGCCGGAGATTTCCGTAACCGACAAAACAATCGATTGTCCTCCGTCCGGTTCTGTAGCGGGAATGCTCTCTGTCGCTTCGGAAAACACTCCTAAAAGCAACAATATTGTAGAACCTCCAAAGAACGGAACGGTTGAACTCAAGAGCGACGGGAGCTTTATATATACACCCGCAAACGGATTTTCGGGAGAAGACAGTTTTAAAGCAGTGGTCGATTTTGGCTATGATATAAGTGAACCCGTAAAAGTAACAATCAATGTAAAATAACAGGAAAGGCGTGTTTGTATGATCGAAAAGGTAAAGAACGAACAGACCGAAAAGCTTTGCAAAGCGATAGTTTCGGTAAAAACAGTCGAGGAGTGCTACCGCTTTTTAGACGATTTGTGCACTCTTTCCGAGATTACCGAGATGAGTAAGAGGCTTACCGCCGCCGAGATGCTCCGCGAGGGGATAACCTACAACGAAATCGCTGAAAAAACAGGGCTCTCGACAGCAACGATAACGAGGGTAAACCGCTCTCTGCGTTTCGGAAGCGACGGCTATAACATGGTGCTTGACAGGCTCCAAAGATGAATTCCTTTGAAGTTACCGCCTCTCTTTATGACAGCATAAATGGCGGACTGTATCCACGGTATGCCGATTTTTTAGAGAACTGCTTCGGACTTTTTTCAAAAATCAAAGTACGGGAAGTGCTCGACCTCGGCTGCGGAACGGGAGGAATAACAAGACTGCTTGCCGATAGGGGTTTTGATATGATCGGCTTAGACGTCTCACCGGAGATGCTCGCCCAGGCGCAAAGAGCTCAGAGGAGCGACATTTTATATATCTGTCAGGATATGCGATCTTTTGAACTTTACGGAACGGTACAGGCGGCGTATTCCTCTTTCGATTGCCTGAACTACCTTGCAAGCAAAGACGAGCTCGACAGGGTTTTGGCGCTGCTGCGGAATTATATCGAGACGGGAGGAGTGCTTGTCTTTGACATTAATACTCTTTACCGGTATGAATCTGTGTTTTCGGACAACAGCTTTGTATATGAGTTCGGAAAAGATATGTTAATATGGCAGAATTCGTTTTCCAAAACAAAAAAGACCTGTGATTTTTACCTATCTCTGTTCAGAGAGAAAAGCGGAGTATTTACAAGGCACGACGAAAAGCAGAGGCAAAGGTATTTTTCACATAAAACGATATGCGGGCTGCTTATGAAGAATCGGTTTAAGACGGCGGCGGTTTACGGCTCCACGGACATGACCGAGCTTGGGGATAAAAGCGAAAAAGCGTATTATATCGCAATAGCGGAATAACGAACCGGGCATCCGAAAAAACGGACGCCCGGTATTTTATATGCTTTTCTACCTGAAATACCCTCTTGTAAAGCTAAAAGGTGCGGGGGCTTTTTCCATGCACAACCGGATTAGTTTGTCAAATTCACGCTCGTTTTCATACTCGTCGGTAAAAAGCAGTGTGTAAAGCCCGACGCCGCTCTTCCTAAGCTCCTTTATTTTATCGCTGAGATAAGTCGGTACGGAGTTGTAAATAATATTACGGTGTTTGTATTCGCGTTTAATCGGGAAGTTGGCTTTAGTGCGATCTGTAAGAATACCCTCGCATTTATCCCGGCAGGAAACGCCAAGAGTTTTTATGATACAGTTTTCCGTTTGCATCAGGGGAATACGGCCGTAAACGATATACTCCTTTGCGAGAGTCGACATTGAAATATACTTAGGGCTTATTTCTGGTGATAGCATTACAGACGAAAAGGAGAGGTTCTCATAGAGCTCAACGGCACTCGAGTTTGTAATATTCAGCGAGTAGTCCCCGTGAACATAAAAACCGCCGCAGATTTCCAAATGCGCTATATTAGACAGCGTAACCTGCGTTATGCCCGCTGCCTTTGCTAATCCGAGTAGAGTTCTGATCTCCCCAACATCGCTGTCGTAAATCGTGCGGGGCAGTATTACGCTGATTTTATCCGAATATCTCTCAATACCTTTAAGCCGCTCGATTTCCCAGACCGGCAAATCTATACGGGCTGCAGTTTCGTAGTGTTTTTTTATTACATTTATTCCGGGACTTTTACAGTCAAACCGCAGTACATAGCCCTTTTGGTGTGCTGCGGGAATAACCTTTGATATGTCCTTCACAGGAGGTGAAAACGGCAAACAAGGAGATTTTGCGGGCAACGGAGGACGCGGGTTAATCTCCGATTTATCAAGCCTTATGGTTTTTGATAACGATTTGTCGCTCTCACTCCGTATGCCGAACATGGAAGGACCGGTTTTTCCGGCAAAATAGCCGTCGGTAAAACCAGTGCGGGAGAACACGTTTCGCAGCGCAGTCATCTCGTTTTCTGTTGCGGTGCGCCGCTCATCAATCAGCTTCCTGTATATGCTTGTAACTGTATATACATATTCCGGGCTCTTCATTCGTCCTTCGATTTTCAAAGAGGTTACGCCCATTTTTATCAGAGATGGAATATGCTCCGCGAGGCACAGATCCTTCAGGGACAGAGGGTAATCCCTTTTTCCGTAGTATTTAAGGCGGCAGGGTTGAGCACACTCCCCTTTGTTACCACTGCGTCTGCCTATCATGGAAGACATAAGACATCCTCCGCTCATGCAAACACAGAGCGCACCGTGTATGAAAACCTCACATTCGATACCACTCTTGCATACAAAAAGTAAATCCTTTTCTGACATTTCACGCGCAAAAACAATGCGGGAAAACCCAAGTTGCTTTAGCAGGCTTACGGCTCCCGACGAGTGTTGTTGCATCTGAGTGCTGGCGTGAAGCAGTATGTCTTTAAACTCACGTTTTAGAGAGCATGCAAGACCTATATCCTGTACAATATAAGCATAAGGAAGTACATTTTGCTCCAGGAAGCTCACATATTCTGTAACGGCGGAAAAATCCCGATCAGACACTAAAGTATTGAGCGTAATGATCAATCTGACATTGTTTGTCCTGCATAACTCTCCGGCTGTGATTAGCTCGTCCCGCCCGAAGTTTTTTGCGTTGATGCGGGCATTGAAGCTGCCACCGCCGAGGTACACCTCATCTGCACCCGCGGCTATGGCAGCTCTGAGCGCTTCAGGACTTCCCGCCGGGGCAAGCAGCAAAGCCATATGAAAACCTCCTTTTTATATTTGTCACGGCGCTTCCATCAAAAATTATATACAATTAACAAGCATTATGCAATAGGTTACCCGGGAAAGCTTTTATAAATCGACAACTCTTTGTTTTGCAAAAGTCTGAAATACTTAAATATAGATTTTTTGTGTAAAACACGCGCTTTTTTACCGTCTCAGGAAAAATCTTTGTTAATAAATTTGATTGTTGTAAACAATTTGTTAATATGAAAACTCAAGCATTGATTTGTGTCAAAAATAGTGTTATTCTATGGAAAAGAATGCTTGTGCGGGTTAGTTTGCGATTAAAAGCATTTTTTAGTTTTTAAAAAAAGATGGAGGATTATTATGTTTGAAAAGTATTTCAAACTGAGCGAAAACGGCACAAAGGCGTCGACCGAGGTTTTAGCAGGCGTTACCACGTTCTTCGCAATGGCTTATATCATATTCGTAAACCCGAGTATGTTAGCTCAGACGGGAATGCCTCAAGGAGCAGTATTCCTGGCGACAATTATCGCTTCGGCCGTAGGTACGCTGGTAATGGGCCTTTTTGCGAATGTGCCCTACGCACTGGCACCCGGCATGGGATTGAACGCGTTCTTTACATTTACAGTTGTCTTTGGTCTGGGCTTTTCATGGCAAGAAGCTCTTGCAATGGTTTTCATCTGCGGTATAATCAATATCCTGATTACAGTTACTAAGATAAGAAAATCAATCGTAAAAGCTATCCCGGTTAGTTTGCAGCACGCAATAGGCGGCGGTATCGGAATTTTTATAGCTTATATAGGTATAAAGAATGCCGGCCTTATCAACTTTACTTCCGATCCCGGTCGTAATCTCGTTATCCCGGTAGAAGATAAATTTACGGTAATTTCCGACAGCAGTGCGGTTCCCGCATTGGTTTCGCTGGATTCTCCCGTAATATGGCTCGCTCTTTTCGGACTGTTTTTGACAATCGTCCTCGTTGTGAAAAAAGTAAGGGGAGCAATCTTTATCGGCATTATCGGTACAACTGTTGTCGGCGTTATTATGACTCTGTTCGGACTTGAAGTAGGAGTCAATATCAAAGATTTCGATTTTTCCAAAGAAGCTATTGCAGCTCCCTTCAAAGAGTTAGGGACCACCTTTGGTGCAGCTTTCGGTGAAAATGGATTAGGCTCGCTTTTCAATGATCCCACAAAGATTCTTGTTGTTTTATCTACCATATTCGCATTCAGTCTGTCCGATACCTTTGATACCATCGGAACCTTCATCGGTACCGGAAGAAAAACAGGTATTTTCAGCGAAGAGGATCAAAAGGCGCTTGAGACGAGCACCGGATTCAAATCCAAGATGGACAGGGCCCTGTTTGCCGATTCTATAGCAACATCAATCGGTGCACTTTTCGGAACCTCCAACACAACCACATATGTTGAGAGTGCCGCCGGTATAAGCGTAGGCGGACGTACCGGTCTTACCAGTGTAGTCACTGCGCTGCTTTTCCTTGCGAGCATGGTTCTTTCTCCGCTTCTCTCAATAGTGCCCTCCGCCGCAACGGCACCGGCTCTTGTTATGGTAGGCATAATGATGCTAAGCTCATTTAAGGAGATAGAGTGGCCTGAGATATCCGAAGCTATTCCCGCTTTCTTTGCAGGAATATTTATGGCTATTTGCTACAGCATTTCCTATGGTATCGCATTCGGCTTTATAACCTACTGCATAGTTAAGGTTTTCTTAGGAAAAGCAAAGGATATACACCCGATTCTTTGGGTATCAACCGGATTATTTATAATAAACTTTGTAATACTTGCATTAATAAGCCTTGGAATTCTTAAATAAAAGTCTTCTTATTCTGATATTTCGGTGAAAAAGACCGTAAATTTAGCGTGCTGCATTTGCTTGCAGTGCGCTATTTTTTATGTTTTGACAAAAAATCAAATAGCTTTCTTAAAACCAAACCATTATAGAGTAGTATAAAATTTTCCTTTACAGAGGTTGAAAAACTCTGTGTATTGGTGTATAATAACCATACTTATAACTATTGTAATAAATTGATTTTATAAAAAAGAGGAATAAATGAACCTGCTGAAAAAGTCTTCCTATTTTTATGACCTGCCTGAAAAGCTGATTGCACAGACTCCGCTCGAATGTCGGGACGCGTCAAGGCTGCTTGTGCTGCACAGGGAGGACGGTGGAATAGAGCATCGTCATTTTTTTGAACTGGAAAGATATTTGAACAGAGGAGACTGCTTGGTCATAAACGACACCCGGGTAATACCGGCGCGGATTTTCGGCAGAAGCGAAGGTCACGCCGGAGAAATAGAAACCGTGCTTCTCAAAAGAGCGGGTGGTGAAGGTTCCGAAAAGAACCAAAACGGCGAAACATATACCGAAACATGGGATTGCCTTACCCGTCCGGGTAAAAAGACAAGACGGGGAGAAAAGATTATTTATCCTCAAGGTTTAACAGGTACTGTGACCGACGTTCTCGAGGGCGGCGTACGCAGGATTTGCTTCGAGTGCAACGGAATTTTCCTCGAAACGCTCGAAAAAATAGGGTTAGTACCGCTGCCTCCTTATATAACGCACAAACTTGAAGACAAAGAACGGTATCAGACGGTTTATTCAAAATACAAGGGCTCTGCCGCTGCTCCCACGGCGGGACTGCATTTTACACCGGAGCTTTTGCAGCATTTAGTGGATAAGGGCGTTAATATTGCAAGAGTGCTGCTCCATGTCGGGCTTGGAACCTTCAGACCCGTAAAAGAGGAAGACCTTACCGAGCATATCATGCACTCCGAATATATAAAGGTTACAAAAGAAAACGCCGATATAATAAACAATTCGAGAAGCACGGGTGGCAGGATAATATCCGTGGGCACGACAAGCACGCGGGTATTAGAGAGCGTTTGCGACGAAAACGGAACGATACATCCCTTTGAGGGAGAGACGGACATCTTTATTTATCCGGGGTACAAATTCAAAGCCGTGGATGCTCTGATTACAAACTTCCATTTGCCAGAAAGCACGCTCATTATGCTCGTAGCCGCATTTGCGGGTTATGATAATACAATGTCGGCATACAGGGTGGCGGTTGAGAATCAGTACAGATTCTTCTCCTTTGGGGATTCAATGCTTATTTGTTAAAACACAAAAAACAAGGCGGTGATGCAATTGAGCACACCCACGGGTAAAATACCGCTTATTGCGGTTATCGGAGCCACCGCGACCGGGAAAAGTGCGCTTGCGATTAGGCTTGCCAAAGTGCTTGGCGGAGAGATTATAAGCGGGGACTCCATGCAGGTTTACAGGGGCATGGATATCGGAACCGCAAAACCGACACGTGAGGAACGATCAGCAGTACCTCACCACCTTATTGATATAGCGGATATTACGGAGGCTTTTTCGGTAGCAGATTTTATAGAAAAAGCGCGCAAAGCCTCGATTGATATTACCAGCAGGGGTAATATTCCTGTTATTGCAGGAGGAACCGGATTATATATAGATATGCTGCTTTCCGGAAAAACGCTTGCAGACACAAAAGCCGACGACACGCTTCGAATTGAGCTGTATGAAAAAGCGGAAAAAGAGGGCGCAAAGGCGCTGCATGAATATCTTGAAAAACTTGACCCTGTAAGCGCAGCGGCAATCCACCCAAACAATATTAAGAGAGTCGTACGTGCGATTGAAATTTACCTCACCTCCGGACGTACAAAAACAGAGCAGGACCAACACAGCAGACTAACTGATAGTATTTATGATTATAAGGTTATTTATCTTGACTGCTCGGACAGAAAGCTTCTGTATGACAGAATAAACTCGCGTGTTGACAAAATGCTTGAGCAGGGACTTGAAAAAGAGGCAAGCATATTGTACCGTTCGGGTCTTCGGGACACCCCGACAGCATCTCAGGCGATAGGTTATAAAGAGTTTTTCCCCTATTTTGAGCAGGATTACAGCCTGAAAGAAGCTGTTGACGAGATAAAACGCAACACAAGGCGTTATGCAAAGCGTCAGAAAACATATTTTAACCGTATTCCCAACGCTTTTATGCTTGATATAGCGACGGAAAGCGTGGATGGTATCTATTGTAAAGCGCTTGATTTTATACGCTCGGAAGGAATCGCAAAAGGAGGCGCATAACTTGGCAAGAAGGTTTTTTAAGCAATTCGGCATGACAATATTGTCGCTCCTGCTGATCTCATACCTTGTGCTTCAGCTTGCGCTTAATGTGGGAGACCTTGTAGAAATAGAGCATGTCACATATGCGACGGCAATGGACAAAAAGGAGCTTGACGCATATATTTTCAGGGACGAGAGAGTGATTGAGTCCAACGCTTCGGGTACAAGGAGCTATATTATCGACGACGGAGAGAAGACAAACAACGGTCAACAGGTCGCCATCACTTATTCGGAAAATTCATCTGCTGCAGTGCAGGACCGTATCAGGGACATCGACAGAAAAATTGCGATTTTAAGAAAAAGCGTTATAGGAAACGGAAAGTCAACAACCAACCTTGAAATGCTCGATGAAAAGATAGACGCGCTTACATTTGATATAATACGTGCGGTCAACGACAACGACCTCGACAAGGCTCTTAGGCTTAAGAACGATCTTACCGTGCAGATAAACCGCAGACAGGCCCTTATAACGCCGCCGACCGAAACCGATAAGCAGACAGACTACGAAGCACAGATAGCCTCCCTTACAACCGAAAAAAGCTCACTTGAAGCGTCGCTGACAGGAGCGAGCGTTATACATACAACAACAAGTTCGGGATATTTTTACTCTGCGATAGATGGGTATGAGAATGTTTTTACAATGGAAAAGCTACAAAACCTTACCATACAGGAATATAACGAGCTTGCGAAGGAGACGCCCGACCAAAGACTGATTGAAAATTCGGTCGGAAAGCTTGTTGTTGACGCAAGATGGTTTCTGGTATGCAAGGTTGATAAAAGGACAGCAAGCGCTTACGCCGTGGGTTCGACTTACGATTTTGTTTTTCCCTACTTCTCGGGCAGAAATCTTGGCATGAAACTGCAAAGAACGATAAGCCAGACAAATTTAAACGAGGTTGTGTTGATTTTTAACACCAATTTCATGCCGGACGGCTTTAATTATACACGAACGCAGAAAGTGGAGCTTGTTGCAAAAACCTATCAGGGATTGAAAGTGCCCGTACCCGCGATGAGAAGTGTTGACGGTCAGACAGGGGTTTTTGCGCTTGACGGTAACAAGATTATTTTTAAAAAAGCAGTTGTTTTATATGAGCAGAACGACTACTATATCTGTGCACTTCCCGTAGACCCGCAGTATCCGTCAAGAAAAGATAAAGCATATGTTTCGGATAACAGCGTTTCTCTATATGATCAGGTTATCACCTCGGGCAGAAACATTTATGCCGGAAAAATATTAACATAAACGGAAAGCGGCAAATATGATATATGATAAGGCCTTGATAAAATCGAATATCGAACGCATCACAAAGGAGCTTGCAAGCAGGGCTACTTTGCTTGCCGCAACAAAGACAGTTCCTCCGGATATAATAAATCATGCCGCAGACTGCGGAATACGGGTAGTCGGGGAAAACAGAGTAAACGAGTTGATGGAAAAGTACGGGCAAATAGACAGAGAGCGGCTCGAGCTGCATTTTATCGGGCATCTGCAGACAAACAAGGTAAAATATATAATAGATAAGGTTAGCCTTATTCATTCGGTTGACAGTCTGAGGCTTGCACAGGAGATTGACCGCCAGGCGTATAAAGCCGGAAAGCGGATGGATGTGCTTATCGAGGTCAACATCGCGAATGAACCTACAAAGTCGGGCATTTTATTCGAAGAAATCGATGAATTTGTAGGAAAAATACGCAGTTTTGATAATTTGAGACTGCGGGGATTGATGTCAATTCCTCCAAAAAGCGAAAATTCTTACGGAAACAGTGTTTATTTTAAGAAAATAAGCAAAAAATTCATTGACATATCTCATAAAATAGTAGATAATGATACTATAGGTTTATTATCGATAGGTATGAGCGGCGATTATATGTCCGCGGTGGAAAACGGATCAAATCTTGTGCGTATCGGTTCGGCTATATTCGGCGAGAGGGATAGACAATGACCGTATCGTTGATTTAAACGGGTTCTTAAAAAAGAAACAAAGAGTATTTTTTATAAAATAACTGGAGGTTTACTATGGGACTGTTCAATCGTTTTTCTGATTTATTCAAGAACGAGGAAGAATACGAGGAAGGCTATGAGAGCGGCTATGAGGAGGAGATACCCGAGGATCAGTCTGCACCGCAGATGGCGGCGCGTCAGGCTGCGCCCATGAGAGCTACCGGGGGTATAGGTTCGTCGTCCGCACTTGAGATGAAAGTAATTAAGCCCGAAAGATTTGAATCGGTTACATTGATAGGCGATCATCTTTTGGCACGCCGAACTGTTGTACTTAACCTTGAGGATACAAACAAGGAAACCGTCAGAAGAATCATTGATTTCTGCTCCGGTGTTGCTTTTGCCATAGAGGGACAGATTAAACGCGTCGCAAACTCGACTTATATAATCACACCTAAAAACGTCGATGTTTCGGGCGACCAGCCCGAGCAGCAGGAAGTCAGGTCGCAAAGAGAGCTTTTTTAACTGACTTACAGAACATTAAAAAGGTGAATTCATTTTGGCAGAACTTATAGCAGTATTAACATCAACTGTGGCGGTGTTTGTCACCGCCTTGAGTTATTTGATTTTGGCAAGGGTGCTTGTTCAGGTGTTTTCCGATGAGGAATCCAAGACCTATCAGTTTTGTTATGCCCTTACCGAGCCGGTTGTTGCTCCGGTTCGCAGTGTTTTATCCCGTATAGACGCTTTATCCGAAAGTCCTCTGGATTTTTCCTATTTAGCCACCTTTATTCTGCTGTCAATCGTAAGATTGATGCTTCCGACAATAACTCATTACCTTTGATATAAATTACGAGCTTTATAAACCCCTCGTAATAGAAAAATTTCGACTTGAAAACCGGGCGGAAAGGACGGAAAGAAAAGATGCTTGCACCTCATGAATTGAAAAACAAGGCTTTTTCAAAAAGTCTGAAAGGATATAACGCAGCAGAAGTTGACGATTATATCGAGTTTCTTATCGGCAAATACACAGAGGCATACAGAGAAAACAACGAGCTCGAAAGAAAACTGAGAGTTGTTGTAAACAACCTTGACGAGATAAAGGATGAGGAGGAATCCATCCGCAGCACCCTTATCTCTGCACAGAAGATGAGCGAGAAGATAATCCGGGACGCAAACGAGCGTGCCGAAATCATCACGGGTGCGATAAAAGATAGATGCGATGCCGTAATAGCCGAGTTCAAGGATGAGCTTCAGAAGGAGAAGGAGGAAATGTGGATGATAAGAACCCGCATCCTCGACTTCAAGAAAGGCGTTTTTGAGCTTTATCGCAAGCAAATTGAGGAGCTTCAGGCTTTATCCGTAAACGAAATAGAGGATATCGTTCTTCCCGACGAGAACGTTATAATATCGAAAATCTTTACTGATGTTAAGGGCACGATAGAGGACGATCTAAAAAAGAGCGCATCGGAAGATCAGATAGCGGAGGATCCCGCGGCGGTCACAAATACAGAGCCGGAGCCGGAGGGTGAACCTGTTCCCGAGGATAAACCGGAAGCTGCCGAAGCGGATATTATGGATGCGTTCATAAAAGAGGATGCGGCAATAGAGAACGACCTTACTGAAGATGGTGAAGACGAATTTATCCGCGCCATGCAGGAAGATGACGAGCAGTAGCAATAATACACTGTTCTGACTTTTTTATACGTAAAAAAGTTAACTACAAATGTTCCATAGGAACCGAAAGGTAAGGACCGGAAAGAAAGAGCGGTTCTTGGTTTTAAGTATGCAAGCAGATTATAAAGATACATTAAATCTGCCCTCTACGGATTTTCCGATGAGGGCAAATCTTCCCTTAAAGGAGCCGGAAATAAAGGCTAAATGGGACAAAGAGGATCTATATCACGGTATATTGAGGGCAAATGAGGGTAAGCCCTTGTTCGTTATGCACGACGGGCCACCGTATGCAAACGGGGATATGCACATAGGCCACGCACTCAATAAGCTGTTAAAGGATTTTATCATAAAAAGCCGCAATATGGGCGGATACAAAGCGCCGTATATTCACGGCTGGGATACACACGGGCTTCCGATAGAAAATCAGATGATAAAAAAACACGGACAGGTCGGCACTGATGTAAGTGTCACCGAATTCCGCGCAAGATGCGAACGGTTTGCCCGTGAGAACGTCGCACGTCAGATGGAGCAGCAGCAGCGGATTGGCGTTATCGGCGATTGGGAAAACTCATACCTTACGTTATTGCCCCGCTTTGAATCCAAACAGATACGTATTTTCGGAGAAATGGCTCGCAAAGGCTATATTTATAAAGGATTAAAGCCTGTTTATTGGTGCCCTCACGACGAGACGGCTCTTGCCGAAGCGGAGATTGAGTATGCCGAGGACGAGTGCGACAGCATATATGTAAAGTTTAGGGTTACCGATGACAAGGGTCTGTTCACTCCCTTCACCGGCAAGCTCGACAATGTGTTTTTTGTAATATGGACCACAACTACATGGACATTGCCCGGTAACGTGGCTATTTGCCTTAATGCTGATTTTTCCTATACTCTTTACAAAACGAACGGCGAATATATTCTTATAGCGACAGAGCTTGCGGAAAGTGTAAAAAAAGCTGCAGGAATAAATGAGCTTTACGCGGTTGCGGAATTCAAGGGTTCGCAGCTTGAGAGAATTAAAACGGCACATCCTTTCCTTGACAGGGAGAGCCTTGTTATAAATGGCGCACACGTAACGCTTGAAAGCGGAACAGGTTGCGTGCATACAGCACCCGGTCACGGCGTCGACGACTTTATCGTTTGCAAAAATTATCCCGAACTCCCCGTAGTCGTCCCCGTCGATGAAAAGGGCAGGATGACTTCGCTTGCGGGACAGTTTGAGGGGCAGACGACTTCAGAGGCGAACAAATCCATATTAGAGACGCTTAAAGAGAGCGGCAACCTTCTCACAATGGAGCAGATCATCCATCAGTATCCTCATTGCTGGCGGTGCAAATCTCCCATACTCTTCCGCGCAACAGAGCAGTGGTTCTGTTCGATAGATGGATTTAAGGATAAAGCGCTTGAGGCAATAAAGAGCGTGAACTGGATACCCGCATGGGGCGAGGTTCGCATTGAAAATATGGTAAGGGATCGTTCCGATTGGTGTATTTCACGTCAGCGCAAATGGGGCGTTCCGATTCCGATTTTTTATTGTGAGGACTGTAAAGAACCTATTTTGAGCGAGAAAACTATAGACCGGATAGCGGAGCTTTTTGACAAAGAGGGATCCGGTGCCTGGTGTAAATATACGCCGGAGGAGATACTCGGCGACGCGGCTGAATGTCCCAAGTGCGGAAGCAGAAAGCTTCGCGCGGAGCAGGATATCATGGATGTATGGTTCGATTCCGGCTCTTCATATGCCTTTGTGCTTGATGAATATCCGGATCACAGGTTCCCTGCGGATGTTTACCTTGAGGGCAACGACCAGTACAGGGGATGGTTCCAGTCCTCGTTGCTTACAAGCGTTGCGACAAGAGGAGTTGCTCCTTACAAAACGGTAATCACTCACGGAATGGTGGTTGACGGAGAGGGCAAAAAACAGTCAAAATCTCTCGGAAACGTCATCGATCCGCAGGAGGTTATAAAAGAATATGGTGCAGATGTGCTGAGACTTTGGGTTTCCTCGGTTGAGTATACATCTGATGTACGCATGTCGCATGAGATTTTAAAACAGCTCTCTGAGATATACCGTAAAATCCGCAACACTCTGCGAATTTTGCTCGCAAATCTCGGCTCTCCCGACACGGATTTCAATCCAAACAGGAATATGTTGCCGCTTGATGAGCTTATCGATATCGACAAGTGGGCGGTTTCCAAGCTCAACCGTCTTGTTCGTAGGGTAAGGAGTGCGTACGATTCATATCAGTTCCACTTGATTTACCACGATATTCATAATTACTGCTCTATAGAGCTTTCAAAATTATATATAGACATAACAAAAGACAGACTCTACTGCGAGCGTAAAGACTCAAAGGAGCGCCGGAGTGCTCAGACAGCGATGTATCTCATTGCGATTTCTCTGCTGAGGCTTCTTGCGCCTATACTGTCCTTTACCGCCGAGGAGGGTTGGTCGTATATAAGCCATATGGACAGCGATAACGCAAGCAGTGTGTTTTACAACGAGATGCCTGTTTTTGATGAAAAACTATGCTTTGATGAGGCGGAGGAAAAATATAACGCACTTTTTGAGCACCGGGATGATGTTATGAAAGCGCTTGAGATTGCAAGAGCTAACAAAGCGATCGGCAAGTCACTTGAGGCTAAAATAAAAATATACGGAGATAAGGATAACGAAACGATGAAGCTGCTGGAGAATAACAAGGAGCTTCTTGAAACAATATTCATTGTAAGCAAAGTCGAGCTAAGTTATGAAAAGCCTGCAGCCGATGCCTTTACTGAAACCGAAAGCGGAATTGCTGTTTCGGTTGGTAATGCAGATGGCGAAAAGTGTGTTAGATGCTGGACATATTTCGATAATGTTTTCCATGACGAGCAGGGGCAGCCGATTTGTTCGAGATGCAAAAGCGTAACATGTTAACGCTAATCATCGTTTTTGCTGTTGTCACACTCGACCAGATAACAAAGTATCTTGTCACACAGTTTATTCCGCTCCATACAGAAGTAGGTTTTATCCCGTGGTTTATAAATCTGACGCATGTTGAAAACGAGGGAGCATCCTTCGGAATGTTTTCCGATAGCCGCTGGGTGTTTATGCTTCTTTCTGCAGTTGCAATAATAGGGATTATAATATTTTTACTTCTCAACAAAAAGAGGCATACCCTTTTGACGATCGGCCTTGCCTTTATTCTCGGTGGCGGTATTGGCAATATGATAGACCGCATTTTCAGGTATACCGTTGTCGATTTCTTTGAGTTTACATTTGTGGAGTTCGCTATTTTCAACGTCGCAGATATGTTTATTACCTTCGGTGCGATTATATTGGGCGTTTATCTTATTTTTTACGATAGAACATTCAACGCTTCCAAAAAAGCCGGAGCGGCGAAAACTGTAGAGAGAGATAGTGATGACGATGATATTACACACACTCCCGAGCGATAAGGCAAAAAGAATCGATTCATATCTTTCGGAAAAGCTTTCGATCAGCCGTTCCTTGGCGCAGGAGCTTATAGCTACTCTGCGTGTAAAGGTCAACGGCTGTAATATTGCAAAAAACTATCTTATTAAGGGTGGAGAGGTCATTGAAGCGGAATTGCCGGAACTCCGTGCGATAGAAGCTTTACCGCAGGATATTCCTGTTGAGATAATTTATGAGGACGATTCTCTTTTAGTAGTCAACAAGCCACAGGGAATGGTAGTGCATCCCGCCGCCGGAAACCCCGACGGGACGTTAGTAAATGCGCTTCTTTTCCACTGCGCCGGAAGATTATCCACGATAAACGGTAAAATCCGACCTGGAATCGTGCATCGCATTGATAAAAACACCGCCGGTCTTTTAATCGTTGCAAAAACAGATGATGCGCACATATCACTTGCCAAGCAGATTTCGACACATTCCTTTGAAAGAAAATATGAAGCGGTTGTTTTGGGCAATATAACTGATGACAGCGGAACCATAGAAAGACCGATAGGCAGACATAAAACCGATCGCAAAAAAATGGCGGTCACAGAAAAAAACTCTAAAGAGGCGATTACTTTTTACAGAGTTTTTCAGAGATTCAACGGATATACACATTTGGAGCTTACCCTGAAAACCGGTAGAACGCACCAGATACGCGTGCATATGGCGTCGATCGGACATCCCGTTGTGGGGGACAATGTTTACGGCGACACAAAAAACACATTTAAACTGCAGGGTCAGTGTCTTTTTGCATGCCGTATAGGTTTTGATCACCCTAAAACCGGTGAAAGGATGGTTTTTGAGGCGGAAAGACCGGATTTTTTTGAAGCCGTGCTTGAAAAATTAAAGAGAGCATATTAAAACGTTCATCCGATCGGCGACTGGATGAACGCTGTCAATAAAAACAGCATCGCCGAAGAAAAGGAATTTTTATATGGAAAGAGAAAAGCTACTTTGCCTTGATGAAGCAGCTGCCGGGATTCGTTGCTTATCCCTGGATGCTGTCTATAACGCCGAGTCGGGTCATCCCGGGGGCTCACTATCAATTGCTGAAATACTTGCTTATCTCTATTTTGAAAAAATGAACATCGACCCCAAGAATCCACAAAAGCCGGACAGAGACAGAATGGTTCTGTCAAAAGGGCATGCCTGCCCCGCTTTGTATTCGGTACTTGCGATGAGAGGTTTTTTTCCGGAGACGGAGATACCTACTTTCCGCCACCTCGGCAGCAGGCTTCAGGGACATCCCGTAATGTATAAGATACCCGGAGTGGATATGTCCACCGGCTCTTTGGGACAGGGAATTTCCGCTGCCTGCGGAATGGCGATAAAGGCAAAGCGTTGCAAAGAGGATTACAAGGTCTTTGCTATTATCGGTGACGGTGAATCTCAGGAGGGACAGGTCTGGGAGGCAGCTATGTTTGCTGCACATTACAAGCTCGACAACCTTATAGTTTTTCTTGATTATAACCATCTTCAGATAGACGGCGATGTCAGGAGTGTTATGAACCCGACACCGCTTGACGAAAAATTTGCCGCTTTTAGCTGGTATGTGCAGGTGATAGACGGTCACAGCATAAAAGAGATAGACTATGCTGTCAATAATGCCTATAAATCAGACAAACCGAGTGTAATTATATGTAATACCGTTAAGGGTAAAGGTGTTTCATTTATGGAAAACAACCACACCTGGCACGGAAAAGCTCCAAAAAAGGACGATTACGAAAAAGCAGCCGCAGAGTTAAAAGCGGCATACGAAAAAGCAAGGGAGGCACGCATAAATGGGTAATATGATTTTAGCGGATAAAAACTCCAAACGCGTAGCAACCCGTGCAGCATACGGAAACGCACTTGCCAACCTCGGTGAAAAATACAGCTTTTTTGTTTTGGATGCTGACCTGTCAGGCTCTACACAGACGGCGATTTTCGGAGAGAAATACCCTGAAAGGTTTATTAATTGCGGTATTGCCGAGCAAAATATGATCTCTATTGCGGCGGGAATCGCTGCAGCGGGCACTCCCGCATTCGCTTCCTCTTTCGCAATGTTCGCTTGCGGCAGAGCATTTGAACAGATACGCAATTCCGTTGCTTATCCGGAATTAAACGTAAAAATATGCGCTTCTCACGCCGGTGTTACCGTGGGCGAGGACGGAGCGACTCATCAATTCTGTGAGGATATTGCACTTATGCGTTCGGTCCCGCAAATGACTGTGATCAACCCTGCCGACGCAACCGAGGCATATGCTGCGGTAGAGGCGATTCTCAATCACGACGGTCCGGTTTATATGAGACTGGGAAGGTTTGCGGTTCCTGTAATCTTTGACAAGGAAAACTACAGCTTTGAGCTTGGTAAGGGTATCGTGCTCGCAGACGGCAGCGACGTCGCCATTTTTGCAACAGGAATTATGAACGCAGCTGCTCTTGAGGCAAGAGATTTGCTTACCGCGGAGGGTATAGATGCGGCTGTTATAAATATTCATACGATAAAACCGATTGATAAGGAAATAATAGTAAAATACGCCGAAAAGACGGGCAGGATTGTAACTGCTGAGGAACATACTGTCATCGGTGGTTTGGGAAGTGCAGTTGCTGAGGTTACAAGCGAGCTATGTCCGACAAGAATGGCAAGGGTTGGAATCGAGGACTGCTTCGGAACCAGCGGAAAAGCCGCCGAGCTTCTCGATTACTTTAATCTTAACGCAGCGGGAATAGCTGCCAAGGTAAAGGCGTTATTCAGGTAAAAGAAAGGCGTGTTATATGGCAAAAATTAAGGATATAATAGAATATTTTGACAGAATACTGCCTGAATCACTCTCAGAGCCGTGGGATAACGATGGCGTAATGGTAAACACTAACGATGAAGCGAGCATAAAACGCGTTATAGTGGCTTTGGACGCTACAAGCGCTGTTATAAAAAAAGCAATAGAAATTTCGGCAGAATTAATAGTAACACATCACCCGCTTATCTTTAGTCCGCTTACCCGATTGGTTGGTTCGGACGCTTACGGAAAGCGTTTGATGGAATGCGTAAAAAGCGACATATCCGTTTTGTCCTATCATACCCGTCTTGATGAGGTCGAGGGCGGTGTTTGTGATTGCCTATCGCAAAAAATCGGACTTTTCGACACACAAAAAATGGAGCCCTGCGGAAGAATAGGCTTTGTTAACGAAGAAATGAGCTATGATGATTTTCGCAGGCATGTAAAGAACGCTTTGGGTATAAACAGTACAAGCGGTGTTTACTGCGGGAAACCGGTAAATAAGGTTGCGGTTGTAAGCGGAAGCGGCAAAGAGTATATAACAGATGCGAAAAAAGCAGGGGCAGACACCTTTCTTACCGGGGAAATGAACCATTCGAGCCTTATCGAAGCAAGGGAAATCGGTCTGAACGTGGTCTGTGGAACTCATTATGCGACCGAGAACGTGGTGCTCCAAAGGTTAAAAGTATTACTTTTAGAGGAATTCCCCGATTTGGAAATAGAAATAATGCCCTTTGAGGCAGAGCGAGAATATGGCATTTGACGGTTTTTTCTGTATTGCAGTAGCGGCAGAATTGAATAATTGGGCAGGCGCAAGAGTGGACAAGCTGTTTTTCAGCTCGCCCTCGTCCTTGTGCCTTTCTTTATACAGAACGTCCGATTGCAAAGACGGCAGAGTATCCTCCCGTTCTAATTTGATCATTTCCGCAACTGCTTCCAACCCTGTAATCGCTCTGAGTAAAGACGAACCAATGCGCCCGGAGCAACCGACGGCTCAATGTATGCTGTTCAGAAAGCATCTTCTGAATGCTCACATCGCTTCGGTATCATGCTTAAAGGAAGAGCGGATAATCCGATTTGAATTTAGCGGTACAGATGATATGGGCTATATGAAAAAGCGGTTTATTTACGCTGAAATGATGGGGAAATACTCGAATATTCTGTTATGCGGCGAGGATGACAGAATACTCGGCGCATCCTCGTTGTCCGATATAACAGCTTCGGCGCGTCAGATTATGACTGGAATGCCCTATCAGACGCCTCCGAAGCAGAACAAAGTCTCTGTTTCGTATGCTGTAAGCTCAAAAGAAGCGTTTTATTCTCTCCTTGAACGGGACGGTCAAAAGCGCGCGGACGACTTTTTGGTTTCGAACTTTTTCGCTTTTTCTCCACTTGTGGCGCGTGAAGTGGTTTACAGGGCCTGTGGCAGAACTGACGCTTGTGTTTTTGAGCTTGGTAAGGAAAGCTTTTATGATCAGATAAGAAAGCTTGACGACATTGTGGAGAAAAAGGATTTCACACCCATAATCGTACGCAATAAGGACGGCGAGGGGATAGAATATTCCTTTATTGAGATAGAGCAGTACGCACCTCTTGCGGTAAGCGAAAAAAAAGAGAGCTTCTCTGAGCTTCTTATAGAATATTATGGAAGCAAAACCGAAAGAGCGGGTATAAAGCAATATGCCTCAGATATCCTCAAAGTGGTGAATAACTCCTTGACAAGATTGCACAAGAAGATAAATTTACAGAGGGAGGAGCTTGAGGAATGTGGGAAACGGGACATTTTCAAAAAAGAGGGAGACCTTATAACCGCTAACTTGTACCGTTTAAAACAGGGAGATACAAGGATTCGTTTATATGATTACGAGAAGGAAATTGAGGTAGAGCTGAACCTTGATTTAAGGATTACTCCTGCTAAAAATGCTCAAAATCGATATAAAAAATACACAAAGCTAAAGAATGCGGAGGCAATTCTGAGAGACCAGATTACCAAAGCAGAGACCGAGATCAAGTATCTTGAGAGTGTGCTCGATTTTATTACTCGCTCGACTAACGTCAATGAACTCAGCGAGATCAGAAAAGAGCTTGTCGTCACCGGTTATATTGCCGACAGAGCAAAAGGAAAAAAGCAGAGAACCCCCGTGTTAAAGCCCTTGGCTTTTACCACCTCGGGAGGTTTCGCCGTAAGGGTGGGAAAAAACAACAGGGATAACGACAGCATTACATCATCTGCGGATAAACTGGATATATGGTTCCATATAAAAGGCTTTCATGGTTCACACACGGTTTTATATACAGAGGGAAGAGAACCGTCCGCTACGGATTATACAGAAGCGGCGATGATAGCGGCATATCATTCCGAGAAGCGAGGCAGTGAAAATATCGGAGTAGATTACACACAGATACGCTATTTAAAAAAACCGAACGGCTCGCCGCCGGGTTTCGTAACATATGAAAAATACTGGACAGCGTTTGTTGACGCTGTTATGCCTAAGGTTAGCGAAGATAAAGAAAAGGAGTAAAGTATGGCAAAAACAAACTGGAAAGGCGGAGCTCTTTTGTCTCCCGTGCCGGCGGTTCTGGTAACAAGCGCAGATGGAGAAAAACGTAATGTCTGTACCGTCGCATGGACGGGAATACTGAATACCAACCCGGCAAAGCTCTATATTTCGGTTCGCCCGTCGCGGTATACACATGAACTTATTTCAAAAACCGGAGAATTTTGCATTAACCTTCCGAGTTCTAATCTTGTGCGTATTGTGGATTTCTGTGGAGTAAAAAGCGGCAGAGAAGTCGA
Organism: Eubacteriales bacterium; assembly: GCA_028702135.1. Classification (GTDB taxonomy): domain Bacteria; phylum Bacillota; class Clostridia; order Oscillospirales; family CAG-382; genus UBA1049. The sequence goes on along the minus strand of JAQVPJ010000008.1, from coordinate 63,613 downwards.
TAAATTTGCCGTACTTGATATTAATCCCGAAAAAGCATCCGTAATATCCTGCCCTGTAATTGCGGAATGTCCGGTTGCTATTGAGTGTAAGGTTGTCGAGGTGATCCAGCTCGGCTCGCACGATATGTTTATTGCCGATATTGTTGCTGTTGATGTCGAGGAGCATCTTATCGATGAAAACGGGAGGTTGAGGCTTGAAAAAGCGGGTTTGTTCGCCTATTCTCATGGCTCATACTATATTCTCGGCAAGAAAATAGGTTCGTTCGGATTCTCTGTGAAAAAGAAAAATAAACATGCAAACACAACACGGAAACAAAACCGGTCGGAGGCGGATTAGTGTTATCGATAAGCGTAATACATGTGGGAGATTGTAAAGAGGATTGTCTGATTCAATCAGAGAGGGAGTATTGTAAACGGCTAAAGGCTTTTTGCGATTATAATTTAATCGCTATAAAGGATGAAAGATTGCCTGAAAACGAGGATAATGCCGCTCTGATAGAAAAAGCGCTGAAAACCGAAGCGGTTCGCATAAGGCAGAAGATTCCAAAGCGTTGTTATAAAATTGCCCTCTGCGTCGAGGGCAGAGGGTTGTCGAGCGAAGGTTTTGCAGATCTACTCAACAAAACGCAGCAGGAGCATTGTGATGTTGTTTTTATAATAGGAAGCAGTCACGGTATCGACGGGCGGCTTAAAACAGAATGCGATTATTTGCTGTCGTTGTCCGAAATGACCTTTCCTCACCAGATGATTCGACCAATCCTGGCGGAACAGATTTATAGAGCTTTTACAATAATAACCGGCAGAAAATATCATAAATAGTTTATCGGTTAATAATTACGGGCGTTTTCACAATCTGCGGATTTAATGCGCCGCAGTGCATTGTGATATACCAATCCCCGTCTTCTTTTTTGGGAAAATGCCAAACCTGCGTATGCGGAGCGTCTATGTGACGCAGGGTAACGGTTATTTCGTTTTGCGAACTGTCGTTGTACGAGGCATAAACATTAATCTCACGCGGTTTTTCTTCAATAAATTTTGTCCAGATGCCCGGTGTAAGGTTTTTTAGTAGCAGTTGGTTTTTCTTGTAAAAACCATTGCCGCACTGGATTTTTTGCGTTTTGTAATCACATTCCAGGCTAACAACAATACCGTCGTCGCACGGATCAAGCACTATCGCAGATATACCTGCGATATTTTTTTTTGGCTTGTACTCTACTCTCTTAAAGTCACTCTTACACTTTTCTGGAAGATAAAGAGTCTGAACAAGAGTCTTCAATTCTTCAATCCTGCCGTCGTCCGGTTTGTCTATTTCATCAAGAAGCCGATATACACAGTCAACCTCCTTCTGCATGTTTATGGATTCACTCAGCACGGTAAAAACAATATCTCGTTCGGGAAAGATCATACAAAGCTGACCATATGCACCATCACCGCGAAAACCTCCCCGCGCGTTTAACCAGAACTGATATCCGTAACCCGCAGTCCAGTCAGCCGTCCCGTTTTTGGGAGTGACCGAATGAATCGAAGACGCGGTTTTTATCCACTCCTCGGGGATAATTTTCTTTCCCTTATAAACGCCGCCGTTGCAGATCATCTTTCCGAATTCGGTTATACTGTCGCCGGAAATAACAAGCCCCGTGCCGCCGAACTTGCTGCCATCGGGGCAGCTCCTCCATTCGGGTTTTTCCAAATCCATTTTCTTCAGGACTTTTTCGTATAAATAATCAAGCAGGTTCATCCCGCTTCTTTTTGTAACGGCAGCTCCGCAGATGAATGTCGCCGCAGTACTGTAAACAAATGTTGTTCCCGGACGGTAATCTAAAGGTTGCGATAAAAAATACCTGACGGGGTCTTTTTGGTTCTGGAGATGCTCAAAAACACAAGCAGAATGTCCGCTTGTCATACACAAGCAATCCTTTATACGCATTTCAGAGAGATTTTCACTTATAATATCGGGACATTTATCGGGGAATATATCCACAATCCTTTCGTCGATGTTCAAAATGCCCTCCGATTGTGCCACCCCGACACAAGCGGAGGTAAATGACTTGGATAGCGAATAAACCAGCATTTTTTCGATGAAAGAGTAAGGACTTAAAGCCACTTTTGCTACAACCCTGCCACCCTTCACATATTGAAAGGAATGAAGATTTGTTCCCGAGTCGTAACAGCTATTTATAAAATCACACACTGCTCCCGGGTTTGCTCCCCTTGTCAGATGAATGTTGTTCATGTTTTCCTCCGAAAGTTGTTTTTTCGCCAACATTCTAATATCACCGGTAAAAATAAGCAAGCTTTTTTAGAAAAAAAGATAGAATTTTGTCGTATTAAAATTAATATTACATATATTGACAATTTTAAAAAATGTGGTATAATAAAAAGGACACAAATATTTACATATTTGTTATTAATGGCAATTATTTACAAAACATAAGATATTATGTAAAAAAACAGGAGGTGAAGTCAGTATGTATCGGTTTTCGGAACGCATTCATGAGCCGCCTTAACATAGCAAATAAACAGTTGATAAGGCCATCAGACAAAAAGGTAAAAGAAAGGAATTTTGAAAATGAAAAAAAACATTAAAGTGCTATCTTTGATATTGGTTTTTACATTATTGTTTTCAATTCCCTGTAATCTTGTAAGTGCCGAGAGTATGGCAAGCGACAGCAGCAAAATAACAGAAAAACTCGCAGAAGTGCTTGAGAACGGGGAAAAAGAGGAACTCATTCCGGTCGATGTGTGGTTTAAAGGGGTAGACGAAGCTGAAATCGAGAGTGAGGTTAAGGCAGTTACGGGGTATAACAAGGAATCCCTGGCTAAAGAGTCTTTGGAACAAGCGGCTAAAATAAACGGATATATGACAACTGCAAAACAATCGAAAAAATATGATGCATATATCCTTGCGGAAAGGGAGATTTCGAAAGCAAAACAGAACATAGCGCACGAAAAATTCCTGAAAACCGTAGACTTAGAAGGTCTTGAGAGCAAAATTATATTTAAAAGCCAGTACGCACCTATGATCTCCATGGATTTGACAAAAAACGAGATAGAGAAGTTATCACAGGACAGCCGGGTGTTGAGTATTTATTACCGGGATGAATGTCAAGGAAGTGACTCTTGTAATGTAAGCGTTCCGCTTATTAGAGCAAACTATACGAGAGACACTTTCGGATTAACGGGTAGCGGAATAAAAGTGGGGCAAATCGAAAGCGGAATGCCGAGTAAAACAGCAACGCCGGATTTAGCCGCGGCAAACATTACATATGATCCTAATGTTTCATATTACAACACTTTACATGCTAACGAAGTAGCAAGTATAATTATTGAGATCGCACCTGATGTTCAGATATACTCAACAAGAATGACAGGAAACTGGAAAGCACGGGTTGAGTGGCTGTTAAGCCAGGGCGTCAATGTGATTAATATGAGTCACGGATTCAGCTCTACAGGAACATATGGTTCAAACGATATGTGGGTGGATCATATAGCTATAATGCACAGCGTACATTATGTTGTTGCTGCGGGAAACAACGGCGGATATGTCGCCTCTCCGGGAATGGCATACAATGTGATAACCGTGGGAGCGATAGACGACAATAACACATCGTATCAGAGCGATGACGCAATTGCAAGCTATTCAAGCTATACGCAAGTATCGGGCAATACAACCAAGCCGGATTTAGTTGCTCCCGGAAGCAACATTACGACTGACGCCGGAACGGATTCAGGCACTAGTTTTGCCGCACCGCATGTGACTGCTGTGGTCGCACAGATGCTGCATCTCAACGCCACATTGAAGACGAAACAGGCGGCATTAAAAGCGATAATAACCGCTTCCGTAAACCATGATTACATTCATTATGAAACATCGCAGACGACCAATTTCAATATTTACGGAGCAGGACTCGTGGATGCGCAGGGTTCCAGATATACGGTTGCTAACGGACGTTATGCTTCATCTACATTTGCAGCAAACAGTGCAAACGGTTCGACGGTAAACTATTATTTTAACGTTTCCTCCTCCGATGATCAAATAAGAGTTTCTCTTACATGGGATAAGCACTCCTATATTACCGGAAGCCATACGACAGGAACTCCTACATTAGGCAGGCTTGCAGATCTTGACCTGTATGTTTACGATCCAAACGGAAATCTTATTGAATACGCGACAAGCGGCAGCAATAACTTAGAAATCGTAGATTTTGAGCCTACAATGGTAGGGCAGTACAGAATAATGGTTAAACAGTATTCCAATTCGGACAAGGTTGTTTATTACGGGGTTGCATGGTGGTAACCTTTAGCTTGTCAGAAATAATATACTGACTAAAAAGGAACTTCCTCTCGGAAATATTATCCGGAAGGAAGCTCCTTTGTTATGTGAAAAGAGGGGGGGCATATTATTAAGCGTCACCATTGACATAATCATCAGCACCGGAAACATTCATAGGATAGATAACCTTTACATCCGGATCTTCGGTTAAAGTGAGTATCTGCTCTTTTGTCAGGTCTGCCTCAAAACCGGCATACCCAATAAAAACGTTCGTTTCTCCATCGTTTGCTATACAAAAGTCCGGTAGATTACTGTTCTTTATCCGCATTTCGGAAATGCTGTTTCTTGCCAGAATATCATCGATAAATTCTTTTACTCTTTCGTTAGTTAATACACCCTGAAGGCCTTTGTTTAGTGAAGTATTATATTTAGGATTATATTGTGCAAACCTATATGAAGCGAATCCGTTGGTCTTATCCAATACGGTTACAACAGCAACGTGGTACTTATCGTCTGTCGAAGCTTGATCCAGAAGCACGGTGAGCGAATCTGAGATTTTACCGTCATATCCCTCCGCACGGTCAGGTGCAGCAAGCTTGAAAGCAAAGCCTCCGCGTGCAGCCATCTCTGTAATTATACCCTCAGACAAGTTCATAACAATAGCATCGGTATTGCCGAAATAGGAAAGTTTAATCTCAGAATCTGTGTATTCCGGCTCTGCAATAACAGCACCTAAATTTTTGGCGAATTCAAGTTTCTCGGATTTTAACACGTCGTAGTACCTGAATAGACAAATTCTTTTAATTCTGTGAATTTCTTCATAAATCTCACGCGCTCTGTCACTAAAAGGTTTTATACGCTCATACTCTTTTTTTAGCTCCTCGAATTCCTGATTAGGCTCCATGGTCTCTTCTTTTATTTCGGTTGCAATACGATGATATTCCGCTGCAATTTCGATATATTCGCTATAAGTCTCAAGTTCAGCTTCCAATTCCCGGATTCTGTTAGCAAATTTGGTATATTCATCAGACTCAAAAAGTATATTTTCTAAAAAATTCTGTGTTTCTTCCTGAGTTGCAGGTAAATCGACTAACACCCTGAACAATACATCCTGACCCTTGTATTCCTCCATTTTTGTTTTTAACATGTCGGATATATATATTTCTGAACTATTCGGGATGCCTTCGTCTTTGTTCAAAGAACCATCATAAACATCCGCTGAGATTACAAACTTTGGTTCTTCGGCAACACCGGATGAAGTTGTACCTGTTGAGTTGATTGAAGGTATATTCGAATCTATCGAAGTATCGTCAACAACCGGAGGTGCAGAATACTTCAAAGGCAGATATAAACTCGTGCATAATACTATTAGTAACAAACAAGCCAGTGCTGCTTTTAACGGGCGAATCCGAAATATTTGTCTTCCGTTTTCTTTTCTTTTCGGCAGTAATGCCTGCTCCGGCAAAACCTTTTCTTTTTCAGGTATAAAAAGTGAATAAAGGTCGTTTTTTAGTAAATTACGGATTCTACTTTTTTTGAACATTAGTAACTCCTCCTTCTGAAAGATAGAAGTTCCGAAGCTTCTCTATTGCTCTTTTGTATTTTTGTCTTGAATTTGCAGTAGTAATCCCCATTATCTGAGCAATCTGTTTGTGTGGCAAATTGCTCATGGTTTTATATACAACAAGTTCCTTTTCCTGTGTTGTCAAGCAAGTAAGTGCGTCGGATACAGCAATTGATGCGATTAGCTTATCCTCGGATAATACGGAATAGGCATTGTTTGGATTAATATCAGTCTGAACCTCACGCTTTTTGCTTTTTAGTGCGTTTAATGCTAAATTCCGGCTTATGGAAACTATCCACGCCCTTGCATTAGTACCCTTTTGATAGGTGTGGGCTTTGTCTGCAATTTGGATAAAAGTGTCCTGCATAATATCCTGAGACAACTGATAATCGTCTAATATGGAAAATGCTACCGTAAAAATTAATCTGCCGACACAGTCGTAAATTACAGAAAGGGCACTTATATCACCCTCCGATATTTTTATAATCGACTGTTCGCAAATGTCATTTACAAATAGTTTATCCCCCATTTGCGGTTACCCCCGTTTTCACCTCTACTAATACAACAATCGAGAGGTGCAAAATGTGACATATATTTTAATAAATATATATTGTTTTTACTATAAACAATTATGAAATATATGTCAACACAGGGTAAAACAATCATTTTTGCTATTTGTATTGAAAGTTATGAATTTTAGTGGTAAAATATCTTGACAGGTGAAAGTGGTTTGCTGTTAGTGCCTGACAGGGAAAGGGATTAATATGAAGCGTTGCGGTAAAAACATAATAACGCTTGCGTTTTTCCTTCTTACTGTCTTTTTTTGCGGCTGCGAGCAGGAAAAAGAGACTGACACATTTTACGCTATGGGCTCTTATATTCAGGTAACAATTTATGACGTTGACAGCACTCTTTTAGAGACCATTAAAACCGACATAAAAAATGTGGAGGAAAAAATATCCCACAGGGTTGAAAATTCTTATATATACTCGCTAAACAAAGAAAAAACAGCAACATTCGATACAGAAACATACAACATGCTGTACGAAGCTGTCGAATTTTGCGGTGCTTCTGAGGGTTTTTTCGATATTTCCCTGCTTTCGCTGACCGCTTTATGGGACTTTGACAGTCAGAAGAGTTTTGTGCCGTCTTCTGAACAGATAACAGAAGCTCTTGAAAAAACGGGCTACGAAAACATATATTTCGGTGAAAATAATAAAATAACCCTCGGCGGCGGGGTAAGTATCGACCTTGGAGCATTGGGAAAGGGTTACGCCTGCGATAAGGCAGTACAGTCCTTGAGGGATGCGGACGTAAATGGCATAGTTGCAGTCGGGGGCAGTATCGGCGTAAACGGTACAAAACCAGGTGGTGAGTACTTTTTTGTCGGGATAAGGGATCCTTTTTCAGATAATGCCGCCGAAACATTCGCAGGTATAAAACTGAAATCCGGTTTTGTATCCACCTCCGGTAGTTATGAAAAGCAATTCGAGTCGGACGGCGTCCGGTACCACCACATTTTCAATACATCGACCGGCTATCCTGTCGATAACGAATTGATTTCCGTGAGTATCGTTTGCAACAACGGAATGCTAAGTGATATGCTTTCAACCGCATGCTTTGCTCTCGGGACAGAAAAGAGTATTCCTCTTCTTGAAAAAAACGATGCGGACGCTGTTTTTGTTACCAAAAACAAAAAAATCATAATAACCTCCGGACTAAAAAACTTTATCAGTGTAAAAGAGGACTTTGAGGTGGAATACAGATGATAAAGGTGCGTGACATAATTATTATAATATGTCTGCTTATGTTTTCTGCGGCTTTATACTTTGCAAGCGGCAATAAGGAAGGAAGCACCGTTCTAATAGAATACGACGGTAACCTGTTCACTGAGGTGAATTTCACAGGGCTCGGAGACGAAGAAATTTTTACTTATTATTTAAACGGAACGACTATAATCGTTGACAAAAACGGCGCATATTTTAAGGAGTCGGTCTGCGCCGGAAAGGTATGCGTAAACAGCGGAAGGATTAGTAAGGTAGGTCAGATTGCAATCTGTCTTCCCCAGCGGGTAAGTATCCGTATTGAGGGGAACGGCCGGGAGTTTGACGGAATAACCGGTTGAAAACCAAAAATTCTGTAACAGGGGTTAACTTTGAAGAAGCTGAATAAACTGACTTTAAATGCGATGCTCTCAGCACTTGCAGTTGCCGTTTCGGCTGTGGAGGGGCTGTTGCCCGCCGCGGCGTTCATGCCGCCCGGTGCAAAAATAGGACTTTCCAACATTGTTACTATGTATGCGTCAAAAACCCTTACGGTTTACAACGCACTGGCAATTGTTGTCGTAAAATCTGTTTTTGTGCTCGCGACAAGAGGGGCAACCGCATTTTTTATGAGCTTTCTCGGAGGAGCTGCGAGTACGATAATAACGGCAGCATTGCTAAACAGTAAGAAAAGCAAATACGGCACTGTCGGTATAGGTGTTCTCGGAGCCGCGGCGCATAACTGCTCGCAATTATTGGTGGCCGTTATTATAACAAACGAAGGAGTGCTGTACTATCTGCCGTTTTTAATCGCTGCATCCGTAGTTACAGGCACGTTTACAGGTGTAATACTGCACTTAACACTATCTATCACATCACGGAGGTCGGAATGAAAAAAGAAGCGTTACCGAAAAAGCCCTATATAACAAGGGGCGGTATTCATGTTCCCCACAAAAAGAATACAGCAGCTATGCAAACTGTGATAATGCCGCCTCCAAGGTCGGTGGTTTTACCGATGGTTCAGCATATAGGCGCACCCTGTATCCCTGTTGTAAAGCCCGGCCAGCGCATTCTTGTCGGGGAGGTTATAGGTGACTCTGAGGCTTTTGTCTGTGCTCCCATTCACGCCTCGGTTTCCGGGACTGTAAAAGAGATTGGCAGTCTTTTGATGCCAAACGGGGCGAGTGTTGAAACCGTCGTAATAGAGTCGGACGGACTTATGGAGCATAAAGAATATAGCTCTCCCGCAGTTGGAAGCAGCGAGGAACTTTTACGTGCTGTACGCGCAAGCGGGCTTGTAGGACTCGGCGGCGCGGGATTTCCGACTCATGTAAAGTTGAGAGTTCCGCCTGACAGGGAAATCGACACCCTTATCATAAACGGTGCCGAATGTGAGCCATATATAACCAGCGATCACCATGAGATTGTCGAGAACTCCTGGGGGGTCATGTCCGGAATATATGCGGTCAAGGAACTGCTCGGAGTTCGCCGTGTTATTATAGGAATCGAAAGCAACAAACCCGATGCGATCGAGCTTTTGAAAAACATGACTGAGAATGAAAAGTATGATTATAAGGACGAAATAAGGGTACTGACGCTTAAAGCACTATATCCGCAGGGAGCGGAAAAAATGCTGATAAAGGCTTGTACGGGCAGAGCGGTTCCGCCCGGGAAGCTCCCGTCGGATGTCGGATGCGTGGTTATGAACATTACGAGTGTGTCGTTTTTAGCTCAGTATTTAAAGACCGGAATGCCGCTGGTGTCAAAGAGAATCACCCTGGACGGCAGTGCGATAAAGAATCCGCAGACAGTAATAGTTCCGATAGGAACCCAAATCAAGGATATAATAGAATTCTGCGGCGGATACTCAGAGCCGCCCAAGAAAATAATTTACGGCGGTCCGATGATGGGGCTTGCTTTAAGTGATGACAGTCTTCCGGTTTTGAAGCAGACCAACGCAATACTCGCCTTCGGTGAAAAGGAAGCCGAAATACCCGAAGCTGATCCCTGCATACGCTGCGGAAGGTGTATCGATAACTGCCCAATGAGCTTAATGCCTGTATGCCTTTCGGCGTCAGCGGATAATTGCGATATTGAAAAGCTCAGGAAGTATGACGTTATGACTTGTATAGAATGCGGTTCTTGCAGTTATATATGTCCCGCACACAGGCATCTGCTGCAGTCGATCAGAACAGGGAAGCAGCTATTTAAAGAAAAAACAGGGAGATAAGGAGCTATGAGAGACATGTCAGAAAAATTATATATATCCTCTTCTCCTCATTTCAGGAGTAAAAACAGCACAGCTAAAATAATGGCGGATGTTTTGATAGCACTTGTGCCGGTCGTTATCGCATCAGCGGTCATTTTCGGACTCAGGTCTCTTTTGATAGTGGCCTTCTGCGACATATCGTGCGTCATATTGGAATATGTATCGCGGAAAATCATGAAAAGGAACAATACGATAAACGACCTGTCCGCTTTGGTAACGGGAACGCTGCTCGCACTCTCGCTGCCGGTAACGATCAATCTGCTTTTTGCGCTGTTCGGATGTGTGGTGGCGATAGTGGTTGTAAAGCAGTTCTTCGGCGGAATCGGAAACAATTTCGTCAATCCTGCGATAGCGGGAAGGGTCGCAATGGTTGTATCCTTTCCGACACAGATGACGGACTGGTCTTACGTTAATGAAATCATCGATTCCATCAGTTCGGCGACTAATTCCGTTGATGCCATTACAACTGCAACACCTCTGGCTGGCGGAGAATGGAGCTATTTGGATTTATTTATTGGAAATATAAGAGGCAGCATCGGAGAGACATGTGTCATCTGCATACTAATAGGTTTTGCTTACCTTTTGGTGCGCAGGGTGATAAAGCCGTTTGTTCCGCTTTGTTATATAGGCACAGTCGCTGTTCTCGCCTTTGCATTAGGGGAGGATCCGCTGTTTCATATAATGAGCGGCGGAGTGCTTTTTGCCGCCGTTTTCATGGCGACGGACTACTCCACAAGCCCGCTTACGAACAAGGGTAAAATAATTTTTGGCGTGGGATGCGGCATTATTACGCTAATAATCCGCGTTTTTGCATCGCTACCAGAGGGCGTTTCATATGCGATTTTATTGATGAACATAATCACTCCTCACATAGACAGGCTTACAGTTCCGAAATCTTTCGGAGTGTCGAAAAGGATGGCTGCGAAATGAGAATTGATATAAGAGAAATCACCAAACCGGCGTTGAGACTGTTTATTGTATGCTTTATAGTAACCGCACTGCTCGCAGCAACCTATACGCTTACCGCGGAAAAAATAAAAGAACGCGCCGAAATTGGTTTAAACGATACACGCAGGGAGGTTTTACCGGAGGCGGAAACTTTTGAGGTTGTAAACGACAGTACGGTTTTTGGCAGAACCTCTGACGGCAGAGCTGCGGGATATATTATCACCGTTGTCAAAAAGGGTTACGGCGGAGATATGGAAGTAATGGTGGGCTTCACAAGTGACGGCTCGGTAAGCGGAGTCGGTATCCTAAAACAATCGGAAACTCCGGGTATGGGCGCAAAAACAGACACCTCGGATTTTTTGTCGCAGTATAAGGGTCTGAATAAAAAAGCGTCGCTTGGCGAGGAAATAGACGGAATAACCGGTGCAACAATATCTTCCCGCGCTGTCACGGATGCTGTCAACGAAGCGATTGAGTCACACGACGATTTGAAGAAAGGGGAAGAAAATGAATAACAAAAAAACTCTTTCTTATGAGTTTACAAAGGGGATAATAAAAGAAAACCCCGTTTTGTGTCTGCTCTTGGGCACCTGCCCGACGCTTGCAGTAACAACCGGCGCTGTAAACGCACTTGGGATGGGAGCAGCTGCGACGATAGTGCTCGTCTGCTCTAATATGGCAATTTCCGCTTTGAGGAGATTTATACCCGATACTGTGCGTATACCCGCATATATAACGCTTATCGCCGGATTTGTTACTATGGTTCAGCTTCTGGTAAAAGCGTATTTGCCCGCGATAGACGAAGCGCTTGGTATCTTCCTTCCGCTCATCGTGGTCAACTGTATTATATTGGGAAGAGCGGAGATGTTTGCATCCAAAAATTCCGTAATCGCCTCCGCTATCGACGGCGCGGGTATGGGTGTGGGCTTCACGGCGGCAATGCTCTGCATGGGCATAATACGGGAGCTTTTAGGTACAGGGAAGGTTTTCGGGATTACCCTCCTGCCCGAGAGCATATTTACTCCGATAACGATATTCATTCTTCCTGCCGGCGGGTTTTTTGTGTTCGGAATTTTGATTGCCTTGTCAAATAAACTGCAAAACGGAAAGCTTGGCGAAAAAGAATTCGGCTGTGAGAGCTGTCCGTCCGCTTCGTCATGTTCAAAGCTTGACGGCTCGAAAGAACCCGAAGCTTGCGAATCGTGCAAAGGAGGCGGTAACAAATGATAAAAACCCTGATTGCAATTTTTCTTGCGGCGGTACTGACTGAGAATTATGTACTCTCAAAATTCCTTGGAATATGCTCTTTTCTCGGCGTATCGAAAAAGCTCGACACAGCGCTTGGAATGAGTCTTGCAGTCACCTTTGTAACCGTGCTTGCAACAGCGGTGACCTATCCTATTTATATGTATATCTTACTTCCGAACAAGCTGGAATATCTACAGACGCTACTGTTTATACTCGTAATCGCAGCACTTGTTCAGCTTGTGGAGATTGTCCTTAAAAAATACATACCATCACTCTATAAAGCACTTGGTATATATCTTCCGCTTATTACGACAAACTGCGTAGTACTCGGCGTAGCACTGCTTGTAATTGAAAAGAGCGGTCCCGATTATGGTTATCTGCAAGCTCTCGTAAATGCATTCGGCGCAGGCGTGGGTTATCTTGTGGCGATGGTTCTGTTTGCCGGAGTCCGCGAGAGAATCGAAAACAGCGAGGTTCCGGAATTCCTAAAAGGATTACCGATAACGCTTGTAAGTGCTTCTCTTGTAGCTTTGTCATTTCTCGGGTTCTCGGGCATCGTCGACAGGTTAATGTAGGGGAGGCGAAGAGATGAACGACATCGTTTTTGCGGTATTGTTAGTTTCCGGAATCGGGCTTCTCTGCGGCATCGGTCTTGCAATCGCAGGTATTTACATGAATGTGCAAACCAATGAAAAAGCGGAGGAGATATTAAAAGTGCTCCCCGGAGCAAACTGCGGTGCCTGCAGCTTTTCGGGATGCAAAGGGTATGCGGAGGCATTGGCATCGGGAAAGGTAAAGACAAATCTCTGCACAGTGGGTGGAGATAAGGTCGCAGCGGAAATCAGTGCGATTTTAGGTACAAAACCTACCGTATCAGAAAAAAAGATTGCTTATGTATTGTGCCGGGGAAGCACAGAGCATACAAGCAAAGATTATTCATATCAGGGAATCAAAACCTGCAAGAGCGTTTCCGCCATGTTTGGCGGTGATGGCGAATGTAAATTCGGATGTATCGGGCTGGGGGATTGTGTAAAGGTTTGCAACTATAACGCCATTTCGGTAAAGAACGGTGTTGCCGTTGTGAAAAAATCGAGGTGTGTTGCCTGCGGATTATGTGTAAATTCCTGTCCCAAGCGTATAATAAGCTTGATTACCGAGGACGAAAAAGCATTGGTACTTTGTAAAAACACCGATAAGGGTGCGATTACAAGAAAAATATGCACCGCTGGCTGTATAGGTTGTAAGCTCTGCGCTAAAGTTTGCGAATACGAAGCGGTTTCTTTTGATGGAGGGCTTGCTGTTATCGACAGAAGCAAATGTACCGGCTGCGGGAAGTGTGAGGAAGTGTGCAGGCTGCACTGTATCGTTTTGGATTAGATTTATGCATATTATATGCTTTATGTAATAATTATGGAGGTTTATAATGAATAAGATCGCTTTTTTTGACACCAAACCGTATGATCTCCCATATTTCAAAAAGTTCGGAGCAAATTACAGGATCAAATACTTCGATAACAAACTCAATGCGGACACAGCTTCGCTTGCAAAAGGGTTTGACGGCGTTGTGGCTTTCGTAAACGACGATCTGTCCGCTGCTACAATAGATAGACTTTATGAGGGCGGCGTTCGTGTTGTTGCGCTCAGATGCGCGGGGTACAACAATGTGGATTTCCACGCTGCTTTTGAAAAAATAACGGTGGTGCGGGTTCCGGCGTATTCGCCGTATGCAGTCGCCGAACATGCGCTTGCCCTTCTTCTGACGCTGAACAGAAAAATCCATAAGGCGTATAACAGAACAAGGGATTTCGATTTCCGACTGAGCGGGTTGGTCGGCTTTGATCTGCACGGAAAAACTATAGGCATTATAGGAACGGGTAAAATCGGGCGTGTTTTTGCGGATATTTGCAGGGGTATCTCCATGAAAATACTTGCATATGACCCGTTCCCTGCCAAAGACAGCGGTCTTGAATATGTCGATTTGGACACTCTGCTGACAAACAGCGACATTGTTTCTCTGCATTGTCCTTTGACGGAGAGCACGCACCATATTATAAATGGAGAATCTATAAAAAAGATGAAGGACGGCGCATATATAATCAACACCTCAAGAGGCCGGCTTATTGATACAGAACAGCTGCTTGTGGCTCTGAGGAGTGGTAAAATCGGCGGAGCGGGGCTGGATGTTTATGAGGAGGAAAGCGAATTTTTCTATGAGGATTTTTCGCAGACTATTGTAAAGGACGATATACTTTCACTATTAGTCACGCTGCCGAATGTTATCATTACATCGCACCAGGCGTTCCTGACCACCGAGGCGCTTGAAAATATTGCAAAAACAACGATCAGTAATCTTGATGAGTTCTTTTCGGGCGAAAAGCTCTCTAACGAGATTTGCTATCAGTGTAAAACGGGGGATATAGGTGCAAACTGCGAGAAGCGCAAAGCTGGAGAACGCTGCTTTTAGCAATCCCTGTCAGAATAAAAACATAAGCCGCACAACCTGAAATAAGGTAGTGCGGCTTTTATTCGGCTATCTTGACTTGCTAAAGGTTTTCAATCGGTTTTACGTTGTTATCCTTGATATACGAAAGCACATTTGACAGTACTCCCGCAACATCTCCGCGGGTCATCAGCTTATTTGGTGAAAAATACCCCTTGTCGCCTTCAAAAATACCTAAATTGGTTGATGAAGCAACCGCTGTTGCCGCCCATTGCGGAACTTCATTTATATCGACAAAAGTCTGTGTTGCGCTAAGCTCGGGCAGAGATAGCGCAGAGGCGGTCATTACGGCGGCTTCTGCCTTTGTTATTGTTTTTAGCGGATCAAATATGCCCTGTCCTAAATCGACAATACCAAGGGCAAGCGCTTTGGCAAGATAACCCTTCCTTCCTGTCGAGAGCTGACCGTCATCAAGAAAATCAGTATCCGCGACTGCCGTCATCTCTTTATCAAGTCCGGCAGCGGACATTAGCATTACAAGGTAATCTATGCGGCTGACCTGTGCGGACGGGCTGAAAAGATAAAGGCCGTTGTCGTATGAGTATGTCATAATATTGTTTTTTGCCATTTCTATTGCGTCGAGATGAATTCTGCTCGTTTTAAGGTCTTCAAAGTATATGCCGCTGTCGTTTTCTATAACCTTAATGTCAATCCTCGCTTCAGCGGACTTGTTGCCGTATTTATCGCTCGCCGTATAAATCAGCGTATCGGAGCCGTTATATCCTCTCCTTGGCGTATAGACTATACTGCCGTCGCCGCCTATTCTTGCATAACCGTTACGCGGGAATTTTATAATATTGTAGGTGACGCTGTCGTTATCCGGCTCAACAACCTTAAGCTCTCCGTATACTGTAATATTCTCCATTGTTGTAAGACTGCCGCCGGATGCAACCGGTGAAAAATTGTCGTCCGTAAGGATATTTATCACGCATCCGACATCGGTGTTCTCCCATCCGGAAGCACGGGTCGTAAAGGTGAATTTACAGGTTTTCGCTTCGCTTCCGGAGGGCATAAACTTCAGATAATCGAGCGAAGCGACGGGAATTGTCTGTCCTGTCGATACAGTAACTCCATTGAGGGTCAGAACTCCGTCCGAAGGCAGGGTACTGATTACGATATAATCAAAATCGGCGCCCACTGTGTCTAAAAAATCGTCCTTTGTGAAGCTGACCGTTTCGCCGTCAACCGAGCATTTGTCAAGAGTTGTAGTCTTACGCAGAAAACTTATTGCCGGAGATATGTCGCTGTTTGCCGCCGATACCCCTGTCATCAGCAAAACGGCGATGAAAGTGCAGAAGAAAAAAATTCTGAGTGACTTCAAGATTTTCATTCCTTTCCAATAATCGTTGCATTCATTATGATAATCATTTGCAGGAAAAATATACCGTTTTTTTGAAAAGAAAAGCGAAAATAAACCGCTTTAAAAATGAGTTGCAAAAAAAATGAATACAGAGTATAATATTTATGTTTCAGGTAAAATATTACGGAAAATCGGATATTTACATCGAAATAAAATCGCTGTTTTCGCGCATTATATTTTATATTATGCTCTTTCTCGTAAGGGGTATAAGATTGGCGCTGCTCAGTGGAAAGGTGTGGTGCTTTATGATAAGGGATTTACAGGATGAGATTATAAGAATTAAAAGAGAAAAAGATATATGTATTATCGCTCATAGCTATCAGGCGCGTGAGATTTGTGAGGTTGCCGATTATGTGGGCGATTCGTATAAGCTCGCGGTTTGGGCAAAAAATGCGAATCAGAGGAGTATTCTGATGTGCGGCGTTAGGTTTATGGCAGAGACAGCGAAGATCCTCGCTCCCGATAAGAACGTATATTTAGCCAGCAAAGAGGCGGGTTGCCCTATGGCGGAGCAGATGGACAAGGAATATATCGAGAAGCTTAAGGCATCCGCATACAAAGGTTATAAGGTTGTCACGTATATAAACACGACAGCCTCTCTCAAAACGGTTTGCGATGTATGTGTTACAAGTTCCAGCGCGGTGAAGATTATCAAAGCGATGCCCGACAAGAACATTCTGTTTATACCCGACTGCAATCTCGGAGCTTATGTTGCCGAGCAATGCCCGGAAAAAAATATTGCATTATTACAGGGCGGTTGCCCCATTCATGCGGCAATGACACGCCGTGATGCACAGAACGCAAAGAAAAATCATCCCAATGCTCTGTTTTTAGCGCATCCCGAGTGCAGAAAAGAGGTTCTCGATCTGGCTGATTTCATAGGCTCGACAAGTGCGATTATGGAATACGCAAGAAACAGCAATCATAAAGAATTTATTATCGGTACGGAGAACAGCATAGCTGAGCATTTGCAGTATGACCTTCCGGACAAGGAATTTTATCCGTTGTCAAAAAAGCTCATCTGCCCGAATATGAAGCTAACCACACTTATGGACGTGTACAATGCGGTGGTAAAGGACAGGGGCTATCCGATAGAGCTTGACGAGGAAACGATATCAAAGGCGAGAATCTGTATCGACGAGATGATTCGGTTAGGCGGCTGATACAAAAGAATAATAACTAAAAAAAGTGCAGGGCGGGAGCAAATATCCCGCCCTGCGATGTTTATCAGCAAACAAATGTATATTATTTAGTATTCTTACAAATCAAAAGCGCATGATTTGCAAGACCGGTGCAGAACCTGTTCTCGCACATCCTGTCTGTAAGCTCAAGAAAACATCCGTACTTCTCGTCGCTCATCATATCAACAGCGCTTGCAAAGAAAAGGAAATCAAGACCATGGTTTTCTAAAACCTCAAGTCCCTGCCTTTTTGCTGTTTCCTCCATTTCCTCCGGCGAGGTAAAGAAGAAAACACCCGGTTTTTCGTCGTCGGTTTTGTATTCAAAAACGTGTTTGTTAGTATTTTTGTTCGGATAAATACTTCTCCATTTATCATTGGCACAAGCTCCGGCGTAAACACCGATTCCGTTTATGTACGAGAACGCAATCACAGCACCCTCTCTTGCGATTCTTTTGCACTCCTTAAAAGCTGATTCTCTCTCCTCATCGGGCAGATGATACATAGGTCCTAAGCACAATACAACATCGAAGCTCTTATCAGCAACATTATGTAAACAAGTTGCGTCCCCGACTTCCGCTCGCAGATTTTTCATAACGGAATTGTTTATTTTGACGTTGAAAGCATCAATATTGTCGGAGCATAAATCGATGCCCACATATTCCTTGCAGCTATTTGCGAAATGCATTCCGTAATATCCCGTTGCGCATCCTATTTCCACAACATCGGAGTTCTTTTTTATATATTTGGATAAAATCTTTTTTGTATAGTAAAACTCCATGCCTGAGTACCTTGATTTTATATCCCTGTTTTCTTCGGTTCCTCCGCTGTAAAGATTGAGTATTTTTTCCTGATTTGACGACACACCATCACCTCCATGCGTTTTTCAGCGTCTTTTGTTCGGTCCCCTCGGATCACCCATACCGCCGATTTCTCCGACTACTGTTGAAACAGAGGAAACGGTAAATTCCGCATTTTTCGTGCCTCCCGAATAATCACCGCCGGAATATAAGCCGTCCTTTACATCTCCTGTGCAGCTGCCGCCCAGCATAATAGTATAGGTTTTGTCTTTTTCAAGCTTCGGCGTGCATATTACAAGAGAGGAATATTGCTTATTCGGTGAGAAAGTAACAATATCATTTCCGTCTGAATCCTGAACTCTTATCAATGTGTTCGCAGCCTGAGGAGCAAAGCCCGCAAGCACTCCGTATTGTGTGGAGTTCGTGCCGATACCCTGAGCCATACCGCTGCTTCCCGAAGCAACAAGCAGTCCCCCCGACATCTTGAACCCTTTATTATAGTCAAGCGTACTGTTATCGTTTTCGGTGGGGCCGCAAATGATAAGAGTTCCGCCGCTTATCTCAATTGCGCCGTTTGCATCGATACCGTCGCCATCCGCATCTATAAAGACATAACCGTCGCTGATGGCAACATTGTAATCGCTTCCTGCAAAATTGTCTTTACCCGGTTTGCCTGCTTCATTAGAATCGGAGCCGCCTGCGGTGTTGATGCCGTCGTCACTCGCATTTATCCTTGTATGACCTCCGGAAATAGTTACAGAGCTGCCTTCAAGTCCCTCAAAGGCACTTAATACATCAATTTTACCGCCAAATATCAACACCGCTTTGTCCGCATGGATTGCATCGTCTTGCGATGAAATTGTAAATGATCCGCCTTTTATTTCGAGATTTTCCGCACAGTGAACTGCATCGTCTGAGGAAACAATAACAAAGCTGCCGCCGCCGATAATAATGCCTGCATCGCTCTTTAGAGCTTTACGGCTCTCCGATGATTCCGGACTTCCACCACCTGCGTTGATCTCATAGCTGCCGTTTGCTATAGACAGCATACCCTCGGATTCAATTCCGTCAAAACAAGAATCTATTTTAAATTCGCCGTCTGTAATAGAGATATGTCCGTCGGATTTCATCGCCTTATCCGCCGAGTTGAGACTGAGCTTTCCGCCGGAGATTTCAATAGCAGTATCGCTTTTGACCGCTTTTGCGCTTCTGCCGTCTGCGACCGTATTACCGCTTCCGCCGCCTGTGATGATATCGATTATCCCTGCGGAAATAGCGACACGGTTATACGCTTCGATTCCGTCCTCGTCGCACCTGATTGTCAGCACTCCGCCGGTAATAGTTATAAAACCACTGTCCCGTGAAGTATCGTCCGTCGCTTTTATCGCATCTCCGCCCGAACTTACAGTCAGTTCGGTTCCCTCTCCTATTTTCACGCTGTCCTTGCCGCGTATAGCCGTATTAACGCTGTTTACAGTAACCTTTCCGCCTATAAACTTTATATCGTTGGATGAAGATATTCCGTTGTCGTAATTTCCGTTTACGACAAGGCTCCCTTTTCCTTTTATTACTATATCATCTTTTGAATAAATCGCAGCGTTGGAGTCATCGTTAATATTCTCGTAGCTTTCCGCGTCCGAAACGGTGTTATCAGTTCCGTCTGCGAGCGTAATTATTATCCTGCCGGAGCTCTTCCCGTAAATCGCCGCGCCCTTATCGCTACTTATCGTAACACCGCCGAGAACCAGCTCCACAGTATCCTCCTTGTCGGCATCGACAATAATCTGACCGTCAGTGAGGCTTCCGTTAAAAGTATAAACACCGGGCTCCGTGATGGTAACGGTCCTATCCGAAACCGAAGCTCCGCTCCCGTTATCATCATGAATATCTCCGGTTCCCGACTCTACTGTGATCCCGTTTTCAGAAAAAATTACTTTTTCGTTCTGCAATACGCCGTCATCAGGGCCAAGGACATCATCCTCGTCCTCGGTAACAGGATCAATCGACAAGTCAAGCCCGATATCCACTGTATAGGTACTCTCATCCCCGCTGACGTGAGAAGTGGTTGACGCTTCATCTGTGTCGCTCTCACCGCCCTTAATAATGCTGCAGGAGGTTAGTGCGAAAACCGCTGCGAATAATAAAATATAGGTTTTTACCGATCTGTTTATCATCTGTTGTTCCTTCCGTACGAGTTGTACCGCGGTTCAATTCAAGTTTTAAAGCATTCCGAGAGCAACCTTTATCATGGTGTCAAAGCCGGTCTGCCTTTCCTCTACCGATAACAATTCCGATTTGAAAAGATGGTCTGATATGGTGCAGATGCACAACGCCTTCTTACCGCATTTGGCAGCGTTCATATAAAGAGCTGCTGCCTCCATCTCAACCGCGAGCACTCCCATGGAACGCCACTTTTCGTTCGATGATTTCGGGCTGTAGAAGACGTCGGTGGATAGAATATTTCCCACCGCAACAGGCACGCCTTGTTTTTCCGCCGAAGCTATGGCTCTTTGCATCAGGGAGTAATCCGCTATTGCGGAAAAAGTTCCGGGCAGCTCATACTGCCAAGCGAAATTACTGTCTGTGCAGGCGCCCATGCCTATTACAATGTCCCGGAGGTTGATATTATCTGCAAGTCCGCCGGCCGAGCCTACCCTTATAATGCTGTCAACATCATAATGATTATAAAGCTCATAGGTATATATTCCTATCGAAGGCATACCCATGCCGTGCCCCATAACGGAAATCTCCCTGCCGTTATAACTGCCCGTAAACCCGTACATATTCCGAACCTCGGTTACCTTAATAGCGTCCTTTAGATAATTCTTTGCTATATACTCGGCACGCAGCGGGTCACCGCACATAAATACGGTTTTAGCTATCTGACCTATCTCTGCTTTATTATGTGGTGTAGACATTTTAAATCTTCTTTCTTAATTTATTCTTAATATAATTTTCGACATCATTTATGCTGTTTTTAATTGAACGTCCATACATAACAGCCGCTTCGCCTGAGGACATAAAATATTTTTTTGTAAAATAAACAGAGTTCCGTTGTACTATAAAAACTTACTGCCAGTTATTAAGATATTTTTCCTGTTTTTCGGTAAGCGTATCTATCTCAAAACCCCAGTAGTTTATCTTTCTTTTAGCGACCTCCAAATCGACCTCGCGGGGGACATCAATAATCATATCCTTAAAGTTCCCTTGATTCTTTACAAGATGCTGAGCAGAAAGAGCCTGTATTGCAAATGACATATCCATTATCTCGGCAGGGTGACCGTCCCCCGCACAGATATTTACAAGCCTGCCCTCGGCGATGACGAAAACGGTTTTTCCGTTATCCAGCCGGTATCCCTCTATATTGTTGCGGGCAGTGTATTTTGAAACAGCCATTTTCTTTAGCGTTTCCATATCGACTTCAACATCAAAATGCCCCGCATTCGAGAGTATCGCATCGTCCTTCATCAAAAGAAAATGCTCTTTGGTTATAACCTCGCAGCAGCCGGTTACGGTAATGAAGAAGTCGCCGATAGCCGCTGCTTCGCTCATTCTCATAATTTTAAAACCGTCCATTACAGCTTCCATTGCTTTTATCGGATCAACCTCGGTTACGATAACCTCCGCTCCCAAACCCTTAGCGCGCATGGCAACACCCTTGCCGCACCAACCGTAGCCCGCCACGACGACGTTCTTACCCGCGACGATAAGATTTGTAGTACGGTTTATACCATCCCATACAGACTGTCCGGTTCCGTATCGGTTGTCAAACAGATGCTTACAGTCGGCGTTGTTTACCAGAACCATAGGGAATTTAAGTGCTTTTTCCTTATTCATGGCAATAAGTCGGATTATTCCCGTTGTGGTCTCCTCGCAACCGCCGATAACATTGTTTATAAGTTCGGGGTATTTAGTGTGTATCAGACTAACCAGATCGCCGCCGTCATCTATGATTATATTCGGTGCCGGCTCTATCACTCTGCAAAGGTTTGCATCATAAACCTCCTGTGAGCAGCCGTGAACGGCATAAACATTCATGCCGTCATGTACGAGCGCGGCAGCGACATCATCCTGTGTGGAGAGAGGGTTGCTGCCGGTAATATACATCTCTGCACCGCCGGAGGCGAGCACCTTACAGAGATATGCGGTTTTTGCCTCAAGATGCACAGAAAGAGCCACTCTCAAGCCCGCAAAAGGTTTTGTTACGGCAAATTCTTCCTCAATACCTCTTAAAAGGGGCATATTTCGTTTAACCCACTCTATCTTTATTTTTCCGCTCTTCCACAGACCGGTATCTTTAATATCGTATGTCTGCATTACCTTTTCTCCTTTAGCTTCTTTTTGATTCGTTCAATGTTATAATAGACCTCTTGTTCATCTATTTCGGTTAAAACGCGGTCTTCCATAACGATTTTTCCGTTAATTATTGTAGTGACAACCTCTCCGCCGTTTGCGGAATAACACAGGGCGCTAACAGGGTTGTTCATGGGCTGCATCTGCGGACAAGAGGTGTCAAGAATCGCAATATCCGCTTTATAACCGGCTTTTATTTTACCTGTTTTTTCTATACCAAGAGCGTTCGCCGCGTTCTCCGTTGCAAAAGAGAACACATCGGCGGCTGAAACTGCCGAAGCATCGCCGCTGATCCCTTTATGCAGAAGGGAATTGAAATTCATCTCCGAGAACAGATTGAGCGAGTTGTTCGAAGCCGCGCCGTCTGTTCCGAGGCATATGTTCACTCCCTTTTCAAGCAGTCGCTTCACCGGTGCTATACCGTTACCGAGCTTAAGGTTGCTCTTTGCGTTTACAGCAACGCTGACGCTGTTTTCAGCGAGGATATCCATATCCTCCTCAGTTATGTGAACACAATGTGCGGCAAGTGTTTTTTGCCTGAAAAACCCAAGAGAGTCAAGATACCCGACAGGAGTGAGTCCGTTTTCGGAAATACAGGAAGAAACCTCGAAAGCGGATTCAGAAAGGTGCGTGTTAAGCGGAAGAGACAGCTTTTCCGCAAGCTTTACTGCTTTCAGAAGATATTCCCTGTCACAGGTATAAACGGCATGCGGTGCTATCATAAAGCTCAAAAGCTCCTCGCCCGAAAACATTTCTATTTCTGCGATCGCTTCGTTAATCCGGCGCGAACCGCCGGTATCCCCGCCTCCTCCCGAAAGTCCCCTTGTGACAACGGCACGCATTCCGCTTTTCAGGGCCGCCTCGGGTGTTGTATTCGGGAACATATGCATATCACAGAAGGTAGAAGTACCGCTCCGTATCATCTCTATACAGGCGAGCAGACATCCCCAGTATGCATCCGATGAATCTATAATATTCTCAAGCGGCATAATTCTGTCAAACAACCACTCATTAAAGGGCAGGTCATCAGCGATATTGCGGAATACCGACATATACGAATGTGTATGGCAGTTAATAAGTGCGGGAATGGCGAGCCTGTCCCTGCCTGAAATGATTTTATCGGCAATAAAATCCAGAGGCTTCTCTCCAACCGCTAAAATTGTTCCGCCGTTAATATAAATATCACTCCTGACTGCTTTATCATCGATAACGCAGAGCATATCTTTTAGTAGAATTTTCATATTATTTTATGACATTCCTTTCATCGGAGTGTTTAATCTTTAAATTCATTTGTAGGTATTTTAATTTATAAGTATAAAATATTTGTATAATTGACAACATTATATAATAAACAAATAGTAAAATCAACCACGGAAAATAAATTCTTGCAGGATGAAAACTAATATGCTATACTATCGATTGATAGTTTTTTGCATGATAATTTATAAAGGTATATTAAGAGAGGCAGGGTATAAAATGTATAAAATAAACAGGAAAATCAGTCTGAATCCCACCGTCACCCTTATGGATATATATGCTCCTCTTGTGGCAAAAAAAGCCGAGCCCGGACAGTTTGTTATTTTAAGGGTTGACGACGAGGGTGAGCGTATTCCGCTTACTATCGCCGATTTTGACAGGGAAAAAGGCACTGTTACGATTATATTTCAGATTGTCGGTGCAACGACAAAAAAGCTCGGAGAGAAGAACGAGGGTGAATATATCAGCGATTTTGTAGGTCCTTTGGGAAAAGCAACGGAGACAGAAGGTTTGAAAAAGGTTGCCGTTGTAGGCGGAGGAGTGGGCTGTGCGATAGCTTATCCTATCGCAAAGAAGCTGTACGCACAGGGCACCGAGGTACATTCAATAATCGGCGCAAGAACCAAAGACTTACTTATACTTGAGGACGAGTTCAGAGCCGTTTCCGACAAGCTGTTCGTTATGACAGACGATGGCAGCTACGGGGAAAAGGGAGTTGTGACAAATGCGCTCAAGCGTCTGCTCGACAGCGGCGAGAAATACGACGAGGTCATTGTCATCGGTCCTATGATTATGATGAAATTTGTATGCATTCTTACAAAGGAATACGGAGTAAAGACGACAGTAAGCATGAATCCCATAATGATAGACGGCACTGGGATGTGCGGAGGGTGCAGGGTTACCGTTGGCGGCAAGGTGAAGTTTGCCTGCGTAGATGGGCCTGATTTTGACGGTCATCTTGTAGACTTTGACGAGGCGATGGATCGCGCGTCGATGTATAAACCTTTTGAAAAGCATGCTTATGAAAGCACGTGCAATCTGCTTAATAAATAAATTGCATTAAGAATTATTTTTGCGGAAAGGAATAAATATATAATGCCGAATATGTCGTTAAAAAAGAACGAGATGCCCGTACAGGAGCCGTCCGAGAGAAATAAAAATTTCTCGGAGGTTGCGCTCGGATATACCGAAGAACAGGCAGTCGACGAAGCAAAACGCTGCCTTAACTGCAAGCATATGCCATGTATCGCAGGGTGTCCCGTAAGCATAAACATACCCTCGTTTATAAAGGAGATTACCGAGGGTAATTTTGAGAGAGCGTATGAAATAATCGCCGAATCAAGCTCGCTACCCGCAGTCTGCGGCAGGGTCTGCCCTCAGGAAACCCAGTGCGAGAAGGTATGCGTGCGGGGGATAAAGGGCGAACCGGTGGCTATCGGAAGGCTTGAGAGGTTTGTTGCAGACAGACACAACTTCGCCAATACGGAAAAAGCCGTAAAGCCTGCTTCCAACGGTCATCGTGTGGCAGTGATAGGTTCGGGTCCCGCAGGGCTTACCTGTGCAGGAGATCTTGCAAGAAAAGGTTATGATGTAACAGTTTTTGAAGCACTTCACCTTGCCGGAGGCGTTCTTGTATACGGTATTCCCGAATTCAGACTTCCAAAGGCGATAGTGCAAAAAGAAGTTGAGGGATTACTGAATCTCGGAGTGAAAATCGAAACTAATATGGTTATCGGAAAGGTGCTGTCGATAGACGATTTGTTCGAGGATGGTTTTGAGGCTGTTTTTATAGGTTCTGGGGCAGGGCTTCCGAAATTTATGGGTATAAGCGGGGAAAATCTCAAGGGAGTTTATTCGGCAAACGAATTCCTGACGAGGGTTAACCTGATGAAAGCATACAGAAGCGAGAGCGACACGCCGGTTATGAACGCAAAAAAAGTTGCGGTAGTAGGCGGAGGAAACGTTGCCATGGACGCCGCCCGCTGTGCTAAAAGGTTAGGCGCAGACGAGGTGTATATTGTTTACCGCCGCTCGGAGGCTGAACTGCCCGCGAGGTCGGAGGAGGTGGAGCATGCAAAGGAAGAGGGAGTAATTTTCAAGCTTCTTACCAATCCGACAGAGATTTTACCCGACGAGAAGAATTTTGTCAGCGGAATCAAGTGCGTTGAGATGACCTTAGGCGAACCTGATGCATCCGGAAGACGCAGACCCGTAGTAAAGCCGGACAGTGAGTTTGTTATCGAAGCCGATTGCGTTATCATGGCTCTCGGAACTTCTCCGAACCCGCTTATTAAATCCACCACGGATAAACTCGACACCGAAAAATGGGGAGGCATAATCACAGATGAGAGCGGAAGGACCTCGCGAGAGGGCGTCTTCGCCGGAGGTGACGCCGTGACCGGCGCGGCAACCGTAATACTTGCTATGGGAGCCGGAAAAACGGCTGCTGCGGCGATAGATGAGTATATATCTTCAAAAAACGAATACAATACGAATAGAATATAAAATTTGTTGTTTTCAGTTGACATAAAACTTACAAAAGGATATAATAAAATGCAGG
Source organism: Eubacteriales bacterium (assembly GCA_028702135.1). Lineage (GTDB taxonomy): Bacteria > Bacillota > Clostridia > Oscillospirales > CAG-382 > UBA1049. The sequence continues at coordinate 37,540 of JAQVPJ010000008.1, read as the reverse complement.
ATATGACAAAATATTGTTATATCCTGCTATATTTGTTTTTTCCGTTGTCGCGAATAACGGCGGATAGTTGTATATAGGTTTTTTACGGAGCTGATATGGATTTAAAGAGAAAAATTCCCCGCTCGCAGAAGCGGGATGCGATGATTGCAGTTCTTCTTGCCTGCTGCGTAATGCTTGCGGTATGCGTAGGAGTATTGCTTTCCCGCGTCATTGGCACGCCCGTGGTCTTTGATGGCAATATTGAGAATATAAAGGTAAACATTACAGAGGTCTGCACTCGGAACCGCTCAATAATATGCGATTCAAACGGCAGATACAGTGATTATATAGAGCTCTACAACGCCGGAATCAGCTTTGATTTAAACGGCTTCGCACTGTCCGACAACGCATTTAAGGAAGTAAAATACGTTTTCGGCAGCAGGGAATTCGCTTCGGGGCAGTATATGCTTATTTTCCTCGACGGTACGAATGTCGCATTTTCCCTGAAGGGTGAGGGCGGAGAGAATTTATATTTTCTGTCACCCGGAGGTGACGTGTGTGCTTCGGTCACTACCATCGAGATGGACAGTGATATGGTCATGGTGTTGAAGGACGGCACATATGAGGTTACTGCAAAGGCGAGCCCCGGATACCCGAACACAGAGGAGGGAATAGCCTCTTATCAACGCAGTCTTACAGATGTTTCAGGCATCTTTACAATCAGCGAGTTGATAACATCAAACAAATCTGCGTTGCCTGACAGAGAGGGTAACTTTTCTGATATAATTGAGATAAAAAATATATCGTCGGCGGCAGCATCGACAAGTGGCTGGTATGTTTCCGACAATTTAGGAAATCCGCACAGATACGCTCTACCTGACATAACCCTTATGCCCGGTGAGTATCTTCTTGTGTTTTGTGACGGAAAGAGCAGTTATAATGACAGCGAGATTCACGCATCCTTCGGGTTGTCGGAGGGGGAAGTGGCAGTGCTGTCAGGACCTGACGGAAGGTATACAAGCGTTGATGTTGAACGGATAGGGGACAACATTTCGATCTGCCGGACAACCGATGATGACGGAAATATCGTTTATAAGCAGATGAGTCCCTCCCCCGGCTTCGACAACACCGAGGATGGTATACTCGCATTTACCGAGAGCAGAATAGACCGAAACGCTGCTATTATAATAAGCGAGCTGCTTCTGTCGACGGATGAGCTCGCATACGGCGGAAAGGTTTGTGATGTGATAGAGCTCATGAATATCTCGGAAAACGAGGTCTCCACAAAGGGCTGGTTTTTGTCGGACGACGAATTAAACCCGTATAAGTACAGTATCCCGGAGACGATTTTAAAAGCTCACGAATGCATATGTATAATTGCGGACAGCAGGAAAACCCCTGATGATGGTATACATGCCAACTTTTCACTTTCTCAGGGTGAGTGTGTTTACCTCATGACGCCCGAAAAGAAGCAGAGCGAGATATTAAGCGTCGCTCCTGCGGGGAGAGGAAAAAGCTGGCAATATATTGACGACGCAGGTGACGGGAGTTATATTGCTCAAAATCCGAGCCTCGGCTTTCCCAACGATGATTTCGGCAGGGATGACTATAACAAAAAGGTCAGACCGGAGGGAATAGAGATTTCCGAAGTAGTTTCGGTAAACAACCGGTATATTCCCGGCCCTTACGGTACCTACCATGATTTTATTGAGCTCCATAATAATTCAAACAAGGAACTGTCACTTTCAGGGCTATATTTATCTGATGATTCAGACAACCTGAATTTAGCGGCTCTGCCCGATATAAAGGTTGCCGCAGGGGGATATATCGTTCTTATTCTCTCATCTGACGGTGTTAACACTCCCTCCGGTTATGAGGTCCTACCATTCGCACTCTCGGCACAGGGAGAGACTGTCTACCTTTCAAGCGGTGGAGAAGTGATCGATTGTATCGCAATTCCCGCACTTGAGGGGGGAATGTCATATGGAAGGGCTGGTGGCAGGGATGGATTCGGCTATTTGTCGGAGGCTACTCCGAAAAAGGAAAACGCTTCCGAATTAGCTGAGAGAGCAGAAAAGCCCGAAGCTGTTCTGGAACCGGGTGTATATAACAACACGGGCTCATTGAGCGTAGAGCTCAGAGGTAAAGGGACTGTCAGGTATACACTCGACTGTACCGAGCCTACCGCAGCCTCACCTGCTTATAAATCTCCTATCATAATAGACAAAACCACGATTATACGGGCACGCTGTTTTGAACAGGGGCATCTTCCCAGTGAGGTGCTTGATCTTAGCTATATAATAAATGAGAATGATAAGCTTGAGGTAGTTTCACTTGTGACAGAACCCGAAAATTTGTGGAACTACTATACCGGAATTTATGAAAAAGGTCCGAACGCCGACCCCGTCTTTCCGTATGTCGGAGCGAATTTTTGGCAAAAGTGGGAGAAAAAAGCGACGGTTGCTTTTTTTGCGTCGGACGGTACCGGTTTTTCGGAACCCTGTGGAATAAGAATATTCGGAGCTTATTCGAGGGCTGCCGAGAAGAAATCTTTTACCTGCTTTTTCAGGGGACAGTACGGAGCTTCAGAGTTGAAATATCGGCTTTTCAAGGACAGCGATCTTTCTGTTTACGAGGCGTTTGTCTTGAGAAATATGGGTCAGGATTACAACAGGGCGAGAATTCGTGATGAGATGATGACATCTCTTGTTGCGGAAAACACAACGGTGGACGTTCAAAAATACCGTCCGGTTATTTTATATCTCAACGGCGAATACTGGGGTATATACTATATACGCGAAAAAATAAACGAGAACTATATCGCAGGTAATTATAATATATCCGAGGAATCCGTAATCCTTTCGGTGGCGAACGGAAACTCAAGCGCAGAATACAAGGAACTCATATCGTATGTAAGCCGTTATAACCTGGCCGATGAGGAGCATTATAATTATGTTGCCTCTAAAATAGATATAGAAAACTATATTGATTATATCTGTGCCGAGATGTATGTCGCCAATACCGACAACGGCAACATACGTTTTTTCAAGAGCAGCGAACTTGACGGTAAATGGCGATGGATATTCTATGATCTTGACTGGGCTTTTTTGGATTTCAGGCACAACTCGATTTTTGAGCACCTTAATCCGGAGGGAACCGGTGCAATGAACGCGTTTTCCACAAGGCTTATTAATTCTCTTTTAAAAAATCAGAACTTCAAAGAGCAGTTTCTTACAAGAATGGCTTGGCAGATGCAGAATATATGGACAAACGAAAAGGTGCTTGGCCGTATCAATGAGCTTAAGGAGCTTATAAACGATGATATGAAGCGGGACTGCGAGAGATGGGAGTATTCCTACAGCTATTGGGATAAACAAATCCAGATTCTGATAACCTTTCAGGAAAACCGTCATGAACAGTTATACAACTATATTAAGAATTATTTTTCGCTGAACGATGCAAAGATGACGGAGCTTGGTTTTCAAATATAAGGGGGGAATTGCAGTATATGCGTTCAAGGCGTGAGGAAAAATTTATACTCGACTATAGAATTTACAGCCTTGTCAAAAGCCGTGTATCTTCTGCACTTCGTCCCGATATTCATTATATAAACGGCAGCTATACGGTTACAAGCCTTTATTTTGACGACTTTTACAAAACTGCTTATTATGAGAAAGCGGACGGACTTTCCGCTCATACTAAGTTCCGTATACGCACCTATGATTTTTCGGATGATTTTATAAGATTAGAAAAGAAAAAAAAGAACGGCATTGTGACAAGCAAAAGCAGTCTGGTCATATCGAAAGACGAGCTGCGCTTATTGATGGATTCGCCGTTTACGGTTGAGGGTTTTTCCGAAAAGCTTATGCCGCTTGCGGCGGAAATGCAGTCCAAGGGGGTACGCCCTGCCGTAACCGTACGTTACCGCAGAGAAGCTTTCTTTTTAGAGGGTACTGATGTCAGAGTAACCTTTGATACAAGAGTGGAATCGGTCCCCGGCGACATGGACAGCCTTTTTAACGATAAGCGTCAGGGAATCCCGGCAATTAATCCGATTTCCGTAATAATGGAGATAAAATACGGGAATAAGCTACCAACGCTGATACGCAGGCTTTGCTGTGCTGATGTGTTGCCCTTATCCGTATCAAAATACGCGCTCTGCACCGAGAACATACGGCTGCCCGCGGGAAAATATTAATATAAGGAGTATACCTAATGAGTATTTTAGATGCAATTAAAAAAAGCGTGCTGGAGGGCTTTTCGGCGGAGATAAGCGTTTCCGACATTCTGTTTTCACTTGGAATAGCTTTTCTTGCGGGTTTGTTCATACTGCTAATCTACCGGATTACGTTTAAGGGTATATCGTTTAACCGCAGTTTTGAAGGTACCCTCCTTATGATTTCCACGATAAGCGCCCTGATCGTACTGACAATTTCATCAAACCTTGCATTATCACTCGGTATGGTCGGAGCTTTGAGCATCGTCCGTTTCAGAACGGCGATAAAGGAGGCGTCTGACACCGCGTTTATGTTTTGGGCTGTCGCTGCAGGCATTACAGCGGGGGCGGGATATTTTATATTAACCATATTAGGAACACTTGTCATAGGGTTTCTGACCTTTGTTTCACTTAAATTGATAAGCCATACGGCTTCCTCCTATCTTTTGATTGTACGTACAAACACGGATGCCGCTCTTGGAATAGTCGCAAAAATGTTCGTTGAAAACGGAATCAGAAACAGGGTTTCCTCCATAACAGAGAACGAGCGGCATTTCGAAGCGATTTATGAAATAAGAATAGGCTTATCGCATCACAAGCTCGTTTCGGCGTTGAAGAAGATTCCTGACGTTACGGATGTCACGCTTGTCGACTGCAGAAACACACCGATTTAAAATGTGAATAAAACCCGACGGATTCTGTCCGCCGGGTTATTTTTTATGTGGTTATTTGGAATAGTGCAGTAAAAACATGAATTTATTTATATAACTATTTTTCCTCGTCCGGGTTTTTAAACAGATGCAGCTTTCCGTCGTCATTTAACTTTTTAACAATTATAATTATCAACGGGAACGTTATTAAGCCCAAAACACCCATAACCCTTAAGCCGGTATACATGGCAACAAGAGTAAGCAGAGGGTAAAGGCCGATATACTTACCAACAATTTTCGGCTCGATAATCTGCCGTATCACTGCGATAACGATATAAACTATAATTAATGCGATTCCGGTATAATAATCTCCTATCAAAAGCAGGAATATAGACCAGGGGATCAACACCGTGCCGGTTCCGAGAACCGGTAGTATATCGATAACGGCGATGACCAGGGCAATAAGAAAAGCGTATTTAATACCTAAAACAGTAAATGCAACAAATAATTCGAGAAAAGTTATGAGTGTAATCAAACCATATGCCCTAAGGAATTTTAAAATCGTATCTATAAACTCCTCGCGGAAAAGCTTAAGGTTCTTTGCCGCTTTTTCGGGCAGCTGTGCAATGATGAAGCGGTTTATTTTTTGAAAATCAACTGCAAAATAATAGGTTGAAAGAATAACGATAACAATGGCAAGCAGGGCGTTCGGAACAAAGGCGATCAGGCTTCCTAAAATCGGGAGTACCGAACCGCTCAACTTATCAGCAACGGATAACAGTGCCGATTCAAGCGAGCTGTCCAGGTTCTGCCAGATATCGTTAAGCCGTTGCCTCATATCCACAAACGGTATGGCATTGGATATTTTTTCTATAAGATCCTTTGCATATTGCTCATCAGAGCGAACACGATCGATAAAACCCTTAACATTCTGTGACAGAACAGTCAGTTCGGTATAAATACGATCGATAGCAAAATAGCAAATCATCCCAAGCAGAGTTGTCACAACAATGACCAATACCAGGACCGAGAGCTTTTTTGGTACTTTTGCGTGCTTGCTTATAAAGCGAACAACAGGCTGAAGGGCTGCTGCAAGAAGGTATGCGATTAAAAACGGCATAATCAATCCGAAAAGATATTTGAAAAATAAGTAAAATGCAAGGCAGATCACCGCGATATAAAATAATACTACGGCGATTTTTTTATAAGGTTCCTTTGGTAAAAGCATATATACACCCATACGCCCTCGCCTGCAAAATGTGGAACGTAGGCTCGCGCGGGTTCGCACCTGCCCTTCTGTTCGATTTATTTTTTCAGACCAATCTACTTTTTACAAAAGCGTATTGACAACCGCAAAAGTTTGTGATAAAATGACACCCGTCCTGAAAAATACGGCCTGTTAGTCAAGTGGCTAAGACGCCGCCCTCTCACGGCGGAGGCAGGGGTTCGACTCCCCTACGGGTCACCAAATCGAGCATTGCAGCAACGCATTTGCCCGGTTTTTTTATTTATATTCTCGCCCTGTAAACCAATATATATTCCGGAAAAAAGGAAACCAACACCAAATAATGAGCAAAGTAACTAAAGTTGTTATAACAGCTCTGTTAGATTAATATAATTATTTGTTACAATACCCGGTAACTTGAACCGTTGGATAAAGTTAGCGGAACGTCGCCGAACTCGCTTTCCGAGAGCAAAAAGCCATCCTCAAGGTTTTGCCTGCATATCGCTTTAGGCTTGAATTTAAAGATTGTGATGACATCGTTTACGACTGCGCTTGCGGTAGGCATGCTGCCTGCGCCCTGTCCGTAGAAAACGACCTCACCCAATGTGCTCCCAGTTATGCTAACTGCATTGAATACGCCGTTGACGGCAGAAAGCAGACTTCCCTTTTTTACGAGATGAGGAGCAACGAGAAGTTTTGCACGTCTGTCGATCAATTCAGCGACCGCAAGGAGCTTGATATTATATCCTAATTTTGCGGCTAACTCAAAATCCTCCTGCTTTACGTTCATGATTCCCTCAACGAACGTGATTTTTTCATGCGGGATGTATCTGTTGAAAGCTATGCCGGCAAGTATTCCGAGTTTTCTCGCACTGTCTAAGCCTGCAAGGTCGGAGTGGGGGTTTGCTTCGGTGTAGCCCATCCCCTTCGCCTCGGATAAAGCATCCTCAAGGGATATCCCGGCCTCTTTCATTCTTGAGAGGATATAATTGGTTGTACCGTTGAGAATTCCGGCTATTCTTGTTATTTTATTTGAATAGAAGCAGCTTTCGAGAGGTCCGATTATCGGAATCCCTCCGCCGACACTCGCCTCATAAAGATAGCTTACTCCGTGCTTGTCAGCGGTTTCAAGAAGTATATCGCCGTACTTGTCAACAACCTCTTTATTTGAGGTGACAACGCTCTTTCCCGCCTCAAGAGCCGCTTTACTGAACTCAAATGCCGGGGAGGTGCCACCCAACGTTTCAACGACAACCGAAACGGAGCTGTCGGAAAGAATTTTGTTGAAATCATTAGTTATCCTTCGCTCAAGAGGGTGTCCTAAGAACTCACGTTTATCGAGGATATGTTTTATCCGAATCGAGGTGTCCCTGGTATAACCGACCGAGCTACCGAAGACTGCGGAGATTCTCTCCTTGTTTTCTTCAATAACCTCATAAACGCCGTTGCCGATGACACCGAACCCGAGTATTGCAATATTAAACATTTTTTATTTCCCCCGAAAATTTTGTGATAATATGTGATAATAGATGAAGTAATCCTTTATACAATATCATAAAAAATTTATTTTTTCAATACTTATAAGTATTTTTATGTATAATACGCCCTTCTGAAGCGTTAATAAAAAAACTTATAAAATTTTTAAAAATGTATTGTATTTTATAAAATTATGGTGTATAATTAGCGAACGGCCTGAGAAACATCTGTTTTTATACAGGTGTTCCCGGCAAATAAAAAGAAATGGAGGAGCTTCAATGGTTAACCGTATAGATTCCGGCGCTCGGATGTTTTTGTTCGCGGCACATTTACATATTAATACAGCTGTGGGATTTAAACGGCAGAAGAGATTGCTCCCCGATAAATCAAAAACCCGAAGAGGCAAACCCACTGCAGTCGATTTATTTTGAGTTTTTCAAGTGAGGAAAATTTTTAATAAGTGAATGTAGTGCAAATTCCTCTTTCATCGCAGAACTAAATGCGTATAAATTGATTTTACCGGGTGAAGCATTTATTTGAGAGAAATGCTCAATCCGGTATATTTTTATGCTCGGATGAGGCATTCGGGCTTCATTTTGACAGATTTAAGTTCAAAATGACTAACAACAGGATTCATGCAACTATTGAATCCGTAGGTTTTTTGATAAAACAGAGGGATTATGATTAACTTAGAAAAATTCCCGGCAGCGATAAGCGAATATTTCACCGCAAAGGGTATCGATATGCTCGGTGCACTTATGACGATGAAAAGCGATATCGGTGCTGATTCGGTTTACAAGGATGTTTATATTGTCGTCGACACCGAGTATGTAACGGTGGCGGAGGGAACAGTCGTGTTTAAGCACGAAAGAATTCGCTCCGACGGCAACCCTGTACGCGCTGAGGGTTTTGTGGAAGCGCGTTACGAGCGCTTTATGCTCTCGGAGTTAGAGGAAATCAAAGTCGAACAGCTTATTTCTACAGGCCGGGTTACGGCATTACGCGATAACGAGCCTGTTCTGATATTCAACTTTTCAAGCACCTATAAGCATGATGCCGGTTTGTTCTGCCGTGCGGCAGAGAGCCTTAAAAAAGACGGCAAAATCGATGAGGAAAAGCTTAAGGATTCCGATTATGAGAAAAACTCCTGCCCGAAATGCGGCAGAAGATACCCTGACCCGGACCGTAAAATCTGTCCTAAGTGCATGGATAAAGTCAGACTTATCAAAAAGCTCTCGAAACTGTTTTTGCACTACAAAAGGTACATACTGCTTATTCTGCTTTCCTTGTCTCTTATTTCGATGCTTGGAGCAATCACACCCTATGTGAGCAACCAGATATTTTATGCTGACGTTTTAAAAGAAGGCGGCAGGTATTACGGGAAAATTCTCAATATAATTCTCGTAATGATAGCTGTGAGGGTGGCCTCGCTGCTTATAAGCCTGCTCAATGGTGCAATTTCGGCAAAGGTATCGGCTGAAGTTACATATGATCTCAGAAAAAATATTTTCGAGACTTTGAGCCGTCTTTCGCTCTCGTTTTTCACAAACAGGCAAACCGGCGGACTTATGACACAGATTAACAACGATTCTACAATGATATATTGGTTTTTCTGTGACGGGTTCCCTTATTTCGTGCTCAATATAGTACAGTTGATAGTATTTATGATAATAATGTTTATCATAAACCCTATCCTTACCGTTTATGCGTTTGTAACGGTTCCCATCTTTTTTATTTCGTTCAAATTCATTTTCCTGATATTCGATAAAATGTATGCAAAGTCATGGTCGAGAAGGCGTTCTTTCAATTCGCTAATTGCCGATGTTCTTAACGGAATGCGTGTCGTCAAATCTTTTTCAAGAGAGGACGACGAAATGAAACGCTTTGACAAGAGAAGCAAGCTTTCTGCGGATGCGGATGCGGATATTGGAATAAAATCGGCAAAGATATTCCCCATGCTGTTTTTTCTGCTAAAGATTGGATCGTACATAGTATGGGGTATTGGCGGCTGGCAGGTAATGAAGGGAACCGGCGGGATGGACTATGCAAAGCTTGCCACTTTTATAGCTTATTTCGGCCTTATTTACGGGCCTTTAGAGTTCCTCGCTGATGTATCCAACTGGTGGTCGGAATGCCTCAACTCCCTTCAGAGATTGTTTGAGATTACCGACGCCAATGTGGAGGTAAAGGAATGTGAGAACCCGGTTACGCTTGACAAGGTCAAAGGTGACGTGGAATTCAGGAATGTGTCCTTTTCATATATCGAAAACCGTAAGGTTATCGACAACATCAGTTTTGAGGTACCTTCCGGAAGCACTCTCGGTATAGTCGGACATACCGGTGCGGGTAAGAGCACACTTGCGAATCTTCTTACACGGCTTTACAACACCGAGGACGGCGAGATTTTAATAGATGGTGTGAATATAAAGGACCTTTCCTTTGAAACACTGCGCAGGTCAGTGGCAATCGTATCGCAGGAAACTTACCTGTTCAGGGGCTCTATCCTCGAAAACATTAAGTACGCCTGCCCCGAAGCGACCGAAGATCAGGTCATTGCCGCCTCCGTAATAGCGAGCGCACATTCATTTATTGTAAAATATCCCGACGGCTATCATACACAGATCGGCTTTGGCAATAAGGAGCTTTCGGGTGGCGAGCGTCAGAGGATATCGATTGCGAGAGCAATATTGAAAAACCCGCAGATCCTTATACTCGACGAGGCGACTGCTGCAATGGATACACAGACTGAACGCCAGATACAGGAGGCGTTGAACCGTCTTACAAAGGGTAAAACGACAATCATAATAGCACACCGATTGTCCACCCTCAGGGATGCGGATAATCTGATCGTTATCGAGAACGGTAAAATGCCGGAAAGCGGAACTGCCAAGGAACTGCTTAAAAAGAAGGGCGTTTATTATAATCTGTATAAGTTGCAGGCAGATGCATTAAAAACAATCGGAATAGAGGATTGACGCCTCTTTTCCGTTCAGGCAATCTTTTTATAAGGAGCAAGCAATATATGAAAAACTTTTTAGATTTAGCGGAGTTGAAGTACTTCACCTCCGATAACGCAAAGATGTATAAAACAAAAAACGGCTTTGCTGCGATGAAAGCCTTTATGCCGCCAATAAAAAAGGACGATTTGGCGGAGGGGCAGGACAATACCCCCGACTGGCAGGATCTCGGAAGAGTATATTTTCACAGAATGTTTCCGTTTGATGCACCCGATGAGTTTATTTCGGTGCTCGACAAGGACGGCAACGAGTACGGTATCATACGCAATATTACAGATTTTTCCGGCGAGGACGCTGATATTATCAACGAATTTCTTGCAAGGAAATATCTCTGTCCCGAAATTACAAAGGTGATTTCTTTAAAGGAAAAGCTCGGGTACTCCTATTGGGAGGTAGAAACAGACAAAGGAAAAATGAGCTTTTCTATGCACGATACCTACCGTAACATCGCTCGTGTGAGCGACACAAGGCTTGTGCTGACAGACGTTGACGGAAACCGTTTTGGCATAAAAGACGTTCTTGCACTTGACAGCAAGAGCTACAGAAAGATAGAGCTATACTTATAGAACGACGCTTTACTCATTATTAAGCGTGTTATAATAATGCAGATATCTTGGAAAGGCACTATTATCATTATGAAAAAGAAAATTATACCACCCGGGCGTATTAGGGTACGTGAAAAGGTAATGTCTGCGGCGGGTGGAAATGCTGATTACAGCTTTGACTTCAACCTTTACGAAAAAAACGAGTACATTTACGGCGCCGCCGTTATAAACGGAGGGTTTGTTTATATTGTTATCGAAAACTCAAACAAAGATAACGATACGGAAATAAAGCTCACTATTGACGATGTAACAGAATTCAGGTACATAAACAACAGCGGCTGTGTCGCAATCGAATACACAAAAAGCGGCGAGGACTTCGAGCTTTGCCGCTCCGATATGCGTAACGCGGTTGCAATGCAGATAGCGGTCAAAAAAATGATGGCAGCAAAAGAGGGCAGAGGGGTTGGCGGAAACGATTTTACAATCTGCCCGAAATGCGGAAAGATGCTAAAGCAGGGTTCAACAGTATGCTTGGAATGTATCGATAAAAAGCACCTTTTCCTGCGGCTCATGCCTTATGCAAAACCGTATGCAAAGCAGCTCTCGTTTGCGACTTTGATGTTAATTATCATAAGCGCAATAAACGTTTACATACCTGTGCTTACCAAAAAACTCATCAACGAGTATCTTATAGTGGAGAACCCCGTGACAAAGGGCTTCGTGGGAGTCGTAATCGCAATGGCTGCCTTCGGTTTTGCAAGATCTGTATCGGTAATGATTCAGCGGATTATATACACAAAATCAAGCAATGCGATTCTCGTAAACCTGCGTAAGATACTGTATGAAAAGATTCAGCAACTCTCCCTTACCGGGATAACAAGGCGTTCCTCCGGAGAGCTTATTACAAGAATCACAAGGGATACAAAGAATTTAAAAGATTTCATTGTAAGCACCCTGCCCGAACTGCTGCAGCAGGGATTGATTGTTATCAGCGTAACAATTATTTTGCTTACCCTCGACTGGAAGCTGACGCTTATTATCATGCTGCCGGTCCCCATTATGTTCATTATGTTCACGGTGATCAGGAATTTCACTCATAAGCTTTATCATCGTCAGTGGCAGGCAGAGAGTGACTTGGGAACCCTGCTTTATGATGTTTTTTCGGGAATGCGTGTCGTAAAAGTATTCGGAACCGAAAAAAAGGAAGAAAACAAGTTCAGGACCACCGCGAGAAAATTAGCCGATACCTCTCAAAAGAATGAGCTTACCTGGAATCTGATAGTTCCCTTTGCTACATTCATAATGGGAATCGGCGAATACGCTGTAATCTACATAATCGGCTCCCGGATTATAACCGGAAGTATGACGCTGGGCGAGCTGACGCAGTTTCTCTCCTATGTCGCATTGGTATACGGTCCGATGCGCTGGATGGCTCACATTCCGAGAAGGATTCAAAACACAGCGATATCCATTGCAAAGGTTTTTGAGATTATCGACGAGAAGAGTGAGATGAACGAGGACGAGAAGCCCATAATGTCAGAAATAAACGGCGATATTAAATTCAGTAACGCATATTTTGGTTATAACAGCTATGAGTATGTTTTAAAGAATATCAATTTAGAAATAAAAAACGGCGAAATGGTCGGACTTGTCGGACGAAGCGGAGTGGGTAAAACGACTGCGATTAATCTGATTATGAGGCTTTACGACCTGACCGCCGGAAACCTGTTCTTCGATGGTATCGACATCAGGAAGTATTCACAGCATGCACTGCGTACTCAGATGGGCGTTGTTCTTCAGGAGACCTTCCTTTTCAACGGAACAATTTTCAGTAATATTATCTATGCAAAGCCCGACTCAACGCGTGACGAGGTGATAAGAGCTGCAAAGCTTGCAAATGCACATGAGTTTATACTGAAACAGCCCGATGGTTACAATACTTATGTCGGCGACAAGGGACATACTCTTTCCGGAGGCGAGCGGCAGAGGATTGCTATTGCAAGAGCGATTTTGAGAAACCCCAAGGTGCTTATTTTAGACGAAGCGACTGCTGCGCTTGATACTGAAACAGAGAAGCTGATTCAAGACGCGCTTAACAGGCTCACGGAGGGTAGAACCACAATCGCAATAGCTCACCGTCTTTCCACGCTCAGAAACGCTACAAAGCTTGTCGTTTTTGAAAAGGGAATGATCGAGGAGGTCGGAACTCATGACAATCTTATGAGATCAAAAGGCAGATATTATAAGCTGGTCATGGCACAAAGGCAGATGAGCAAGCTGATAAAAACAAAATAGCCTGTTATTCACCACAGATGAAGAATCAAACCACCTGCATATAAATGCAGATTATTGATTTTTCTGATAAAGTGTATATAATAGTATTATATAGCGACAGAGAGGATAATTACATCACATGAACAATACGGAAAAAACAATGGATAAAATCGTTTCTTTTTGCAAAAACAGGGGCTTTATATTCAGCGGGAGCGAAATATACGGCGGGCTTGCAAATTCCTGGGATTACGGTCCTTTGGGCGTGGAATTCAAGAACAACATAAAAAAAGCGTGGCTTAAAAAGTTTGTTCAGGAATCCCCCTATAACGTCGGGCTCGACAGTGCTATCCTTATGAACCGCGAGGTTTGGGTAGCGTCGGGACACGTTGTGAACTTCAACGATCCGCTTATTGATTGCAAATCCTGTAAAATGCGTTACCGTGCAGATCACATTATCGAAGAATATAACAAAAAAAACAGCATCGATATGAAGATTGAAGGGCTTACAAACGAACAGCTTTCCGAATATATTAAGGAAAAAAGTGTTCCCTGTACCGGTTGCGGAAAGAGTGATTTTACACCAATCCGGAAGTTCAATATGATGTTCAAAACACATCAGGGTGTTACAGAGGATAGTCAGGCGGAGGTTTACCTCCGCCCGGAGACCGCCCAAGGAATTTTCGTAAACTTTAAAAACATTCAGCGTTCAACCCGAAGGAAAATACCGTTCGGAGTGGCTCAGGTCGGAAAATCCTTTCGAAACGAGATTACTCCCGGTAATTTTATCTTCCGCATAAGGGAGTTTGAGCAGATGGAGCTTGAATTCTTCTGCAAGCCGGGAACTGACCTTGAATGGTTTTATTATTGGAAGGATTATTGCAAGAATTTCCTGTTACAAATCGGAATCCGCGAGGACTCGTTAAAACTCAGGGATCACGAAAAGGCCGAGCTGGCGCATTATTCCAAGGCGACAACCGATTTTGAGTTTTTGTTCCCGTTCGGCTGGGGAGAGCTCTGGGGTATTGCCGACAGGACTGACTTTGATTTAAAAGCTCATCAGGAAAGAAGCGGCGAGGACCTTTCATATTTTGATCCGGAAACAAACGAAAAATATGTTCCGTACGTAATAGAGCCTTCTTTAGGGTGCGACAGGATTGCTCTCGCTTTGTTAGTCGATGCGTATGATGAGGAGAATATCGGAAAAGACGGCACCGAGGACATCAGAACGGTTCTGCACCTGCATCCCGTGCTTGCGCCATATAAGGCAGCGGTGCTTCCGCTATCCAAAAAACTCAGCGAAAAGGCGACCGATATCTATACGATGCTCTCAAAAAAGTTTATGGTAGATTATGATGATGCCGGTTCTATCGGAAAGCGTTACCGCAGAGAGGATGAAATAGGAACACCTTTCTGCATAACCTACGATTTTCAGAGTGTTGAGGATAATTGCGTTACGGTACGCGAAAGGGATACGATGGAGCAGATAAGGCTGCCGATTGAAGAGGTATCCGCATATATAGAGAAAAAGATCGAATTTTAATCAAAGGGGAAAATGGCAGATTGAGCGAAAATTGTAGTCATAATTGCAGCAGCTGCAGCGAGAACTGCTCTGAGAGAGAGTCTTTTTTAGCAAAAACGAACGAGCTTAGCAGCATAAAAAAGGTAATAGGCGTTGTAAGCGGAAAGGGAGGCGTGGGCAAATCCATGGTGACCTCCCTGCTTTCGGTTATATTCAGACGCAGAGGGTATAGTACCGCTGTTCTTGATGCGGATATAACAGGTCCATCCATACCAAAAATATTTGGAATTAACAGTAAAGCACAGGGAAGCGAACAGGGTATCCTGCCGGTATTGTCCAAAAGCGGAATACAGATCATGTCCATAAACCTGCTGCTGCCAGACAATACCGACCCCGTTATATGGAGAGGACCGATTCTTGCCGGAACAGTTAAGCAGTTCTGGAGCGATGTGGTCTGGAAGGATGTCGATTTTATGTTTGTAGATATGCCTCCGGGAACCGGTGATGTTCCGCTTACCGTATTTCAGTCGCTTCCCGTTGACGGCATTGTTATTGTAACCTCGCCTCAGGAGCTTGTAGGCATGATTGTAAAAAAAGCCGTAAGAATGGCGCAGATGATGAATATTCCCATAATCGGCATTGTCGAGAATATGTCATATTTTCTGTGTCCTGAGTGTAAGACAAAGCATAATATATTCGGTGTCAGCGGACTTGAAGGCATTGCCGGGGAATTCGGAATAGATACGCTTTCCAAACTTCCCGTAAGTTCAAAGCTTGCCGGAGCGGCGGACAGTGGTCTGATAGAGCTGTTTGAGGGCGACTGGCTTGATAATATGGCCGACAAAATAGAGGAATTATAATTAAATTCTCCCTGTAAATTAAAAAAGTATTTTCACGAGTGTACGTATCCTGTGCTTTGTAAACTGTATATAGTGGTGTACTTATGGCTAAAGCTTAAGCGGCGCAATCGCCAAACGAAGCATTTATGTGCATTTGTCACCTCGGGCGGTATAAACCACCGCGGAAAGGAATGGTCAAAATCATGAAAATCAGATTACCAGATAAACAGACTGTAATATATGAAGGCGGGAAAGTAGAGAGAATCGGCGGAAACAGTTTTACAGAGAATGATGTTTCACTTTCCTGCGTAAAGTATGGTAGCGATAAAATGGGGGTTAAAATCCAGGCGGATAAAACACCCCTCAAGTACATAGTTCTCCGCTGGAATTTCAGAGAGAACGAAGTTATAACAGGATCAACAAAGGTGCTTGGTGACGAGTGGGAGCGTGCATACGGTACAATGGAGTGGCGCAGCATCAACCCGGATGTCTTTATGCCGTGGTATTTCCTCATATCAAATTCCTCCTGCTGCGAGAACATTATAAACAACCCATATTTTATTTGCCGGACATGTGCTTTCGGAGTGCGGGTGCGCCCAAACTCGTTCTGCTACTGGAATCTTGACTCCGCAGGCGTGACGCTCTGGATTGACATAAGAAACGGCGGTGCAGGTGTGCTTTTGGGCGGACGAACACTTGAGGCTGCTACCGTTGTTTTCCGTGAATATTCAGACATATCGGCTTTTGAGGCGGCACGAAGTTTTTGCAGTAAAATGTGTGACGACGGAATTTTCCCCGAAGAGCCTGTTTACGGTTCGAACAACTGGTACTATGCTTACGGGAAAAGCTCGCACGAGGAGATTCTGCGGGACGCTTCCATCGTTGCGGATTACACGAAGGGACTTAAAAACCGCCCGTATATGGTCATTGACGACGGCTGGCAGCCGAACAACTGCGACGGGCCGTGGCATAAGGGAAATCAAAAATTCCCTGACATGAAAAGGCTTGCTGAGGAAATAACAAAAATGGATGTCAAGCCCGGGATATGGATTCGCTATCTTTCGGACGCTAATCACAAAACGCCGAATATAAAAGATGAGTCGAGACTCAAACGCAACAACAGCGTTTTAGATCCGTCGCATCCGGAGGTTATCGGTCATATCAAAGAGGACACCAAGCGTATCGTTGATTGGGGTTACCGCCTAATCAAGCACGATTATTCCACATTTGATATTTTCGGAGCGTGGGGGTGCAATCTTAAAAAGTCGCTTGCCGATGAGGATGATAGCTGGTCGTTTTATGACCGTGGCAGAACAAGTGCGGAGATAATTTTGGATTTTTACCGTGCGATAAAGGATGCCGCCGGGGACGCTGTCATCATCGGCTGCAATACGATAAGTCACCTTTGCGCCGGGCTTGTTCAGGTCAACCGCACCGGAGACGATACGAGCGGCAAGGATTGGCTCCGCACCCGAAAGTTCGGCATCAATACTCTCGCTTTTCGTCTGCCTCAAAACAACATATTCTATGCCTGCGACGCCGATTGTGTCGGAATAACCGAGCTTGTCCCGTGGGAGAAGAATCGTTTGTGGTTGAAACTGCTCTCTATAAGCGGCTCACCGTTGTTTGTATCCTGCAAGCCGGACATTCTCAGTAATGACCAGGCGCAGGAGGTCAGAGAGGCATTTGCTGTTAATTCGGTTCAGCAGGACACGCTCGTTCCGGTTGATTGGGTGGAAACAACCTGCCCGCAAAAGTGGATTCATAACGGCAACAAGGTTGTTTTCCCATGGTTTGATTAAATTACACATAAAAAATCCCAGGCAAAAGTTCATGGCAAGTTCATAATTATTTTAGTTGACAATACGCGCTTTTTTTGTTATAATAGTCGGAAAAGGAAAAGGAGCGTGGAGGTTTAAATGGAATTTTTGCTGACCGGCGGAATGGTATTTAACGGGCTTTCCTTTTCAAAATCCGATATACTTATTCGTAATTTCAATGTTTTCAAAATAGGACCTCATATTTATTCCCCTTTTTCCAAGGTCTTATCATTTAAAAACAAATATATTATTCCGGGTTTCGTTGATGTTCATGTGCATCTGCGGGAACCCGGTTTTTCTTATAAAGAGACGATAAAAAGCGGAACATCCGCCGCTGCAAGTGCGGGTTATACCGCCGTGTGTGCGATGCCGAACCTGAATCCGCCACCCGACTGCATTGATAATTTAAAACAGCAAACGGATATAATCGAAAAGGACTCGGTGATAACGGTTTTTCCTTACGCATCGATAACAAAGGGACAAAAAGGAGATGGCGAACTTGTAGACTTTGCGGCTCTGAAAGACAAGGTCATCGCCTTTTCGGACGACGGCAGGGGTGTGCAGTCGATTGAACTTATGGAAAAAGCCATGAAAAAAGCAGCCGAATATGATTGTATAATAGCAGCGCATTGTGAGGATAATTCGCTCATAAACGGCGGCTATATACACGACGGAAGGTACGCAAGGGAGCATGGCCATAAGGGGATAAGCTCCGAGAGCGAATATATTCAGGTTGAACGAGATTTGAATCTTGCAAAAAAAACCGGCTGCCGCTATCATGTCTGCCATGTGTCTACAAGCAGGAGCGTCTCACTTATACGAAAAGCAAAAGCGGAGGGAGTAAGGGTGAGCGCGGAGACCGCACCGCATTATCTCCTGTTATGCGATGAGGATTTACAGGAGGACGGACGCTTCAAGATGAATCCGCCACTGCGGAGCAGGGAGGACAGAGACGCATTGGTTGAGGGAATTATAGACGGCACAATAGATATTATCGCCACAGATCACGCGCCGCACTCGAATGAGGAAAAATCGAAGGGGTTATCCGGAAGCCTTATGGGTGTTGTCGGGCTGGAAACCGCTTTCCCGGTACTTTACACTAAGCTTGTAAAAATCGGAATCATTTCCATAGAAAAACTCATAGAGCTTATGTGCTTAAATCCGAGAAAAATATTCCGCATAGGCGGCGGACTTAATACGGGACAAAGCGCGGACATCGCAATCCTGGATTTGGACAGGGAGTACACAATAAAACCGGAACGCTTTATATCCAGGGGCAGGAGCACTCCGTTTGAAGAAATGCAAGTTTCGGGAAAAAACATTATGACGCTGCACAGAGGGGAAATAGTATGGCAGGAGTAAAAAGGAAAATAGTTTTGGAAAACGGACAGGAGTTTTACGGCGAGGGTTTCGGTGCTGAGCGGGAGGTCATAAGCGAGCTTGTTTTTAACACTTCGATGGTCGGTTATCAGGAGGTGGTCTCCGACCCGTCCTATATATATCAGACGGTCGTAATGACCTATCCTCTTATCGGTAATTACGGAATCACCGATGAGGATTTCGAGACAAAAAATCCTACTATTGGCGGAATTGTTGTCAGGGAATACAACGATATTCCGAGCAACTTCAGATATACAAAAACCCTGTCAGAGATACTTGAGGAAAATGCGATTCCCGCCATAAGCGGCGTTGACACCCGTATGCTTACCAGAATAATCCGCGACAAGGGGAGCTGCAAGTGTTTAATAACGGATGCGAACACTCCCCGCAACGAGGCAATTTCGAAATTGGATGCGTATATAATCCCAACGGACGCCGTTTCAAGGGTAAGCTGCAAAAAAAGGTGGTATTCCCGTACCGCGAATCACAATTATAATGTGGTCGCGGTCGATTGCGGAATAAAGCTGAACGTAATAAGAAAGCTTAATGAAAAGAGCTGTAATGTAACGATAGTGCCGTATAATACAGGGTATGAAGAGATAATGGATTTGAAGCCCGATGGTGTTTTTATCTCAAACGGTCCGGGCAACCCCGTGAATGTCAGGCCGGTAATCGAGCTTGTTAAAAACCTAAGGGGAAAGCTCCCCATATTCGGAATATGTCTCGGGCATCTTCTGATTTCCCTCGCATGCGGTGCAAAAACCTTCAAGATGAAATTCGGCCACAGAGGTGGAAACCACCCCGTAAAAAATCTATTAACCGATAAAATAGAGATGACAAGCCAAAATCACAGTTATGTCGTGGATTTAGATTCAGTAAAGGGAACCTGCCTTTCAGTAACGCATATAAATCTGCTCGACAACACCGTTGAGGGCGTGCAGAGCGTTGAGGAAAACATCTTTTCGGTGCAGTATCATCCCGAAAGTGCTCCCGGTCCGCAGGACAGCGTTCATCTGTTTGACAATTTCATCGATATGATGAAAAAAGGGGGTGCCTGCTGATGCCGAAGAGAACAGATATAAAAAAGGTAATGGTAATCGGTTCCGGACCCATTGTTATAGGGCAGGCTGCAGAGTTTGATTATGCGGGAACACAAGCTTGTCTTGCACTCAGGGAGGAGGGATATGAGGTTATCCTCGCCAATTCCAATCCCGCCACGATAATGACAGACACAACGGTTGCAAACAAGGTATATATGGAGCCTCTTACGCTTGAGTATGTGGCAAAAATAATTCGCTTTGAACGTCCGGATGCAATCGTTCCCGGAATCGGAGGTCAAACCGGACTTAACCTTGCAATGCAGCTATATAAAAAGGGAATACTTGACGAATGTCAGGTGGAGCTGCTCGGAACTAAATTCGAGAGTATCGAGATGGCGGAAGACAGGGAAAAGTTCAAAGAATTATGTGTTTCGCTCGGGGAGCCTGTACTGCCCTCAGAGATTGCCACAAGTATCGAAGGCGGTTTAAGGGCAGCCCGGGAGATTGGTTATCCGGTCGTTTTGCGACCCGCTTTCACTCTCGGAGGAACAGGCGGGGGTTTTGTTGAAAATGCCGATGAGTTAGCAGAACTGATGAAGAGCGCTCTTGAGCTCTCTCCTGTCGGTCAGGTGCTTGTCGAAAAGAGCATCCGGGGTTATAAAGAGATTGAATATGAGGTTATCAGAGACTCAAACGACACCGCGATTACGATATGCAATATGGAAAATATCGATCCGGTTGGCATACATACGGGTGATTCCATTGTAATATGCCCGAGCCAGACGCTCACCAACAAGGAGTACCAGCTGCTTCGCGACAGTGCGTTGAAAATCATCCGAGCTTTAAAAATCGAGGGAGGTTGCAACATTCAGTTTGCACTCGATCCGCTCTCATTCAAATACTTCCTGATTGAGGTTAACCCCAGGGTATCCCGCTCCTCAGCGCTTGCGAGCAAGGCTAGCGGCTACCCGATTGCAAGGGTATCCGCAAAGATAGCAGTCGGTATGCGTCTTGATGAGATAAGAATCGCAAACACTCCCGCAAGCTTTGAACCTACGCTTGACTATGTAGTGACGAAAATAGCGCGTTTCCCGTTCGATAAGTTTGCAGCGGCGTCGAATATGCTCAGCACTCAGATGAAGGCAACCGGCGAGGTAATGAGCATAGGGAGGACGATTGAAGAAAGTCTGTTAAAGGCAATCCGTTCTTTGGAGACGGGCGTATACCATCTTTACAGCTCTAAATTTGATTTATATACGAACGACGAGCTGATGGAGTATATCAAATACGGCAGGGATGACAGACTGTTTGCAATCGCACAGCTTATACGGAACAAGGTCGATCTCGGCCTGATATACAATATTGTTAAGATAGATATGCTCTTTCTCGATAAATTTAAGAACATCGTCGATTTTGAACAGGTTATAAAAGAAAATCCGCTCGATATCGGCGTTTTGAAAAAAGCAAAGCGCATGGGTATAAGTGACAGGTACCTTTCGGAAGTATGGGGCATATCGGAAACGGAAATTTACGAACTGCGTGAAGAAAACGGCATAATCCCCGTTTATAAGATGATCGATACCTGCGCAAGCGAATTTGAAAGTTATGTGCCGTATTTCTATTCAACATATGAGATTGAAAACGAATCTGTTGTAAGTGATAGAAAGAAAATAATCGTTCTCGGCTCTGGTCCTATCCGTATCGGGCAGGGCGTAGAATTCGATTATTCTACAGTACATGCGGTTAAGACCATCAAGAACAGCGGATATGAAGCGATAATAATAAATAACAATCCCGAAACAGTTTCGACAGACTACACAACAAGCGATAAGCTGTATTTTGAACCGTTGACTGTTGAGGATGTTATGAATATAGTAAACCTTGAAAAGCCCATGGGCATAATCGCCTCTCTCGGCGGACAGACAGCGATTAATCTTGCAAAGCCTCTGATGGAACGCGGAGTAAAAATCATAGGCACCGATGTTCAGGCAATAGAGAACGCAGAGAACCGCGACTGTTTTGAAAAAATAATGGAGAAGCTTGACATCCCTCAGCCAAAAGGAATCGCTGTCTCAAACATTAAAGACGGAATAAAAGCAGCCAATGAGATAGGCTATCCCGTGCTTGTCCGGCCCAGCTATGTTTTGGGGGGCAGGGCGATGCAGATTGTAGCGGACGAGAGTGCTTTGAAGGTATATCTCCGTTCCGCGGTGGAGATAGATGAGAAGCAGCCCGTGCTTGTCGACCGCTACATCGAGGGTAAGGAACTTGAGGTGGACGCAGTTTGTGACGGTACGGATGTATTCGTTCCCGGAATTATGGAGCATGTGGAGCGTACCGGAATCCATTCTGGCGACAGCATAAGCGTGTATCCCACATTCAGCGTGAGTGAAAAGGTGAAGAGGACGATTCTTGAGTACACAGTAAAGCTCGGACTCGGCATAGGTATAATCGGACTTTATAATATTCAGTTTATCGTCGATGACAACGAAAATGTTTATGTTATTGAGGTTAATCCGCGTTCCTCGAGAACCGTACCCTTTATATCAAAAGCAACAGGTTACTTTCTGGCGGATATAGCCACTCTTATCATACTTGGTAAAAGCTTGAGGGAACAGGGCTTTACAAGTGTTTATCCTCAGGAAAAGAAAAGATGGTATGTAAAAGCTCCCGCTTTTTCCTTCTCTAAAATTCGTGGACTCGATGCTTACCTGTCACCCGAAATGAAGTCAACCGGCGAGGCTATCGGCTATGATAAATCGCTAACAAGAGCTTTATATAAAGCGCTACAGGCCTCGGGAATGAATGTTGCGAACTACGGTACAATATTCGTTACAATAGCAGATAAAGATAAAAAGGAGGCCCTTCCCCTTATAAAGCGTTTTTATAATCTGGGCTTTAATATTGAAGCGACTAAGGGAACGGCGGATTTTCTCAAAAAGCACGGCATAAAAACCCGAACCAAAAAGAAGCTGAGTTCAGGCAGCTCCGAAATTCTTGATTCCATCAGACGCGGACATGTAAATTATGTTATTTCCACAAGGGATATGGATGTCTTATCGCAGGCAACGGACGGTTATGCGATTCGCCGCTGTGCTGTTGAAAACAATGTGGCTATGTTCACCTCGCTCGATACCGTAAGAGTGCTTCTTGACGTGCTTGAGGAGATAACGATATGTGTTTCCACTATCGATTCTGATTAAGGAGAACTGTTTATGTCAGAAAAGTACACGGTTATATCAAATAATGTTATCGCCGAAAATATATACAGGATGGTCCTGCAGGGCAATACCGAAAAAATCACAAAACCGGGGCAGTTCATTTCCATCGGGCTCGACGGATTTTTTCTGCGTCGTCCCTTTTCGGTATGCGATTTGAGCGCAGACAAAACAACAATAATATACAAAATACTCGGCGGTGGAACGAAGTCGATGAGCTCGTATAAGAAAGGTAAGGAGCTTGATGTGTTATCCGGTTTAGGTAACGGATTTTCTATCGAAAAATCAGGCGAAAAACCTGTTCTAATAGGTGGCGGTGTCGGGGTCCCCCCGCTGTATCTGCTCGCGAAAAGGCTTATAGAGGCGGGTAAAAAACCATCTGTCATAATAGGATTCAACAAATCGGCGGAGGTTTTTCTAAGAGAGGAATTTGAAGCTCTCGGTTGCAGAACGCTTGTTTCCACTATCGACGGCAGTGCAGGTATAAAAGGAGTTGTCACGGATGCTCTTTACCAATACGATTACGATTATGTTTTTACCTGCGGGCCTATGCCTATGCTTAAAGCAGTTTATGACAACACGGAAACGGGCGGTCAGTTTTCGTTTGAGGAGAGGATGGCGTGCGGAATCGGCGCTTGCATGGGATGTACCTGTAAGACAAAGTACGGTTACAAGCGAATATGCAGGGATGGGCCGGTGCTTGAAAGGGAGGAAATTATATGGTAGACCTTTCGGTTAATCTGAGCGGATTGGAGCTTGACAATCCGGTTATTCCCGCAAGCGGGTGTTTCGGTTATGGGGAGGAATTCTCGGAGTTGTATGATATAAACATACTCGGTTCGTTTTCCTTCAAGGGCACTACAAAAGAGCCGCGCTATGGAAATCCAACGCCGAGAATCGCAGAGACATCCTCTGGTATGCTCAACTCGGTCGGTCTGCAGAATCCCGGAATCGAGAAGGTGGTTTCGGAGGTACTGCCAAGGATGAGCGGATATTTCAGCAAAAAAGTTATCGCGAATATCAGCGGATTTTCGATTGATGAATATGTATATTGCACCGAAAAACTGAACGGAATTCCAAAAGTGGGGATAATAGAAGTAAACATAAGCTGCCCCAACATTCACGACGGCGGGATGAGTTTCGGAACGGATGAAAAAAGCGCATATGAGGTAACACGCGCAGTAAAAGCGGTTAGCAAAAAGCCCGTATATATAAAGCTCTCCCCTAATGTCACCGACATAACCGTTATCGCAAAAGCGTGTGAGAAGGCAGGCGCGGATGGTTTGTGTCTTATCAATACGCTTTTGGGTATGAGAATCGATGTAAAAGGTAGAAAGCCGCTTCTTGCAAACAAAACCGGAGGATTATCCGGCCCGGCAGTATTCCCGGTTGCTCTCAGGATGGTATATCAGGTTTTTGAAACGGTGGATATACCTATTATCGGTGCGGGCGGAATTTCCTCCGCCGAGGATGTGATAGAGATGATGATGGCAGGGGCGGCAGCGGTTCAAATCGGAGCGGCAACGCTCAAAAACCCCTATATCTGCAAAGAAATAATAGAGCTGCTTCCGGCAGTAGCTGAAAAGTACGGAATAAGCAGCTTAAAAGAAATAATAGGAGCGGCACATTGATTATGAAAAAAAAGGATGTAATTATTGCCTGTGATTTCCCTTCATGGGTCATAACAAAAGAGTTTCTTGAGCTGTTTCGGGACAAGAAGCCGTTTGTAAAAATCGGGATGGAGCTATTTTATTCCGAAGGACCGCAGGCGGTCAGGGAAATAAAGGATAGAGGACACAGAGTTTTCCTTGATTTAAAGCTGCATGACATACCAAATACCGTGGAAAAAGCGATGAGACGCCTCTCTGCGCTTGGAATC
The DNA here is from genome assembly GCA_028702135.1 of Eubacteriales bacterium. Classification (GTDB taxonomy): domain Bacteria; phylum Bacillota; class Clostridia; order Oscillospirales; family CAG-382; genus UBA1049. Next base: position 12,463 of record JAQVPJ010000008.1, on the reverse strand, counting down.
GATATGTGCAACGTGCATGCTGCGGGGACGACCGAAATGATGAGAGCGGCGATGAGAGGGTTGACGGCAGAGGGCGGGGCAAGACCGCTGCTGATAGCGGTAACACAGCTCACCTCCACCGACGAGAACAAGCTGCACAGCGAGCTGTTAATAGATAAGAGTATGAATGAAACAGTTCTGCATTATGCAAAAAACGCCGCTTCGGCAGGTCTTGACGGTGTTGTCTGCTCTCCTCTTGAGGCGGCGGGAGTAAAGGAATTATGCGGAAAAGGATTTTTGACAGTAACTCCCGGAATACGATTTGAAGAAAACAGTTCGGATGACCAGAAGCGTGTGGCAACACCGGCGAGGTCAAGGGAAACGGGTACCGACTTTATCGTTATGGGCAGACCGATAATCGAGGCGGCAGATCCTGTCAGAGCATACGAAAGAGCCGTCAGGGATTTTTTGGGAGAAGATTAAATGAAAAAAGAGATAGCAGGCGATTTATTGTCAATAGGAGCTGTTTTTTTAAGACCGCATCAGCCATTCATATGGGCAAGCGGAATAAAAAGTCCCATATACTGCGACAACAGACTGACTCTGTCATCTCCGGAGGTTAGGACAAGGGTTGAGAACGGCTTGTGTAGCTTAATAAAGCGGTATTATCCCGATTGTGAGATTCTGATGGGGACCTCAACCGCCGGAATAGCACATGCTGCCATTGTCGGTCATATCACGGGTCTTCCTATGGGATATGTACGTTCCGGTACAAAGGATCACGGCAGGGCAAATCAGATTGAGGGTAAGCTGCTGCCGGGACAAAAGGTTGTCGTGATAGAAGACCTTATTTCAACCGGAAGCAGTGCAATCGAGGTGGTAAATGCTCTCAGGCAGGCAGGAGCAGTGGTTCTCGGTATTGCAAGCATATTTACTTATGGGATGAAAAAAGGTCTTTTGGAGATGTCAGCGGCGGATGTTACGAACCACAGCCTTACAGATTTTGACACCGTAATAAATGTCGCTGCGGAAAAAGGCTATATAACCGAAGAGGATATCGAAAGACTGAAAGCGTTCAGGGATAATCCATCGGACGAGAGCTGGATTAAATAAGAAACGGAAAGCGGGTGTATTATGCGTCATTTGATTGAAATTACCGACCTTACAGTTGAGGAAATAAACAGGCTTATCACGCTGGCGGAAAATATTATTACAAACGGCAGGCGATTTTCCGAGGTGTGCAAGGGTAAAAAGATTGCCACGCTTTTTTTTGAACCAAGCACAAGAACGAGGCTTTCCTTTGAAGCTGCCATGATAGAGCTTGGTGGCTATGTCATCGGGTTTTCCTCCTCCGACTGCAGCTCTGCCGCAAAGGGGGAAATGGTTACCGACACGGTCAGAACAGTAGGCTGTTATGCAGATATAATCGCGATGCGTCACCCGAAAGAGGGTGCACCGCTTGCCGCATCAAAATACTCTCCCGTTCCTATAATAAACGCCGGCGACGGAGGACATAACCACCCGACACAGACTCTTGCCGACCTTTTGACGATTTACAGGGAGAAAAGCCGTTTGGATAGCTTTACTATAGGCTTCTGCGGAGACCTGATGTTCGGAAGAACCGTGCATTCACTCATAAACGCTCTTTCAAGATATGAGAATATAAATTTCATCTTCATATCACCTGAAGAGCTTAAGATTCCCGCATATATAAAAGACGATACGCTTAAGAAAAGAGGACTTGGATTCAAAGAGGTCGAACGGCTTGAGGATGTATTACCTGATTTGGATGTTCTTTATATGACCAGGGTACAAAGGGAACGCTTTTTTAACGAAGCGGATTATATCAGGCTCAAGGACAGCTATATTTTAGAGCCGTCAAAGCTCTACCGGGCAAAAAAGGATCTTTGCATTATGCATCCGCTTCCGAGAGTGAACGAGATTTCGCACAGTGTTGACAACGATCCGAGGGCGTGTTATTTCAAGCAGGTTCAAAACGGAAAGTATATAAGAATGGCTTTGATTATGAAGTTGTTGGAGCTGGAGGCATAACATGAAAATCGATGAAGTTTTTAACGGCATTGTTCTCGACCACATCAAAGCCGGAAACAGTATGAAAATTTATAAATATCTTGACCTTGACAGGCTCGAATGTGCCGTCGCAATTATCCGCAATGTAAAGAGTACAAAGATGGGTAAAAAGGATATAATAAAAATCGACGCTCCAATTGAGCTGAACCTTGATGTTTTGGGATATATAGACTCGGGAATAACTGTCAATATAATAAAAAACGGAGTTCTCTCCCAGAAGTTTAAACTCGCACTACCTGAGGAGCTGATTAATGTTTTGCATTGTAAAAATCCCCGCTGCATCACAACTGTAGAGAACCAGCTTGATAGCGTTTTCAAGCTCTCGGACAGGGAAAGCAGCGTTTACAGGTGCGTATACTGCGATACGGAAAACAGTTGATGGAACGCAGGCGTATTGAGCATCCCTTTTGCCCCGTATTTGACCGGAATTCGGAAATTCTGATACTCGGGAGCCTTCCCTCAGTAAAATCAAGAGAGAATTCCTTTTATTACGGGCATCCCCAAAACCGTTTCTGGAAAGTAACGGGAGCGGTTTTCGGTGAGATTGCGGGTCCTTCTATAGACGAAAAAATCAGTTTTCTGCTAAAAAACCATATAGCTTTATGGGATGTGATAAGCTCCTGCGATATAGAAGGTTCGAGCGATGGCAGCATAAAAAACGCCTTTGCAAACGATATTTCGGTAATATTGAATGGATGCAGTATAAGACATATCTTTACAAACGGAAAGACGGCGGGCAAATTATACAAAAAACTCATTGCTCCGATTATAGAAAGAGATGCCGTGGTGCTGCCATCGACAAGTCCGGCGAACGCTTCCTTTACTACCGAAATGCTTGTAAAAGCATGGGAGATTATTAAAAAATAAAAAAGACGCCGTCAGGGATTTCCCCGCAGCGTCTTTTGCTTATTAAATCAAATGTGATAACCCAATTCTGTTGTGAGGTATTCTATAAAACTAAGCGACTCGGAAATCCGTTCAAAAAGCACACCGCTCAGGTTTTCCTGCGCAAAAGCGGTGATATCCGAAACATTGTCGGCGGTTATTTCACCAAGCTTTGACTTTATAACTTCAAGCTTATCGTCATAACCATCGGTCATCGGTATGTATATTTCGTCAATCCTTCGTATCAGATCCTCTACCGCAACTGTAAACGAACTCTCGCTATAAGTCGTAACGGCTTTTCTCTTGCAAAAACCGTTCGCAATGAATTCTTTGTATTGTTCGTTAAAAATAGAATCAAGGGTAAAAAAGCAGATTGTGGCATAATTCTCACGCACATATTCTATCTCACTTTGAATGATATCATTCCGATAAAATTCAAAAGTTCCTAACCCGATACCGCAATACACTAATCCCTCTGTAGCCTTGAGAACTCTTTTACCGTATTTTTTGAACGAATCGAGTGAATCTGTATACATCATTGAGAAAATACCGTCTACATATCCACCCTTCGCCCAGCTTGAAGCATCCTGAAAGATTGATGTTTTCATCTCATCAATTCCGACAAACACAGATGCTGTTACGTAAATTTCGCTGTCAATTTTTTTAACCGCCACGGTGCATTCCTTTACAAAGGATGATATAATTTCGCATCTGAATAAACACCACTGCTCCCAAAGCTCGCTCGCTTCAGTCATGTCAGCGGGATTAACCGTAGTTCTGTACGCTTTCTGAAACGCTTTTACAACTCCCTCATTATAACCGAAATCCCCCGTCAAAGGAGAGGGCTGCGGAAAACGAATATAGTCGTAATGAATGCCGTCAACATCATATTTTTCGGCAACCTCGCAAAAAATAGATATCAGATAGCTGCGAACCTCGGGATTGTTGGGATCAAGAGTATAGAATTCCCCGTCAGAGGAAGAACAGTAGTCAAGCCCTTTTTTCGACAAGGAAAGCCAGCCCTCACGCTGTGTGGGATGTTTTTCAGGATAATCGTAATTATGCCCACCCGCCATAAAAGTTGAAAAGCTTGCGTGTATTTCCAGTCCGTATTCATGCCCTATACGGATAAATGCCTCAAGAGGGTCGAATTCCGAAAACCGGGGATTAACAAGCACGCCATCAAGCTCAGTGTGATAGAAGGTATATCCGCTTCCCCATGCATCTATGATTATAAAGTTCAGTCCCAGCGAAGCAGCCATCTGCACTGTATGCTCGACCTCTTTGTCCGAGTATTCAGAGAGAACGTGCCAAGCTCCCCTGTTCTCCACCGCGAGTGACGGAATCAAAAGGTTGCCGAGATCCTTTACTTTAGTAAGAACTGTGCGGCGATTATTCTCAAGATCCGCTCCTGTTGCCGAATCTCCGCCGTTAATAATTTTCTCAATCTCATCGATCATCGATTTAACAGCGTTATGATCAATATCCGACAGTGCGGAATATGCCGCTTTGGCGCTCTCCTTTAAAAGAGCGAACCTATCAAGGGTGTTCTTGTAGCTATCCATCGGGGAGTGAACGAAGGTTATCAGATTTTTATTATCGTCCACATAAACAGAAGTACCGGGCTTATATAGCTTCAGCATGGCGAGTTTTGGCGCACCTATTCCCGATATAACATAACCTCCGTCTGGAATCAATGCGTTTCCATCCCCGTCGCTGCTTGTTATTTTGCCGTTCTTATCGACGAGAATCTCAGTGCCCCATTCGTTTGTTCTTGTGTTTTTACCGTACTTCGAGCTGTAAATAACGACGTATTCAGCCTGACGGGTAATATTGTAGCCGTTAAACGGCAGCGTATTAATTTCATAACCTTGTCTGCCCTGTTTTATATCGACGCTGTCACCTATTTTCAGATCTTTTAAACGTCTGAATTCAGACGAATCAGGCAATGTACTGACTACATAACCGTCCTCGGGAATCTCAGCGTTTCCGCCCCCCTCGTCTGACGGGGTCGTAATCGAGGTGACAACACCGCCGCTTATCGTATATTCAAACCCGTAAGCATTCGTTTGCGTACCGCTGTATCTGTACTCGGGGGTATACAAAACCGTAGTCTCAGCTTCGCGTCTGCAGTTTACATTGTTTATTCCTACATTAATATCACTCGTTTTAAGAGTATATGCAGCTCCTTTTGTAATGCTAAGATAATAGCTTTTTACCTCTTGATTAAAATGAAGGTTTGCAGTTTCACCGACAGCTGTTTCACCCGCAAAGTTCAACAAAAAGCCATTTGCTCCGGGTATAGAGATAAGCTCGTTTTTTTCACCGATATATACAATCCTTCCGCCCACCACGGCAATCTGCACAAACTGCCCGGTGCTAATTTGCGTGTATTCGTTTTCGTATGCGGCGTCAAAAAGGAATACTCCGTCACCGCCGGAATCCACGTTCGGTCTGCCTCCGGTAATTCTATGAGCCTTATCCCCGATTATAACTGAAGGGTAATTAACAATGGAGGAGACTTCGTTAAGTTTGTTTATCTTTATCTCCTTTCCCTCCGTATAAACGGTTTTCGCGAACTCAACGTTATATTCACCCGTAAAAATCAGATAGCATCCGCTTTTTTGCGGGATATTCTTTATATCAACGGAAATTACTTTATAATTATTAAGATGAGAGTTCTCAAGCTTGATAGCATATGCGCCTTCCGGCACAGTTATTTCTTTATCATAGTCATTAATATATACTATATCCTCTGCACCAAGCTGCGGATCCTGAGGATTTTTTATTGAAATTGAGCGTGTTTTATCAGGCTCGCCGTTTATCGTAATCGTGCCGAAATCGAGATTTTCACCCTCGGGAGTTTTATAATCCTCATAACTCTTCACATCGGAGGATTCTGTATTGTTCGGGGTGCAGGCAGGTGCTAATATAGCGGCAGCAAGAATCAACGCTATTATAATTTTACCTTTCCTCATTTGCAATGCTCCTTTTTGCATAAAAATTCATTTTTAATAAATATAACAGAATATAACAAATTTGTCAAATACACCTGTTCTCATTTGATTTATAGACAAACAATAAGCTCTTCTGATAAAAAAATTATACAGGAGAGCTTTTGCTTTTTATATATTATTACAGAATATCTATACCTGCCGCCGTGCAGATTTTTTTTGTATCCTCATCCCATATGGATGCCTGAACCTCGCCGATATGAGCTTTTTCGAGCAGGTGCATACAAAACCTTGACTGCCCGATTCCACCGCCTATCGTAAACGGAAGCACTCCGTCAAGCAGCAGTTTGTGGAACAATAGTGTCTTTTTATCGTCTGCTCCGGCGAATGCAAGCTGAGATTCAAGGGCAGCCTTGTCTACTCGTATGCCCATAGAGGATATTTCTATTGCGGTTTTATGTAAATCGCTCCAGAACATGATGTCCCCGTTCAGCTTCCAATCGTCATAATCAGGAGCGCGTCCGTCATGTCTGCCGCCCGACTTAAGAGTTCCGCCTATCTGCATAATAAATACGGTTTTATGAACACTCGTATATGCGTTTTCCCTTTCCTTTGGAGTAAGGTCGGGATACATATCCTCAAGTTCCTGGGTTGTGACGAAGGATACCTTATCGGACATATTTGTTTTCAATTGAGGAAAAAGCTTTTTTATATGGTCTTTTGTCTCGCACATCGCGCTTACAATGGCGCGTACAACGGATTTGATATAATCGCTATTTCGCTGTTCCGCTGTTATAACCTTTTCCCAGTCCCATTGATCCACATAAATAGAATGAAGGTTATCCATTTCCTCGTCACGGCGGATAGCATTCATATCGGTATAAAGCCCCTCGCCTGCAGGGAAACCGTATTTATACAAAGCATAACGCTTCCACTTTGCAAGAGAATGTACTACCGCTCCTTCTGTTTTTGCATCTGCAATATCAAAGACCACTGCTCTTTCGATGCCGTTTAAGTCATCGTTAAGACCGGTTGCGGGCTCAACAAACAACGGAGCGGAAACCCTTTTCAGATTAAGGGCGGCGCTTAACCTGTCCTCAAAATATCTTTTTATAACACCAATGGCGGTTTGTGTTTCGTAAAGCGAAAGAACCGATTTATAGTTTTCGGGTATGTAAATTCTGCTCATAAAGAATCCGTTTCTCCGGTGAACATTATCATAAAAAAGCACCGTTTGTCACCGGACAAAAGTGTTTTTGCAACTATTAAAAGTAAAGGCACTGCGGGTATTTTCCCATAGCGCCTTTGCCGTACGCGTTTATTATAACCCGCTTTGCTCTCGTTGTCAAGCCAAAATGCAAAAAGGCCCGTGTTTTTATGTTTAAGTATAGAATTTCTAATATATTCATCTTGACTAATTTAGCAATTCCGGATATAATAATACAAATTGAATACAATAAAGGCATTGACGAGGAGGAGTACATGCTTTTCCGAAGCGAAGAGAGAAGGCGGTTGGTGTAAGCCTTCGTGAGGGAAGCAGGGTCTTTTGACTCAGGGCAATAAGCCCTTGGAAGTAGCCTCTGAGCTGTGAACCGAAAGGGATAGTATATTCCAAGTAGGCTTCAACGGGATTTCCGCCGTCATAGGAAAACGGTATCGGATATACTTTAATATCCCGTATCGGCAGAGTGCGGAGAGTATTCTCCGAAATTAGGTGGTACCACGGACACAATGTTCGCCCTAAAGCATAATTGCTTTGGGGTGTTTTATTGTGTTCAAAACTTATTTTCGGAGGTTTTTAGTGATGGAAAAACATTATGATTTCAGGATAATCGAAAAGCAAATGCAAGATTTTTGGCAAAAAGAACAACTTTACAAGTTCGATTCATCTAAGCACGGCGAGGTTTTTTCGATTGATACCCCGCCGCCAACTGTCAGTGGAAGTCTTCATATCGGGCATCTATTTTCATATACGCAAGCTGAAATGATAGCTCGTTTTCGCAGAATGCAGGGGTATAATGTCTTTTACCCTTTCGGGTTTGACGATAACGGTTTGCCTACCGAACGGTTAGTTGAGCGTGAGGAAAGCATATTCGCAAAGGATTTGCCACGTAGTGATTTTATCGAGAAGTGCAGGGCGACGACGTCAAAATATGAAGCACAATTCAAAGAGTTATGGAATTCGCTTGGCTTTTCAGTTGACTGGTCGCTTCAATATGAAACAATAAGCCCGAAAGTCAGAAAAATATCACAAGCATTGTTTTTAGAACTCGTGAGAAAAGGCAAGGCATATATAAAAGAATCTCCGGTTCTGTGGTGTACAGAGTGCCGGACGTCCATTGCGCAGGCGGAACTTGACACATCCGATGTTGACAGCACCTTTAATACTATCTCGTTTATGGTTGATGGAAAATCTGTTCCGGTTGCCACGACACGACCTGAGCTTTTATACGGTTGTGTCTGCTTATTCATTAATCCGCATGACGAACGCTATCAAAACTTGATTGGCAAGTCCGCCTCTGTCCCTCTTTATAATTATGATATTCCTATTCTAACCGATGAAAAGGTCAGTATCGATAAAGGTACTGGTGTCGTTATGTGCGCTACCTTTGGCGACAGCACGGACGCCGAGTGGTTTACTCAATATAACCTTCCGTATCGAAATGTAATTTTATCTGACGGCAAAATAGCTGAGAATGTACCTTTTATAGGGAATCTAAAAATACACGCCGCAAGAAAAGAGATTATTCGCTTGCTTGAAGAAGCAAATCTGCTGCTTAAAACGGAAAAGATAAATCATATAATCGCCACGCACGAACGGTGCGGAAAGGAAGTTGAGATTATCTTATCGCAGCAATGGTACATCGACATTCTATCCGACAAAGACCGTTTTCTTAAAGTTGCCGACAGAATAAAATGGTATCCGTCACAGATGAAAAACCGTTATATATCATGGGTTCAAAACCTGAAATGGGATTGGTGCATTTCGCGCCAAAGATATTTTGGCGTTCCTTTTCCCGTCTGGTATTGCAAAACCTGCGGTAAACCGGTTTTCGCAAAAACCGAACAACTTCCTGTAAATCCACTTGAAACAGAATACGTCGGAGTATGCGATTGCGGTTGTTCGGAATTTATACCCGAAAGCGCAGTTTTTGACACATGGGCTACTTCCTCAATCACTCCGCAAATTAACGAGCGACTTGGTATAAAGCTAACTCCTATGAGTATGAGGACACACGCTCATGAGATTATCCGTACATGGACATTTTATTCGATTGTCAGAAGTCTGTATCACACGGGGGATATTCCGTGGAAAGAACTTATGATAAATGGCTTTGTTCTTGCAAAAAAGGGTGAAAAGCTCAGTAAATCAAAAGACAATTCTGCGCTTGATCCTGCAACGCTGATTTCTACGCATTCTGCGGACGCACTGCGCTATTGGTCAGCAAATGCAAGATTGGGAACAGATACGTTTTTTGACCCCGACGAACTTGTAGTTTCAAAGAGGTTTATTACTAAGTTGTGGAACGCTTCAAAATTCGCAATTTCTCATTTGGAGGACATTGACCTGTCGAGAGACACTACACTATTACCGATTGACAGATGGATTATTGAACGCACAAATGAAACTATCAACAATGCAAGAAACCTACTCAATGAGTATGAAATCGGCTCCGCAAGGCACGAGATTGACGATTTGTTCTGGAAGGATTTTTGCGACAACTATATTGAGGTCGTTAAATCCCGTCTGTATGAACCTGAAATTCACGGCTTTGAGGAAAGGCGTTCGGGACAATATGCGCTCTACTATGCGCTTCTAAGCATCTTGAAAATGTACGCCATTTATGTCCCGCATATCACAGACTATATTTACGGTGAATTTTTCAGGCAACACGAAAGGGCATCCTCAATCCTTCTACTGCAATGGCAAAGAAGCAGCAATGTTAATGATGAAATTCTGCGATTCGGTGAGGAAGTCAAAAGTGCTATTTCCGGTATGCGTAAATACAAGTCAGAGAATAATCTTTCAATGCGTACCGAGATGGACGAACTAATAATTGAACACAGTCCACAGTTTATGAAATGGTTCAAGCAAAGCGAAAAAGACTTGAAATACTGCGCTAATGCAAAAGATGTTAAGCTTTATTCAAAAAAATAAACAGAACAAGAAGGGGCAGGCTTTTTATCTGAGCCTGCCCTCATCCGTCTTTTCACCTTTCCATTCCACGTCTTTTAAGTTTTTCCTCAATAACTCCGTATTTATCATCTACATAAAATTTGCCAATAAACGGGTTTTAGATAGTGTGGCAATTCACTCCGTCATATTCGGCGAGGTAATCATTGTCGCCGAGTTTCTTGGAGAAGGTCGCTTCGCGCAACTCGCCATCAAGTGAGTAAATGTGTATTGGTTCTGTTATCGGGAATACGCCAAACAAACTTTTAACCTCCAGTAATGAGGCTTAATATTTCTTTTGCGAAAGTAATTATGACCCCACCTGTGAGCGATAAAAGTCATTCACCCTCTGTGAAGGGTCAAGATGAACTGCTTCGCCGCCCTTGACAAGGCAAATAGGCGCGTACCTCTTTTTTTGTCCAAAAGTGTCATCCATCATTGACACTTACACATAAAAACTTATAAAATTTTAAAAAAGTATTGTTTTTTATAAAATTTGTGGTGTATAATATAGCAATATATCAGCGTGGGAAGAAAGTAATACACTAACGCCGTTATTCCCGCACATTAACGAAAGGATCTTTCAAATATGACAAGTCAAACCATTTTAGTGCTTGATTTCGGAGGACAATATAAAGAGCTTATTGCAAGACGGGTACGCGAAGAAAAAGTATTTTCATACATTTTAAACGGAGATACACCGATAGATAAAATAAAGGGATATAACCCTATCGGAATAATCCTGACAGGCGGACCTTCCAGCGTATATGCGGACGATGCTCCGGGCACGACAAGAGAGCTTTTTGAAATGGGAATTCCTGTTTTAGGAATTTGCTACGGAATGCAGCTGATGTGTCATATACTGGGCGGCGACGTAAGACGCGGCGAGATAAGCGAATACGGGCAGACAAGCTGCGAGTTTGTTTCAGACAACAAGCTTTTTCGCGGAATTAATAAGGAACAGATCGTGCTTATGAGCCATACCGACAGGATATGTGGGCTGCCGGAGGGATTCAGTGTGCTTGCAAAAACATCGGGTTGCCCATTTGCCGCTATCGGCAATGAAAAGGCGGGCTTGTACGGTGTGCAGTTTCATCCAGAGGTTATCCATACAAAATGCGGTGAAGAGGTAATACACAACTTCCTGTATAATATCTGCGGTGCGACGGGCGATTATAATGTGTCGGACTATATTGACAGACAGATTCAGGAAATCAGAGAAAAAGTCGGTGAAAAGCGTGTTCTTCTTGCGCTCTCGGGCGGAGTCGATTCGTCGGTCTGCGCTGCTCTGCTCTCGAAAGCGATACCGAACAGAACCACCTGTATTTTCGTCGACCACGGTTTTATGCGAAAGGACGAGGCCGACAGTATAGAAGCAATATTTTCAAAACGCGATTTGAGATTTATACGCGTGGATGCCTCCGAACGATTTTTAGCGAAACTAAAAGGTGTAAGCGATCCCGAAAAGAAGCGTAAAATTATAGGAGCTGAATTTATTGAGGTGTTTGACGAGCAGGCACGTCAGCTCGGTGATGTGGAGTTTTTGGCACAGGGAACTATATACGCCGATATTATAGAGTCCGGCAACGATAAGACGGCGACTATTAAAAGTCACCACAATGTAGGCGGACTGCCTGATAGGATTAATTTTGAGGGTATTGTTGAACCGTTGAGAGGTTTATTTAAGGACGAGGTGCGAGAGGTCGGCAGAGAGCTCGGCTTACCGTCATATCTTGTCGAACGTCAGCCGTTCCCCGGTCCGGGGCTTGCAATCCGGATTATCGGAGAGGTAACAAGAGAAAAATGCGATTTGCTCCGCGAGGCGGATGCGATTGTGCGTGAGGAGATCGGAAGGAAACGCAACAAGCCGGACCAGTATTTTGCGATTTTGACCAATACACGCTCGGTCGGAGTTATGGGCGACGGCAGAACCTATGACTATACAGTTGCTGTAAGGGCAGTCAAGACAGATGACTTTATGACGGCTTCTTTCATGAAGATACCTTATAAAACCCTCGAAAATATCTCAAGAAGGATTACAAACGAGGTAAAGGGCATCAACAGGGTGGTATACGATATAACCGATAAACCCCCGGCAACCGTCGAGTGGGAGTGATGATGACTGGTTTGGATGTGTCGAAAAACCCAGTATTCATGCGGGTTTGCGGACTTTGCCAAATTGTGCCAATCGCTTTTGCAACGATTTTGCAACGATTTCAGTTGAAAAAAGTTTTTTTCGCCAAAAGGAATAGTAGCAAGTGGCTTATGTGTTCGTCAAGTAAAAATGTTAGCAAAAGGTCCCCAAAAAGGTTAGCACCTTGGAGCACCTAATTTGTTGTTCGTGCATGTAGCATCGAGGCCTTTTTCGGGGCCAAACAGG
>JAQVPJ010000030.1 GCA_028702135.1 Eubacteriales bacterium | reverse complement strand
CAGGTCCCGCTTCATATGGTCTTACTGATTCCATGGGACGTATGCATGGAGACGCACAGTTCGCAGGTTCTTCCTCAGTTCCCGCACATGTCGAGATGATGGGGCTTATCGGAATGGGCAACAACCCGATGGTCGGAGCGACTGTAGCCTGCGCGGTGGCTGTTGAGACAAACGCATAAATTTTATTGACGCCAAAGGGCAAGGGTAAACAAAACCCCTGCCCTTTTTGTGCTTATTCTTTTGTTTTAATGAGTCGGCGGGAAAAATACCCCGTGTGCTTATCGGCTTTTATTGCAGCTTACGAAGCGAAACGAAGTTTTTTATAACTTCCGCGGTGCCTTCGATACCCAAAAAAGAACTGTCGATGGAAAGGTGGTAATTCTTTGCGTCGCCCCAGTTTTTGCTGGTGTAGAAGTTATAGTACGAGGCTCTTTTTTTATCCGTCTTTGTAATCAGCTTCCTTGCGGACTGTTCGTTCAGCTCAAGCTTTTCCATAATACGCTTAACCCTGTCCTCCAACGGAGCATGAATAAATATTTTGGCAAGTCCGGGCTCTGCGAACAGAATATCGTCCGCACATCTGCCGACGAAGACCGCGCTCCCTTTGGAAGCAAGCCGCTTTATCTCATCGGATTGAAGCGTAAAAACCTTATCGCTCATCATCACGTCACCCACGCCGAGAGGCGATATATGACCGCTGTAGCTCGACATTGCGAGTGAATATAAGAAGCTGCTTGTCGCACGCTCATCGGCGCGCTCGAAAACATCCCTGTCAATACCGCTGTTCTCGGCAGCTTTTACAAGGATTTCCTTGTCGTAATATTCTATTCCCATTATATCGGAGAGCTTTTTGCCGATTTCGGCGCCGCCGCTTCCAAACTGCCTTCCGAAAGTTATAATAATATTCATAATACCGCTCCCTCTTTTAGTATTTTATTATTACATGGCACTTTTCCATAACGCCGGAAAAATGCTTTTTTATATGTTATATGCAGGTCTTTGGTATTATAATATCATATTTATTTCGTTTTTTCAATAAAAATATTAAATATAAATAAACCGGACGGAAACTATTGACAAAATGTATTAATTGTATATAATTGTACTAAATGAATAATACAGCGTAAAGGAGAAAACATATGTTAGAAATCAGGAATTACAGCAAGAGTTATGGGAACAAGGTCGCTGTCAAAAATCTTACACTTACAATAGAAAACGGTGATATTTACGGTTTTATCGGTCATAACGGCGCCGGAAAAACCACTACAATAAAAGCCATTACAGGTATTATGCCTATCGAGCAGGGGGATATTCTGCTTGACGGCGTATCGGTAAAAAGGAGCCCTACGGAATGTAAGAAAAAGATGGCTTATATACCCGATACCCCCGATATTTACGAGTCCATGAGCGGATTGAAGTTCATAAAATTCATCTGCGATATATATGAAGTTCCCGTAAAAACACGCGAGAACAACATAAAAAAGTATGCCGAGAGCTTTGAGATGCTCGGCGACCTTACAGCGCCGATATCCTCATATTCGCACGGAATGAGACAGAAGATAAACATAATCGCCGCACTCGCTCACGAACCTAAGCTAATGGTGTTAGACGAACCTTTTGTCGGGCTTGATCCGAAGGCAGCTCACATTTTAAAGGAATATATGAGACAGATGTGCTCTACCGGCGCTTCGATATTCTTTTCCACGCATGTTTTGGAGGTAGCCGAGAAGCTGTGCAACAAGATAGCGATAATAAAGAGCGGAGAGCTTATCCGTTCGGGACCGATCGCAGAAGTAAGGGGCGACAGCTCCTTAGAGGATATATTCCTCGAGCTCTCGGAATAATTATCTCTTGATAAGGAGAATATGACTCATGACAAAAAAATTTCTGCTGCTTGCAAAGACAAGTATCGCTATCACCTTTAATCCAAGAAGGATGTTCAGTAAGCAGAACTCCAAAGCCACAAAGGGTAAAACGACCGGTTATTTAATACTGGCTTTGATACTCGCTGTATACATTTTCGGGTTTTCAACCTCGACTTACTATGTTTTGGGAAATGCTCTGAATTCTATAAACAGCCTCAGACTTCTGATTTATTTAGCGATATTTTCTTATACAGCCGTTACACTGTTGATTTCGATAATATCTGCGCAGGGATACTTGTACAAATCTAAGGACCTTCCGATGCTGTTATCTCTTCCTATAAGCCAGTTCTCGGTACTTTTGTCAAAATTCCTGCTATTGTATTTATATGAGCTTTTGTACGTCATAATGATTCTGCTGCCGGCTTTCTGCGTCTATTTCTATTTTGCCGGCATAACCGTACTCGGAATAATCGGAGCGTTCCTGTGCTGTTTGGCGGCTCCGCTGCTCCCTTTAGCGGTTGGAAGCATACTCTCGTTTTTCATAGGGTTGCTCACCCGCAGAATGCGCAGAAAAAACTTTCTTACCATTATTCTTTCCCTCGGTTTTATGGTAGGATGGATAATTCTGGTACAGAATTCAGGCTCTATCCTCGAATATGTTATCGCTAACAGCGAAACGTTGCAACAGGCTTTGACAAAGTTTTATTTTCCCTCTGTTTTAGTTGCAGACGGACTTGACGGAGATATAATAAAAACGCTTTTGTTCGTTCTTGTCGGGGTTGCAGCCATTGTATTGGTGTTTGGCCTGATATCGAGGAAATACTCTGATATAATCGCTATTATGACCTCGACGAACCTGAAGAAAAAGAACAAGGCATATACGATAAACACAAAGCACAGAAGTGCATTCGGTGCGATGATAAAAAAGGAGCTGTCGTGTTATTTCAGCTCGTCGATTTATGTTATGAACACTATCACAGGACCCCTGCTTTTGGTTATCGGAAGTGTCGCTTTATTGTTTATGGACAAAGAACAGTTGAGCGCTTATACGGGAGACGTAAACTTCGGGCAGTTCGGTGTTGCACTTGCGGCGGTGATGTTGGCGTTTATACCGTCTATATCCCCAACCACCTGTTCGTCGATTTCCCTTGAGGGTAAAAAGCTATGGATATATAAATCCATACCCGCCGACGTGAAGGATATTCTTAAAGCGAAAACCGCACTAAACCTTATCATAACCGTTCCCGAGATACTGATAAGCAGCGTGTTGCTGTCTTTCGCACTCAGACTGAGCGTAACTGATTATATTCTGGTAGTCGCACTCGGAATAGTATTCAATCTTTTCTTTTCTTTAACGGGACTTATCATAAATTTATCATATCCCAAGCTTGATTTTGAAAACGAAACGGTTGTAATAAAGCAGAGCATGAGCGTCTTTTTAACAATGCTGCTGACCTTTGGATTTATGATAACCACTATTCTCATTTATGTGTTTACCGGGTTTGATTTTTACATTTTCGCTCTTGCCGTACTGCTCGTTGTTGTTATTTTGATTTTACTTTGCATCAGAATTTTGAAAAGCTGGGGCGTAAGGAAATTCAACGGATTGTACTGATATAACTGTACTTTTATGGAACTGAACATCCCGTAAACAACTGTTTACGGGATGATTTTTATATAATCTAACGCATAATTATAACAGCAAAAAGCAGAAGTCGTTTTAGCGGCTAATATAACAATTTACCGTCGTTTTTTATTAAACCGAAGTGAATCCGCCGTCAACCTTGATATTCTGACCGGTGATATATGATGCTTCGTCGCAGGCGAGGAAGACAGCAGCTGCATTCAACTCACCCTTTGCGCCATATCGTCCAAGCGGTACGGTTGTTTTCATAAAATTAGTGAAATATTCGGTTTTTAATGTGTCGGCAGTCAATTCCGTTTCAAAGTACCCCGGGCTTATGGCGTTGCAGGTTATATTGTATTTTGCCAGCTCTGCTGCAACAGCCCTGGTAAAATTAATGACACCGCCCTTTGAGGAATGATATGCGATAGTATCCATAGCAGTATTTCCGACCTGTCCGTATACAGAAGCTATATTGATAATACGACCGTATTTCTTTTCAACCATATACTTTGCAAAAGCTCTGGTCACTTTGAAAACACTTGTCAAATCAGCATCTATGGTAAAATTCCATTCTTCGTCGGTCATTTCCAAAACACCGGCATTCTTTGCGGCTCCGGCGTTGTTGACTAAAATATCTACTTTTCCGTATTCTTTAATGGCAGCGACGGCTGCCCTGTTTATTTCCTCTGTTTTCGTAACATCACACTGTATCGGCAGACATCTTGCTCCCTGAGCTCTGAAATTTTCTGCAATGGCTTCAAGTCGTTCGATCCTTCTTGCCATAAGGACCAGATCGGCTCCCTGCTTTGCAAAACCTTCTGCCATCTGAAGACCTAAGCCGGAAGATGCTCCCGTAACAACGGCAATGCGATTTTTTAAAGAAAACATAATACTCTCCTGTTTAAATAATGTATTTTTTTACCTGATAATAATATTATATCCAATTGATAATTTTGATTCAACGCTTTTTTATGTTAAAACGATTATAAGAATGACGTACCGAACGGAGTATACAATTATGTTCGCTTGACAATAAGCGGTTTTTATTATATCATTCAGTTAGTAAATCGGCAATAAACGAAAATACAACGGATTTTTGTATATTAACAAATCTGATGACGGAGAGGCATGGTAAAACTATACTATGAAAAAGCCAAAGATTTTAGTTGTCGGTAGCCTTGTTATGGATTTGATTGTAAGCTCAGAAAAGTTTCCGTCCAGCGGTGAATCAGTCATCGGCTGCGATTTCCGCACTGCACCGGGAGGAAAAGGAGCAAATCAGGCAGTTCAGGCAGCAAGATTAGGTGCTGATGTAACAATGGTCGGAAAAGTAGGCGACGACAGCTACGGAATCGCTTTACTGGAATCTCTCGAAAAAAGCAACGTGGATACTACATATGTAAAAAAAGACGCTTCGGTTTCAAGTGCTATCGGAAATGTGCAGTTAGAGGTTCACGATGACACAACCTATAACCGCATTATCGTCGTTCCGGGTGCCAATATGAAAATAACGCCCGATGATGTTGCCTTTTTGGAGAAAGAAATTTCAAAATACGATATGGTTATCCTGCAACTGGAAATACCCATGCAAATCAACGAGATCGTTGCAGGATACGCATTTCATAAGGGAGTTCCGGTTATGCTCAACTCCGCGCCCTTTGTGCCGATAAGCAGAGAGCTTCTCTCCTGTCTGACCTATATTTCCCCAAACGAGCATGAAGCTTTCGACATTACCGGTATTTATCCCGATGCTGATGAAAACATAAGAAAAGCTATTCTTTCGCTCAACACAATGGGAGTAAAAAATGCTCTGATAACTCTGGGAAGTAAAGGGGCAGCTTTCGGAAATGACGAACTGTTCCTTATGAGTCCTTGTGTCGACTGCGGAAAACCTACCGACCCTACTGCTGCCGGAGATAGCTTTGTAGGCGCATTTTGCACCGCAATATGTCTTGGTATAGATTATAAAGATGCGCTTCAATTCGCAAACTGTACTGCGGGAATTACCGTGTCAAATATGGGAGCGCAGCCCAGCCTGCCGACTATTGACAAGGTTCTTGGTGTTATGGAAGAACATAATTTTGATATAAAAAAATTCGAGTCATTGAGATAGTGCCGAAAGAAAATTGTAAAAATTTATGAGAGGAGCATATAACTGATGAGCGCATTAGATGATTTTATCGACATATCGCAAAAAGAGTTTTTCGGCTACATAAAAAATATCAACCGTGACGATATCAATAGAGCTGCAGATATAATAGATGCATCCCGCAAAAATGGCGGCAGACTGCATATCACGGGAATCGGAAAACCGTCTCATGTTGCCACTTATGCGGCTTCTCTGATTTCGTCAACTGGAACGCCCGCTTTTTATTTGCACGGCACCGAGGCGGTACATGGCTCCTGCGGACAGCTTGTAAAAGGGGACGTTGTCATCTGCATTTCAAACAGTGGGAATACTGCCGAACTGAAAGCAACCGCTTCCGCTGTGAAAAACAACGGCTGCAAAATTATCGCGGTAACCGGAAACAAGGATTCGTGGCTTGCAAAATTCTCGGACTTCCATATCTTTGCAGGCGTAAAACAGGAAGGCGGACCTTTGAACCGCGCTCCGAGAGCGTCTGTTCTGGCAGAGATTTTTGCTATACAATGCCTATCAATCGTACTGCAGGAGAGAGTAAATATTACCCCTGAACAATATGTAAAATTCCACCCCGGCGGTACGCTCGGACAACTTCGGGATAATGAAAGATAGAACAAATAACCAAATAAATAACCCGATATTATGATTATTATCGGGTTTGTTTTATTCTTTTTGAGTGTTTTTTTAAAAAGCCGAAGCCGGTTTTTGCAGTAGATACGGCGACAAGAGGGAGTCTTTCTTTAAGATAGTATTTGCACGGATTTTTTACTATTAATGCCCCTACCCTGACAATCAACTTACTATTTTATTACATGATTATTATAAAACATCCACGAAGCTTTGTCAAGTGCAAAAATTCCGGTTTTTTTTGTGATATGTTACAAATTCGGAACGAAAAATTGCCTACACTGCCCTGATAAAAAGTACGGGCTTTTGATACATTCTACAAAAAACGACTGTTTATGTCGTCAGCAAGTCGGAAAACTGTCTGAATATTGACCCGATCATAACATTCTGACCCTTTTTCAGGTGTTTTTATCAATTATTTTACTGAGATTACAAATAAAAAACCGACAAAACTTTTTACCGGCTTTTTTTATCTGTTTTTTATCTGTCAATGCGGAAATCCTTATTAAATATCCTGCGGTTTATCAAAAATAAACATCGACTTTTATGCCGCATTATGATAAAATATAAAAAGTGAGTTCGAGACCTTCCTCACTTAAAACAAAACTAAAGGAGAAAA
>JAQVPJ010000024.1 GCA_028702135.1 Eubacteriales bacterium | reverse complement strand
GGGTTGTTGCCCATTCCGATAAGCCCCATCATCTCGACATGTGCGGGAACTGAGGAAGAACCTGCGAACTGTGCGTCTCCATGCATACGTCCCATGGAATCAGTAAGACCATATGAAGCGGGACCTGCAGCCATATTGTCGGGGTGGAGTGTTCTGCCTGTTCCGCCGCCTGAAGCTACAGAGAAATACTTTTTGCCCTGTTCGAGGCACTCCTTTTTATAAGTACCGGCGACGAGGTGCTGGAAGCGTGTCGGGTTGGTTGAGTTGCCCGTTATCGAAACGTCAACGCCCTCATGATGCATAATCGCAACGCCCTCAAGTACATCGTTTGCACCATAGCATTTTACCTTTGACTTTTCCCCTGTGGAATATGCTTTTTCTCGTACAATTTTCAGCTCATTCGTATAAAAATCATATTCCGTCTCAACATATGTAAAGCCGTTAATACGTGAAATTATAAAAGCGGCATCTTTTCCGAGACCGTTAAGGATTACTCTGAGAGGTGTTTTGCGAACCTTGTTCGCCGATTTTGCAATACCGATGGCACCCTCAGCAGCGGCGAAGGATTCGTGGCCAGCAAGAAAAGCAAAGCATTTTGTCTCCTCGCGTAAGAGCATAGCCGCAAGATTTCCGTGACCGAGGCCGACTTTGCGGGTTTCGGCAACAGAGCCGGGTATGCAGAAAGCCTGAAGTCCTATTCCTATAGCCTCAGCGGCGTCGGCAGCGTTCTTAATACCCTTCTTAATCGCTATTGCCGTTCCGAGCGTATATGCCCAGCTTGCGTTTTCGAAAGCGATTTGCTGTACGCTTTTTACAATAGCATCGACATCGATTTTTTTGGAATCGCAAAGCGCCTTTGCATCCTCAAGGGAGGAAAAGCCGTATTCTTTCAAACAAGCTTCGATTCTATTGATTCTTCTTTCGTAGCCTTCAAATTTAGCCATTATCTTTACCTCCTTATTCCTTCCTCGGGTCGATATATTTTACCGCTTCATCATATCTGCCGTATGTTTTTATATTTTTCTCAAATGCTTCGGAGGGGGAAATGCCGTTTCTGATAGCCTCCATCATTTTTCCGAGATTTACGAACTTATAACCGATCACCTCAGCGTTTTCGTCAAGACCGAGTGACAGAATATATCCCTCTGCCATATTGAGATAACGGACGCCTTTTGTGTTGGTGGCAAACATAGTGCCCACCTGTGAGCAAAGGCCTTTTCCGAGATCCTCAAGCGATGCGCCTACCGGAAGGCCTCCCTCCGAAAAAGCGGTCTGGCTTCTTCCGTATGCAAGCTGTTTGAAAATTTCTCTCATAGCGACATTTATAGCGTCACATACAAGGTCGGTGTTAAGAGCTTCGAGCAGGGTTTTGCCCTGAAGAATCTCCGCCGCCATAGCCGCAGAATGTGTCATTCCGCTGCAGCCGATAGTCTCGACAAGAGCCTCCTCGATAATACCTTCTTTTACGTTTAGTGTAAGCTTGCAGGCTCCCTGTTGAGGTGCACACCAGCCGATACCGTGAGATAAACCGGAAATGTCGGATATCTGGTAGGACTTTATCCATTTTCCCTCCTCGGGAATAGGGGCGGGACCATGATTGGGGCCCTTTGCTACCGTACACATGTTCTGTACTTCGTGTGAATATTGCAGCATTTGTTTACATCCTTTCTTGTATGTCGTTTAATAATTGTATAAGCTGATGTTTTTACTGTTTTTTTATTACTGTACCGTAAACCTCTCCCGAACAACCTGCAGCATTTGCCTCGTCCGTATCAAGGTGAACCGCAGTTGCATAATCAGGGCTTACCCGTGCCACAACGTTATCGAAGATCAGGCCTCTCTCGTTGTCAATCCTGAGCATGACGACCTCTCCGTTTTTAATGTCCCAGTCGCGGGCGTCCTCCGGTGTAAGGTGGAGGTGCCGTTTTGCTACGATGACGCCCTCCTTTAATTGGAGCTGTCCGGCGGGTCCGACTAAGGTTATGGGCGTACTGTCCTTTATATCGCCTGATTCCCTTACCGGCGCTTTGATGCCGAGAGTGCGTGTATCGGTAAGCGAAACCTCTACCTGTGTGGCTTTTCTTTCGGGTCCGAGTATGAGGACGTTCTTTATCGTGTTTTTCGGACCTACGATATCGACCCTCTCCTCACTCGCAAATTGTCCCGGCTGGGAGAGCATATTGCGTACCGTGAGTGTCTTTCCCTTGCCGAAAAGAGTCTCTATATCCGCTTTGGTGAGATGGATATGACGCGCAGAAGTTTCGACAATTACTTTTTTTTCCATTAAACTATCTCCTTTATCTTCAATCCCGATAATTATACAACAAAAGGCTTTTATTGTAAATGGTATTTTGGATAAATTTTTATTGAAAAACTTACTCAAATGTGTTATTATAACAATATATGGTATTTTTTCATCAAAATCAATGGAACAATCAACAAAATGAAAACTATTCGGGAGGAAGTAAGTTTATATCGGCAAAGGCCGGTAAACTGTTTAATTTTATGAATTATAATTTTTCGGATAAAGTAAAGGACATGCGTCCGTCGGCAATAAGGGAGATTTTCAAATCGCTCACTGACCCGTCGGTCATAGCTTTTGCGGCTGGAAATCCCTCGGAGCTGTCTTTTCCGGTTGAAAAAATGAAGAATATCGCCGAGGAGATTTTCTTAAACCGTTCCACCGAGGCTTTGCAATACAGTATCACCGAGGGTTACCCGTCTTTAAGAAAGCAGATAACCTCACGCTTAAAGGAGCGTTTTTCAATCGGAATAGAGAACGACAGCGTTATAGTTACAACAGGCGGTCAGCAGGGTATCGACCTTACCGCAAAGGTATTATGCAACGAGGGTGATACGATTATTTGCGAGAACCCGAGCTTTATAGGTGCCCTTAACGCCTTTCGCTCATATAATACAAGGCTTGCAGGCGTCGATATGGAGGACGACGGCATTAACATTACGATGCTTGAAAATGCCCTTAAAACACATAAAAACGTAAAAATGATCTATGTGATACCGACTTTCCATAATCCGTCCGGGATTACAACAAGCCTTGAAAAGAGAAAAGCGATACTTGAGCTGGCGAAAAAGTACGATGTTGTAATACTTGAAGATAACCCTTACGGGGAGCTGCGTTTTTCCGGCGAGGAGATTCCGACGATAAAGAGCCTTGACACCGACGGCAGAGTAGTATATTGCTCGTCTTTTTCGAAAATTCTATCAGCGGGGATGCGCGTGGGCTTTCTGTGCGGTCCGAACAGCATAATTCAAAAAGTTGTCGTTGCCAAGCAGGTAAACGACGTTCATACAAACATCTTCTTCCAGATGCTTGTTTCGAGCTTTATTGACATATACGGCCTTGACGAGCATATCTCCTCAATCAGGGGTCTATACAGGAAAAAAAGCAGCCTCATGCTCTCCCGGATGGATGAAAAATTCGATAAGAAGATAAAATACACCCGACCTGAAGGCGGCTTGTTTCTCTGGGTGACGGTGCCGGGCTGCGATGCGGATGAGATAGCAAAAACCGCACTCGGTTATAAAGTAGCGGTTGTTCCCGGGAGCACCTTCAGCCCCGAACAGGGAAAAAAGAGCAGTTCTTTCAGGCTTAATTATTCTTATCCCTCCGACCGACAGATTACGGACGGGATCGACAGACTTGCACCTATAATCAATAATATTTAAAGGACGGCTAATATAATGGAAAACACCACAATCAAAAAGCAAACGATTTTTTCGGGCATACAGCCCTCAGGACAGTTATGCATAGGCAATTATCTCGGGGCGCTCCTGAACTGGACAAAGCTCCAGGATGACTATAACTGTCTGTACTGTATTGTGGATATGCACGCCATTACGGTAAGACAAAATCCGGCAGAGTTAAGGCGCAGGAGCCTCGATACGCTTGCTTTATATCTTGCCGTCGGGCTTGAGCCTGAAAAGAACATCATGTTCATACAGAGCCATGTGCCCGCCCACGCTGAGCTTGCATGGGTGCTGGGTTGTTACTCTATGTTCGGCGAGCTTTCAAGGATGACGCAGTTCAAGGAAAAGTCCGTTTCCAACGCCGATAATATCAACGCAGGTCTTTTCACATACCCGGTGCTTATGGCGGCGGATATCCTGCTTTATCAGGCAGACCTCGTCCCGGTTGGACAGGACCAGAAGCAGCATATAGAGATTACAAGGGATATTGCGACAAGGTTTAACAGCGTTTACGGTGATACTTTCAAAACACCCGAACCTTTCATCCCAAAGGAGGGAGCGAAGATAATGTCGCTTACCGAGCCGACAAAAAAGATGAGCAAGTCGGATCTGAGCGGAGGAAGCATTTTTCTGCTCGATGACAGGGATACGATTATTCGCAAGGTAAAACGCGCCGTTACCGATTCCGGCAGCGAGGTAAGATATGCGGAGGGCAAGGACGGCATAAACAACCTCCTCACTATTTACAGCTGCTTTACCGGCAAGACAATTGCCGAATCCGAAAAGGAATTCGGGGGTGTAGGCTACGGGGATTTCAAGCTTGCGGTCGGAGAGGCTACCGCTGATGCTCTTGCAAGGATTCAGTCTGATTTCAAACAGTATCTTTCGGATAAAGAACAGCTTAACGGAATTTTGAAGGAAAGCAGCGAACGCGCGGCGTATTTAGCAAGGAAAACCCTTTCAAAGGTTTACAGAAAGGTCGGCTTTTACAGTTTATAAGCAAAAAGAAAACAGGAGTGATTGATGCCAAATGGCAAAAAATAAAAAGGAGTACAACAGCAGAAGCATTTCTTCTCTTAAGGGTGCGGAGAGAGTACGAAAACGTCCGGCGGTAATTTTCGGTTCCGACGGAATCGAAGGCTGTCAGCACTCGTTTTTCGAGATACTGTCTAATTCGATCGACGAGGCAAGAGAGGGTTACGGTAAGATAATAAACGTAACCGTTTACAAAGACAACATAATGGAGATTGAGGATTTCGGACGCGGTGTTCCGCTTGACTGGAACGAAAAAGAAAAGAGATACAACTGGGAGCTTGTCTACTGTGAGCTGTATGCCGGAGGAAAATACAACAACATAAGCGGGGGCGCATATGAGTATTCACTCGGACTGAACGGTCTTGGTTCCTGTGCAACGCAATATGCGTCCGAGTATATGGATGTAGTATCATATCAAAAAGGAAAAAAGTATTCGATAAGCTTTAAAAAGGGCGAGGTTGACGGAGAACTGCGGGTTGAGGACTGCCCGAAAAACAAAACCGGTACTGTGCAGAGATGGAAAAGTGACCGCGAAGTATTTACGGATATAAATATACAAAAAGAATTTTTTCTTGAGCTTCTGAAAAAGCAGGCGGTAGTGAACAAGGGACTGACCCTTTCATTCAAATGGCAGAACCCCGACGGAAGCTTTGATAAAAGCGAGTTTTTATACGAAAACGGAATAGTCGATTATATAAAGGAGATTGCAGGGGAGGATTATATTACGCCTCCGGTTGAGTTTTCAACCGAAAGGGAGGGGCGTGACAGAGCGGACAAGGATTTATATAAGCTTAAAATCCATTTTGCATTCTGCTTTTCAAACAAGGTAAATAAAATCGAGTATTATCATAACTCCTCCTTTCTTGAGCACGGAGGTTCGCCGGATAAAGCGACAAGAAGTGCGTTTGTCTGGGCGATAGACAGATATGCGAAGGCAAACGCAAAATATACAAAAAACGAAAGCAAAATAACATATGCGGATATCGAGGAAGTTCTTGTTCTTATAGTCAACTCCTTTTCCACGCAGACCTCTTATGAGAACCAGACAAAAAAAGCGATAACAAATGTCTTTATAACCAAAGCGATGACAGAGTTTTTTAAGCATTCGCTGGAGGTTTATTTTGCGGAAAATCCGCTTATGGCGGATAAGATATGCTCTCAGGTGCTGATAAACAAGCGTGCGAGGGAATCCTCCGAGAGTATGAAGATGACCACAAAAATAAAGCTCTCAGTACCTCTCGACATAAGCAACAGCGTCGACAAGTTCGTAAACTGCCGCAGTAAGGACCCGGAAAGGTGCGAGCTTTATATCGTCGAGGGGGATTCCGCGTTATCGAGCTGCAAGCTTGCACGCAACGCGGAATTTCAAGCGATTATACCCGTCAGGGGCAAGACACTGAACTGCCTTAAATCGACTTATGACAAGATACTGTCAAACGATATAATCGTCGATCTTTTGAAAGTGCTTGGCTGCGGTATAGAGATCAAGGGCGGAAAGAGCAAAAAGCTGCCCGAATTCAATATCAATGCCCTTCGCTGGAACAAAATTATCATATGTACCGATGCAGATGAGGACGGTTATCAGATAAGAACGCTTATCATGACCATGCTTTACCGGCTGCTCCCCACTTTGATAAGAGAGGGCAGAGTTTTTATTGCAGAGACTCCGCTTTATGAAATAAATACGAAGGATAAAACGCTTTTTGCATATGACGACAGGGAAAAATCCCAGATTATTGATTCGCTCGGGGATAAAAAATACACGATACAGCGTTCAAAGGGTCTCGGCGAGAACGATCCCGAAATGATGTCGCGCACAACCATGCACCCGGCGACAAGAAAGCTCATAAGAATAAAACCCGAGGACGAGCAGTCCACATACGATATGTTCGATGTCCTTCTCGGCGACAATATCTCCGGCAGAAAGCAGTTTATCTCCGAAAACGGTGCAAGGTACCTCGCTATGGCGGATTTGTAACTGTATACTGTTTTTATAATATTACTTTTGAAGGAATGATTTTTTAGAGTGGCGAAGAAAAAGAAAAACACCGACATACAGCCCGAAAAAGCGGCGGAAGTTATTGATATAAACATAACAGAGGTTCTCGAGACAAACTATATGCCGTATGCGATGACGGTAATAGTGTCGAGAGCCATTCCCGATATCGACGGGTTCAAGCCCGCACACAGAAAACTACTGTATACGATGTATAAAATGGGGCTTTTGACCGGAGCGAAGCAGAAGAGCGCAAAGATTGTCGGCCAGACTATGGTTTTAAACCCGCATGGGGATGCTTCAATATACGAAACCCTTGTAAGGCTTACGACCGGCAAAAGCGCACTTTTGCACCCTTTCATCGAGTCAAAGGGTACTTTCGGAAAGCAGTACTCCGATATGGTTTACGCCGCTTCGAGATATACGGAGTGCAAGCTCGCTCCGATTGCGGAGGAAATTTTTGACGGCATAGACAAAGATGCTGTAGATTTTATGGATAATTACGACAGCACGACCACAGAGCCGATTGTGCTGCCGACTTCGTTTCCGAATATTTTAGTCTCTCCCAACTCCGGTATCGCAGTCGGCATGGCGAGCGATATATGTTCGTTCAACCTTGTCGAGGTATGCGAAGCAACGATAGCATACCTGAACAACGAACATATTACAGTAGACCAGCTGCTTGAGATACTCAAAGCCCCCGACTTTTCAACAGGAGGATTGTTGGTATATAACCGCGAGAAGCTCTATGAGATTTACAGTACGGGCAGGGGAAGCGTAAAAGTCAGAGCCAAATATTCCTATAATAAAGCCAATAACTGCGTTGAGATTACGGAAATACCTTATACAACAACGATAGAACGGATTAAAGATGCAATCGTAAAGCAGTACAAGGAAGGTAAGATAAAGGATATAACCGACATCCGGGATGAGATAGATCTTAGCGGTCTAAGGCTTACCATTGATTTTAAGCGCGGCGCCGATTATGAAAAGACCATGGCAAAACTTTTCAAGAGCACCTCGATTGAAGATGATTTCCGCTGTAATTTCAATATTCTTATAGGCGGCATACCGCGGGTAATGGGTATTCTTGAGATTATCGAGGAATGGTGCGCTTTTCGTATCGAGTGCCTGCGCCGGACATATATCTTCGACCTCGGCAAAAAGACAGATAAGCTTCATCTTTTATACGGTCTGAAAGAAATCCTTTTGGATATCGACAAGGCGATTCGCATCGTCCGCAGCACAGAGAACGACAAGGATGTCGTTCCCAACCTTATGGACGGCTTCGGAATCGATGAAATACAAGCCGAATTCGTTGCTGACATCAAACTTCGTAATCTTAACAGGGAATATATTTTAAAGCGAATAGACGAGATAGAACAGCTTGAAAAGGATATCGAGGAGCTAAAAGGGCTTATTTCAAGCGATAGAAAGATCAAGAACAGGATTATCAAACAGCTCAGGGCTATTTCGGAAAAATACGGAATTCCGAGGAAAACTCTTATCGTATACGAGGATGAAATCGAATATATTGAACCTGACGAAGAAATAGAGGATTATCCCGTTACTGTTTTCCTGAGCAGGGAGGGCTATTTTAAAAAATGTACACTTGCTTCGCTGAGGGGCAACGATGTCCAGAAGTTCAAGGAAAATGACGAGCTGATGTTCAGCGAGGAAACGAGCAACGCCGCAGAAATCTTGTTTTTCACCTCAAACGCACAGGTTTACAAAGCAAAACTGTGTGACTTTGACGACCAGAAGGCCTCGAATCTCGGGGACTATGTCGCCGCCAAGTTATCCTTCGACGACGGCGAAAAAGTTGCCGCTGCTATCGTGCTTAAAGAATATGAAGGACAGATTGTCTTATTTTTCGAAAACGGCAAAGCGGTAAGGATACCTACGGAGAGCTATAAGACAAAAACAAACCGCAAAAAACTCACGGGGGCGTTTTATGGAGGCAGTAATCTGATCGCGGCTTATAAGACAGGAACGGCACCGGAATATCTTATGTTATCAGATAATTCACGGGCGCTGCTTGTCAAGGAAAAGCAGATCGCCGAAAAAGCAACACGCACATCCTTCGGCTCGGCTGTCTTCACCCTGAAAAAGAACCAAAATGTAATTTCTGTCGTGCCATATGACAAGAGCACAAAGAACCTTATTAAGGAGAGCAGGTACCGCAAGTCATCGCTGCCCTCCTCAGGCGCTGTTTTTGAGGATTACGACCCGGAGATAAATCAACAAACGCTGCTCTCGGATTGACATTCCGCCAATGTTATTGTATAATAAAATATTACAGACATAAACAGTCATGATAAGGAGTGGGAAAGCCGTTGAAAAGATTCCTTGACAGCATCATCAACCATATGGGAGAGACGGTAGCGACCGCTATATTCGCTGCGTTTAGCGCAATCAGCTTTCTGTATAATGACAGCAGGAGATATGTTTTTCTTGTTATAACAATTCTGTATTTGGGATTTTGCATCTTTCTTTTTATAAATAAAAAAAAGGGTAAGCTTATCGACAGAAGTACGATGGCGGCTATCCCGATACTCAGAAATCTGCTTTTAAAGCTGGATATACCTATATTGATTATAGATCAGGATAACCGAGTAAAATGGTTTAACAAGGAGTTTTCCTCTCTCGAAGAGACAAAAAAGGTTAAAGCCGGTTCTTCAAGCACCGAGTTTTTCGGTGGCCTGCTCAGCTATTCGAATATATCAAACGCATATAAGAATTACGAGGATTATATAGAAGTAAGCACAAGTTATGCCGACTTCAGGGTGCATATAATCAGCATAGATTACGAGCAGAAGAATTATTATGCCACCGTATGGTACAACCGTACTGAGATAAACGCTCTCCAAAAGGAATACAGCGATAGAAACGTTATTGTCGCTCATATCGTGGTAGATAACAGCTCTGAGATAGGACAGGAGTTTGAAGAGAAAAATAAAATGACCTCCGCAAAAATCAGCGCTGTTTTGAGCGAATGGGCAAAGAGTTTAAAGGCTATCCTTACCGAGTATGACAGAAACAAATATATTATGGAATTCGATTACCGCTATCTTGAGGGAATGATGCAAAACCGCTTTGATATCCTTGACAAGGTAGCAGAGGTTACAGGCGAGGACTCGGTAGTTCCGCTTACAATCTCAATCGGCGTATCCTCCGCAGCGGGTTCTCTTTCGGACAAGCATTCCTCGGCACAGAGCGCGCTGCAATCCGCTCTCCAGAGGGGCGGCGCACAGGTGGTTGTAAAAACCTCTGACGGTGAGGTCAGCTTCGGCGGACGCAACAAAGCAGTTCAGAAACAGACACGCATACGCTCAAGAGTATGCAAGGATTTGCTTTTGCATCATATTTCAAAAAGCAGCAATGTTTTGGTTATGGGACATGCGAGAGCTGATTATGACTCGCTTGCGTCGAATATCGGAATTGCCAAGCTGGTCAGGTTTCTCGGAGTGAGAGTCAACATAATTGTCGACAGGTACGAGTACAGCATAAAACAGATATTTGAATCTCTCAGCAATATAAGCGAATATAAGGATTTATTCGTTGATTCTGTTTACGGACAGGAGCTTTTGACTCCCGATACTCTGCTTGTAATAAGCGACGCAAGCAATCCGGAGCTTTTTGAATCTCCCAGTATCTACAACAATGCACAGCGGGTAATCGTTATAGATCACCATGCAATAAAGGAGCAGCTCGGCAGTCAGGTTATTCAACCGGCGAATATTGACCCGACAGCTTCCTCCGCATCGGAGCTCGTATGCGAGATACTTGAGCTTGCACTCCCCCCGAACACATTGAGAGTCGAGGAGGCGCAGATACTGCTTGCGGGTATACTACTTGATACTCAGAATTTTTCGAGAGATACCGGCACACGCACCTTCAATGCGTGCATGTACCTTCGTAGCGAGGGTGCGGATGTAGGCAAGGCTATGCTGCTCTTTAAGTCCTCTGTCGATGAGTTTAATACTGTAAACGCCATTGTCAGGGATTTTACAACTTACAGGGAGCATTATGCCATAGCGGTTTACGATGAGAACATCAATCCCGACAACAAGGTAGCTGCATCCAAGGCGGCTGAGCAGCTAATAAATATCGAGAATATAAACTCCTCGTTCGTTATTTATCTGATGGATAACGGTTATAATCTGTCAGCTCGCTCAGATGGAACGGTCAATGTTATTAACATAGCCAAGCTGTTGGGCGGCGGCGGTCATTTTCAGTCGGCGGGTGCGCTTTTGAAGCGCAGGGAGGGAAAGGATTTCACCGTTCCCGTTTTTGACAGGAACGAAGCGATAGAAATTCTCAAGTCCGCCATCGATGAATATTTAGAAACGCAGTCAGGCCAGGCTTTTGTTAAAGAAAAGGTATGATTTTTCCGAACAGTGGTTTTTCCACGGAAAGGTATGGGCAGAATAATGAAAGTTTTACTTTTGGACGATGTTAAGGGGCAGGGAAAAAAAGGAGAGATTGTCAATGTTTCTGACGGTTTCGCACGGAATTTTCTGTTTCCGAGAAAGCTCGCAAAGCCCGCCGACAACCAGACTATAAATGAGATGAAAGCAAAGAAGGACAGCGAGGCTTTTAAAAAGGCAGAGGAAAAAAAGCAGGCGATAGCTCTTTCAGAGAGATTAAAGGATACTGTGCTTATATATAAGACCACGGGTGGTGTAGACGGCAGGCTTTACGGCTCTGTCACCGCAAAGGATATCAGCGAAAAAATCGAAAAAGAACTCGGATTATCGGTTGATAAGAGAAAAATACTCATCAGCGACAACATAAAAACGGTTGGGGAATATACTGTCGAGTTAAAGCTCTATCCGGAGATAAGCACTACAATAAAGCTACAGGTTATAAATTAGTTTTTTAAGCTTTTTTGAAAACCAAAAACGGCCGGGAATAACTCTGTAATATGGGGTGGCAATAAAAATGTCAGATATAGATTCATTAAAAAAAATGCCTTTTTCAATTGAGGCGGAGCAGGCTGTACTCGGCTCGGTCATAATCGATTCCGAAAAACTTAACGATGTCATGATGGTAATAAAGACGGAGGATTTTTATCTCGAACAGCATCAGGCGATTTTTTCCGCTTTGACGGAGATGTTTATTTCAAACAAAAGTATAGATGTCGTCACATTGATTACAAAGCTGACACAGATGGGGAACTATACCGAGGGTGATGCGGCGAAATACATAAAGCTGCTTGTCGATATTGCGAGCGCAGCTACAAATGTAACCGAACACGCCGGTATCATAAAAGATAAATCTTTGCTCAGAATGATTATAAACGCTTCGAGGGATATTTCCGATACGGCTTTTTCCGAGCTCGGGGAAGCAGGCGATGCACTTGATTACGCAGAGCAGAGGATTTATGAGATTGCGGAGGATAGATATAACGTCAATTTCGATCATATCAAGGACATTATCTTACAGAATTATGCGACTCTCAATGCACTAAAAAATGACCCGAAATCGCTTAGCGGAACACAGACGGGATTCGGCGGTCTTGACAATATTCTTGTCGGCATGGGTGCAGGAGATCTGATCGTCGTAGGAGCGCGTCCCGGTATGGGTAAAACCACTTTCTGTATGAATATTGCCACGAATGTTGCAAAGCGTACGAAAAAAGATGTTGCCATCTTCTCGCTGGAAATGACGAGCGAGCAGCTTGTTTCGAGAATGCTATGCTCCGAGGCGATGATTGACAGCTATACGATGAGAACCGGAAGACTCAACGCAGACGAATGGAAGCGTCTTGCCGAAGCAGCAAGCGCACTTTCGGAGACAAATATACTGATTGACGACACATCGGGCATTTCAACAACGGCGATGAAGGCAAAATGCCGCAGATTAAAGAACCTCGGACTGATTATTGTCGATTACCTGCAGCTTATGCAGAGTGATAAACACTCAGAAAACAGGGTGCTTGAAATAGGACAGATAACCCGCGCTTTGAAGCTTATGGCAAAGGATCTCGGAGTTCCGCTTATACTCTGTTCGCAGCTTGCCCGTTCGACAGAGCAGCGTCAGGATAAGATGCCGGCACTGTCCGATCTGCGTGACTCGGGTACTATCGAGCAGGACGCCGATATCGTATTGTTCCTGTACCGCGACGATTACTACGGTAAGAAATCCGGTGCTGAAGAAGAAGGAAAACGGCAGAGCGGCGGTTTTGGCAAAAGTCCCGACACGGGTGAGCACTTGTTTGCAAAATGCAGTGTTGCAAAGAACAGGCATGGCAGCACGAATGTAATACCGCTCGGATGGTACGGACACTATTTTAGATTTACTGAGATTGAGGAAAATCATTATGAATATTGAGTCTGACTGTATTTTCCTGAATAAAGTCAGCCTTTCAATAGATAATATCTGCAAAGCTTTGTCCTTAAGCCTTGACGAGAAAAAGCTTTGCGTATGTATTTCGGGAGGAGCGGATTCGACTGCACTTCTGGTTTCGCTTGATCTGCTCAAAAGCAGGTACGGTTATAAGCTCTGCGCCGCTCATGTCAACCATTTGCTCCGCAAGGAGGAATCCGATCGTGATGAGCGGTTTTGTGCCGATTTGTGCAAGAAGCTAAAAATAGAACTGTACTTAAAAAGAATTGACGTAAAAGAAAAGGCAAAAAGGGACAAGAAGTCGATCGAAGAAGCGGCAAGGGATGCCCGTTATGCTTACTTCGGAGAGCTTTCACAACAAAAAGATATTGATTTTTTTACCACAGCGCATACAAAAAACGACAATGCAGAGACTCTTTATATGCATATAATAAGGGGAACTACCACCAGCGGATTGTGCGGTATTCCCGTAATTAACGGTAAAATTCTACGTCCGATGCTCAATATAAGCAGGGGGGAGAATTTAGCTTTTCTTTCGCAAAAAAAGCAGGAGTTTGTAACCGACAGCAGCAATTATGATAACGCTTTTACAAGGAATTATATACGAAACGTTATTTTTCCTGCGGCGGAAAAGCTCAATAATAAATATATTGATTCGGCGAACACCTTATGTGACTATGCAAAAACAGACGAGGATTATTTTGGCATGGTTATAGAAAGCATCCCGGACAATCTCAGAGCTTCAGAGCTGCATCCGGCAATTTTAAGAAGAAAGCTACAAAAAGAATATGCCGAATTTACGGTCGGTAAGAGCCTTATGAGCGTGCATTTAAATGCCCTGACACAGCTTGCAGCTTCCGGACAAGGAAAGAGCATTAACCTTCCCGGAGGTGTTGTGGCAATAAATAATAACGGTATCATTACCTTTGAGTATCCCGAAAAAAAGACTGTTCTGCATGACAGCGGAGTTTACGAGTTAGCAGAAGGCGAGAACAGTTTTTGCAACGGATATATAAGTATTCATTTGTTGGGAAATAATAGAATACAGGAAGCAAATATTTACAATAATTACACATATACAAAATTATACTTTGATAATATTGTTGGCAGAGTAAAATACAGGGCAAGAAAACCGGGTGACAGAATCCTTTTGAACGGTATTCACAGGAGCATTAAGAAGGAATTCAACGCAAAACGGATCCCGCTTGGTTTAAGGGCAGCGATACCGATTTTTTTCGACGACGAGGGTATCATCTATGTACCTTTTATAGGTGTGGCAGACCGGGTATCGGCTTCGGATATGCGAAATAAAGACTCATATATTATAACAGTTCGTATCATGGAAAGGCAGGACTAATAAATGAAGAGTAACAGCAAAGCAGCACTGTTTTATATATTGTTTTTTATTGCCGTAATTGTTATCGCAAGTGCGGTTACGACAAATTCGTCCGATGATGAGCTTGAATACAGCGATATTCGCAGGATGTTCTATAACGAAGAAGTCAGGTATTTCGAGATTGATCAGAATAATGTAATAAAGATTATAAAAACAGACGATACTGTCGTCAGTTTTCAGCTATACGATGTGGGCATATTCTATGAGGATATGAACACAACGATTACAAGGCAGCTGATAAAGGGAGTTCTTGAGGATTATAACTTGGAGCCACCGACGACTTTTCCGTGGTGGGTTTCTTTCCTGCCTTACGTAATCGTAATCGTTATTATGGTCGCCGTATGGTGGATGTTTATTTCAAGAGCGACAAAAGGCAGCGGTACCGGCGGAGGTTTGGGCGGCGGACTGGGCGGCAGGATGAACTCCTTCAGCAAGGCGAGAACAAAGCTCGGTTCGGATGAGAAAAAGAAGGTATACTTCAGCGATGTTGCCGGTGCGGACGAGGAAAAGCAGGAGCTGCAGGAGGTTGTGGAGTTTTTAAAGAATCCCTCCAAATTCTCCGAGCTGGGCGCAAGAATTCCAAAGGGCGTATTGCTTGTAGGCGCTCCGGGAACGGGAAAGACCTTGCTTGCTAAAGCGGTTGCCGGCGAGAGCGGTGTTCCGTTCTACTCAATTTCCGGTTCGGATTTTGTAGAGATGTATGTAGGTGTCGGTGCTTCACGTGTGAGAGATTTATTCGAAACGGCGAAGAAGACCGCGCCGTGTATAATATTCATAGATGAGATTGATGCTGTGGGCAGACACAGGGGCGCAGGCTGGGGCGGCGGTCACGATGAGAGAGAACAGACTTTAAATCAACTGCTTGTCGAGATGGACGGATTCGGCGTTAACGACGGTGTTATTGTAATCGCAGCGACAAACAGACCTGATATACTCGACCCTGCGTTGTTGAGACCGGGCAGGTTTGACAGACAGGTTACGGTAAATTATCCCGATATCAAAGGGCGTGCGGAGATTTTAAAGGTCCACGCGCGTAACAAGCCCTTCGAGAGCGATGTTAATCTTGAGACGATTGCAAAGAGTACCTCCGGTTTTACGGGCGCGGATCTTTCAAACCTTTTAAATGAGGCTGCTCTGCTTGCCGCAAGAAAGGGAAAGAGCCTTATAGGTATGAAGGACATAGAGGAATCTATCATAAAGGTTCTTGTAGGTCCTCAAAAGAAATCTCTCGTCATCAAGGAGGAAGACAAGAGAAAAACCGCTCTGCATGAGGCGGGACATGCAATTGTCACCAAGATGTCTCCTACTCAGGACCCTGTTCATCAGATTTCGATTATACCGAGCGGAAGAGCATTGGGTTATACGCTTGCGCTTCCACAGATAGACAAGACCAGCGTTTATAAAAACGAGTTGCAGGAGGAAATTGCAGTGCTTTTGGGCGGTAGAGTTGCCGAAAAGCTGTTCTGCGAAGATATTTCCGGCGGTGCATCAAACGATATTACCAGAGCCACCGATATCGCAAGAAAAATGGTTACACAGTACGGGATGAGCGAAAAGCTCGGTCCGGTCGTTTTCGGAACCGGTCATGATGAGGTTTTCCTCGGCAAGGATTATCAGAGCACACGCAATTATTCCGAAAAGATAGCTGCTATGATTGACGAAGAGATACATTCGTTTATCGACAACGGATATAATATCGCAAAGAGAATCATTACCGAGTGCAGGGAAGTTTTGCTTTTTGTAGCCGATTATCTTGTCAAGCATGAAACTATGGACAACGAGCAGTTTGAGCTTTGCTTTACCGAGGGAGTTACTCCCGAGATGCTTGACGCTGTAAGAGAGCGAAAGCAAAAGGAGAGCGAGGAATCCAACCGCAAGCGCAGTGAACAGATATACGAGGACAGAAAAAAACAATCCCGCACTGCCAATACCGGTGATGAATATGCCGGCGGCAATCAGACGGATACCGGTAACTCCGATAATAACAAAGACAATCCGAAAAAATAAAAATCGACATAATCCCGAAAGGGGCAACATCGTGTTGCTCCTTTATTTCTTAAAACCGAATAAGACCGAAATCGTTTGATTCAGGAAAATAATGGATATAATCGTAATGGGTTATATCGAAATGCTGATAGAAGGGATATTAAACAATGAACGATGAACATAAGGAAATAATTCTGCATAGAAAAACACAACAGCAAAAGGCGGTTTTTATATCTTTACTGACGGTATTTATAATAGTGTTACTCGTGCTGGCTGCAATACTGTTTTTACCTGACAAAACGAACGCCGAAATCGGCACGAATTCAGACAGTACAAGCAGCAGTGCAGATGAGGACAGCAGTAAAGCTATCTCCGAAAGCGAGGAGAGCGTACTGGGTACAGAATCCACATTAAGCTTTGATGAGAGCAGCTTGCAGGAGACATCCGAAGTTTCCGATGATACATCGGAGTCCGACGAGCTTTTCCACGGTTGGGTTATTAACAACCTCGGCTATACTTATATTTACGGGGATACAGGTTATGAACAGTGCAGCGCTACCGGAAAAACCGCCACCCGTTATGCCGAGACACTAAACTCACTCGTCGCAAAGATACCAGGCGGCGTTGATGTTTATAGCATTCTTGCTCCGACAAGCGTAGAATTTGCCGAGATTCCCTATGAAGTATATAAGTCCGACGCCGATAATTTTATTAATGCAAACCAAAAAAATGTCATCTCGGTTATAAACGAAAACCTTGATGAACGCATTAAATCGATCAATATATACGAGACGCTTTCCTCACATAAGGACGAGTACCTTTATTTCCGCACGGATATTAACTGGACAGCGCTGGCGGCGTATTACGCTTACAGTGACTTTGCGGCGGCGGCAGGCTTCTCACCCGTAAGGATTGATGACTTCAATAAGGAAACCTATGAGAATTTTCTCGGAAGGTTCCATACTGCCACGAACAAGGACTGTCTGAGCAAAACACCGGATTTCATCGATTATTACCTTACCGACAAGAATAATACCTGTGACCTGACAGTCTACAAAAGCGGTATAACTTACACGAGTTATTCGGTGTCGGGCAACGGGGTTTCGGGTTCGGCAAACGGATATAATGTATTCCTCGGTATGGAGGCGGAGAGGTATAAGATAACCACCGGCACATCAGGAGGGAAACTGCTTGTCGTATCCGACACAAGCGCGGCACCGTTCGTTCCGTTTCTCGTCAGCCATTATAGTGAGATTCATTATGTAAACCCGAATTATTACAGCGGAGATATATCGGCATATATTTCGGAAAATGGCATAGAGGAAGTTCTTTTTATGAGCTATGTAACCAATGCAAACAGGCAATTTTATACAAATGTATTAAAGGAATTAAGCGGAGTCAGCGAATGAGCGATATTTTACTGAGCGGTTATATTTCCGTACGGACTGCCATCGAAGCGAAAAAAAGGACAGTTCATAAAATCATTCTCGATCGTGAAAGGTATGATTCCGTCATCAAGTCCGGCTTTCACGCTCCCGAAAAAAGGCAGTATGAAGCGTTGAGCAAATACGATATACCAATCGAATTCGTCAGCAAAGACGAATTCAAGTCTTTGTGCGACAATACGACGGCAGGCGGAATTGCCGCATGGGCAGGGGAGAGGAGGTATTCCTCTCTCGAAGCTCTGATTGAACATGAAAACGCTTTCCTTGTCGTGCTTGACGGTATCGAGGACCCGTTCAACTTCGGGTTTACGCTGCGTACACTTTACGCAGCGGGTGTTGACGGAGTCATACTCCCGCAGCACAGCTTTTTCTCATCTGATGAAATTGTTGTACGCAGCTCGGCGGGTGCGTCGGAGCTGCTTGAAATCGCTGTCGTGGATAATCTTACGGAAGCCTGCAAAAAAATAAAAGAAAAGGGCATTTTACTTGTTTCGACGGATAAAAGCGAAAAAGCGAGGGATTTATATAAATCCTTTGTAAAACGTCCGTTATGCGTTGTTTTCGGCGGCGAAAAGAGAGGTATTTCCGCAGGTATAACCGATATATCCGATTTGGTGGTAAGACTAAAATACCCCAGAGAAACTCATTTTTCGCTGTCTGCGTCAAGCGCGGTATCAATCATTTCATTCGAGATTGCCAGAAGGCTCGCCAAGTCCCCAGATAACGTTCGGAACCTCCCCGACAATCACCGTTTCCGCAATACATAACGAGGAAACAAACTCACTTGATGAGCTTGCAAACGGTGACAGGAGTGAAACGCATATTTTAAATTCGAGCATAATCCGGTGCAGACTCTGATTTATACCTGCCGACTTGAAATCACTCCGTATCTCGCTTGCGACTGTACCCAGCGGAACGATTCTGACCTTGATTTTCGGGCCCCTACCCGAAAAAATTCTGCTTCCGAAAGCGTTTCCGAGTGGTATGCCGAATTCACCGTACTCAATGCTCCTAATACTCTCTATTATATCCTTCACAAGCTCAGAGGCTATTGTGTTGAGCTTAACACTATCTATCTGTATAGAGGTTATTTTCCCCTCGTTGTCAGTTTTTATAAAAGCGAAATCGTCGTACTTCAATCCTCTCTCGCTTACCTTTTTGTAAATGCAGTCGTTTACACGATAGGTGAGCATATTTTTCGCTTCCCCGGCGGCAAAAATATCCGATGCCTCGGAAAAACCCTTAAAAAACAAGTATCCGGGCAGTCCGAACGACAGGATGAATACAATAAAAAAAATAAATAGCCTTTTCTTCATAACAGCACTTCCCGTGTATTATATGATGATAAAGGCTATTTTAATGCTCAGAATTCGTATAGGTCGAGTATTTCCCGGGAAATACTATTTACCGCGTCCGAACAGGTTTTTGAGTCTTTTACGATTCTTGGTTTTATGTTTTTTTGTATTTGAATAATCGGGATAAAAGCAATCCTTTACGTCGTCGTACATAATATAAAGCCCCTCGGTAATCTTAAAATCAAACTTGGAAAGCTCGATGTTTATTGTGTTGTCATTCTCGTCAATGCAAACGGCGAATTTATCTTCTATCCGGTCAACTGTATATCTGGTCAAAACTTTCAATCTCCTATCATTTTTGTAGTCTTGTTTTCTATTGCATTTATATTATCAAATAGATTTAATAAATTCAATATAATTATTAAGTATTCATCTCCGACAAATTGGGAAAACTTATTATGTAAACCAATTTCGGAGGATGTATATGTACAACAAGGTTGAAATATGCGGTGTAAATACTGCAAAGTTAAAGGTTCTTTCGAATGAGGAAAAGCTTTCGCTTTTAAAAAAAGCTAAAGAAGGCGACAAAAATGCGAGAGAACAGCTGATAAGCGGCAATTTAAGACTTGTTCTAAGTGTGATACAGTCTTTTCAGAACAGGGGAGAGAATCCCGACGATTTGTTCCAGGTGGGCTGTATCGGTCTTATTAAGGCGGTCGATAATTTTGATATGACGTTGGATGTTAAATTCTCTACCTACGCTGTACCCATGATATTGGGAGAGGTGCGGCGTTATCTGCGGGATAACAATATGATCAGAGTATCACGCTCGCTCAGAGATATGGCATACAAGGCACTTCAGGCAAAGGAGAGGCTTTCCGTAAAGCTGTCCAGAGAGCCTACGGTTGAGGAGATCGCAATCGAGATTGAAGAAAAGCCGGAAAACGTTACGAACGCACTTGATGCCATTGTAGATCCTATTTCGCTGTATGATCCCGTTTATTCGGACAGCGGCGACTCGATTTATGTGCTTGACCAAATTAGCGACAATACCTGCAATGACGAGATATGGCTGAACAATATCGCCATCAGTGAAGCTATAAAAAATCTCGGAGAGAGAGAAAAACGTATACTTCTTATGCGTTTCTACAGCGGGAAAACACAGACAGAGGTATCTGAGGAAATCGGTATTTCACAAGCGCAGGTTAGCCGTCTGGAAAAACATGCGCTCGAAAAGATTAAAAAGCAAATGTAGATTAAAAGGCAGGCGAAGGTCATATCTCGCTTGCCTTATTTATAAGCCTTTGCCTTTTGAAAACACAGGTGAAAAGAGTCCCTTTTTCATCAGAGCTCTGTACGGTGATTTTTGCTCCGTGTGAATCAGCAATACTGCTCGCTATAGACAATCCGAGCCCGTAACCGCCTTCCGTGCGTGAGCGGGATTTGTCAATTCTGTAAAAACGCTTGAAAATATGCGATAACTGGTCGGGAGGTATCGGCGTACCGGTGTTCCATACGGATAACACGGCTTTGTCCTGATCCGCGAAAACAGTGACTTTTATGACTCCGTTATCGTTGGAATATTTAAAAGCGTTATCGGTAAGAATGATAACAAGCTGCTTTACGGAGTTTTCGTTGCCTTTTATATAAACCTCCGGCATAATTGAAGACTCGAGCGTTTTACCTTTCTCAAAGCTAATGCTTTCAAAAGGCAGTATACAGCTTGTCGCAATATCGCTGAGATTGATGATGCTCTGTGATTCGGCTTTTTTTCTTTCGTCTGTTTTTGCTAAAAACAGCAGATTATTGACAAGCTCAGTCATTCTTGACGATTCGGTTTTTATATATTCGACCCATTTCAACTGTTCTTTTATTGTCGAATCTTTGTTGGAAAGCAGAATGTCGGCGTTTGCTGAAATGACTGTTATGGGCGTTTTCAGCTCGTGAGAAGCGTCTGCAACAAGCTGAATTTGTTGATTCAATGACTTTTCCACCGGAGATACGGCGATTTTTGAGATAATAATGCTGATAACAAGAAAAGCAGTGAGAGCGCATAATCCGACAATTAAAAAGTTAAGCAAAAGCTGTTTTAAATTGTTGTCCTCATAATCCTTGTCAAGAAAAACTATACGGCTGCCCAAAACTGTACTGACTGAATAATAACGCAGATTGTATTCCTCAATAATGCCTAAGTCGGTTCTGCTTTTATGAACGGTATCGATCAGCTTGTTTATATAATCGTTGTCCTCGTCCGATAAATCCGACGGGTCATACACATTTCCGTTTATCCGGTAGGTCATGTTGACCTCGTTAGTCTCTATCGTAAAGGTTTTTAGGTATGAATATCTGTCATTTTTGTTTGTTCTGTCGGGGCTGAAGAAAAAGAACGATTGATCTTCTGCTGTTCTTGCTGAGATATCCTTCATTGCGGAAATGCTTTCTTTTTCAAGGTTTTTTTCCGTGGAGCAATACACAAAAACAAGAGCCGCTATCAAAACCATCGAAATAAGCAGCATATTCGTTAAGATAAATTTGGCTCTGAGTTTTCGTATCACGACGTTTCCGTTTCTCCGGTGAGCATTATTTTATGAAAAACCTTCTCAACCGGTATGCGCTTCTCATCCAAAAAGCGTTATAATATAGTATTATGTTGCTTCTTCAAGATGATATCCGATTTTTCTAATAGTTGCGATATTAACGGCTGAGTTCAGGAATTGCAGCTTTTTTCGCAGAAAAGAGATGTATACTTCCACATTGTTATCCTCAGCGTCGGAATCATATCCCCATACCTTCGTAAGAATATCCTCTTTCGGCACAACCTGAGACGAATTTGACATAAGAAGGCGTAATATCTCAAATTCTTTATAACCTAAATGCACTGATTTTTTGCCGCAGTTTAATGTATAGTTTGATAAATTAAGCACAATATCGGAAAACTTTAGCTCATCGATGAAGATTTCACTCTGTCTGCGGGATAGTGCTCTTACCCTTGCAAGCAGCTCCTCGACAGAAAACGGCTTAGTCAGATAATCGTCCGCGCCGAAGTCAAGTCCCTTTACCTTATCTAAAACCTCGTCTCTTGCAGTAAGCAAAAGCACGGGTGTATTTATTTTTATCTTTCTGAGGCTTTTTACAACTTCGAAGCCGTCCATTTTCGGAAGCATAATGTCCAGTATTATAATGTCATAGATATCGCTCTCTGCATAAGACAATCCGTCCTCGCCGTCATAAACGATATCATAGGCAT
Organism: Eubacteriales bacterium; assembly: GCA_028702135.1. GTDB lineage: Bacteria > Bacillota > Clostridia > Oscillospirales > CAG-382 > UBA1049. Next base: position 5,105 of record JAQVPJ010000024.1, on the reverse strand, counting down.
ATTTTTGCGTATGCATTATCTCACCGAGTGTATCTGCAAGCCTAATCTCGTCCTCCACAATAAGAACCCGCATTTTTCCGACCTCCTTTATCTCACTATAATTCTAGTAAAAATGCTTAAAAGTAACTTAAAAGGGAAGCTGAAAAACGGATTAAAGACAGAACTGAATATTCTGCAATTCACCGCCAAAGCTTCCCTTATATTGAAGACAGACTATTTTTTGTCCGCTACGTTTTGTATCTTTAAAGTTTCCAAAAACATTTCTTCCTTGACCGGTCTGCTTTTCTCATAAAAACCGAGCAGAAATATTACCGAACCGAGCAGGGCAAGAGCAACGCCGATAATTGCAAAACGATAAAAATCCGTATTGAAAACCAAATCTGTATATTCTGTGGAATCCTCAGGCACAGTATTCCTAAAAGGCATCAGGAACCAGTTTTTATAAATAAAAAAGCTGTCAAAATCCAAAGAGAAGTTCCTTGCTATATTGACAAGAGTTCCTATATACTGACCGACCGCGGTGAGTATCGCCGACAATAAGGTAACGGTAACGAAAGCAAAAGTGTTAGCTTTTTTGCAAAAAAGTTTGTAGCCGGTAAAAACGAGGAATGAAGTTATAAAGCCGAGTATAATTACAAGAAAACGCCAGTCGAAATCCTCTAAAGCCTCTGAACCCGGAAGAACCCACATATAAATCGCAAAGTACAGAAAAGCTCCTAATAATCCGCCTGCAAGTGCGCCTAAAAACCCGAAAAAGCTTTTTCCTCCCGACTTGGCTTCCGTTTTCAAGGCATCAGGCTTGTTGTGCTCCTCATATATATCAAAAGCACAGCTCTCGCAATACAGGTAATTTCTATTGCCGAGTGTTATCTTCTTCGGGAATCGTTTTCCGAAGGTTTTACCGCAGTTTGAGCAGTAATCGCCGCCCTTTATTTTATGCTCTCTTAAAAGCTCAGTACAAAAATCTATAAGCTCAAGAAAAACCTGAATGCTTTGATTTGTAGTAACCAAAAGACCATCGTCCATGAAGTTGTAATCAATAATGGAAAACTTGTCGATGTTCTTCTTAATAGCCTCGGAAATCTCAAAAGCGGCAACTGAGCTCTCGTTACTGCGCTCCTGAACATTCTCATCCTCTTCTGTATCATCATCGAGTATAAAGTTAAAAAAAGCGGTCTTTTTATTGCCTGCCTCGTAAACTGTAAGCAAATATCCGCCGTAAATGCCAAAAGCATGATTTTCGGTAACAGTTAAACCCATTTTGCTAACCGCGGCGTTAAGAGTCTTGCTAAGCATTTTAACAGCTCCTTTTTTATTCGAATAAAAAACACCCATATCATTCCTATTATAACAGCATTTTACGATAAATGGTGAAACATTTGTTAATATTTAAAATGTATAAAAAGTATGTTTTATTTCATGTGTGAGCCGGTACCGGTAAAATGTAAAATTTCCTTTATTTTATTGACAAAACGCTCCGAATTTATTATAGTTAATTATTATATGTCAATCTAAATGTATATAAGTCTTTCGTCGTTTTCTTTGCTGTTTTGTAATTAAAAAAGTTATACTGTATATATAAAAGTCTTTTTCCGAAGCAAAAGAGAAGGGTATAGGTGAACGGGATGAAGAGCAGAGCTATTTCTTTAATTCTTTTGTTAGGTCTTTTCACAGGCATTTTCGCTTCTTGTTCAAAAGGTTCTACAGATGAAAAGAATTTAAATCTAAGCGTTAATTTTGACGGTATGGTATTTAAGGCGGATACGATAAATACTGCGATAAAAGGCAATGAAATCGCAGTCTATACGAGAGATTACAGGGATAATACGGGCAGTTACCAGCTAAGGATAGGCGGTTCTCATACCGACAGAGCGGTAGTGAGCGTCAAGTATTCAAACACCGTGGAGTTCGGTATTGAATACACGGTCATTTCTGTGGATACCACAACAAACAATAAATCAAACACACCCATACCTGTAAACGGATTTGTTATAAGCCTGCCTCTTGAAAAAGTATCGGGGCTAAAAATAAAAAAAGACAAAGAAATTGAGGTTTTCGGTTTCGAGCAGATCGCTTCCGAATATGAACGTTTTGACCTGTGCACATTTATTCCCGAGGACAAGACTCTTACAAGAAGAGTATATTATGTAAACCCGGTCGATGGTATAAACGAGAACTCCAACATTACCCTTCTTACTTCAAAGTACAGCGTCGACACCGAGCTTCCGCCCGGATCAGTCGCATTTATTCTAAGGCTTGTTGCAACCGCTAATTACCGAATAAGCTCAATTCAGGAGGGCGGAACAATAGCAAAGGGTACAAACGCTTTGGTGTTCATCGGTGAATACAACACCATGTATGCAAAATCCCTTTTTAAGGAGAATGTAAAGATGTACATTTCAAGAGAGGAAAGAGCATCTTCTTACAGCGATATTTCAGCCGTGGTGATTGGTGAAGAAGTATATAAAATAGGAGAAGAAAGAACAAATCTCGAGAGTATTACAGAGAGCGGTTTATATTTTTACAATTCCTATCATACTGAGCTTGTAACTCCCGCAAGAGAGATTGATTTCTATGATGTTGTCGTTGTTGACGATATCGTCGTTTACAAGGGTGCAAAAAATACAAGAATACTGATACCCTCAAACAACGGCGTGGTCGTTGCATTTACCGGGGAAAAAGCGGTTTTGGCAGAGAGTCTTTCAATAGGCGATAAAATAACTACAATCATTGTAAAGACAAGGAATCTGCCCGAAAAATACATTTCTGTAAATAAGTATATCTTTGAGCTAAACTCAACAAACGCCAGCCGAAGTACAAATAATCCATGCGTGCTATATACACCCGAATACGGCGAGGCAACAGGAACGGATAATGACGGAACGGAAATAATAATATCGGATAATAAGGTTACCTCCGTACTTTATGCAAGGGGCGATACGAAGATACCCGAAAACGGATATGTACTGAGCATCCATAACTCATCTACGTCATATAAGCATGCCGATAAAATCGAAACTGGAATGAAATGCCTTATCTCGCTTTCAAACAGCGTTTACAGTATCACAGAGCTCGATTACGATGGGATTAATACCGTGAGGACAAGCGATTCCCTAATCGTTTACAAGGGCGTGCAGTCAACAGGAACCAACGCTTACGGTTATGAGGTGCTTGTCAGCGGCGATGGATTAATAATCGGTGAGAGCACTTCGGGAAACTCTAAGATACCCGGTGGCGGGCTGGTGCTTTCAGGCCACGGAAAATCGGCAAAGCTTTTGAGTAATCTGTATGTCAACGGAGCAAACATAATCCTCAATGAAGTTGACAGATCTGTAAAAATCATAAAATCACCGACTTTGAATATACAAAACGCACTGAATGCTTACGAAAATGCCGTTAAGCTTTTTGAAGAAGCAAAAAAGCAGTTTTACGATATTGACTACACTGAGGTTCAAAACACGCTTAATGAGATTTCCGAACTCACTGAACAGATAGGCATCGCAATAAACAGCACCGATTATCCGGAGGCGATTCGTCTTTCTGAAATCGTAAAAGAGAGCATAGACACCTTGGGCTATTCCATGATACGCAGCAGCGCCGTAGAAAACCGTGCCGCATGGTACCGTTCATACGACAAGAGCGACAGCGAGGTAAGAGCAGCGATAGAAAAAGCGGCGGCTCTGAATATCAATGCGATTTATCTTGAGACATGGTACAACGGAATGGTTATAGGCTATTCCGACAATAAGCTCATTTCTCACAACAAAACAGCACATGGGGATTTTGATGCGCTTGAGTCATTCTGCCGTATCGGACATGAATACGGCATAGAGATACACGCATGGGTAGAGAACTTCTTTATAGGTACCCTAAGTTATGCTGAGGCGAACCCTGATTCTCTTGTGAGCAACACTGTCGGAAAGCATCTTTTGGACAGCCAGGGTAACAATTATAATAAGACCATCTTCGGTGATTATGTGTTTCTTAACCCCTATGATAAGGAAAACAGATCTCTGGTACTGAATATATACAAAGAGATTATCGAGAATTATGATATCGACGGTATCCATCTTGATTATATTCGTTTCCCTGAGTATAACTTCGGAACCTTTGATTACGGTTATAACACGGACATCGTAGAAGGCTTCAGAAAAGAGTATGATACAACCGTCGATCCCGGAACGCTCAAAGCGGGAACTGAAATGTTCGACAACTGGTGCAGGTTCAGGGAGAACATTATTAACAGCTGGGTAGAGGAGGTATACGAGCTTGTAATAAGTACAAAGCCCGACCTTTGGATTAGCAGTGCCTGTTACCCCGACGCACTTACTGTTCCCAAAACCCTGTATCAGAATTTTACTAACTGGATTGAAAACGGATGGATGGATGAGATTTTTTCGATGTCTTATTCGACGGATAATAAGGTAGTCAGGGACAATGCAGAGCTGTTTGAAAGCCTTATTAAGGACAAAGCGTTTTATTCTACCGGAATATCTGCGTTTGGAGAAACCACAAAATCAGATTTCGCGTCTCAGTTAGATATCATAAGGGGTGTTGGAGCAGATGGAAGCGCTGTTTTCTCACTCGGCAGCATCACTGCTGATAATTATCAGGAAGTTATGATCAAATCCTCATATTCAAAGAAGTCGGTTCAGACATATCTTTTGAATAAAACTATCTCTGCGGGTATGAACGATATGCTGCGTAAGCTCGATACGGTTTACGGATTTGAAAGGGACTATAAGTTTTCTGATAAAATTAAGCCTATTATCAACGATATGTTAAAAAAAGCAGACAAGTTCGATTCGGAAAAAGCGACTGTAAGACAAAAATTGCAATATACTGAAACGGCTATCTCTGATCTCGAAAGAATAATCACCGCAATAAACACAGTTTCTGTTTCGGAGGATGAAAAAGAAATGAAGGATGCTCTTATAAAGGATTTCGAGCGTTATAAAGAATATATGACGCAATCACAATACCGGTTAAGAGCAAGACTAACAGAAAATAAATAAGCTACACAGCCCGCATTATAAGTGCGGGCTGTGCAGATTGAAGACAAACGAGGCATTGGATACGGGAAAACTGTTATTCACTTTTACACA
>JAQVPJ010000007.1 GCA_028702135.1 Eubacteriales bacterium | reverse complement strand
CATTGTTGTAAAATATCTCCGTTGTTTAGTGTTTTTTGGTAATTATATTTTACAACAAAAAGATAAGCCGTGCAACCATTTTCTGGTCGCGCGGCCTCTTTTTTTGGGTTGTTATTGCAACAGCCCCATTAACTTATAGTTGATTAGGGTACTCTATGTTAATGTGGAAATAAATATCAATTATGATATACTATTTTTATTATCATTATATTGGATTAAAACATATTTATATAATTACATCCCAATGATCGACCACACATAAAGTGGCGCTGATAAGCTGAAAACAAGGCAGGCGAACAAAATCGCCGGAGCGGTAAACTCGAACTGTCCGTGTTTCCGGTAGTCCATATATGCCATCGCAATCTTGGCGAAGAAAAGGACGGCAAGGATCAGATCGATCACAGGGAACACGACATTGTTAACCACTTGTTTGATCTGCGTCTTTGCGGCGTTCCATGTGTTTTCGATTGCTCCGGCAACATCGCCCGAAGCGGCGAAAGCCGTTATGCTGAACACAGTGACAAGAATCAGGCAGATAACCAGAACCGCCAGCCATTTTTTCTTTTTATACATAAGATAATTCTCCATTCTGAATAAATATAATGGCGGGATGGTGTTTACCGTCCCGCCTTTTGCATATCATGTTTAATCCGCGTAATCGAAAAGTTCTTCTATCTTGTCCGCAAGCGTTGGCAGTACTTGATCTTTTAGCAGCGCGTAAAGCCCGACCAGTATCAAAGCCCCTAATACGACAGCTGTCAATATCGTGACTGCCGTCGATACTGATGACTCACCGCGCCGGTTTGCGACGGCGAATTTTGCGCGGTATCCGGCCGTTTTGATGGTATTCCAGAATTGTTTCACGCGGTTTTTAATACCTTTAATGGCTTTCCAGAGTTTCTTCATTATATTTTCCTCCTGTTTATTGTGGTTTACATGGATTGCGCCATGTCCGGTTCCTCGTCCTCCTGAGATTCCTCGTCACCGGACTGCGTTTCGCTTCCGTCCTGCTGTTCGGTGAGAGCCTGTTCATATGCTTTCAGCACAGCGTCGATTAAAGTCTGGCGGGACTCCGCGGTAACAGGATGGAATATATCCTGATATTTGGTTTCGCCGCCCGACTTATATGAGCTGTTCGGCATGGATACAAACAGTCCTTTTTCACCGTCCATAACCTTCAGCCCGTGAACGGCGAACGCTCCGCTTACGGTTACGCTGGCAACGGCTCTGAGCTTACTATCCCCGCCGTGGAACAGCTTCTGGATTTTCACCCTAACGAGCGGCGGAGCGGTGCTCTTTTGGTCATTTGGTTTTTGCAGCGCGGATGAATTGCTGTTTTTCGATGTACTCATTGTGTTTACCTCTCAGTCTGTATTATTTTCAAAAGGCCGGGCGCTGTTTGTCAGCGTCCGGCTCAGTGAATCTTGATAACGGGTTATATGGAGATAAAAGTAAAACCTGTATTTTCCTCCACTTCTTCTTTAGAGATATCTTCGGGCTGTGCGAACCGTTCGGCGTATTTCTGCAACTGTTCGTCGGTCAGATCTGTTGTTTCGCTTTCGCCGTCATCGCGGATAATGAAGAACGGACCGGCGATCACGTCACCCTCAATGCGGCGGTTGCCTTCCATGCCGATGAGCTTTCCTTCCTCATTACAGACAAGCACTGCGTCATCATTATCAAAAGGGCAGACAAATTCTATCTTTCCGCCGACCGCCCGCTGCATGGACTTAAGATCGTTTCCGATCTTAATTTCCACTGGCGTGTGATGTGGTGTAACGAACAGTACTTTTGTACCGTCCATCTCAGCACACTGCGCCGGATCAAAGTCCACTTTTTCAAAACCTGCTAAATCGCAGAAGTAGCAGCCGTTTTCGACGGATTGCTCCGGTGCGTCACCCAGCACCTCGACGATATCGCTGACCGACAGCGAATGCCCCTGATGTGTACCGAGCGTTTCGGTGTTGAAAATCCGGAATATATCTTCAAGATTTTCCGCTTCCACGTCACCGTAAAACACGGTCTTGTAGATGGACGGATCAATCCCGCCCTGCTCACAGGCGCATTCAAGGGGCATGAATTTAACACCTTTTGTATCCTTGTCATGATCGATCTGAAAAATTTTTATTCTCATGGAAATTCCTCCTTCACATGGAAATCCCGCCGTCCTGTTGTTCAGGCTCGGCGGGAGCGTTCAGTTCTTCCAGTTTTTCAGCCGCCCATGCGGGGAGATGCTCATCGGATAGAACACCGATAAAATCATTTCGGTTATAATATACACGTTCACCATCCTTGAGGAATTGTCCCAGCACCTTCCGGCCGCTGGCTTTCGGTGAACATCCGAAACCGCCGCCATCCGCGTAAAACAATTGAAAATCCGGTGATTTGTACTCATCCTTCAGTATTTCCGGCTTTAGAACAAGCACCCGATTCTCGTAGTCCAGGTGGTCGCTGTCCTTGCAGCAGTGGGAATAGTCAAAAAGTCCGAGGCTCTGATACTGGCGGCGTACCTGATTGATAAAACCGTCCAGTACCGCTGGGTGGCTATCCGCTACAAAATAGCAGTTGTTCTCATCTTTCGGTACGAAAAATTTTATTGCCCACTGCTTGTTATCATCGGAAAATCGACCGTCGTAATGCTTATACTGCAAGGTGTTGGCAAGCACCCAAAATGTTCGATTATAACCGAACTCATCAATAACCGATTTCGGGCTGTCCTTCGTAAGATGCATTCCGTTAAAATTCTGTTTAACGGCTTCTTCAATTGCTCTTGAGCAGCGGACATTTTCACGGTAGCTGTCACGCCACAGCTCAATCTCATTATTGCGGTGCGCTTCCTCACGGGAATAATGATATAAACTGATTCTGTCAGGCATGGTTATCACCGCCTTGATTTTCAGCCCACTTTACTGACAAATGGATGAGGGCGGCTCTCTGCTCGGACGGAGTGAGCTTGTCAAGGAAATTAAGCAGGGTGATCCCGTCACCGGCGGTTTCTTTTTCCGCATGTTCCATACGGCAGTTATCGCATATTTTCTCCCGTTTTACCTGTACTGTGTTCCCGTCAGTCTTGAAGCTGACGATATCGTTGTAAGCAAATCCCAGGGCTTTGCGGATTTCAAAAGGAATGGTAATCCGCCCGCGTTTCCCGAGCACCTTAAAAATACGGTCACTCATCTTCATTGTCCCCGCTTTCTTCACATTGATCCTGACAGGGGCAGCTGTCGCAGTCGCTTTCACAGTCGGTATCATCCAGAGGGCAGGTTCCGCAGTCCCCGTCGCATACATAATCGGATGTGTCCGCTCTTTGTATTACAAGCCTGCCATCTTCGGCAAAGAATTCAAGTATGGCGTTTTCATCCAGACCGGCATCGCTCAGGATGCCGGACGGTACGGGGATCATCACGACAGACGGACGGGAGAGAACCAGTTCACCTCCGGTAATGCGGCATTCCGGTACCTGATGTTCACTGATACCGGCAGCATGAAGCAGGCTGGTTCGAATAGGAATCATTGTATAATTGTCGAGTTCCATATTATTTTCCTTTCTTTCAGTAAAAGTTGCGAGGCTTCCAAGGTGTCAAAAAGCGTCAGCTGTGCAATGGAACGGGCGCGTTCGGTCGTATCATAATTGGAGATGAGCAGCTCCGCATACTGCTTGCCGCCTTCATAGCGCTGTGCGATATTGCTCAGCCGGGATGTACTCTCGATAATGATCCCGACTTTGGAATAAAGCTCGCGGATGGGCTGGCAGTCGTTGTATGACAAGAGAAATTTTCCCTGTATTCCGCAGAGGCTGAACGCCAGCCGTTCATGATCATCACGGGTAAAACTGACATCAGGATAGTAATTCTCGGTATCGTAATAGGGCGGATCACAATAGAAAAAGCTCTCAGGCCTGTCATACTGCCGGATGAGCTTCTCAAAATCCTTGTTTTCAATTACGACGGGTTGCAGCCTCGCGCATGCTTCCGTTATCAGCGGGAAGTTGTTCCACATATTGTGAGGCTGGCTGCCGTAGCTGTCCAGCCCCGACGCGTAGCTTTGCCGGATAACCTGATAGAAATATGCCGCACGTCTTACATCGGGGATGTTCGTCCTCGTTTTCATCATGTGACGGACATATTCAAAATCCAAACGTGAATTCAGCGTATAACGCAGCATATCGATCAATTCATCGGAATGCTCCCGTACACACCTGTAAAGGTTGACAAGGTTTGCGTTGAAATCGTTGTATACTTCAAAGTCGTTCTGCGGCTGCTTGTGGAACAAAACCCAGCCGCCTCCGCCGAACACCTCGATATATCGGCTGTACTCTATGGGGAACCGGGCAAGAATTTCGTCCCTCAGAGCTTTTTTACCTCCGACCCATGACATAAAGCTGTTAATAATCACCACCTGCTTTCGGATGACACCAACCGCATCCGAACGTAAAAAACCCTGATATGCCGTAAGGATACGGTTGATATCAGGGTTATTGAGTTTACTTGTTTTATTGTCAGGACTGGTTCAATGCGAGCGAATGTCCGACGATTTGTTCACAGGCATCCTGCAGGTCGTATTCGTATTCAAACGATTCCATCTGCCCGGAAAGTTCCTGAACCTGTTCCGGGGACATTTCTTCAATTAACCGCGCGGATATGTTCAAGGATTCCATGTCTATTATGGTCATATGCCGGATATCCAGCGGGTATTTCCCGGCGGATATATATTTACAGACCGCGTCAGGCAAGCAGGAGTAGGTTTCCGTGAATTTATCCGCTTCTTCGAATTGTTCGGAAGACGCCGGAAGGAACAGCTCGTGGATAATGTCTTTGCCGTTTTCACTTTTTAGTGGGACAATATTATTGTTTTCAGATATTTTACAGGCTGCCAACCGGATGCAAAAGATATAACTAGGTGTCCCGCCTCCATTTATTTCTGCCACTAATATACCTCCATTTTTTTACTGAACCTGTTATAGCTGCATTTCCTCCGTGTCATCTTCTACGGGAATTTCGGCATTATACAGTGCTTCGTTGCCAAGCTCTTTCAAAAGATTGTTGAAATCCTCCGCGGAAACGCAGGGGCGCTTTCCCCAGGCATCACACAGACTTTGATAATAGGAAACATCTTCACAGGGATCGATTAAAGATTCGTTCAGCTCCAGCCACGCGATCCCTTCGTCCCAATCGGCATATAAGCTCGTCGGAAAGCCTTCCGTCTGATCGCACTGGAAATCGGGGCTTGTATAAACATTGCCGCTCACAGCTGCTGCACCTCCGTTTCCTGTGACTGATGCGCTTCAAAGTCCGAAGACAGGAACTGCCGCGGAGTTATCATTTCTCCGAGGAAATTCGGCAGAGTTTCTTCCGTGAACACGATATACCCGTCCTTTCCGAGATCCACCGGGTGTTTTGTAATCACGGTTCCGGCGTTATTAACCATCACATATTTTTCAAGCGTCCTGAAATCGCTGACATCGCCGTAATCACTGTGCCGGATGTCGTATGCGTACAGGCATTTCGGGAGGGTGATTCTGTCAACCCTGCTGTCTGAAAACATAGCGGTATGTCCGCAGACTTCGATCAGCTCATACTGCGTTTGATCATCGATCAGCGAATACGGGTCTTTGATCCTGCATACCGTGCCGTAATCCGTTATCTTTGCTCCGTCACGCCGGATCATATCCGAACCCAAATTCCACGTATCAATACCGGGCAGCAGCCGGGTATCAAAGCCTGTGCCGAGATGCTGCGAGAGGTATTTTAGCCCGTAATCATCATAATCGCGTATGTCATAATACAAGTCGTATGCAGGAGCGATGGCGATTTAGCTTTTGGGCAATGGCCCTGTGCGAATAGCCCAGAGACAATAATTCTTGTATACGTCCCCGCTCAAATGTGGTAAGATGGTGGTAGCTCATAATGTTGCCTCCGTTTGAATGTTGTCTTGATAACTCATTCTACACGAAAGTTTCATTATGGGCTATTCTTTTACCCTAATTAGGTGGCGCACTTCATTTTACAATCTGTCAACAGTAAAAGTATTCCCCGACAGGGTGTTCCCGCCTGAAGCGAAATATGAAGCGGCATAACTGCCGTAAGCCCATTTTCTGATAAAAATACCTGATTGGTTGTCCGTTATGCTGACTGTGATTGTATTTGCCGGATTATATACTGTCGGAACGGATGCTGAAATCACAGGCGGGAACGGATCATATTTCGTTATGGTATAGAGTGCCACAGTTTCATTCCCTGCATTGTCTTTCACATAAACCGTAACAATACCTGTTGTGCTGATTGTAAAAGAACTGGAGAACTCTGTACCTTCGTTTGCAAAATATGATGCGGATTGTGTTCCCATAGCCCATTTCATAACTGCGACGCCGCTTTCAGAATCCGCCGCGTCTGCGTAAATTGTTACGCCGGTGTTCGAATATTCATCCTGTTCATGTAATGAAACAGTTGGCGGCGTATTATCTGTGAGCAGGCACGTACATCTGGGACTGGTCAGGCTGTAACTGATACCGGGGACATACATAAGGTTCGGGACAAAGGTTATCGAGTACACAGTAGCAGGCGATCCGCTGATCGTTATCGAATAGCTGTACTGCCGGCCGACGTCAATATTCTCAATCCGCGTGCCGTAGGTATATGCCGATCCGTCTTTGCTGTAGTAGACATCAATATCAATGAATCCGATGTTAAGGAGGATTGCAGTAGGCCGATAATATCCGGTAATTCGTGTTACATTCGTCACGGGGGTATTACAGACATATGGTGTTACACTCATCGTAAAACCTAATTTGTTTTTTATCGCAACTGGTGTTTCAGCAAAATCACAGGACACTGCTTGTGTCACGGTATAGGTTCCTGCTGACACCGGAATATACACGGAAAAGAAAAGAACAGCGCACAGGGCCAGCGCAGCCGTATATTTGCCGATTTTCACTTTTGGCTCCTTCCTTAAAAGTAAGGGAACCGCATGCCGGGCATGCGGTTCCCTGTGAATTGCTGCTTTTCAATTAAACCAGATTGAACATTAAAACAAGACTGTGCTTGGCTGTGTAGGCTGCATCGAACGCTAGGCCGAAGTTTGCGACCAGTGTCATGGTTCCGGTCGTGTTGGTCGGAAGCGCGCCGATTAGGGAAGCGGTGTCCTTTGTGGCATAGTGCGTTGCAGTGCTGTATCCCGTAGCCCATCCGTTCGCATCCTTTGCTTTGATTCCAAGTGCGATATACTTTTTGGAATCCGCGGCGTTGAGTGATGCCCAGGTTTTATCAGCGACGTCGACATCAGTCAGCGTGACCGTACCGCCGGCGGCTGCTTTAAGGGAGAAAACTGTGATATTGACAGGGCATTTTGTCAGGTTTTTAATGGAAATATCCGGTGCAGTGAATGTGCCTGCTGTTCCTGTGTTGGGGTTGATCGCATAATCAACCGCTAACGGGTGGGTCACACTGATCGTCAGAGCGGTGATGCTGCCGTTGACGGTGACGTTGCCTGTCACCGATCCGGTTCCGGTAACGGTGGTGTCTGCGGCCATCGCAGAGATACTGCAGATCGCTGTGACTGCCAGTGCGAGGATGAGGGAAAGCGCGCGTTTGACTGTTTTCGTTCTCATATTTCGAGAACCTCCTTAAAAATATTTTATATCAACCGCATTGTGAGTGAATCACTCATGTTACGGATTGACTACTGAACAGTGAGCCTGATTTTGAAGCCCGCTTTCGCCAAAAAATTACCGGAATCAGGATCGTAATAATTGACGTAAGCGACAACATCGTATTCTCCGGCTTCCACATCTTCCGAAAGGATGATTGTTTCGATATGTTGATTAGGTTTGATCGGTACTGTTTTTGCGATCATCTTGTCGCCGAGATAAACCTCGCACTGGATCGTAACCGTATTGGATTCCACATTTTCAACGATCCAGCTACCTTCGGTGCCGGAGCAGCCGGACGGGAAGTAAACATGGGAGCTTAATTTGTCCGTTACATTGATCTGCTTTTCCTGCAGCTCCTTCAGGATTTCATCGGATGACTTGTTCTGCAAAGCGCCGTCGATGGCTCTGCCGTTTTCATCAAGTCGTTTTGTTTCGCCTGCGCTGCTTTCGGCCGGTCGTGAAAAGATGCCCGGATTCGTCAACGCTAGTATACCGATGCTGGATGCCAGTACCAGCAGGGCTGACAGGACGAGAATAACTATTGTTTTTTTCTTTCTGTTATTTTCTTTGCTTTTCATAATGTTCCTCCTTAAATTTTGTAAAAAAAAGCACGCAAACTTTTTTATCGTTTGCGTGCTTAATTTGGCTTGTTAAGTTGTTCGCGAGAGTTCGAATCTCTCCAGAAAGGCAAAAACGGCTTTTGGCATCTATAAAAAATGAAGTGTGATATTTTACCCTAAAAACGTCAAAAAGCCTTGATAAATCAAGGCTTTTCGCGGTGGCATCTATTTCGTCCACTTTTGCTGGCGGAGAAGGAGAGATTTGAACTCTCGCGCCGGTTACCCGACCTACACCCTTAGCAGGGGCGCCTCTTCACCACTTGAGTACTTCTCCGTAGGAAATTAAATTATAGTATGCACAATGGTGAGATGCATAATCGGACCGTTTTTAATTTTAAACACATAAAAAACGCACCCGTATATCTTGGCAGACCTCAGAGAGCTCTTTGTAAAAAATGGCGGAGAGGGTGGGATTCGAACCCACGGTTCATCGCTGAATCACTGGTTTTCAAGACCAGCTCCTTAAACCGCTCGGACACCTCTCCTCAATCTGCAAAAGGTAGAATATCATAAAAGCATATCTTTGTCAAGGATTTAAATGAAAAAACAAACGGGTATTTTCCGAAAAAAAGCAGAACTCGAAGAATCATAACATGCTCCTATTTAGCAGTAAAATTTTTGCATTTAAATAAAAAAAGTCCGTCATTCCGCATTAGGAGCATATCTCTTTTTATGAGTTTTCTTTTTACCTATCGGATGGATTATTATAATCCCTCCTCCAACATAAATCACCGTAAAAATCTATGCCCAGAGCTAAAATCAGCTCCGGGCTTTTTTTTATAAAAAAGGAGGTTATTTCGTGCGTTAAATTTTTTTGCAAAAAACCAAAGGTGTCAAAACTCTAAACAGAACTAAAGACAAATCATACCATATGAGCAAAATCAATCTCACCGTCAAGGTTAGCCTCAATATAATCAAGAGCACGATTCATACGCGTTGACCAATCCATTGCTATCTCCTCCTTTCACCATGAGTATAGCTGAAATAAAAACTATAATCCTCTCTTTAAACACTGAAATATGCGAGGGCAAAGAAAGCCGGAGAACTTGCCACCGGTGAGTATATAAGCATGACCTCAATTATAGAAATTATCTTTTGGTTATAAAATGATAGACCATATCATTCCAATCCATTATTCCAAGCTTATTTTGAGGTAAATAATACACCTTTGACGCAAGCTCTGGCAAAATATAACTATCCAATTCAATTCTATATTGTTCAGGCACAATACAAGCATAAAGATAATCCGACAGAATAATTACATCTTTTACTTTTACAGGATGATAACCATCAAACACATGACCGGGATGTTGGATTAAGTCTGTCCATCTGAAATAAAAGCGAACTCCGGGGGTGAAATCACTGTCGGGCTTTTCTGACATAACAACATAATCGCCAATAGGGCTGTCGCCCCAGCCAAACATGATATATTCAAAATAGTCTGGCGGGTCATTCCAAGGACTGTCACGCTTTTCGTATGCAAGCTCAGTACCACTCTTGCCTGAAATTTTTGTCGCAGAGAGCAGTCTTCCTCCAGATAAAATCTTTTTTGTAGCATCGAGGCTCGTTGCATGATATACAAACTTCGTTAAACTGTCGTCTGGTAACAAAGCATTTTCGACTGTTGCAGGATGAGAAATAGCGTTATTAACAGCAGCTAATATTGTAGCATTCTCGCAGACAATCTCCGTTTGGCGACCGTACATTTTTTCGTACTTGATGAAAGCAAGAATATCTTCCAACTCATATGCTGAGATATTAGGATAATTAGGCAGAGCGAAATAAAATACACCTCGCTCAATTACTGTGAATTCATGATTTGAAATATTAAGAATCAATATTATTTCCTCCGGCAAGTATATAAGTCGGCGAGTATATAAGCATTGTGATTATGAATGAACTAATTGAAATTTAACTGCTTATTTTATGTGCTTTTCAAGTTTGGAAATAACAGTTTTAAATCTTACGTGTTCGCATACCGGTGCAAAAATTTCTCTTGCTAATAAGATTTCTTTTGCGTGTAAAGCCGTGTTTCCTGTAAAATCAAGATCCTTATTTTTGGGGCAGGTTTCATCTTGAAAAATAATTGATGTATACGTAGATACATCTGGCAGAGCGTCAAAGTTTATGCTATGTTCCGCAAACTTTTCTACACAGTCAAGCGCTTTATTATAATCTTTTAATTTTATATAATCTTCTGTAAGCCAATAATAAACTGCTCGTAACCGTAAGGCTTCATAAATATAATCATTATTTTCGTGCAGTATTTCTTCAATGCTAACGATTTTTTTAAATAATTCTACTCTCTTTTCTGGGTTATCTTTATATTTTGAGTTGGCAAGATTTTCAATTGCATATTCAAACATATCCGATAGCAACCATATATTTTTAACAATCTGATTAGATTTCGCTTCTCCTTCAAGTATATTTGGAAGTACCATATCACGCGAATCACGTGCAAGCGGCAGTCTGTTCGCTGTTTTAACAGCTTTTTCTTTTTCACCTATGTCTTTATAAGCTTGCGTAAGCACTTGAAGCGAACGAAAACGCAGATGATCGTCCGTACAGTCTTCTAAAATGCGTGTGCAAATTGATATAGATTCCCGCAGGTTTTTCTTCCTTTCTTCCTCACTAATGAATACATATGGTTCTTTCGTAAAACATAAAGTTCTCGCAAGACAATACAATAAATCGTAATTATTCGGAAATTGCTGAATGGCGTTTCTGAGCATTTCAATTTTTGTGCCGTCGTACTAACTTCTGCTTCGCTCAGTACCAATCTGTTTAATAATCATATCAATCTTTTCCTGATTTTTCATAACGTCAAAACACATTAGTTCGTCTATACTTATATTAAAAAAATTCGCGATTGACGGCAGAAGCTCTATATCGGGATAACAGCCTTCAACCTCCCATTTGCTAACAGCTTGCGCTGTAACACCTAAATATTCAGCAAATCTTTCCTGATTGACATCAACTTTTTTACGTAATTCTTTTATTTTTTCACCTATTTTTATAGTCATAGAAATTTCTCCATTCTTATAATAATTTTTACAAGTACTTGTAACTATATTGTAAAATACGGAGGAGTGAAAATCAATAAACAATTATTTGTCGTCAAATCAACTGCGGGTTGTTATTTGGTTAAAGTTTTTATTTACGATAAAGTTCTATGCTCTGAGCCAAAACAGCTCTGGGCTTTTTTTATGAACATAAAAGTAGGTATTCCCATGAGTAAAATCAAACTTCGCCCAAAAGCCAAAGACATAAAAGCTCTGAACAGAACTAAAGACATATCACGCCATATGAAAATGCTCTCATTAAATCCAAAGACAAATCAGAAGAAACGCAGCGGTCACAGCACGATACCCTACAAACCTATTTAATAAAAACAATGTCAGATAAATCAAATGAAATTGTTATCAATACTGCATACAAGGCAGAACATTTTGGGTGGAAGCCATTTAAGGAGTCGGAGCATATCTCTTTTTATGAGTTTTCTTTTACCTATCGGATGGATTTTTATATTTCCTCCTGCACCATGAACCCCCATTGTACACCGTATTTATCAATAAACTGAACAGCAAGTTTACTGTATGGAAGTTCTGTCATCGGATCAATGATAGTGCTATCCGGCTTCATTATTTCATAACATGTAAGTAATTCCTCTGTGTTTTTAAACAGGATTATAAGATGAACAGCTATATCAGAAGACTTGTCCTTATTGCCAAATCGGTCGTTTAAGAATATCTTTTGCCCGTGAATATACATGACAGCATGGGCTATCCTGTTATCGTTATTATTTTCATCCGGCAAAAAATCCCTGCTGTAAATAACGCTTTCAACTTTTGTATCAAACACTTTTTCATATAATGCGATTGCATGCGCACAATCACCGCAAAAATGTAAATGTGGTATTAGAATGGCTTATTCAACTCCTTACGCATAGTCGCAATATTATTTTCCTCCGCTACCTTGATAAACCCGAGTTTCTCATATAACCGCACAGGACCTGAAAAATCCCATTCATATCGTTCGTTTCGTACGGCAGGGAATCCCACAACAGCAGAATAACCTTCGGCTTTTGCGTCATTTATAACCCGTTGTAAAAGAGCAGTGGCAACACCTTTCCCACGATACTCCGGGGCAATTTCAAAACACACCACAGCCTTTTCCCGCTTTTCTGCCGGAGCGTAGAAAGGAGTATCATCATATACCGGTTCGACGGGATAATTCGCACGGTCGTTTGAGTTACACCACCCTATGACTACGCCGTCAATAAACGCCAAATATCCCTTCAGGATGCCCGATTCGATTTGTCGTTCGGCGACCTCACGGGAGATGTATCCTAAGTCAACATCATCTACATTTTCATACACCACTTGATACTGCTCTTTGCTCATTTGATAAACCTGACAATAACACCTGTAAGGAGAATCGTCTGTGAACGCCCGATTCTCGAAGAAATCGAAATAATCAGCAGAAAGCTCAGGTTTAAGCGGTTTAATTTCAAGGTTCATATTTATTTAACCCCATTATTTGCTTTCACCTGCAACACAGGCCAGCAAGCCTTGAGTACGGCGAATACCACATCGCACTTTACGGCGGTTTTGTTCCGCCAGTAGGACTCTCTGCCAGAGATACGCCGGAATCCTTGCAGGGTTTTGTCATTCATAATATCCATCAATGTGTCGGCTTCAAGCAATTCAGCCAAAAGCTCATACGGTTGTGTTGTTTGAATTGCCCAATCGGGAAGTCCTGTTATAATTCTCAGCCAAAACCCAAATGTGTAACGGTTTGGATTATCAATTATCCATTGCAAACCCGCCATGTCAACAGGATTAAGAAATTGCCAACCGAAGTTGAACGGTCCCATAAAGTTGCCACCGTATTCTTTTGGCTTGCGGAACATGATGTAGCCCTCGAAATCCTTCATAAGCGAATAACAATGTGTCATAGCGGCTTTTGCTGTTTGTAGATTTTCGTCAGTCCGCCAACCGACAGTATTCGCCAGAATTCCAATGTGATTTGCACCGGGGAATTTGACGCGGGGCTTGTAATAACGGAATTTAGATCCCTGTATCGTAAAATCGTCTATGCTCTTATGTGCAAGTGCGCCGGAGAGATGGTTAAAGGAAAGCTCAATTTCATCAGCCAAAGGTTGCGTATCTTCCGATACCCGAGCTGCCGCTAAAATTCCGGCGGTGACCGCCTTGTTACCACCGCGTCCGTCAGCGTCCAGCGCGTCTCCGGCGGCAAAATGATTTTTATGCTGCCCCGCAATTTCAGGTGTGAGCAAGGCATTAATTGCTCTTTTGATATGTTCGTCGTCCGGCTCAACGCCAAGATCGATCAACCGCATAACGGCTTCTATGCTGTCGATCCCATGCAATTCATATCCGATCCATCCGTCCGGGTGTTGTTTCGCTAAAATTTTTTGCACGATTGGCTGCTTCAAAAACTCTGTCTGCATAGTCCGCATCATCGGGTCGTCAATCGGGGTTTTCAGCATATCCCGGTGTATCAGATATTTAATGCTGGCACAGGCATTTTCAAGCAGGAAGTCTATTGTCTTTGAAAAGTTCATTTATCATTTGCTCCTTTCACCGCCGTGAATATAACGGCAAATCCTGTTTCGAACTGCTTTTCTATTATAAATCCGGCTTTGGTTAAAAGTTGGTGTGTATCTTTTGCCGTGTCAGGATAAATAAGGTTTTCTTCTTTTTATAATTAACGAATAATTGTCGCAATGTTTTTATGTAGCCAATTTGTCATTTCTTCACAGCTCTTCGCAATCTCCGGCTGACCGGTTTTCAAATAAAAAGCAGTAAAGAGCATTTCATCAAAAACAAATAAAAACGGTATGGCATTTATTTCTTCTTCGCTCAAAGGCAACAACTCATTGTACCCATGTAAAATCCCTCTGAAAATCTCACACCAATGTTTCAATCTGGTTTCATCCTTATAGTTTTCAACCAGCTGTGAACAACCGAGATAGACTATATCAAATATCCTTACATTCCTTTGGCTCAAGTCGAAATCAATAAAAGAGAATGTGCCGTTTTCATAAAGAAGATTACTTGTATGTATATCGCGATGGATCAGCTGCCGGGGTAATGCCTTGTAATCTCTGCCTAAAAAAGTAACAATACTATCCATCACTCCATCGCTGAAGGATACACTGTGTTTTTCAAGTTCCGGTACAATCCATGACAGTAATTCATCTGAAAAGTCTGACTCGTAAGCCTCGACTTTGTTTTCGATGCTTTTCAGAGCTATATGAAGCTTGGCAATGGCTTTTCCCAACATAATTCCATTGTTCTTCAATTCTCCTACAAAAGGGTCAAAACAATATCCCTTTATCTTTTTCATTAGACACCAATATTTGCCGTCTAAGTATACATACGGTTTACCATTTGTGCTATAGATGAATTCGATGACCGGTACACCCTCCGAAAGAAGCAGCTGATTTAGCATTATACTTTTGTCAAGCTGACTTTTATCATCGTTCGTTTTTAATACATATGTATCATCAATATCCCATGCGCTTCTATATATTTGTGTAATGGATGATGGGATACTTACCACAAATTTAGATAATATATTTTCAATTTTTGTTTCCACGATTATGTTCCTTTCACTGCCGTAAATATAACGGCAAATTCTGTTTCGAACTGCTGCTCAATTGTAAATCCAGCTTTGGTTAGCAATTCGCTAACTTCTTCCGGTCTATCCGGAAACACTGGGATACGCCGAGTGCCGTAGTCAATATCGGTTTGCTGGTTTTTATCAATTGACAACACAAACCGCCCACCGGGGGATAACAAATCTAGCGCCTTTTGAATTGCCGCTTTCTTGTCTTTTATATGCATAAAAGTGAGGGAAGAATAGATCACATCAAAGGTACTATGAAATTTATGAGTGAGATAATTACCACAAATTAAGTGAACGTTTGAAAATTCTCGCAGATTTTCCTTCGCTCGCTCAATTGTTTTTGGTGAAATATCAACGCCTGTAAAACTTCTACACTTACCGCAAACTCGCATCGCAAGTCGTCCTGTACCAACGCCGATTTCCAAAACAGACTTGCCCGGTGAAAGCTGCAACGCTTCAATAAAAGCATCACCGTCCCATTTGTTCATATAGGTTTTTAATGGAGCGGGATCATGCACCGGGTCGTTGTTTTCATCTACGAGAGTATCATAATGGTTAATAATGGAATTAACTGCTTTCCAAACATAAAAAGCAGTATGATATTTCCCAAACAAGCATTTTTCGTTTATGCATACAAAACCCTCCCGTTCATATAAGTCACGCACTTTTTCTCTGAACTGATGAGTGTCGAGCCAAACATTATTTATATTGAGTTTTATAGCTTGTTCTTTAGCAAAACTGATCAATGCTTTTGAAACACCTTGTTTCGCACCGCAGCGTTTTACCGCAAGCTTATGAATGAACAATGATTCGCCTTTTTGTACTTCCGGCCAAAATGTAGGGTCATAGTCAATCAATGCCATGCAACCTACCGGTTCATTTTCAATAGTTGCGATATAAAAATCTCCTACATGAAAATTCCGTGATAACCCGCTCCAAGTTACATTTTGCCGTTTCCATTGTGGCTGACCAATTGATTCGAGCCAGTCAATAACATCGGTCATAATTTCTTCAATTACGGGAATATCTTTATCGGTTGCTTGTTTTATGGAAATCATCTCGACTAACCTCAATTCTGTTATAATGTATCTGAGTATGAGTTCTCAAAATAAAATGTTTTAATCTTCGTTAAGACACAGACAATACATAACGGTATGGCAGTGACACCAGAAAAATCATCAAATATTTCTTATTATATTTCATTTTCTACTGCCATCACATTCCTTTGCGGTATAAATTGCATAAAGGTTTAAAAGAAAAGAATTTATTTAACATAACCATCAGTTATTATATCATTATGCTTGTAATTGTCAATGATTTTAAATAATTCATTAAAACTTTATCCGCTAAATATATGCAAATCATTTGCTAGCGATAATTAAAAACAAGTGTTTTTTGCAAATCGGATTTTTCACATATGATTTTGATGAATAAAACCGGAAAAAAGAACTTTTTATTCAAAACAAAAATTTTTTACAAAAAAATAAAAAAACACTTGACAATTAGAAAAAGCTGTATTATAATAAGCTTGAAAATAATAATAGGCAAAATATCTGCAAGGATATGACGCAAAGCTAAAGGGTCTTAATAAGACAGCCAGTTGCAATTTGTTTGCACCTGGCGTTTTCTTTTATAATTACAATATTGAATATCGGGCAAAGTACCCGCAAGGGTATGACGCAAAGCTAAAGGGTCTTAATAAGACAGCCAGTTGCAAATTTTATTGTGGCTGGCTTTTATTATTGTATTCGGGAGGTGCCGGAATTGAAACAAAAAACCCATGAAGCAATAGCCTCGGGCATCGAGCCGATAACAATAAGCTATAAAAAAATTAATTCCTGCGAATATGGCAAAACCTTTGCATTATATACCGAAATGGTTCTTAACAGCACTGCTTTAGGTGAGCTGAAACCCGAAAAATACGAAGTCGTCGCGGAACGTACTGTTAGGAGCGAGAAGCTGGCAATCTGGGGAATTACCTACGCTATGAGAGCGATTGGAAAACTCAGGGAATCGGGCATTGAAATAGATTTTATAGCAATACGATGTCCCGCAAGAGCCGCCAAGGAGAGCTTTGCAAGAACCGTTGAACGGCTTTTTATAAAAAACGATTTTTCAGACGGCGACAATATTTGTCTTGTTTTTCCGAATTCTATATTATATGAAGACTCAGCCGTTATAAAAAAAGGATTCGATATTTTCAGAAGATTAAAAGTAAAGACCATGATTTCCGACTTTGGAGATGAATATTGCCCGGTTATGAGGTTTGCAAACTATCCGTTCGATTATGCTATGGTAAGTACCTCACCCGGAAAGACAATTCAGAACTCATCGACGACCGCTGTTGAATCGCTGAATTTGCTGATTAAGAATTTCGGCGCAAGAACAATCGCGACAGAGCCGGAAGGGACAGCGGCAAACGAGGAATTAACCCGCGCAGGCTTTTTTGGATATTTGGCAAAAGAACCGTTCAAGAGCCTTTCGGAAGTCATAGATGACTTAAAGGAGGTCGATGAAAATGGAAGTATTGAGAAACAATAATCCAAGAATCCTGAAACGCCGCGCCAAAGAGATAAAGAAATACAGCATTTTAATGAAAATCATACCGGCGGCATTAGCAGTTTTAATAACAGTACTTGCCGTTGTATATATCGCATCAGCATTATATACAAAATTCGGAAGCTACACCGTCAGGATAGATAAATACGACAGCGTACAATATGCCCTAACCCTTTCGGAAACACCTGATTTTCCAAAACCGACAGCAAGGCTTAACTCAAAGGCGACACAGGATATTACCAATATAAGTATAAAAGATCTACCGATGGATTTAGACAGCATAAACGGTGAACACAGCGGAAAAGATTACCTCGCTTACACTTATTACCTTAAGAATGCCGGTCAGAACATTGTTGATGTTGAATATATGCTTTACATAGCGAACACAACCCTTGGCATTGAAAAAGCGGTACGGGTGAGACTTTACGTCAACGGAGAGAGCGTAGATTACGCTAGGACAAAAACCGACGGAACCGGTCCGGAACTCGGCACAGTCGAATTTCTTACAGAATCGATTATTACCCGAAAAAATATCTATGATTTCAACCCGGATGAATACGTTAAGTTTACCGTTGTAATCTGGCTTGAGGGGGACGACCCGGAATGTGTTGACAGCATCATAGGCGGACAGTTCAAAATTGATATGATAATCAATATATTAAAGGTAGATGAAGCTGAATAGCTAATCGCATTTAATAGATTAAAATATAAAAAAATATTATTTAAGGAGAAAAAATCATGAAAAAATTACTCCCAGCACTCGCATTATTGCTTGTATCCGCGGTATTATTATCCACCGCATCGTATGCATGGTTCTCAATGAACACACAGGTTACTGCAACAGGTATGGACATCACCGCTAAGTCAGATTCCGTTTTCCTTTTAATCGGACAGGACCCCAGCGCTACGGTTATTCAAACAGCCGGCACTATCACCACGGACTTAAGCGCTTCCGGTAATGTTCTGCCCTCAGCTCATGATGCCATTGCCAATGGAGCAGCAGCAGAAACTTACGCTAATTGGTACACTGCTAAAGCAGATACCCCTACTGCAGGTACCTTAAAAGAAGGAACAAAGACAGCATTAACAGTAGACAACTTCTCTCAATATGTTATTAAGAAAACAATTTATGTAACTCTTGCCACTGGTTCAAATGATGCTACTGATCTTGTCATCAGTGATGCGGAATTCACCGCTGTTGACGGAACCGGTGATACAACAATTACTCCTGTTAAAGTCGTAGTAGCCTCCTCTACCGCAGTTGTTGAGGTGGATTCCACGACAGTGTTTCCGTCAACCGATGTGCTCGCTGCGACCGTAACCGACGCTGCTACCGTAAAGCTTGATATTTATGTCTATTATGACGGCAACGATGCCGCTGTTTACACAAACAATGTAGCCAACCTCGATGGAGCGGGAATAGTGCTTACTTTCTCAATCACAGCTTAGTAATAGCAATTTGAGTATTTTCCGTTTTTAACAGCATTTTACATATAATTTAATTTTTCCCAATAAAACCGTGCCGTCAATCGGCGGCACGGTTTTACTTGTTGAAGCCTTTTCTCATTTTTTCCTTTGAATATAAGTAATAGTTGTTGCATTTTATTGTAAAATGATGTAAGATACCCTTAAGTAATCAAGTCGGCATTTGATTTTTCTGATCGCATTACTTAATAAATTTTAGGAGAGGTAATATGGAAAAAGCAAAGAGAACTCTCAAGATTGTGCTCAACGTATTCATCTGGATATTCGTTGTTTTCGCAATCTTTATAACCGTTCTTGTAATCTCTGCACAAAACAGTGCAGACGGCGTTCCTGAAATCGGCGGCAAATGCGTCATAAATATTCTTTCTGATTCAATGTCCCCTACCATTAAATCCGGCGATATTATTATAGGAAGAAAACTCAGTGAATCTGAAAAGCAAAACCTGAAAAAAGATGATGTAATAACATTTTACGCTGATCTTAACGGAGACGGTAAAACCGAGCTCAATACACACAGAATAAAAGAAGTGAACTTATCTTCTTCCAGCAGCGTGATAAGCTATACGACGAACGGAGACAATAATTTGGCGGAGGATACCGAAGCCGTTACCACCGACAGGATTATCAGTATCTGGACAGAGAAAAGAATAGGGCGTGTAGGATCTGTAATCGGCTTTTTACAAACCTCAACAGGGTTTTTAGTCGTTATCGTTATACCTCTTATACTATTCTTTGCTTATGAAATGTATAGGTTTATAAAAACTCTTATAAGCGTAAAGAACAGCGGTAAAAAACAGATTACCGAGGCTGACGAGGAAGAGATAAAACGAAGGGCTGTCGAGGAGTATCTGAAGCAGCAGGAAGAAACGAATCAGCAGCAGGATACGGGAGAAGACGCAAATACATAATTTTGAATTGTGATCGGTTAGCATCATAAATCGGGAAGGCGGAATCATGGAAGGCTTTTTAAGCTGGTTTTTTGCTTTTATGACAACTATGATCCAGGGGGTTTGGAGAATTTTTTCAAACTTCTTCGGCGGCATAATACAGATATTCAATTTTCCGGCTTATTTTGACCAAATACAGCAGTATAAGAGCGGTTTCAGTGCTCTCGACTGGATTTTATGTATTATCACCTTGATTTTGTCTTTTGCCGTTTGGGCTCTCATTTTCTTTATGATAGCGCTGATAATCAGAAAATATATACGTTTTCGTCGCTCATTGGTCGGCAACGAAGATTTGTTGGAGGAGATTGCCGACCTGCACCGTGATGTCATTAAGCTTACAAAAGAAAAGGAGCGTATCCTGAACCTCAAAGTCGGACAAACCGGCATATCGGTAGAACAGCTCAAAAGCATTTATTCGGGCGAGGACAGTATCGAAAAACTTGATATCCCGTCAGAGATTGCCGAAAAAGACCTGCAGAATACCGCAGATACCGGCACTGCAGACACTGTAAGAAATGATAACATAAGGACGGATACTCCTATGCCGGAAACTGTCATGGCAGGAGGAAATGTAAATAGGTTTATTCGTCTTACTGCAGTAGATGAGAAGTATGAATTTTATAAAGCACCTGATTATGTGAGGAATATGTCCCTCATTGAAATCTGTGAGGATATTCGCAACTTTGCCTGCTCTAAGATGAATTTGTTTTATGATTTAAAAACAATTCGTCTTCTCTTTGCGGGTCTTGCTTCGACAAAGCTTATTCTTTTACAGGGTATTTCAGGTACAGGTAAAACTTCTCTGCCTTATATGCTGGGCAAATACTTCAAAAATGATGCGACAATTGCCTCCGTACAACCGTCCTGGAGAGACAGAACCGAGCTTTTCGGATATTTTAACGAGTTTACAAAGAGGTTCAATGAAACCGAGGTATTAAAACGGATTTACGAGGCTTCCTATAACGACGATCTTAATATTATTGTGCTGGATGAGATGAACATTGCAAGGGTTGAGTATTACTTTGCAGAAATGCTTTCAATATTGGAAATGCCTGACCCCTCCGAATGGAAAATAGAGCTGGTACCCTCAAGCTGGGCCGGTGACCCAAGACATCTCAATGAAGGAAAGCTTATAATACCTCAGAATGTTTGGTATATTGGAACCGCAAACAATGATGACTCTACATTTGCGGTATCCGATAAGGTTTATGACAGAGCTCTCGCGATTAATCTCGACTCAAAAGGAGTTGCATTCGATGCTCCTGAAACAGAGTCAAAGGAAATGAGTTATTCCTATATAGATAGTCTTTACAACAAAGCGATTTCAGAAAATCCGGTCAGCAAATCCAATATAGACAAGATCCATAAACTCGATTTGTATGTTATCGAAAAATTCCGCATCGCATTCGGAAACCGTATAATCAATCAACTGCATCATTTCGTACCCGTTTATGTAGCTGCGGGCGGTACTGAGCTTGATGGAATCGACTATATTTTGGCTACAAAAATACTGCGAAAGTTTGAAAGTCTAAACCTGTCATTGATTCGCGACGAGATAAAGGGCTTAATCTCGTTCCTTAACATTAACTTCGGAGAAAATACTATGAATGAATGTATCGCCTATCTTGAGAGGCTTCAGAAGATGTATTAAGGCAGGTTATGGTAATTTTTAATTAGGCAGTAATTATAATTGAGTAAATGGAGGAGTTTAAGAGATGGCAAAAGAAAAATTTGAGCATCCCGATTCCTCCTTTATTGATTCTAAAGAATATTTCGGAGAATTGGCCAAGAATACAGAAGGTTTTTTTAATGATATGCTGTCGGGCAACGCTTTGTTTCGAAATGCGATATCAATGCTCAGCGACGGTAGTGTTACTGTTGAGCTGAAAAAGAAGTATATGCTCAAAGCGATAGACGAGACATGGGTAAATGTTATCGAGGAATCATTAAATGCAGTCGATGCCTGTATCAGAAACCCCTCTAAATACATTGAAGAGCGGGAGGAAGTTTTGCCCATAGAGCTTTCAAGGAATATCACAAACCGTTCTCTGCGCCACCTTGCCCAGCACACAAATTACATTCAGAAAATCGAAAACGATACGATTACGCCGTCTAAAATACTGAATGTTTACCGTGAAGAAACAATAATGACCTATGAAAACAAGTTCATCAATACCCTTATCAATCATTTATATACTTTTGTTTCGAGAAGATACAGTGTTGCTAAGGAAAAGGGACAGGATGAAAAGTCAACGCTTTTTAATTTCTCGAGCGACTTTAATCAGGGAAATTTATCGGGCAGGCTCAGTCTGGGGATTGAGATTTTTGAAAAACCCGATTCCGATGTGAATAATACTTATGTTCTTACCACCCCGTTATGGAGCAGGGTTGAAAAGCTATTCCGGATTGTCAGCGATTATATAAGCTCGGACTTCGCCAAATCGATGGGAAAAAGCTATGTAAACCCGCCGATAATGCGCACAAACGCCATTTTAAAGAACAAAAACCTCCGCCAATGCCTCGCTTTGTGGGAATTTATTGAAAGCTATGATAATGCGGGTTTCGGTTTGCTTATACAAGAGGATGCCGAGTCAGTCGACGAGGCATACTTAAAGGATGTTTATTCTGCTTTGGCTTTGCAATATGTTATGTTCAGGTATAACATAGAAAATGAGTTTGTACCGGAGAATAGACTAAACAGCGAATTTACCGAAATCCCGATCGCTCCTCAATTTGTGACCGACATAAAAAAGGTCGAAGAAAACGAATTCAATGTTTTCGACACCCAGTACAAAAAAATAGTGCCGGTCTCCCAGTTGAATAACCGGAGAAGGCTTTCCGATTCCGAAAAGGAAATCGCGGCGGCGATAGATTTGATACTTGCTGTTCTACCGATATGGGACGAGCTTGTTTTGGAGGAGGAAGCCCGAAAGAGGGAAGAGGAGGAAAGACGTTTAGCAGAAGAGGAAGCAGCAAGGCTTGCGGCAGAAGAAGAAGCGAAAAGGAGAGCCGAGGAGGAAGCTGCACGAATAGCTGCCGAAAAAGCGGAAGCTCTTGCCAAAAAGAAGGCAGAACGGGCAAAAGCCGCAAAAATTGCACGAAAAAAGAGGAAGGAAGAGGCTTTAAGACGGGCAGCAGAAGAGGAAGCACGCAGACGAGCCGATGAAAAAGCTGCGATAGCTGCCGCAAAGGAACATGCGAGGATATTGCTTGAAGAAGAGGCCATTCGCTTGCAAGCTGAGGAACAGGTGCGATTACTTGAAAAACAGCAGAGTAACAAGTTCTGGAATCGAATCATGCCATCCGGCATAAAGAGGTCTTATAATAAGAGAAATGAAAACAAAAAAAGGAAATCTGAAAAGAATAATAGCTAATGCAGTTTATGGGATAGTATTGCTATTTATTGCTGTAATTATTATCATATTGGCAGTTGCACGTTCGCAGAACCGAGTAAGTTTTTTGTTCGACCATGCCCTTGTCTGGATTATGTCGCCGAGCATGGAAGATACCATCCCCGCAAAATCCTATATACTCATAAAAAAATCGGATGGCTCAGATATTGAGAAAAACGATATTATCATGTTCTATTCGGATGACCCCTCGCTTTCCGGGATGCCGAATACACACAGGGTGGTCGAGGTTATTGGGGAAAATAATTCTTTTGTAACAAGAGGCGACAATAATCTGAGTAACGATAAATATGAGGTAAAAGCGGAGAAAGTTATTGGAAAGCATGTAAAAAACCTACAGGTTTTATCAGCTGTAATGCGTGTCTTTCTATCAAAAATCGGTATTATTATTCTGATAGCATCGATCCTTTTAATAACTCTTGCGATATATCTTCCAAGAGCGATAAAAAAGCAAAAAGAAAATACAAAAGAGAATAAAACACAGTAATTCAAGGAGAGCAACGACAATGTTTGAAAAAATCAGGATCAAGAACCAAATTAAGAAACTAAAAAAGGAGATTACGCTCAATGAAAGAAAAAGAGCGCGTTCTCAAGCGGCTTTGATTGAAGCGATATTGCAAAACACATCGCCAAGCGATGATGATGTTGATTTTTTTAATTATTATACGGAACAGATAAACAATAGCAGGGAGAAAATAAGCAATCTTCAATCAAAGATCGATAAAAACAAAAAGTAGACAGATCGTAAAGGAAGAATAAAGCAAGTTGAAAAAGATAAAGGTAAATCTTATCATTACGGCAACAGTCATCACTATTATGATTCTTATTGTAATGACTGCGTCTTTACTGCGGAATTATTTCACCAATTTTTACGAATTGACTGAAAAATCAGCGATAAGTAAATCATATAAGCTAACTGAAGCCCTTGATAAAACCGTAGATAATTTTACAGACAAAGCGGTTCGGATCGCCGATAATCTTCCCGATAACGAAAGTGACACCTTAAATTACCTTTTGGGTTTTTTAGAAACAGATAAATCCGCAGCATACATACGTTACATTGTCGGAAACAACCAATTCACCCACAGCGGTAACCCCTATGCAGAGGAAAACAGCGAGCTTACGAGTCTTGCCTCCAAAGGGGTCCTCGCCGTTAGCGGTCTTATTTACGAGCACACAACAAACATGAGTTCAATAGTCGTTTATGCGCCTGCCCCGCAGAGCGCATATGCCGACGGAATACTCATGTTTTTTAGCGCAAAGGATTTTTACAGTCTTTTGGAGCAGTCGTTGGAACAGCCCGAAGATGCTGCGTATTATCGTTCTCTCTGTACGGTTGAGGGAACTATTGTAAACGAATTCTATAAAAAAGAAATCGATCTTCAAAAGAACCAGAACTTTTTCGATTCCCTGAGGAGATTAATCAACAGTAAACCTACGGCAGACAAAATACAGAGCTCGGTAAAAACAGCAGATGCGGATGTATTTAGCGTGGAAATCTCAGGTAAAAACTATATTATAGCCGTTGCCACAAACAATCTGCTCAAGGGTAGATTCTTTCTGACCGAAATTTTGGATTTGAACACGATGATTAGTTCCGAAAAGGAGGTTATAAACACCTTCAGCGGTCTGCTTATTGTTATTGCAATCGTGTTGATTCTCTTGATTATTTATATTGCTGTCGATAAACGCAGAATCATAAATGCTTTAGATAAATACGAGTTCGTTGACCCAATTTTGGGTTGCCCGACATTTAAAAAGTTTACGCTTGATGTTGAGGAAATCCTCTCAAGAAACAAAGTTACAAGGTTTTCTTTGATTTATCTGAAAATAATTCATTATGAGTTTATCACAGATAATCTTGGAGAAGAAGCAGGCGAGGCTGCTCTGAGATTTTTAGTCAAAGCTATCGAAAAGTCACTTTTAAACGACGAGAGCTTAGGTCATATAAGCGGAAACAAATTCGCTATTCTGATGCATCACAAAAACGATGAAGATTTGCGGAACCGTTTGAATATGCTAAACATCATATTTTATAACTGTCCGTCACTAAAAGAGTATAATTACAACATGAGGGTGAGTTTCGGCGTTTATAGTATTGACAGAGAAAATCCCTTATCGGTTAATAAAATGCTTGAAAACGCCATTGTTGCACAGGAAACTACAAGCTTTTTGTCCGTAAGCAACATCAATATCTTTCAGGAGGATATGAACAAGGAATTCCGCCAAAAAGCGGAAATAGAAACACGAATGGAGAGTTCTTTAAGCAGCGGTGAGTTCGTTGTATTCTATCAGCCTAAATACAATATTTCACAAAATCGTCCGGACGGTTGTGAGGCTTTGGTACGCTGGTATTATCCTTCCAATGATAGTTTCAGGAATCCCGAGGAGTTCCTGCCTGTTTTCGAGGCGAACGGCTTTATAACCAAGCTTGATAAATATATCTTTGCAGAGGTATGTAAATTTATCGCCGAATCCATAAAAAGAGGTGATAAGGTGGTTCCCGTGTCGGTTAACGCTTCGCGCGTAACAGCTATTCAGGAAGGCTTCGTGGACTATTACATCCATACGAAAAACAAGTACCATATTGCAGACGGCTTTCTTACTATTGAGTTCACAGAGAGCTTTGCATTTGAAAATTACGGTTTATTGAGGGACATTATAGAAAAACTCAGAAGAAACGGATTCAAGTGCTCTATTGATGATTTCGGCGCGGGATATTCGTCTTTCAAGGTTTTGAAGGACCTTCCTATGGACGAGCTTAAACTTGACAGATTCTTTGTCCTGCCCGGAATGTCAAAGGAGAGGGATAATAAACTGCTCGGCGCAATGATTTTGATTGCAAAGTCGATGGGGATGAAGATAACACAGGAGGGTGTCGAGACGAAGGAAGAGCTTGACCGGCTAAGGAAATTGGGCTGTGATGTGGTGCAGGGATATTATTATTCCAGACCGCTTGGTGAAAAGGATTATGTCGATTTTATCAATAACAAGGGTTCATTATAACAAATATTTGCTAAGCCCGATTAAAATAATCAGAATGCTATTTTGCATAAAAACAAGGCGTGAAAAAACGCCTTGTTTTTTTGATAACCGATTTGCTTATTAAAAGCGGTTAATTACCTGATTTGTAAAATTCAGCAGCAATTTTTCTGCTGCAAATCCCGCCGTTTTGACCAAAGTTTTGGTAATAATTCTGGTCCTTATCATTTTCTCTGAACTCTATTTCTATATATACAACAAGCTCTCCGTTTGGGGGAAGAACGAGCATTTCTGCCACCTTATGAGAGGGGAAATAAGATACTTCCTGAGTAAAAAAGCTATCCGCCTCAGGGTTAGGAACAAGGTAGCTGCTTACAGGCTGTTGTGTTATTGTTGAGTTCATCGATTGATCTGTTGAAACGGATGTATAGTTTGTTATATAGAGCTGACTACCGAAATACGCGTAGTGCTCCTCGTCGTTTGATATATTAAGCTCATATACCTCATTCCCTGGTTGTAAAAAAATATCAGCGAGATATTCGACCTCTCTTAGATTAGTATATTTTACTGCCATTATAATCTTGTCTGACGGCGTCATACCGGAAAAAACCGTTTTCTCTACGCCTGATACGGCTTCTGATTCATTCATATAAAAAGCCTCTTTTGCCGTGCCGTACCATTTGTCACATGAATATATGCCTTCGTTTTCGGTTCCGATACCGTACTCGATTCTTACATTAACATAATCGGCATAAACACCCTGACCGTCTGCACCTACATTTTCATTATATGCAAACCAACTCAAGGTATCGTCCGAGAGTATAAACAATCCGGAGACGAGCAGCGAAAAAGCGATTAGAACATAAACGCCGTTAATTATCAGCTTATAATTGGACTTTGTAATAAGCTTCTTCACCTTTATCCTCTCTTTCCAATTGCTACGACAAAGTATAGGAAACATTCAAATTATCGCTCAAATGCGAAAATGTATCCGCTTTTATTTGTTTGTCGGTTAACGCTCCGGCGTCACCGGAATATATTTTTACATCAAGAATACTCTTAATCTGCGTCGTCGCATTGTCATCAATTCTTCTGTATACAGAGAAATATCCGTTGTTTATATCCGAAAATCCATTTACACCACTGCCCTCAATAAAGTTATCGTAATAAATAATACAAAAAGAAGGGTAGTAAGTGTTGTAATCTTCAGTCCCATCGATGTTTGTAGTATACTCCTCAGTTACCGGGATGATACTGTTGTTGTAATCATAAACATAATCGATGGTGCCTAAGTTACTACCACCGACACCATCGCGTCCGTTTGACGCAACACCGTCTGCGGAGAAATATACAATTTGCATAGGGCCGTTTGTCGCACCTAATATATACACTCCCGCTTGATTGATAGAAAACTCATATGCCACGAGAACTGTTTCACCTTGCAGATATGCGCGGTAGCTCTCTGAGGTTCCGTCCCCGTCCGCATCAATTTCCACATTAATATAATCCGCTTTCCCGGCAACCGTGTCTGCCTTTGGCTGTGAGCGTGGCAGTTCGAACTTTTTAATTGCATCAGACTTGTCAAAACCCTGTGCCCAGGAGTCACCAGCCGGTTCGGAATACCATAATCCGAAATAATAGTCCTCTGTCTGTTCCAACGCACCGGGGTTTTCCGATGTGACGCTGCTTACAGGTACAGCGACTATTACTCTTACTTTTGCCTCTGTGGCCTTGTTCATCTTGAAGGCGACACAACCCATGGGAATATTTGCTGCTGTGCCATCACTTCCTATCGGTGCAGAAATAAGATTGTTATCACTTAAGCTGAACGTGCCGCCAAATAAATTTATTGACATCCCCCATTGTATTTCGCCTGTCATTCTGAACATTTTATCTATAGTTGAGACAGAGCCGTTTTCGGTTTCGCCAAGGTTTGTACCCAAACGGTTTTTCCATCCTAACGAAGAAACGGATTTCAGACTGTAAACCGGGTCTTGAGACTGAGTTACCGTTACATCATCATTGTTATCTGTATCTAATATGCTGTTAGGCCATAACACATATTTATCCGCAGTCAGAGCTATATCGGTACCATCGACTGTTTGTTTATTAACCGGATCTGTCAGCTGCCTAAATCCCTTTTTTGCATTCGGATCGTCCTCATTTGTAGCACGAACACCAAGTTCAACTTCATAAAAATACATCTGGTACGCTATACCGCTGCCTGAATCGGATAAGGTGAATCCTTCGCTTGAGGCTGTTAAATGTTTTGTTGTCGATCCGATTGTATAAGATATTCCCCAATAAGGATCCGTCGGTACGAGTATGGCGTCATAAGAATAATTAGAACCTGTGCCTTTTCCGTTATAAATCCTATAAATAAACCATAAATAACGCTGAAGCCCGAGCTTATTCCCGCTGCTTTTCCCGGTCAATATTTTACCGGACGTACCTGCTGTTATGCCTATCATCTTACCTTCGAATGTTTTGCGTTGAGCGGAAGAATTCCAGACCATCTCATATCCACTTTGATTCGGCGTTACCGTACCACCGAAGCTTGTTATAGCATTAGCCGGAACTGTGGTACCCTGAGTCGAAAGATCTGCAAGATAAAGATTTCCGTTTGAATCCTTCCAGCCTAAAACATAGTCTTTTGAGCTGCTAAAAGTATTTGTTGTAACCGGTGTTAAGTTCGCATAATACTGGTAGCTTGTCCCGAGCGTGCCGTATTCCCAGTCGTTATCTGAGGTCGAACCAAGACTAAAGGTGGGTAGTGAGGAGGTCGGGGTGTCGTTAATTATAATATCAGGCCATATGGTCTCTATAGTATCCGATGTATTAGATAAAGCAAAGGTGAAGACTCCGTCGTAAAAATAATATCTGCCGGTATTTTCAGTTCCCCAAAAGAGCCTTTTTCTTACCCATTCCGTACAAAGGGATTCACCTTCGACGTTTTTTGCATTATAAATGTTAACACTGCCGTCAGTGTCAGGAGTACCGCTACCGTATTTATAATTCTCATATATCTCGCTGGCAAGCACATATCCTCTCTGCGTTCCGGATAAAAGACCGCCGCCGCCCGTCACTCCGTATGAAATATCGCCCATAGTTGATCCCGAACCTGCGGTGACATTTCCATTATCGTCCATTTCGGGATTTATATTGTCGATAAAACCCATTATACCGCATACCGACGTATAGTTTGCTTTAATACCACTTACATCGGTCGTATCAAGCACATCTATAGCTATAATATCGTCGCTGCTGTAATAAACGCTTATGCGGTCTATCTGAGCGTAACTGACATGGCCTGCAAGTATACCTATATGGTGGTTTTCGTGAGGCGTGTTTTGGCTGTCCTGAGCTGACATATTACTGAACATAAAGACATGATCTGTTATATAGGAAGTAACCGGATTCCATAAAGAGGACTTTGCTTTTATTTGGACATCAGCTAATACTATGTCCGATATAGTCGTATTGACTCCTGAGAAGCTCTGCCCCAACTCCGCTTCTTCACCCAAATAGCCTATGTTGCCGAAAAGACCGAAATCCACAGCGGCTGGGTTGCCGGAAACCGTTATACGGTAAAGCGCAGAAACATCGGAGCTTTTACCTGCCACCAGGCATTGTCCATCCGAAAAGCTGCCCCTGACCGAACCGACAAAAGGAAATTCATCTGTTCCGATAGGCGATATATCTTTATTAAAATCCATACCATCGATTGTTACGGGTTTACCGTCTGTTGTACTTACAATAAAATAAGGGATAACGCTGCTCCCGTTTATGTAATATCCGTTGATATCGTAATTGTAATCAATAAACTGACTTTGAAAAAAACCGTTATTTTGCAGCGAGGATAGGTTGTATAGGTGTTTTATGTTTGATATGATATAGGGGTTTTTCTCCGATCCCCAATCTGCGGCGGGCTCGCTCTGACCGCCTAACACATTAACCTGATATTCATAAAGCGCTGTGCTGTTAAGACGGTCAAACATTAAATCAAGCTTTACGCCGAAATTGCCTTGATAAACATCCCTTTTGGAAAAATAAGCAAGACTGACAGAAGCAGCGAGAATTATAAAAACGCAAAGAAGAAGAATCATTGCTAAGGACTTCTTAATCTTTCTATCCGGTTTATTTACATAAATAGACATATAATCCTCCCTCTCCTTTTTTGGTTTCTCTTATCATCAGCTGTTTAAAATCTCAAATTGCGCTCCGACGCTAAAGGTAATAAAACAAGGTATATATTCGGTTAAATGCTGCAACGCATAACCGAGGCTCTCTAAGTTTGGAGTTATTTTGACATACAGATAATAGAAATCGTTGCCTTCAATATTATTATATCCGCCGCTGTATGTTTCAATGATTTCACCGGTGTCAAGTTCTGAGTATTCGCCAAAACCGACGTATTCTTCTGAAAAATCCAACACCTCAACGCCATATTGGTCCATCATTTGACCGTTCGCAATAAGAAGCGGGCTTAAAGAATATTGAAATCTCAGAAAGCTGCCTTTCGTTTGTTTGGTTTCGTTCAGTACATTTTTGAGTCCTTCGGCTTCTGCTGCGGGTAATACCTCAAATATATTTTCGCTACCGATGATTTCATTGTTCTCATTGTAAAGGTTTTCATAAATATTGAGATTGAACCCGGAAGCATAATTATTGTAATACAGCTTAAAATGAACATTATTTCCCAAAATCCGCGGTATTGTCAACCTTAAATAGACAATGTTCTCGGGATTTAAAACAGTAATGCTGTCTATATTCCCAAACTGCATATCCGATAAATTTATATAGTATTTGTTATCCGCCGCCTTTTCCGGCTCGGAAAACCCAAGCATGAGTATTTCCTCGTTGCCAGAGGCAATTTCACTAAATATACGATCCGTTTCTGTCCCGCCGTTTGATACCGTACCTATTTCCAATCCAAGGCTTTTTGAATTACCCCCCGTAAAGCCCGCGGGCACGTCACTTTTAAATATTGATGTAAGCCACGCATATGCGGAGGTTCCAAAAATAATCCACGCAAGGCTAAGCATTAGCGCGCGAACAATGATTTTTTTGTATTTACGCATAATCCCGCCTCCGTTTTCAGATACCTATACAAGTGTATTTTATCACTGATAAAATATCCTGTCAAGTACTTTGATAAGCGCGAAAACGATAATTGAAATGGAAGTGCAAAAAAGAAGAGGACAAAAAAGAAACGGCAACTGTCTATCTTAAAGTGCCGTTTCTTTGTAAAGAGATAATGAAAAAGATGCGTATATTATACTCACATTTTGCTCATAATCTATATCTTATTCAACGTTAAAAAATAAGACTTTTGCTTCCGTCCCATCATAATAATTTTCATTACCCTTAACTACTTCATAATTGTTGTTTGATTGCTTTTCTGCTATTTTATTCCAGAAGATACTACTTGCTACATTTTTTGAGTGGTATTTAATATGCCAATAGCCTTTATGTATTTCAAATATTTTTTTCATCACAATTGTAGCCACACCGCTTCTTCTAAAATTATAAGAAACAAAAAATTCTGCAACAGCCCAATCAATAGGTTTATCACATTCTGGATGCTTATTTATTAAAGCAAAACCTGCAAGTTTTTTGTTTACAATAATAAAATAAGGAAATCTATCTTCATCTGTCCAATAATTATCTAAATAGCGATAACTAAATAAACCGATTTCATTAAAAGGCACTTTATCATATTGAGAGAACTCATAATTGTACTTTTCCAACAGGTTGTTAAGTATTTCCTTTTCACCTATGGTAACTAATTTTAGTTCTACTTCCATTCCTTCTGTACCCCATATAATATAAATAATCCTTGCCTATATAATATCATAAATAACTATTTATTTCCATTATATTATAAAAAGACTATCAATAAAAACCGACAGTCTTTTTGGTGTGGATGAATGGATTTGAACCAACGACCTCTTGCATGTCAAGCAAGCGCTCTAACCAACTGAGCTACACCCACATATATTTTATTTCTTTCCCTCGTGAACATGTTTATATAATATAATAAAACGCCGCTTTTGTCAATGCTAAAATCGTGAAAATTCAAATTATTCATTGACATATATGAGTCGAAATGTTATTATTGGCACAGAAGATAAAAGAAAGGCTTATATATGAAAATAGTTGTTTTAGACGGATTTGCGGTCAATCCGGGGGATTTGAATTGGGATTTCCTTGACAAGTACGGTGAAGCGGTAATATATGATCATACACCTCCGGCACTGTCAGCGTCACGCTGTGCAGATGCGGAGGCTGTGTTTACAAACAGAGCCGTAATTAACGAGAATTTACTGGAAAAATGCGGTAAAATAAAGTTCATAGGTGCTTTGGGAACAGGATACGATATGATTGACCTTGACGCCTGTAAAAAACGGGGTATTGAGGTGTGCAATGTGCCGGGCTATTCTTCCGTGTCGGTGTCGCAGTTTACAATTACTTTATTACTGCACCTGATAACTGATATAAGCGGCTTTACGCAAATAGTGAAAAGCGGTATGTGGACCGGCGTTCCGGGATTTCATTACGAAAAAACGAGGTATACTGAGCTTGCCGGAAGAACACTCGGGCTTATCGGATGCGGTGCAATCGGGAAAAAGGTGGCAAATATAGCACAGGCGTTTGGCATGAGGGTTGTCGCCACTACGAAAAACCGTTATTCGGGCAGCGAAAACTGTGTGGATTATATGCGGCTTGATGAACTGCTTTATACAAGCGATTGCATTTCGTTGCATTGTCCGCTTAACGACGAAACAAAAGAAATGGTTAACAGTGGTTTTATCAGTAAAATGAAAGACGGCGCTTTCATAATAAATACTGCAAGAGGAGCAATTTTAAACGAGGGTGATGTCGCAAAAGCGCTTAATTCGGGCAAATTGGGCGGTGCGGCGCTTGATGTTCTTGCCATCGAGCCCCCAAAGGCGGACAATCCGCTCTTGACTGCGAGGAACTGCATAATTACACCGCACGCGGCATGGACATCAATAGAGGCAAGAAAACGTCTGCTGGATGTAACAGAAGCAAACCTGGACAGCTTTTTAAAAACAGGCAGGAGCATTAACAGTCTAATAAAAATATAGAAGATAAATGAGAGGTATTATTGTATTTATGGCAGAGTTTTTTAAATCACTTGAGTTGTCAGAGGTTTTGGAGGTTATCATGGTTTTATCGTTCGGTGCTTCATGGCCGCTCTCGATAATAAAATCGTACAAAGCAAGAACGGCGAAGGGGAAAAGCCTGTTTTTTCTGTTGCTGATTATATTTGGGTATGCAGCGGGTATAGCGTCTAAGATTGTTTCAGGCAACATAAATTACGTTACGGTTTTCTATGTAATTAATTTTATTGTTGTAAGCATAGATGCGGCATTATATTTCAGAAACCGCAAGCTTGACAAAGCAGCGTCAAACAAAAAAGATATTTAAGAGGTAAACATTTGAACATACCCCGAAATGATTATCCTAAACCCCAGATGATGCGTGAAGAATGGTTGAATCTAAACGGGTCTTGGGAGTTTGTTATCGACAGCTATGAGCATGGTATATCCGAGGGTTACCCTGACGAAAAACCTCTTGGGGGCAGGATAAATGTGCCCTTTTGTCCGGAGAGCCGTCTGTCCGGTGTTGAAAACACCGATTTTATGGACTGCGTATGGTACAAAAGGGAAGTTGAGCTGCCGGAGAGCTGGCTAAAAACAGGCAGGTGCACTCATATCAACTTCGGAGCGTGCGATTACACGGCACATATTTTTGTAAACGGAAAAAAAGCCGGTATCCACAAGGGCGGATATTCCTCATTTTCACTTGATATAACATCACTTTTAAAGAAAAGCGGTAATATTATCGCGGTATGTGCCGAGGATGATTTACGCTCGGGAACACAGCCGTCCGGAAAGCAGTCCATGCAAAAGGAATCATTCGGGTGCTTTTATACCCGCACGACAGGGATTTGGCAGACCGTATGGTTGGAGAACACTCCCGATTCCTATATCGCTTCCCTTAAAATGACGCCGGATATACACTCAAATAGGTTGACTGTCGAGGCGGAATGTGCAAACGCCAGCGGCAGAGTGTTGGTTGCGGCAGCGTATTATCGCGGCGTTGAAGTCGGCAGGGAATCTTGTATTATTTATGGCGAAAATGCCGTTATGTGTATCACCTTGTCCGAGCTGCATTTGTGGTCGCCTGACTCGCCGCTGCTCTATGATATTGTGTTCACTCTTGAAGAGGATACGTTACAAAGCTATTTCGGTATGAGGAGTGTATATTATTCCGATCATAGGTTTTATTTAAACGACAGACCGTTGTTTTTGAGATTGGTTCTGGATCAAGGCTTTTATCCCGACGGCATTTACACAGCTCCCACCGATGAGGACTTAAAGAGAGATATTCTGCTGTCAAAAGCGGCGGGCTTCAACGGCGCTCGTCTGCATCAGAAGATTTTTGAGGAGCGTTTCCTATATCATTGCGATGTGTTAGGCTATTTGGTATGGGAGGAACACGCCAACTGGGGGTTAAATATTCAAAACGGTGAAGCGCATAAAGCGTTTCTACCTGAATGGCTTGAGATTCTGAAGCGTGATTATAATCATCCCTCCATAATCGGATGGTGTCCGTTCAATGAGACCAGCGATGCTCAAAATATAACAGATTTAGTCATTGATGCGTATAAGCTGACAAAGGAGTTTGACAGAACACGGCCGGTGATAGACACCTCGGGTTGGTACCGTACTGATAAAACCGATATGGAGGACACACACGATTACGACCAGAATCCCTTTACGTTCAAATCAAGATATGAGCCCTTAAGGAAAGGAAAGCAGGTGGATTCCGGATTTATACCGTTTATAAAAACATTGCCGCCGACACTCTGCTTTATCAGCGAGTACGGCGGAATATGGTGGAATCCCGATGATGATAAGGGTTGGGGATATGGAGAACGTGTAAAAAGTGTCGAGGAGCTTACGGAGCGTTACCGAGGTCTTACTACGGCTATCCTTGACAACCCCAAGCTGTGCGCCTTTTGTTATACACAGCTTACAGACGTTGAGCAGGAGCAAAACGGAATATATACATATGACCGTAAACCAAAGTTCGATATTGAGACGATAAGAGAGATAAATTCCCGGAAAGCCGCGATGGAGGAATAAACAAAATATAAGACCGCGGAGGAATTTCTCCCGCGGTCTTAGTATTATACCGGTATTAGCTTCTTAACAGTAAGGTGCTCTTTAGTTGCTATGCCGTGAGCGTTTCTTTAATAATACAGCGGATGAAAGCGCCGCAGACACAATAACTATCACAAGAAGGCCTGTATAACCTTTATCGCCGGTTTTAGGCTCATCTGAGGTTTGGGACGAGACTGTGGCACTCGATTCCTCGGCTGATTCGGTTGCTGAGGATTCTGATTCCTCCGACTCCTCGGAAGTCTCCGACTCATTGTCAGGTATCACTATCTCGAACTTGCTTATAGTTACGGTGATATCGCTTGACTGTCCCGAGCACCAGACCTGAAAACCGTCAATAACCAGCTCGTTTGAGTCGTTGAGAACCAAAGCTTTTTTACCGAGGTATTTATCGTCTGCCGTTCCGGCAAAGGCCTGCAGATCAAATACTTTCATCGAAATATCATATGTCCCTGCCTTAATATCACCCGAATCGTCATACTCTCCACCCTCGATAAAATGATGCGTGTATATTGCATCTGAACCTGAAAGCAGACGTATAGAGGTGCATGCACTGTCGTCCTCTACTGTAAAGGTCAGTTTCAAGACGGCATTATCAGCTTCTTTTATTACAACAGGTGTATTAAGAGTAGCCGTTACCCATGGCCATGCGCCGGGTGCGGTTGAAATCATTTTACCTCCCGTAAAGTTTACCGAAATTGAGTTACTGTTTGCATCTTTGTTTTCCCAGCTTGCACCGCTTTCGTCAAGAAGGTTTATAACATTGTCTGCAGCTTGTGCCGGAAATGCAAGAATCGCTATAATAAATACGATTAAAGAAAACAGCAAAGTGCTCCTCTTCACAATAAATCCCCTCACTTATTAATATTACCTATATGTTAACATATACAATTGCAAATGTCAATATTATTTTAACATAAATCCGAAAAGGACAAAACAAATTATTACATACTCCTGCATGGTTGATACACAGTCTGCATTTCGTATTGACATAACATTTATTGCAATATATAATGATATTCAATATATCGGAAGGGTTTGGTAGAAAAGTGAAAAAGATAATATCGACGATACTTGTGCTGATTATCGCTTCTATGGCACTTTTTTCTTGCGGAGAGAATACGGATAATTCAGGCGAACAGAGTTTAGAGAGCAATACTGAGGAAAGCAAGGTGGAAACTTTGGACGAAAAGTATGCGAAAATACTTGCCTTCGACACATATCATGAGATGAGAGTTGTAAAAAAAGGCGGGTATTATAACATATCTTATGTTTATGATAATGGAGCGGAATACCAGACACAGCTCACCAGAAAAAGGTGGGGGACATATATACTCGGCGCTTATAGATACAAGGACGAAAACGGTAAAACCTTAACATTCGTGACCGATTCGACAGATTGTGAGAATGTTTATAACTGCGGACTTTCTGCCGGAAATACCACTTTCCGCGGGGGGAATCACGGGGATTACGGTGTCGGCGGAACAGATATGAACGACGACACAAAGGTAAACGACCGATTCACAGACCTAACCTTCTATGATGCAAAGACGAAAAACCCTCTTACACTTGAGGAGGGTAAGGTCTGCACGGCACAGGGTCTTTATGTGGTTGAGCATACCCGCATTTATGAAGGTGAGTATAAAGAAGAAAACATTATAATGGAGATGGAAAGACAATATATATTCAACGGTGAGGATATTTTTCTGGAGTGCAACATTGATGTTGTGCATGACACTTATTTCTATACGAGCTATTCGACAATGTTCCCCATTTCCAAAGCATACGGGAACATGGCGAAATTCTATAATCAGGACGGTACTGAAAAAACCGTTCAGACACCCTTGGTGGGGAAATCAAACTTCGGCTCAAATTTCAGTGACAACAACGATGCACTAAAGGTGGAAATCTGGGGAGAAAAGAATCCTCAATACCATTTTATCATAGAGATATACAGTGCGGAGCAAATGCAGATAAAATCACAGTTCAAGACGAGGTTGTGGGATATGAGCCCTTCGCAGAATAAGCTGTATTTTTCCATGTTCAGGACAAACGCCCCAACAGTTATAAAAGCGGGAACGCATTGGGACACGCTTGCACGCTGGAGCTTTTCGTTACAGCCTGATTTTGTCAACCCGGATGAAGTAGACCAAAAGCTCGGTTTCTGATAAATGAAGCGCGTCTTTTTTCAAAGGACGCGCTTTTTAGGATAAAAGATGACACGGAAAGGCGGGTAAACATTTTAACGTTCTGATATACTGCTTTTACAGCAGGAGGTGGAAAGCATGGAATGGATGGAGTCGATCAGCAGGGCAATCCGGTACATCGAGGATCATATTACCGAAGATATATCCATAAACAGCATCGCAGAACAGGTAAACATTTCGCCTTTTTACTTTCAGAAGAGTTTTGCGATGTTCTGCGGTTATACTGTTATGGAATACATCCGCAAACGCAGACTCGCTCTTGCCGGGAGCGAGCTTGTATCCTCAGATGTCAAGGTGATAGATATCGCCTTGAAGTATGGCTATGATTCCCCTGACAGCTTTACGAAGGCTTTCACCCGTTTCCACGGAGTCACTCCTTCGTTTGTGCGAAAGGAAGATGCAATGCTGAAATCCTTCGCACCGCTGAAAATAAAAATAGCATTGGAAGGTGGTTATCTTATGGACTACAAAATCAATCAAAAGGACAGCTTTACAGTCATCGGTGTATCAAAAACATTCAAGTACGAAGATGCGAAAACTGAGGTTCCGAAGTTCTGGAACGATCATTACGCTGCGGGAAACGGCAAGTTTATCTGCGGTATGTACGGTATCAACCATGATAAAAACATGACAGGCGACACCTTTGAATATCTTATCGCCGATAATTACAATCCGGCGGCGGATATTCCCGAAGGATGTGTCACTAAAGTGATACCGGCTTACAGCTGGGCAATTTTCCCGTGTAAAGGCCCCATGCCGACAGCTTTTCAGGATTTAAACAGCAAGGTTTTCTCCGAATGGCTTCCCGCCTGCAGGGAATATGAAATAGCTGCCGGTTACTGTATTGAGCTATATGACGATCCCACAAAATACCCGGATGGCACACGGGACAAGAATTATTATTCCGAAATGTGGATTCCCGTTAAGAAAAAGGTTTAAGAATAAAAAATTTAGAAGGAGCCGCTATATGCAGGCTTCTTTTTATATGGTAAAATGTATGCGGATTATCCCCATTTTTCTACCATTTCGTCAAAATAAGGATAAAACCATTCGCTTAAAAATTCGCCCG
This sequence comes from Eubacteriales bacterium, assembly GCA_028702135.1. Lineage (GTDB taxonomy): Bacteria > Bacillota > Clostridia > Oscillospirales > CAG-382 > UBA1049. Next base: position 58,308 of record JAQVPJ010000007.1, on the reverse strand, counting down.
TTGCCATCATATTACGAATTTTTTCGGAAGATGCCCACATTGCATCGCAGGTTTCGCTTTCTTGAAAGCTGATTTCATCGATACTACCATTCCACTCGAAAACCCATGCTTCCTGAAGCCAGATTTGTCCGTCATTTCCTTGACGGACAGTTCTATGGAACAATGTTGCTTTTTGCGGGTTGAGGTCTATACCTAATTCCTCTTTGGTTTCACGCAGAGCGGCGGTTAAACCGTCATCACCTGCGATAGCAGAGCCGCCTGTGGTTTCCCATTTTCCGTCTACACTTGTACCTCTTGTCTGCGAACGTCTATCGATCAGCCATTCGCCCCTTCCATTGTGCTTCCACGCATGAACGACAAGGTGATAATCTCCTGCTGGCATTTTCCTGCCGCGCTCATGATAACGTCCGGTCTTATTCCAATGCTCGTCGAGTACATCCCAAATTTCGTTTGGCTGGTAAGACATTGGGGTAACAATGCAACCGTACTTATTCTTCGCTTCTCCTATCTGACTAAAACCAAAGTTTAAATAAAACGGTATGGCATATGGCGATGAATCAAGAAAAATTTTATCGTACCCTTTCAGTTTAAGAGCACAGACAATATTACCCATCAGAGTTGTCGCAATACCTTGCCGATGGAACGCTCCATCTACGAATAACAGCCATACATGCCCTTTCCGTTCTGCTGCCATACCTATGATTTTCTTGTCCGATAATGCGACAAACATTACGTTTTCGCCTGATTTAAGGCTATCGATATAGCTTTGATTGTCAACGCAGTCCGTCTTGAAATTAAGAATTGAAATCGGCTCATAGCCCGGCGCATTATACTCCATAAATACCTTTAATGCGAGTTCAAGAGCAGGATATATATCCTCTGCGTTTGCTTTTCGGTAGCTTATCATACTTACCTCCGTTTTTTGTATATTCGTAATGTTCGCATTATAACATAATTTATGGTACGAAAGCACACTTTTGCAAAATATTGTTTTAATATTTTTTCAATCGTGATAATACTGTTGTAATTTTTTATATGGCTTGATATAATAGGCACAAATCTATTAGGAAGATGTGACCATGAAAGTGCAATAAACTGTATGAATCTCTGATGAAATGACTTATAAATAGGGGTTAATATAATGAAATATCCACAGCTACTAAAAAAGGGCGATACCATTGGCATTTGTGCGCCGTCTACCGGAGCACCGGGCGAAGTATTGTCAACCCGACTTGATAATGCCATATCTAATATTAAGGCTTTGGGTTATAACGTAATTGAAACCGCTTCGGCTCGTAGTGCTATCAAGTGCGTAAGCGCAGACAGTGCGACCCGTGCGTCGGAATTTATGAGCCTATATGAAAATCCTGATGTTGCCGTCATCATGCCTCCGTGGGGAGGCGAGTTTTTGATGGATATGCTGCCGTTCTTAGACTTTGAGAGGATAGCGTACTTGCCTGTAAAATGGGTTTGCGGTTATTCTGATGTTAGCACATTCACCTTTACGCTGACTATAAAAAGCGATATTGCCACAGTTCACGGCTCGAACCTTTTGAATATGGGGTATGCCCGCATACATGAAGCGGATTTACGTGCTTTTTATGTTATGTCTAATCTTGAAACTGAACAGAAAAGCTGGGATAAATGGAGCGGGTATACGAGTTGGGATGATTTTACGCAGGAAATATACAGGCTTAATAATCCTTCTTCGTGGAAGTCACTACAGGACAACACTAACGTTTCTTTTAGGGGCAGAATGATCGGCGGTTGTATGGATACTCTGTGCAAACTGCTTGGTACCCGTTTTGCTTCGGTTGATGCGTTTTTGCTGAAGTATAAAAACGACGGCATTATCTGGACGCTGGAAAGCTGCGAGATGGCTGCACCGGATATTTATCGGACATTCTGGCAAATGCGTGAGGTAGGATGGTTCAAATATTGTAAAGGCATAATTATAGGCCGCCCGGACGGATATAATGATAAACGCGACTTCACTTTGCTTGACGCTCTGAATCAGGGGCTTGGCAGCTTAGATGTACCGGTTATCTACGATGCCGACATTGGCCATGTCCCGCCGCTAATGCAGGTTATTAATGGTTCGATTGGTAATGTTGAGTTCGCCGATGGAAAAGCAACTGTTTGGCAGAGTTGTATAAAATAATTGGTTATGACAATTTTTGATATTAAACAACTCAAATGTTGCGAAAACTTAATTCAGCAATTTTTATCAATCATCAATACTGTAATAAGGATATAATGAGCAAATAATATGGAATATTTAAAACACATTCAAAAGGCGATTGACTACATTGAAGAAAATCTGCAACAGGATATTGATTTAGCTGCTTGTGCGAAAGTAAGCGGTTATTCGCAGTACCACTTTTTGCGTGTGTTTAAATATGTAACAGAACTTACTCCTGCCGATTATATTCGAAAACGAAGACTCTCTGAGATTGCAAAAGAAATTGTAAAAGGGAATGAATTCATTTCAGATATTGCCTATAAGTATGGCTTTAATTCCAAGGAAAATTTTATACGTGCCTTTAAATCAGAACACCATATTTTACCCACCGAATACAAAAAAGTAGAAAACAGCTTGAAATCATATGAGCGTATTGCCTTTGAAACAACAGATTTTTCTGTTACAGCTAAAATAGTGTCTCTCCCAAGTATAAAATTAACGGTTTATAAAAGTGATGAAGATTATACCCCGAATTTTTGGAATAGATATAATGCTAAAAAGTTATCATTAAAATTATCGGGGGGAAGAACTGTTATGGATTACGGTGTTTGTGTATGGAATGAAAATGACAAAAAGCTTGATTACTATATAGGCATTAAAACACAACAAGCTAATGGTGATATATCAAATACACACGAGTTACTGATAAGCGGTGGCTTGCATGCATTATTCCCAACTCCGCCAACAACCCACAGTAACTTTGTAAATACCATACATAAAACATGGAATTACATTTGTAATAAATGGCTACCACAAAGTGATTATAAATATACAGGCGGATATCAATTTGAGTGTTATGTAGAACAAAGCCGTATCTTTTCTGAGGATATTTATATCCCGATTGAGAGGAAAATAAAATGACAGATATTTTGAAAGGCTTAAATGAAGTTCAAAAAGAGGCGGTTACTTCGACCGAGGGATTTGTTAGAGTAATAGCCGGTGCAGGTGCAGGAAAGACCAAAGCACTTACCCACCGATATGCATATATAGTAAACGAGCTTGGTATATCACCGTCAAATATCCTATGTATCACTTTCACCAACAAAGCTGCAAATGAGATGAAAAAACGCATCAAATTTATGCTTGGTGAGGAGTTTGACACATCTTTCGTCGCAACACTTCACGCCTTTTGCACCCGTATTTTACGGGAGGATATTTCAAAGCTGTTTTATCCAGAAAACTTTATTGTTCTTGACAGCATCGATCAGAAAAAAATACTTGAAGAAGTGTATGATGAGATGGGCATCAAAATGGATACCGCAAGCTTTAAGTTTATGATAGACCAAATTCGCTATTATAAAAATCTCATCACCTATGTTGAGTATCTTTCCGATCCTGATTTTGATTATGACACTCTCACTTCAGATAAAAAATCGGATGAGATAATCTTTCGTTATATAAAAAAGCAACGTAAATATTTCGGACTTGACTTTTTTGACCTTATAAACTTTACAATATATATTTTCAGAACCTTTCCCGATGTTTTAGAGAAGTGGCAAAAACACCTTCACTACATAATGGTAGATGAATTTCAAGATATAACCGCAAAAGAGTTTAAGCTTATTCGCAGAATAAGTGAAAAAAATAGAAATTTATTCGTTGTCGGGGACCCTGATCAAAACATCTACGAATGGCGCGGCGCAAATATGAGCGTTCTTGTCGATTTTGAGGATTGGCTTAATAATCAGTGTTTTGAAAATCAGTTTGATATAAAATGCAAAGATATTATTATGAGTGAGAATTACCGCAGCACAAAACCTATTTTAGCAGTTGCAAATTCACTGATTGAAAAAAACAATAACCGTGTAAAAAAAGATTTGTTCACCCAAAAACAAGGTGGACAAACTGTCGTATATTATCATGCGAAAAATGATAAAGAAGAAATCAAATTTATCTGTGAGAAAATTATAAAACATAAGGAAAGCGGCGGAAAATATGCTGATTTTGCTGTGCTTTACCGTTCAAATTATGTATCGAGATTTGTTGAACAGGGATTTTTAAACGCAAATGTTCCCTATGTGATTTACGGCGGGATAGGCTTTTATGAACGCGCCGAAATTAAAGATGTCATTTCCTATATGAGGTTAGTCAATAATACGGATGATGACTTGTCATTTTTAAGAGTCATTAACACACCAAGGCGGAAAATCGGTAAAATCAAGATTGATATTATAAAAAATTACGCCAAGAATAACGGCACATCCCTTTATAATGCTTTAACGAAATGCGTTTGTCTGGAAGCCTTTAAAGGATGTAAAGCCAAAGAGTTTTTAACTTCAATTGAAGAGCTTAAGGAACAGGCAGACACTCTTTCAGTTTCAGAGCTTTTACAAAAAATCATGAAGCTTACGGGTTACGAGCTGTATATAAGAGAGAGCGGCGACATAGAAAGACTTGATAATGTGTCCGAGCTTTTACGCAGCATAGTAACACAGGAAACAGAGTTTGGCGAGCACTTATCTTTGGCAAATTTTTTGCAGATGATTACTCTTTTAAGGGATAGCGATATTGAGGATAAATCCGACTGCGTAAAAATAATGACTGTTCACACTGCTAAAGGACTGGAATTCGATAATGTATTTTTAGTTGGTCTTACCGAAGGTATTTTCCCCTCTGCAAGAAGTTTAGAGGAACGCAAAAACGATGCTCTGGAGGAAGAACGCCGACTTTGTTTTGTTGCAATTACAAGAGCAAAGAAAAATCTGTATTTTACCGAAAGTGAAGGTTTCGGAGTCAAAGGGTATAGCAAAGTACCGTCAAGGTTTTTATTTGATATAGATAAAAGCCTGCTTGATATGGTAGGTGAAGTACCCGAAGATATTAAAGTGCAATCCGCATATCAGGCAAGAGAATTTAGTGGTGTAAAGGTGACTATCTATAAAAAAGGAAATCAAATTCGTCACAAGGTTTTCGGAGAAGGTATTATTGAGGATGTTGATGAGTTAACGAAGACATATTACATACGCTTTGTAAACGGAGTTAAACCGATAAATTTCAATTATACCGGCTTGAGCCATATATTTTAAAAAGGAGTGTTGTTAATGAAAAAGTTAAACATTACGTGGAATGATGTTTATGACCCCACGGGCTATCTCTTTTCCTTTGCAAAATCACTTTCCTGTGCAGTGAAAAACAGTCCTTACAGTGACCTCTCAGAGGATATTGTAGCCACAAGTGGGTTCGCCTTTCGGATGTGGATATCAGCTGACCTATGCCCCAGCGAGACAAGCATATGGGATTTCGGCAGACAACCGACATGGATATTAAACGGCGGAATCGAAACTACATATGATTGCTGTCTTTGGCAGCCTGAAAATGTGTTAAATCAGGCGAGGCTGAACACTTTACCAAAAATAAAAGCCAGCATAGATCGTGGTATTCCCGTAATTGCGTGGGATATCGGTGTTCTTGAATGGGGACTGATAACAGGATACGATGACGAAACGCAGAAATTTGCAACCCTTTGTATCAACGGCACTACTGACGAAATGGATTATTCAAAACTCGGCAACCGTGAAATGCCGATGCTAAATGTTGTTACAATTACCGGCAAAACCGATAAATCCAATGATGATATCATATCAGATACTTTAAAACTGGCAAAGGCTCACCTAAACGGTGAGGAATGGTGCGAAAACGCACAAGGACTTTTAGCTTATCCCAGATTGATAGATATGTTTGAAAGCGAAGATGCCACACTTGCCACCTGCTTTAATATGGAATATGCACTCGGCACATTCGGAGCGTTAAAGTGGTATGCTTGGAAGTTCTTTGACAAGTATAGTCTTACGGAGCTTGCTACGCTTTATAAATCGGTTTATGATTGCTGGCAAAAAGCATTTGATCTTAAAAAATCTATCGACTTAACAGTAGAAGACAACCGCAAAACAGTTGCCGTTCTTTTAAAGACGGCGTATGAATGTGAAAAATCAGCCGTAAATATTATGTGATTTAAATAAATATGCCGCTTCTCACTCACGGGAAGCGGCAATTAATCAATTTAAATATGACATATAGTTGTCAGGAATGAATGGTATATTACTCTCGGAGGTGAGTTTCATGAAGCTTAATCGCATGATCGAGATAATAACGATACTGCTCAATAAAAAGACTGTTACGGCGGCGGAACTTGCCGCTCGGTTTGGTGTATCACAGCGGACAATTTACCGTGATATTGATCTACTCTCCTCCTCAGGCGTGCCGATTTACACAACCAAAGGTATAAACGGCGGCATTTCCATAATGGAGGATTATACCATAAATCGTGCAATGCTCTCTGACAGCGACAGAAACAGCATTTTATTTGCTCTGAACTCCTTGCAGTCAACGAAATATCCCGAGATTGATGCTGTCCTTGAAAAATTGGGAAGTATATTTAAAAACAACGTTTTAGATTGGATAACGGTGGATTTCACCCCTTGGGGCTCAAATCCTAACGCTTACAACAAATTCGTTGATATAAAAACTGCGATTATGAAATGCCTAGTTATTGAAATTGACTACATAAATGCACAGAATAAAAAATCTACCCGTAAAATTGAACCGCTCAGATTGGATTTCAAATATCAGGCGTGGTATCTGTGGGGTTGGTGCCGTGAACGCGGAGATTTTCGAACCTTCCGCATATCACGGATAAAGCGTGTTTTGATACTTGATGAAGAATTCAAGCGGGACGAATGCCTTTCGCATACACCGAAACTGCCGGATACAGATAATCCCGGCGGCTGGCAAAACCCCGTTCACTGCGTTTTGGAGTTTACCGAAGGTGCGTTATATCGTCTGTATGATGATTATGATGATACTGAAATTCATGATAATGGCGACGGCACATACACCCTTGAGGTTGATTTTCCCGAAGACGATTGGGTTTATGGATATATTCTTTCCTTCGGAACGTATGTCAAAGTCATTGAGCCTGAGCATATCCGACGGATTATCAAAGAAAAAAGTGAGAAAATTTCCAAATTTTATTATGATATATGACATATAGTTGTCAAGTTTAGTATAGTAAGATAAGGTAAATAATGGGAGGTATTATATGAGAATTAAAAAGATAAGTACCCTAAACCTTGTCGGATTGTTTGGAGACGGGAACAAAACATCAGAATTATGGAACAGCTTTGAAAAGATGCACCTAAATAAGACAAAGAATTCATATGAGGTGCGTTTTTACCAAGAAGAGAGCTGTGACTGTTTCGTGGGGGTGGAAGAGGAAAACCCTATAAACGCCGATTTAATGACATTGACAATTCCCGAAAGCGAATACGCTGTTTTCGATGTAGTTGCGGTAAACGGTTACGACAGCGAAAATGATAATATGGATAAATGGCTAAGTGATAACAGAGCGGTCTACCGACAAAGAGAAATAAACGGCAAAAAGTATGTGGTTGAGATTTTCGGTGATCGATTTAACGAGGGTATTGTTGAAATATGCATTCCGATTGAACGGGTATAATATGGAAGTGGAGGATTTATTATGACCGAGTTTGAAAGGGTTAAATACGAAACCGTCAAATTCATGCGAGGTAAGTACAAGCTGGATGAAGTCGGCAACGGTAAAGACCAAGTTAAATTCAAGCAAGGAGCGAAAACCATTGTTACGATTGATATTCGTGAGGACAAATATACATTCCTAATTATTTTTGGCAGAGCTGAACGAGAGAAATTCGAAGCTATTAGGGAGGAATTTTCGCAGTACATAAAAGATCACTACGATAATACCAAAACCTATCATGACGGTAAATGGATGTTTATTGATGTGGCGACGCTTGCAGAATTAGAAGTGATAAAAAAGCTTATTCTTATCAAGAAAAATCCCAATCGCAAGCCGTTCCCGAAAGGAAATGCGTTATATGGTAAGTGCGGTCACAGATGCGATTTGTGCGTTCATTATACTGGCATTACTGAAGAATTCAGGGAAATGCTAATCCCGCATCTTAATGCTGTATATGGAGGCTCCGTTTGGGATATGCGTTGTACTGGTTGTGATACACCCAATTGTCATTGTTGCTGTGATGGAAATGAGTTATGTGAGTCGTTAAAATGTTTGCTTACAAAACAGTTTAGTGCTTGCTCTGATTGTATAAATTATCCATGTGAAAAAGCAACCGTTGGATATAGAAGCTTAGAGCCAAGAAACATATCTGCAGATGATGTTACATGGGCTATTCTGCCGTATGTTCCATTCCAGTATGGAAATTGAGGTGATTGTAAAATGAAACATATAACTTTAGAAGACGGAAGGATTTTAACGCCGCCGAAGGAATTACAACCGATGCTAAAGGGAGCGTACTCAGCGTTTTTTAAAATTCTGGGGCATATTCGGTTTTTCTATGTTGCTGATGAAGTTTGGGATGGAAAAAAGTCGCTTATTTTCAATTCATGTGGCGAACAATTAGCTGCTTTCACCCTTGATGATGGTGTTTTTCATATCAATATTATTGAGGATGTTTTCCGAATAGTTGATGAATCTGTACTTGATGATGTTTTCGGGAAATTAAAAAAAGCAGCATCTATCAATCAACGCCGTCCATTTGAGCAGTTAACCGTGGATTTAGATGAATATCCCAGTGGAATTCGCTGTGATTTATGCTTATTAGAAAAACGGCATAATGAAAACGATTTTGAGGGTAGCAGAAAATTTGCTATTATGGACCATCATTGCTATTATGGAGTCGAAGAGGGTTGGGGGGAAGGTGTTTTTTCACCGTCTTATTGTGAAGGCAAACAAGGCTGTTATACAAAAACTTTTGCTTGCCTTGAGAAGAAGAACTTTACAAACTGTTTGCAATGTGGCGATTACCATACCTGCGGTGATTGCGGCGTCGGTCATAATCCCGGTGAGTGTAATATGGGTATAACCGCTGAGGAAGTTACAAATCTGATAATTCCTTATTGTGAGACGGAACGGCTTGATTTGTTTAAAAATAAGGATTGACGAAATGACTGCTTCAGAGTTGATGATAAAAACCAATCACCACCTTATCAAGGGCGGTGAGATGACCGAAATACAGAAACAAAATATTGTCCGTCAGCTCACGGCGGCAAGAACAACTCCGGAGCAAGCGAAACGCTTCTATACCGGAGTGAAATTTCCAAACAACACCGATGAAAACGGACGTCAGATGTATCCACTTTTCTTTATACCGCCTTACAACAACGGAACGAAATACAAGACAATATTCAATCAGACACCGAAAACACATATTTTGTCCGCCAATATGTACGAGCTTGAGATACTGCGGCTGCTGCATCTTTTTGCGTCGGATGATCCTGAAGTAAAATCAATGATCGGGAAAACGCTTTCCCGGCTGAAAACCACCTGTTTCGGCAACGAGGATGACGGCGTCGGTGAATGCTTTGACACATCCCTTATTATGCTGCGCTTTCTTGCTACTGTTGCTCCATATAAAAAAGAATGGATACAAAGTCGAATCGATAATTATAACCGTCATTATGGCAACAAGAAACGCCTATGGTTTTCAAAATGGTATTTTTGGCTCTGCCTGTCCGAGCTGCCGTTTGAATTGGCAAAGAATGAAATAGAAAAATATAAAGACGAAATGTTGAATTGGCTTTCAAATAAAAGCTGCGTCATGAACAGTGACGACGATAAAATGATACACCTTGTTTTGTTTTGTATTTTGCGAAACGCTCTTGCAAAATATCCTGAATATGCGTATATAAAAGACCGACAGCCTTATATAAAGTCTCCCGAAAACGGGAGACTTAGGGAGAAAGACGGTAGGCAATACTTTGATATGAGTAAGGAGAGTTAAAAGTTAATAAACCGGACTTTACTAAGATAAACCCCTGCGGTGGCTGCTGTGATGATTGTGGCTACAAGAAAAGTGGTGAATGTAAAGGTTGCCGCGAAGTGGAAGGCAAATGCGTAAAGTTATTGTCTGACGGATGTGCGATTTATAAATGCTGTGAAGAGCATAACGCATATTTTTGCGGTGTTTGTAGTGAGTATCCATGTGAGTGGATTAAAAATAAAATTGCCGAATGGGACAAGGACGGGCTTGAAAGGCTGACAAGGCTTAAATATGAATATCATGAGGTGAAACAATGTGAATAATGAAGTAATAAGTTGGCTACTTGAAGATAAAGAACCATCAATACGGTATAGGACTTTAACCGAATTTTTAGGTTATTCGAGCGATAATAAAGAAGTCATAGTGGCAAAGGGAAAAATTGAACATTGCAAGAATGTAGAACGGATATTTTTAAAGCGGAACGAGGAAGGATTATTTCCCCATAAGCCTGAATATTACGGCAATTGGACCACCTTCAACTACTTAACCATACTTGCTGAATTAGGTTTATCGGGTGATGACGAACGCATCATACCGATTATCGATTGGATTTTAACACCGGGTGAAGAAAAACAAGAATACTTCGTTCAAAAAGAATTAGGTTATGCCTATTTGTTGGATGAGAATAATTTAGGCAGCTGCCGTCAGGTAAGCTTTTTAAGTACACTTGTCAGACTTGGATATTTAGAAGATCCCCGCGTAAAAGAATGATAGATATTTTCGTTGATAAAGGCAGGTTTGACGGTGGTTATCTGGTAAATGGAAGAAAAGCAGTCATAAAGGTCAAGAACCCAAAAGCTGCTTTGCTGCGACTGTTCCGGCGTTATATTTATATTCTGTATTACCCGAAAATTATCGGTGCGGGAAAAAGTATGATGATTTGATTAGCTATTTTACAAGCAGGGATATGATCTACAGTAAAATCGAGCCAGGGAAGATAATTGCCGATACTAGAATCGGGTTGTTTGATGGAGTAATGTCTCACATAATGACGATTCTGTATGCGATGTGCAGGCTTGGGCTTGGCAATATCCCGCAAATGAAAAGTGTATGGAACATATTGGACAGTAAACCGCAAACAGACGGAAAATACATACTTGAAGCGACAAATACAAAGAAAGCTATTTTGATGGACAAACCCGAACAACCAAACAAATGGGTAACACTGTATACACTACTTGCCCAAAAGGAGAAAAGCTATGCCGAAAAATGATAATGTAAAATCCATACGCCTATATGAGAGTGTGAGAAATAATATCGGCGAAGAAGCAGCGGACAGCATGGCAGAGATAGTATATCTGTCTAAATCTGCTGATTTCAAAAGAAAATTCAAGTGGGCGAACGAAGTTTGTAGTTATCTTGAAAACAACTATAATGATGATCAGATAAAGCGAATCCGCATGGGTTGCTCCTGTACTCCTCCTCCTAAATATATAGAAGCTGTTAAAAAACTGTATCAAGAGTCTGAAAGCCTTGACGAATTCTGCGAAAAGTATAATGCTGCATATGGAGGCAATCACAGCCTTTGGCATGAGGGGAATGCTGTTGAAAATACCGCAGTGCTGTTTTTCTCCTATCCGCACTGCTATTGCGATTGCGTTCAGCGTGTGGATGGTATTGTCTCAAAAACATGGTGTCTCTGCACGCTCGGTTACACAAAGAAACTGTTTGATGCAGTACTGGAATGTGACACAGAAGTTGAGCTAATCGAGAGCGTTAAAACCGGCGGTAACCGCTGTGTAATGAGTATTAGCCATAAGAAAATCATGAGGAAATAAAAATGCACTTTATCAACGCAAAAGGAATTCTCTCAGCTAAAAACGGTATGAATATCTACCGCGGCTGTACGCATGGTTGTATCTATTGCGACAGCCGCTCGACCTGTTATAAAATGAAGCATGATTTTGAGGATGTTGAAGTCAAGCAAAATGCTCCTGAGCTTCTTGAGAAGGTTTTGCGCTCAAAACGAAAAAAGTGTATGGTAGGCACTGGTTCGATGTGTGACCCGTATATGCACTGTGAGGAAAAGCTCGGTTTGACTAGAAAATGTCTTGAAATAATCGACAGATACGGTTTTGGCGTAACATTGATTACTAAGTCAAGTCGTGTTCTTCGCGACCTGGATTTACTCAAAAGCATCAACGGTAAGTCCAAAGCTGTTGTGCAGATGACACTCACTACATATGATGAAAGTCTTTGTAAAATTCTCGAACCAAATGTCTGCACCACAAAAGAACGGTTTGAGACCCTGAAAGTCTTGCGGGAAAACGGTATTCCAACAGTAGTGTGGCTCTCCCCGATTTTGCCTTTTATCAACGATACCGAGGAAAATCTGCGTGGAATACTAAATTACTGCTTTGAAGCAGGTGTAAAAGGTATTATTTGCTTTGGTATAGGTGTAACCCTGCGCGAGGGTGACCGTGAATATTTTTATAAGAAGCTGGACGAGAATTTTCCGGAGCTACGCGAAAAATACCATCGCAAGTATGGGTATTCCTATGAGGTTACAAGCGATAATAACAGCTTTTTAATGAAGATTTTTTATGCCGAATGCAAGGCTCATGGCGTGATGAGCGATATAAACGAGATTTTTGAATATCTCAATAAGTTTTGCGAGCAAGAAAGCTCCCAATTGAGCTTTTTTTAGATAAATTTAACATTGTAAATAACTTTATACCTTCATAATTTCTGTAAAAAGTACATCACAATTTTATTCGATTTTTTTCATTACCCAAATTTTATATTAAAACTATTGACAAGTCATGTTTTGTATGTTATAATTCTAACTAACGTTAGGTAAAAGGATGTGCCTTATGGTTGAAAAGGATTTACGAGAGCGCATAAAGGAAGTGGCAGTTGAGCATTTCAACGCAAACGGTTATCACGGAACAACGATACGTAATATCGCTAATGACGTGAACTGCTCTTTGCCTATGATCTATTATTATTACAAAAATAAAAAAGAATTGTTCGATGAAATCATTAAGAAGGAATATTTTATTCTTTTAAAAAAGCAGGCATCACTCTTGAATATTGATAATATTATAGATTTTTATACGAAATTCATTTACGATTTGAACTCGTTGAGCAAATACGATAAACAAGTATATCGGCTTGGCATCAAGGTTTACCTGTCGTTTGACGGCGACGAGGAACTGATGGATCATATGGATGAGTGGGAAAAGAGTATACTATTAAGGCACCGTGAAATTCTCAAACCATATACGAAAAATGTTAATAATGAAAAGGTAATAGTAAGAACACTGGTTCATTTGCTTGAGACAATGATTATAGACATTGTTGTGAAAAACCGATATTTACCCGAGGATGAAATCAGAGAAGAGATCGCCATTATTCTGCAAAGCTGCGGATAATTCTCAAATGTTTATATAAGCATAAGTCGGCACATAAAATGCCGTTTTATATTTCGCAGATGGCTAACGAACGTTTAAACAATAATATTAATAAGGAGAGCTAAAATGGAAATCGAAAAAAGACTCATTATGTTGCAAAACACATATGCAGCATCTGTCGCGGAGACTGTTAATACCTATAAGCAACTGAGGGCACTGGATAAAATTGTGGAAAAACGAAAAGAGAGGCAGACACAGACAGCGCCCTATTTGAATCAGCAATTGGGCATCCAAAGCGTCGAAGACGTCTTCTATATGCTTTCAGAAATTTATGGATGCGCAAACTGGTCAGTAGAAAAAACCAATGATGGCTATGTTGCCATAACAACTTCGTGTAAACTTTGTGCGCTATCAAAAAAAATGGGTGGAGCGAACCCCTGTAATGGTTGGTGCCTTGACCCTATGATTGCTATGTTATCCGAAGTTAGCAAAATCGACAGCAAGTACATAACTGTTGAAAGCACTTTAATGAATGATGATTGCTGCAAAGTATCTATTATTGTCAAGCCAGAGCATTAACGAAAAAAACAATATAAAAGGTGCACAACAATTTTACTTGATTTTTTAAAAACTATTGACAGATAAATAAATACATGATATTATGAATCTGAGCTATGAGCTCCCACGCAAAGGCAAACTTATCGAAAGATAAGGGCGCGAAGCTAAAGGGCCTAAGGGGAATAATCTCTATGGTTGCCAGTTACCGAAATAAATATCAACTACATATGTATAACTGTGATTATTTATTTTGGCAGCTGAACTGTTTTCGGCTGTTATTTTTATTTTAACTTTTTTATATTAATATCATAGCTTATCGTTAAAATAGAATAATGGTAGTTTTAAAAAGGAGAATGAAAAAATGAAAAAAGCTTTATCTTTTATCCTGGTTGTTGTCTTTATGTTTTCTTTTGCGTCTGTAGCCGTATCGGCAAAAGGCGCCTCTCATAATTGCGGCGTATATGAAGCTGCAGTTGTAAAATCATCCCACAGCGGAAGTGATTTTGGATATTTAATTCGTCTTGCATTTGTTCAAAAGCTTGTGGACAGTACGAATATGAGGATAGAGAATCTCGTTCAAAGAGCGATGAATGAGCAGAATCCCGACATAGACAAGCTTGTTGCGAAAACAGAAGCACTTGCAGCAATAACGATAAATATCTCAGCCAAACTCGGCATAGAGGTGGTCTGCGAGTATAAGGCCTACGAAATAAACGGTCAAATTGTTTATATCGATCCGCTTATCGTCATAAAAAGATAAATGGACGCGCCTTCCCTGACACCCGAAATAAGTGAGATAATAAACTCTGTTGTAAGCAGGGTGGTCAAATGCGTCGCAGTAATTAAGGTTTATCTGTTCGGCTCGTATTACAGCGGTACATATAATAAGGACAGTGATATTGACATTGCCTTTTTTATCAAAAGCAATGAGACACTCATTGACGCTCATAGAAAGATAATCAAAATCACCAGTAAATACCCTGTGGATATTCAACCTCAGGTTTTTTACGAATCCGAGTTGGATGACAGAGTGGGAATCGTGGAGGAAATACTCGAAAACGGTGTAGAAATAGATTTTGAGCGGGAGTTGGAGTAAAAACTTATGGACGGAATTTTTATTAAAAGGGAAAAGGTGGATTTTTTGGTTCAGGGTGACAAAAAGGACCTTTTTCTACTCATGGAGCATAATAATCTGGAAATTATGCTTCAGCATATTGATAAAGATTCCCTGATGTGGATTACTCCTACGACAGAGGAAGATTTTATAGAATTCTTTTATATCCTCAAAGGCAATCTTACGCTTGTTGCAAATGACGAGGAGATTACGCTTGATAAAAACGACTGCTTCTACACTCGGGATTTGAAGGGAAAGGTGTTGCTAAAGAGCAATACAGAGTTGAAAATCCTGTACTTGGCGACGGGACCCGTTTTCAAGTATCTCGATGATTTTTACGGCGACTTGAATTATTTAATCGATAAAATCACCGAAAAGGACGAATATACAAGGTATCATTGCACGAGAGTAACGGAATATTGTCTACAAATTTCACAAAAGATAAATATGGATAATATAAACGATAATCTTATTATGGCGAGCAAGTTCCACGATGTCGGAAAATGCTTTGTGCCCGATGAGATTCTGCTTAAAAACGGCCTTCTTAATCACGAGGAATTTAAGGAGATTTTTAAGCATCCAACCTACACAAAGAAGCTTCTTACCGGAAGATTTTCAAAGGAAGTCGTCGATATTGCATATGCTCACCATGAGAGAATGGACGGATCGGGTTACCCCTGCGGGCTCAAGGGTGAAGAGATACCCTTCGAGGCGAGAATAATCGCGGTCGCAGACAGCTTCGATGCGATGACGACAAAAAGACCTTATAATAATCCAAAAACTTTTTCCGAAGCGGCGGACGAGCTGTATTCATTAAGCGACACATACGACATAACGGTAACAAGAGCTTTGAAGGATTTGGTTGATAGCGGTGAACTCGTACAGAATACCGAAAGAGGTTAATCATGACAGGATATGAAAAGTATGAGCATTGGCTGAAATTATCACAATACGATATAGAAACTGCAAAGATTGTTTTAGACGCGCAGAGATATTCATATGTTCCGGTTTTATGTCAGCAATCTGTCGAGAGAATGCTGAAAGGAATGATAATCTGCCATACGGGTAAGGAAGCTACTAAATCGCATAATATACCTTTCCTTGCGAATAAATTGGCGGATAATGATGCATTTTTAAATACAGAAGCCGGAAAACGCTTTGAAGAGGAAAGGGACGATTACGAGGAATATATGGTGGACCTTATGTTTTACTACATGAGCGACTACCCGTTCTCCTATAAAAAATTCTCGGAACGCTTTATTGAAGCACCTGTTGCAGAAAGTATATATAACAACACTATTAAGCTGCTTGTCTGGCTGGAGAGCTTTCAGACCGGATTAGAATAAACAGTTCAATAACAAAGCCGGTACCGAAAGAATTCTAATGAAAAGATATGAGAAAAGCCGTAAACGCAGTATAACAGCTTGTGTAAAACTCGGCTTATCAATAAACAGGTGACAAATAAAGATATGCAAGTAACCCTGAATATAAGAGAACAAATATAACTCTTTTTCCTCTTACCTTTTATGTGCTGTTTTTTTACCCAAAAAGCCAAAAAGCCGATCTGATGGTCGACTTTTTGCTTTTTATGTGGTAATATATAATACAGTTTTTATATAACAATATGAGGGTAATTATGGATAAAACTAAAAATGAAAAAAACGAACCGGTTTGCCATATATTCGGTGCAATGAGTACTGAGGATATTACGTTTTGCGTTAATGACTCCGACCTTGTATTGGCTGCGGACGGAGGTTATGTTAATTTACGTAAGAATAGCATAAAGCCTGATTATGTAATCGGGGATTTCGACTCGCTTTTTGAATCGCCTTACGGCGTAAAAATAATACGGCTACCAAAAGAAAAAAACGACACCGACACGCTTTTTGCCGTAAAATTCGGCATGGAAAAGGGGTATAAAAGGTTTTTTATTTACGGCGGGATCGGCGGCAGGCTTGATCATACAATAGCGAATATACAGACGCTCGCTTTTATCGCAGAGCGGGACGGACGCGGATTTCTGTTCGGGGAAGGGAATATTGTAACTGTTATAAGAAACGGAAGCATAGAGTTTTCTACGCAAGAAAAAGGAGTAATTTCAGTATTCTGCAGTGGGAGCAAGGCAGAGGGAGTATATGAGAGCGGATTAAAGTTCCCGCTTAATGACGCAACTCTTACTAGCGATATGCCGCTCGGAGTGAGCAACGAATTCATAGGCGTGCCGAGCTCGGTTTCCGTAAGAAACGGTGTTCTTATAATAATGTGGAGTTCGTAAATTTGCAGATTTTGTTATAATTTCGTGATTTTTTTATACGACAGAGCATAGAATGATATGGGGTGACTTATGTCTATGCTCTCTTTTGTTATTACATTTCTGTCCCGATTTATATATATGTTTTTGCGGACATCCAATACCTATGCATTTCCGCCGCCATTATCAAGAGATGAGGAGCAGCGGCTTTTTCATCTGTGCAAGCAGGGAGACGCAGAGGCAAGAGGCAAGCTGATAGAGCATAACCTGCGTCTTGTGGCGCATATAGTAAAAAAGTACTACACAACGCATAAGGAACAGGAAGATTTGATTTCAATCGGCACTATAGGACTAATAAAAGCGATAGATTCCTTTGATGTTGCAAACGGAGCACGTTTTGCTACATATGCGGGCAAGTGCCTGCAAAACGAAATTCTTATGTATTTCCGCTCCCAGAAGAAGCATTCAAACGAGACTTCAATAAACGAGGCGGTAGATATAGATAAGGACGGCAATCCGCTTACCTATATGGATATAATCGCATGCGATGACGATATTGTGGAGATGCTGGATGTAAAAATAAAGAGTACGCTGATATATAAGGCGATTGAGAAATCACTTACAAGAAGGGAACGTTCGATTATAATACTCAGGTACGGACTTTGTGCCAACGGACGAACGTATGCTCAAAGGGAGGTCGCCGAAATGCTCGGAATATCACGTTCATATGTATCGCGGCTTGAAAAAGGCGCGTTTGAAAAAATCAAAAAATATATGAAAGAAAACGGTATTTAAAAAAAGCTATTGATTATTATCAAAAAAACAATATAATAATATCATAAGATAACAAACAGAAGCATAAATGAAGTAAGCAAAAGAAAGGGATTTAAAGGAATTATGAGCAAGAGATTTAAAATCGGAGTTATCACAGACTCTTTTCTGTTACCGTTTGAGCAGGCGCTTGATAAAGCCGTTGAGGTTGGAGCGCAGGGCATCCAGCTTTACGTTGTAAACGGAGAGATGATATATTCCTCCTTTGATGAAGAAAAGGTCAGAAGGATAAATGCACTTCTTGATGAAAAAGGACTTGTCATATCTGCTCTCTGTGGCGATTTCGGCGGTCACGGCTTTCAGAATACAGAGGAGAATAAAACCAAAATACCGGCGAGCAAAGCGGTTGCGGACCTTGCAATAAAGCTGGGAACTAAGGTTGTCACAACACATATCGGCGTTGTTCCGTCAGAGAAAAACGAGACCTATAATATTATGAAAGCAGCTTGTAAGGAGATCGGCGAATATGCTGCTTCTATAGGCGTTACCTTTGCGATCGAAACAGGTCCCGAAAAGGCGGAAACTCTTGCCAGATTTATCGAGGATGTGGACAGCAGAGGAATCGGCGTAAACCTTGACCCTGCCAACCTTGTTATGGTAACCGGGGATGACCCCGTAAAAGCAGTATATACTTTGAGAAAGTATATAGTTCATACCCATGCCAAAGACGGCATAATGAAGAAGCAGACCGTCCCTAAAATTATTTATGATTTCTTTGCAGAGGGCGGGATAGAGGATATGAGAATGTCCGATTACTTCCTTGAGCTTCCGCTCGGTGAGGGAGCAGTGGATTTCGATGCTTATATCAAAGCTCTTGAGGATATCGGATACAAGGGATTTTTAACTATAGAGAGGGAATGTGGCGCAAATCCGTATGCGGATATTAAAATGGCTGTTGATTTTCTCGGCTCTAAGAATCCTGATATAAAAGTAAAAAAGATAGGATTTATTGATTATTATCTTGATGAATGGCACGCAAATAATTATCCAAAGTTTATAAAAGATGCTACCGATGGCGAGTTCGAGGTGGCATACGCTTATGCCGAAATAGACAAACCAGCCGGGCTTACTACAGATCAATGGTGTGAAAAGTTCGGGGTCAAAAGGCTTAACTCCATTCAGGAAGTGGTAGATAAGAGCGATTGCCTGATCGTACTTTCGCCCGATAATCCCGAGCATCATTGGGATCTGTGCCAGATACCGCTCAGAAGCGGAAAGAGGGTTTATGTTGATAAGACTTTTTCTCTGTCAAAGGATATTGCCGAAAAACTCGTCGCTATCGCAGAGGAGAGCGGAACGCCCTTCTTTTCAACCTCGGCATTGAGATTTGCAACAGAGCTTGACGGAGTTGACAGGGAGAATATTGTTTTCATAAATTCGAGAGGTCCCGGTAACTTCGACACCTATGCTATACATCAGATAGAACCGATAGTAATCCTTATGGGCAGCAATGCAAAAAGAATTATGTCAATAGGCAGCGGGAAATACGAATCCATGGTTATCGAATTCGATTGCGGACGCCGTGCCGTCATGAGTCATTACGGTTGGACCGGTGTAGATTTCGGAATGACCGTTAACTATTCGGACGGAAGAACAAAAATTATCCCTCAGATGAGCAATACCTTCCCGCGGTTTATAGCTGCGATGTGCGATTTCTTCAACACGGGTGATATAAAAGCTCAGCATGACGAGACGGTATCTATTATGGGCATTATCGAGGCAGGGAACAAAGCGTTAAAAACCCCAGGAGAATGGGTAAAAATATAGAAACGGCATATAAGTAAGGAGGTTTGAATTTGAGGCGCAGACTCAGGTTGTTGTCGCTGATGCTGGCGGCAGTTATATCGTTCGTTGCTCTCTGCGCTACTCCTTCGGCAGCGGAGGAGGAGATGACCTTTAAGCCAACCGTAAAGGGTGCTTATCTTTACGGAATCCCTGAAAAGACCACTTATGACAAGCTTGCGGCAGTACTGTATAAAACAATAATCGACATAAAAAGTACTTCCGGCGCAGTTGTTGTTTCGGGTCAAGACACTTATATCGGAACGGGTTTTACGGTTTCTTTAAACGGTAACTCCTATACGGCGGTTATTCTTGGTGATGTAAACGGGGATGGTATTTTGACAGCGATGGATTACATTCATATTAAGCGGCATTATCTCGGTACCTACACTATACCGGGCGAAGCGAAGCTTTTAGCGGCGGGTGATGATGATTTTGACGGAAAAATCAAGGCATACATTTACCTGATGGTAAAAAGACATGTACTCGGCAGCTATAAGATGAACGTTAATTACACTGTTCCTTATACGGATTTTGAAGACGATGAAAGTGGTTGGACAACAAGCTGGGTATAACAGAAAAAAAGCATAAAAATACGGCGGGCATTTTTGTCCGCCGTATTGCCGTTTAAATTGTTTTATGATTGATTGATATGCATCTTATAAGCGGTAAGGGTGTTCTGCATCAACATTGCGATAGTCATGGGACCGACTCCGCCGGGAACCGGGGTTATATAGGAGGCTTTTTTGGAGCAGCTCTCAAAATCGACGTCGCCGCAAAGCTTGCCATCGACACGGTTCATTCCGACATCGATTACTACTGCACCTTCCTTAATCATATCGGCAGTGATTTTTTTTGCGACACCGATAGCTACCACAAGAATATCGGCACGCTTTGTCACTTGTGCAAGATCATACGTGCGTGAGTGGCAGACCGTAACCGTTCCGTTCTCTGAGAGCAGAAGCAAAGACATCGGTTTTCCGACGATGTTGCTCCTGCCGACAACAACGCATTCCCTGCCGCTTATCTCTATATTGTATTCACTGAGAAGACGCATTACTCCTGCGGGTGTGCATGGGAGAAAACTTGGTTTACCGAGCGTAATCCTTCCGACATTCTGCGGGTGAAACGCGTCCACATCCTTTTGGGGTGAAATACGGTTTATTACGCTCTGTTCGTCAAGTCCCTCAGGGAGCGGTAGCTGTACGAGTATCCCGTCGACGGTATCATCAGAGTTTAAACTGTCAATTAGCGTGTTGAGCTCCTCCTGATTTGTATCCGCCGGGAGCAGATACTCAAGCGAGATGAAACCAACCTCCTCGCAGGAACGCTTCTTGTTTCGAACATATATCTTTGATGCCTCGTTATCCCCAACTAAAACAACTGCCAAGCAAGGTTTTCTCATACCTTTTTCCGTGAGCTTTTTTACTTCTGAAAAAACCTCGTCCTTTACCTTTTGAGAAGTGATTTTACCATCGATAATGATTGCCATCTGTTACTCCCCGTCACTGTCATCGTCTTCGTCATCGTCTTCGTCATCGTCGTCGTCTTTTTCACCGTCAAGCGTATCCTGTTCTTCAAGAGCCTCCTTGTCTTCACTGCTGTCCTCATCTATCTCCTCATCGTTTTCGGTATTGTCAAAAGGAACAGCCTCGACTTTCTCGTCTTTGTTCGCCACAACTCTTAAAGCATCATATTTGTTTGTATAGCTTGTAGCCTCGGCAAGCTCTTTTTCTGACTTTTTTGCGCGTACAAACAGCATGATTACAGCAATAATAAACGATGCAAAGCCGATAATTACCGAGAGCTTAAATCCGAAAACACGAAGACTGTCGGTACGGAGCATCTCTATAAACCCTCTACCTAAACCGTACCATAATATGTAAAGGTAAAATATCTGTCCGTCAAATTTCTTTTTTCTGTATACGAAGTTTATTATCAGAAAGCCTATCAGATTCCACAATGATTCATAGAAAAAGGTGGGGTGTACATATTCGATTGTATAATCTAAAACACCGTCTATTTCCACTCTGTCGACACCCATTCTCCAGGGAAGGTTATTTATACCCTCTGAATAGCCGTATGCCTCCGCATTGACAAAGTTACCCCATCTGCCGATTATCTGACCGAGCATAACCGCGGGGGAGATAGAGTCGAGAATTGAATAGGTATTTAACTTCCTGATTCTGCAGTAGATCAGCACCGAAACCAACCCGAATATAATCGCGCCGTAAATAGCTATACCGCCCTGTGTGATATTTATCATTTCCCAAAAGGTATCATAATCCTCAAGGTTTGTGATAACATAAGTAAATCTCGCACCGATAATACCTATTATGACGGCAAGGAGCGTAATGTTATATACATGGTCGGGATCTATACTTTCTGTTTTGGATGCGCGTCTCATAAAATATAGAAAAGCTGCGATTATTCCCGTACAGAGTATTATTCCATACCACCTAACGGAGATGTTTCCGATTGAAAAAGCGATGGGATCGATATTAAAATCCAAATTCAAGCCGGGGAATGTGATGCGATTGACCGATAACATTCTTGTTTACCTCCTGTTTTATTGTGTTTTCTTTGGGAAAACTATGCTTATTACGCATTTGTTTATATCAAAAGAGGACATTAACCGTTCTTTAGACTCCTCATATGACACTGATGATACTATCGATGGGTACTCGAGCATATCATTGCCCGAGAAAACAAACGAAAGAAAACCTGTTGCTATCACTTCCGTAGAATCGAAATTGTAGATATTATTTGCATATACGACACGCTTTGCGCGGTCGAACTCCTCTTTGGTGAAGAAAACATTCTTGCGCAGGGCGATCTCCTCGCATACAGCCTTTTTTACATCGTCGGGGTTGTCGCAGCTGCCGGAAATTTCTATATGAGCAAAATTTCTGTCGTGATCAAAGGAGACGGCGAATTTATTGTTTATCAGGCCGCTTTCATAATGACGGTTGTAAAAGTCACTTGATTTGCCGAATAAAAGCTGCAACAGAATCTCATAAACTGCGGCTCTTTTTATCGATTCCTCCGGTGAGGAAACCGGAACATCCTTTATACCGATATTAAAGATAGGCTGTGCCACCTCAAGCTCAAGAGTGACACGTTCTTGGTTAATGCGTTCGGGTTCTTCCGGGAAAATCCTTTCGATTGTAATTTCCTCTGAGGGCTCTAAAGCCTTATCGCATACTGACTCTACCTGCTCTGCAGTAACATCACCACACACGCACAAAGCCATATTATTAAGGTTATAAAAGGTGTTGTAAGTTTTATAGAGAATATCCGGCGTGATTTGTGAAATGGATTCCACAGTCCCCGCAATATCCTTTCGCACGGTGTTGTTCACATACATTGCGCCCAGCATATTGAAAAAGACTCTCCAGCCGGGGTTATCCTGGTACATTCTGATTTCTTCGCCGATGATGCCCTGTTCCTTTTTTATCGATTCTTCCGAGAAAAACGGGTGCGTTACAAAATCGAGGAGCACCTCAAGGTTATCCTCAAAATTGTTTGTACAGGAGAACAGATAAGCAGTACGGACGAAGGAAGTGAACGCATTCGCATTGCCTCCGTACTTCGCATAACGTTGAAATGCGTCGTTGCCATGTTCGTCCTCAAAGAGCTTATGCTCAAGAAAATGTGCCACACCGTCTGGTATGGTTAAAAAATCGGAATCTCTGTCAGTCTTAAATGTCGTGTCGATCGAGCCGTATTTTGTTCCGATTAAAGCAAATGTATTTGAATGCTTTTTGGGAAAAACATATACCGACAAACCGCTTTTATGCTTCTTAAAATAGTATTTTTCATTAAGTGTTTTATTCTCTTTTACCGCAAAGCTCATAATTAGCCCTCCAAACTGTAAACAGTATCCAGCACAAGACGTTTTGCCATTACGATGATATCTGTTTTGGTAACCGAAGCAATGCTATTTGCGGCATCCTCCGGAGAATCAGACCTGCCTGTGATTATTCTTGAAATATACCAGGCACAGATTGAGGCGGGACTATCGGTAATCTCACGGTAAGCGTTCTCAAGTGAGCGTTTTGCGTCCCCAAGTTCGGCATCACTGATGACACCGTTTCTAACATCTTCAAGCTGTTCCATAATCGCTTCGTAAGCGGTATCCTTGTTTTTTGATTCCACACCGCTGGCGATGACCATGACTCCCTTAACACCCTCCACGACAGGCTGGCAGTAATAACAAAGACTTTTTTTCTCACGCACGTTTAAAAACAGCTTGCTCGTAGACGAGCCGCCGAAAAGCTCGTTGAACAGCGAAAACTTGATATAATCCTTGCTCTTGAGGCTTGTTCCTATCCGCATTCCGATGGAGAGCTTGCATTGGTTAATCTGCATTTTCTCGGTGACCTTTTTAACCTCATCGGCGGTCGTTTTGACGATAGTTTCCTTGATAAAAGGTTTTCTTTCGGTGAAAGGGAGGTGTTTAGCCAATAATGCAGCTATTTCGGAAGCATCCCTGTTACCCACAAAAAGAACCTCGACGGCGGCATTTTTAAGAAGCTCCTTATACTGCGCATAAAGCTGTTCAGGCGTGATTTTCTCCACCGCTGAAATCTCACCGGCGACACTTACCGCAAAGGGCTCGCCTTTGCACATTATCTCATGGCAGCGCTTTATCGCATATGAGGATTTATTATTGATCTGAGCTTTAATGGAATCGATCAGGTTCTTTTTTTCCTGAGCAACATATTCGGCGCGAAAAACGCTGTTTTCTGTAACCGGATTAAAAATAAGCTCCCCCAAAAGCTCCGTCGCTTGTTCGAGAAGGTTCATACCATCGAAGGTATAAGCGTCGTCAATCGCGCTGAGCTCAAAGGTTATCAATTGTAGCTCGCCGCGCTTTTGTACATATGCGTTCAGTCCGAGCGAATACAGTTCGTCTTGCTTTTTGTGGAGGATCTGCATATTGGGGTATAGAACGGTTCCTCGTTTTATAACATCCGTCAGCAGCGAGTTGAGGGAGGCGGTCTCCGCACACAGGGGAGTGAGCAGATTTACGGTGAGAAGGTTGGTTTTGAATTTATCGGTTTTTACCGCCGATACGAAAACGCCCTTCTTGATTTCCATTCGCTCAAAGATCATGATAAAAATCCCTTTCCATAAAATCTAAGCTGTCAGTTTAATATGTTGGATGCGCTGTCTGTATCAAGATACAGAACGGCGTTTTTATGTTTTCGTAATATGCTTGCCGGACAAGACACGTCAATCGGTCCGGTCAGAGTCGCTTTGACTGCATCTGCTTTAGTTTTTGCCGGAACGATACAAAAAATGTATTCAGACGCAATTAAGGCAGGTATTGTCAGGGTAAGAGCATATTTTGGAACATCATCTATCCTTGCAAAGCATCCATCGTTAACTTGTTGCATACGGCAGGTATTGTCAAGAGAAACTACCTTAACGGTCTTTTTATCGTCAAAATCAGCAACATGAGGGTCGTTGAAAGCTATATGACCGTTTTCACCGATTCCCATACAAACTATATCGCAGGGATAACTTTTCAGCAATGCAGCATATCTTTCGCACTCTTTTTCGGGGTCATTTGCAGTCGTATTAATAGTATTGACTGATTTAAAAGCAACCTTGTCAAAAATCGTTCTTTTAAGAAAATTGCCGAATCCCTGCGGGGCTTCCGAGGGAAGACCTATGTATTCGTCCATATGAAAAGCGTTGATTCTTGAAAAATCAATGCTCTTATCATGAATCAGAGAATAGAGAAACTCGTTCTGTGATGGAGCAGCGGCAAAAATCATATTTATCTCGCTTTTTTTCGATAGCAAAGCTTTAATCACAAGTGCCGCTTCGGCAGCAGCGGCGATGCCCATCTGCTCCCTTGTTTCGTAAATTTTATAAGTCAAAAGATCGCTTTTTCCTGTTTTTATCATCTTTTTATGCCTTTCAGTTAGCTTTTCTTATAGATAACTCTGCCGTTTGATATTGTCATCTCGATATTTATATTATCGTCAAAAATCGTAAAATCAGCGTCGAATCCTGCTGCAATCGAGCCTTTTGTTCTCAGATTTACAAGCCGTGCCGGAGTCATCGTCATCATACGGACCGCATCACAGATATCGACTGAAGCAAGCTGTACCATATTACGTACAAGTCTGTCGGCAGTCGCAACGCTTCCCCCGAAAGCCATACGGTCCTCGAGCTTAGCAACGCCGTCCTCTATGTAAACCTTTATTCCGTTTTTTAAAGAGCCGAGAATGGATTCGCCTTCCGTTTGTCCTGCTCCGCGCATGGCGTCGGTGATGAGAGCCACTTTGCCCGCACCCTTTGTCCTGTAAACATGCTTTAACATGGAAGCGGGGAGATGACAACCGTCTGCGATAACCTCCACATCAAAGTCTGGAATCATATAGCCGCTCTCGATAAGTCCCGGAAAGCGGTATCCGTTTTTGCGGACCAAAGAGCTCATACCGCTGTAGAAATGTGTAAGCATTGTATAACCATGCTCATATGCCTCGAGCGCCTGCTCGTACAGAGCGTCTGAATGTCCGATGGACGCAAGAATGCCGCGTTTTCTAAGCTCCGCACCCAGCTCCGGGGCACCTTTGAGCTCCGGTGCAACTGACCAGCGCAGAATTTTACCGGCTCCGGCATTCAGAATTCGGGTATAATGGTCTTTTTCCGGGAGTTTTAGATAAGTTTCATCCTGCGCTCCCTTTTGTGCGGCGGAAAAATACGGACCCTCTAAATGGATTCCGGCAAGATAAGCGCCATCGTTTTCGGTATTCCTTGCTTTTTCCAGCACATCGAAAACATTGAACAGTTCCTCATCGGGGCAGCAGAGGGTTGTCGGGAGCAGGGTGGACGTTCCGTGGGAGGCGTGAAGCCTTGCTGCTCCGAGGAAAGCATTGACTGTGCCGTCCATAAAATCATGTCCGCCGCCGCCGTGCACATGGATATCAATAAAACCCGGAGCGACATATCTTCCCGAGTAATCGATCACATTATATTCCCTGTCGTCTTTTTTGCACGCACCGACATAGATGATTCTGCTTGAAGCACCGTCCGCTTCAAAGCACACCTCACCGTTTTTAATAATCCTCATCGGGGTTACTATATCGCCCTTTATTTTATGCTTTAACATAACCGCTCCTATAAAGTTTGATTAAATTTCCTGTATCAGTGTGACGGCATGAGCTGCGATGCCCAGCTTTTGTCCTGTGAATCCCATACTCTCCTCGGTTGTTGCTTTTATATTTACATCATTCAAGGGTATTCCAAGAACAGCAGAAATATTTTGCGTCATATCGGGTATAAAGGGCGAGAGCTTTGGTTCCTGAGCAATTACGGTGGCGTCGATATTGCATATAACATATCCCCTTTTTTCCAACAGTTCCCTTACCTTTTCAAGCAGTACGAGTGATGAGATATTCTTATAACCAATATCGCTGTTTGGAAAGTGAAAGCCTATGTCACGCATGGCGGCAGCTCCTAAAAGTGCGTCGCATATCGCGTGCAGGAGCACATCGGCATCTGAGTGTCCGGCAAGACCGGATTCGTGAGGAATATCCACGCCGCCGAGTATAAGGCTTCTGTCTGGAACAAGGCGATGAACATCATAGCCGTGACCAATACGAAATTTTTTCATATACTTTTTTCTTCCTTTGAGGTTCGCTAAAGAGTCATATCACCGCGTTCAGTAAGATACAGGATCGCTTTTGCGGTTTTTATATCTTCCGGAGTAGTCAGCTTTATATTTGCCTTTGATGATTCCACATAAGTTACTTTAAAGCCGGCGTTTTCAGCCATAGTCGTTTCGTCTGTCAATGATAAACCCTGTTTCTTTGCGAGTGCGAAGGATACAGTGTAGATATTCTTTATCAGAGCCTGCGGAGTCTGAACTGACAGCAGATATTTACGCTCGGGCGTATAGACTGTATTCGTGTCGCCGTTGACATACTTGATTGTATCGGTTACGGTACAGGAAGCCGTAGCAACTCCGCTTTCGGATGCGGCTTTTATGACATTGTTTATTATCTCGGGAGTGACAAAAGGACGCGCACAGTCATGTATGCATACAAGCCCGTTCTTTTTATTTGAAGCGGAAACACCGTTATATACCGATAATGCTCTCGTCTCGCCGCCCTCCGCAAAAAGAACGGGTTTATTAATATCAGAAGGTATCAGCGGCAGAAACGCGGATTTATCGTTGCATACAACGATTATCTCATCCACTGCGGAAGCTGCAAAAGCAGCGAGAACAAATTCGAAAACCGTCTTTTTCCCGAGTTTAATAAGAGGTTTTGCAACCGTACCCATACGGGTACCGCTGCCTGCCGCAACAATTATTCCGCTGACGAAAAGCTTGTTATCGTTAATGAATGTAGTTTTGCTAATCTTCATAATTATATCCGATATCGAACGCTTTGCAATTTAACTCTCCAAGCATAGGTTTTGATTTCGGGGATGAAGCTTGCAGACTGTCCCTGAAGAATTTATAATCCATAAGACTGCCCACCCTGATGAGCTTTCCGAGCATTATTACATTTGCCAAACCCTTCAAACCGTTTTCATCCGCAAGTCTGGTAGCTGGTATATAATATGCATTTACATCATTGCGGGTCGTTTTAATGTTTATAAGCGAGCTGTCAAGAATCATTATGCCGCCGCTTACCACTTTTTCCTCGAACTTTTGGAA
Organism: Eubacteriales bacterium; assembly: GCA_028702135.1. Lineage (GTDB taxonomy): Bacteria > Bacillota > Clostridia > Oscillospirales > CAG-382 > UBA1049. The sequence continues at coordinate 29,677 of JAQVPJ010000007.1, read as the reverse complement.
AGAGGGCAGGTTCATGGCGATTAAGATGTCGGGCTTTGTTACAAGTGGGGAACCTATCGCATCGTCGTCAACGTTGACGGAGCAGTTGCAGGTTCCGCCTCTCATCTCGGGTCCGTAAGAGGGGAGCCAGCTTACCTGCTTTCCCAACTCCATGCCTGCCCGGACAAGCTGCTTACCGGCAAAAAGTATTCCCTGTCCTCCGAAACCCGCTAAAAGTATCGCACTCATTTTTGCTCGCCCTCCTCTTTTGTCTTGTCCTTATAAACACCGAGCGGATAATATGGTATCATATTTTCGCGTAGCCATTCGGTAGCTTTTGTGGGCGAAAGCCCCCAGTTGGTCGGACAGGTTGAGAGCACCTCTATGATAGAAAGCCCTATTTTCTTCTGCTGTATCTCAAAAGCCTTTTTTATTGCCTTCTTTGTGGCAAGCACGTTTTTTACATTATCAACCGAAACCCTCTCAGCATATGCTACGCCGTCTATAGTAGAGAGCATCTCGCATATTCTCAGAGGAGACCCCTGGAGGTTCGGGTCTCTGCCGTACGGAGTTGTTGTCGTCACCTGCCCGATAAGGGAGGTGGGAGCCATCTGCCCGCCGGTCATTCCGTAAATGCAGTTATTTATAAAGATTATTGTTATATTCTCGCCCCGTGCACCCGCGTGTACAGTCTCAGCAGTTCCTATTGCGGCAAGGTCGCCGTCTCCCTGATAGGTGAAAACCGTTTTTGAGGGATCGGCACGCTTTACCCCGGTCGCAACGGCGGGCGCTCTTCCGTGAGGAGCTTCTATCATGTCGCAGTTAAAATAATTATATGCAAATACCGAACAGCCCACCGGAGCGATACCGATAGTGTTATCTTCCAGCCCCAATCCGTCTATAGCCTCGGCTACAAGGCGGTGAACTATGCCATGTGTACAGCCGGGACAATAATGAAAGGGCGTTTCCGTAAGTGCTTTTGGTTTGTCGAATACTACCATTATTTTGCACCTCCAACATATTTTTCGATGTTTGTGAGTATCTCGTCGGGGGTGGGTATAACTCCGCCTGTTCTGCCGAAGTGATACACATCCTTTTTACAGCTTATCGCAAGCTTGACATCCTTAACCATCTGGCCCATGTTCATCTCGACGGAAAGAAAGGTCTTTATGTTCTCCTTATCAGCGAGTGCATCAAGCTGTTTTTCAGGAAAAGGGTAGAGAGTAATAGGTCTGAACAGACCGGCTTTAATACCTTTTTCCCTTGCGTTTCTCACTGCGGTTTTTGCGATACGGGAGGTTATTCCGTAAGCGACAATGATAATTTCGGCGTCTTCGGTAAGGTATTCCTCATACTTTACCTCGTTTTGCTCAATCTGCTCGTATTTCTTAAAGCGGTCAACAACAGTCTTTTCAAGAACCTCAGGTTCTATATACAGAGAATTTACAATATTATGTTTTCTGCTTCCGCCATGTCCGGTGCAGGCCCAGTCCTTTTTCGGAAGAGCTCTGTGCGGTTTTTCCTCAAAATCAACCGGTTCCATCATCTGTCCGAGAGCGCCGTCTGCAAGCAGCATAACCGGTGTGCGGTATATATCTGCGAGGTCAAATGCCTCGCCCGTGAGTGTAGCCATCTCCTGAACCGAAGCCGGAGCAAGTACTATAAGGTGCATATCTCCGTGTCCGAGCGCTTTGGTCGCCTGATTATAATCGCTCTGCGCAGGTTGAATACCGCCCAGTCCCGGACCACCTCTCTGAACATTCACTATTACGCATGGCAGATCAGAGCCGACTATGTATGAGATTCCCTCGCTTTTAAGGCTTATACCGGGTCCGGAAGTTGAGGTCATAACTCTTGCTCCGGCAGCCGAAGCGCCGAGAACCATATTTATCGCTGCTACCTCGCTTTCCGCCTGCAGGGATAGTCCCTCTCTTTTTGGCATATTTTTCGCCATATATTCGGACAATTCTGTCTGCGGAGTTATCGGATAACCGAAGAAAAGCTTACATCCGGCACGTATTGCGGCTTCTGCGATTGCTTCGTTGCCCTTCATCAGATATTTCTGTGCCATATTATTTATCCCCCTTCTCAACTTTTATGACTACATCGGGACACATAATAGCGCACATCGCGCAGGCAATGCATTTATCCATGTCGATGATGTGTGCGGGGTGATAACCCTTGGCGTTTATTTCCTTTTCGTCGAGCAAAACGATTTTTTTAGGGCAGGCTTCAACACATAATCCGCAGCCCTTACACAAATCGCTCTTAAAGGTCACTTTGTTCATTTTTCCATTCCTCTTTATGTTGTAAATTTATTATTCTAAAATAGTTGCTTGGTTTTATTCTCTATTTTTACCGCATTACCGATATCAATTGTTCTAAGTGCAGTTGTCGCCAAAACGGGCAGTCCGCAGATTTTGGATAGCTCCTCCGCAAGCGGAATAGATTCCAGAACCAGTTTTTCAGTCGTCTCCTTACCAATATTGGAATTGTTAATAATACCGGAAAAAGCAAGGTGAGAGGTTTTTTCTATATTCAAAAGAATTTTGTACGCATCCTCGGGAGACGCTGTCATCGGACGGTAGCAGTTGAATACATAAAACATTGTATAACCGCTTTTTATATACTTATCGTAATCGATGGAAAGAGCCGTCGCGCCGTCCGCATCGCCGCCCACATCAACTATACAATAATCGTCTGTCGAAAATATCGTATAATATTCTTTTGGAAGAGTATTCATATCGACATTGGTGTTGGCAAATTCGGGAGCTATAACACGGACTCCCAAAGCGTTGAGTTCCGTTATATTATCGGCGCTTCGGAAATAGGGGTTTACGATGTCAAAATCAACCACGCTTACCTTTTTCCCCGAACGTACCATATCAAGCGCAAGATTGACGGAGATGTTTGTTTTTCCAGATCCATAATGTCCGGCTATAATTGTAATTCTGCTTTTTACAAGCTTATTTAACATTACTTTCCCTTCAGATTGCTCTTATAATATCTCCGGCTTTAGCACCGTCAATTTCCAAATAAAACTCCATTTTCGCATGGGGTACAGAAGTTATTGGGTTCATCTCCAAATCAAAAAGCCTGCCGGCGACGATATCACGTCCCGTGGTGTTTGGCGAGAGAATGTTTACTCGTTCACCGGTGGTGAATTTGTTGCGTTGTATACATTTCGCCAGCTTTCTTTCACTGTCATATTCGCTTACCGTGCATAAAAAGGACTTGTCCTTAATATACTCATTGCTTTTTACAACATTCGCATTCGAAGCGGGGGATGAGAAAAAATATCCTGTATCAAACTCCCTGTGGCTGACGCTCTCAACCTCCTTTTTATAAAGGGGGTTGAACACATAACCGTCGGGATCGATGCTGTAGTCTTTCAATGCCATTTTATAGGCGTTTGCAGTTACCGCGGTATAATACGCACTTTTTACCCTGCCCTCGATTTTAAAACTGTCTATTCCCGCTTTCACAAGCTCGGGGATATATTCTATCATGCAGATGTCCCTTGAGGAGAAAATATAGGTTCCCTCTTTGTCCTGCTCAGCTTCTATTAGGTTATCGGGACGTTTCTCCTCGTGTAAATAGTACTTCCAGCGGCAGGGCTGAGTACAGGCTCCGTTGTTTGCGTTACGGTCAGTAAAATAATTTGAGAGAAGACAGCGTCCAGAATAGGAGATGCACATCGAACCGTGCACAAAACACTCAAGCTCCAGATCGGGCGGTGTTTCGCACCGGATGTTTTTTATTTCCTCAAGCGACAATTCTCTTGCCAGAACTATTCGTTTAACACCGTTTTTATACCAGAAGCGGCAGGCGGCGGAATTTATTGTATTAGCCTGTGTGGAAAGATGAATTACTGCGTCGGGAATAAATTCCCTTAAATACTCCATAACACCGGGATCAGAAATTATAAAAGCGTCGGGTCTTATATCCCTAATAGACGAAAGATATTCAGGAAGGTGCGAAAGCTCAGCATCTTTTGGCATCGTATTAAGGGTGAGATACAGTCTTTTTCCGTGTGAATGGGCGTACTCGATCCCGTCTTTGAGCTCTTCTAAAGTGAAGTTATCCGCAGCGGAGCGCATTCCGAATCGGTCAAGCGCGCAGTATACGGCATCCGCACCGTAGTTTAAAGCATAGATCAGCTTTTCCGGATTGCCCGCAGGTGATAGAATCTCGGGTATTCTCAGTTTTTCATTTCCGACATCTGTTTTCATTGAACTATTATCCGATATAAGTGCCCGCCTCTATGGCGGCGTTATCTATATCTACCTTTGCTTTGTTATTATTGTGCCCGTCAAGATTTTTCGCATAATAGGTTTTTCCGGCTTTGTTTGACACAAAGTAATAGGCTTGACCTCTGCCCGGCTCCATAGGATCCAGCGCTGCAGCGATAGCGTCTGTTCCGGGGTTGCATATCGCACCGCAGGGAAGACCTTCATAAACATATGTGTTATAGGGATTGTTATAATCCAAATCGGATTGATACAGTTCCCGGTTGTCCGTAATACCTCTGATATATATTTTTGCATATAATGTCGTTGCGTCCGACTGTAACGTTTTAAAATCCGGCGAGGTGCTTTTCAGCCTGTTATGGAACACCTGAGAGATATAGTAATAATCCTCCGCATTGTTGCCCTCCGCTTCTATCATGGACGCAAGAGTGATAATATCATCAAAGGTCATTCCGTATGAATCGGCTATCGCCTTGTATGATGTATTGTAGTCACTTTCGGATTTTGGATTGTATGAGCTCCAGAATTTAGCATCAAAGTTGGCAAGCAGCTTGTTTATAGCCCAGACCTCATCTGTATCAAGGTAAAAATCATAGGTGTCGGGATATAAATAGCCTTCAAGTCGGTATTTTCTGCTGTCGGGATAACCGAGTGTGTCAAGCGCTTTTACAAAATCCCAGTTGTAATCGTAATTGTTGATGGCATCAACAAAGCCCTCGCGGGTTCCTATTCCGTTCTCAAGAAAAAGATCAATAATCTCATCCACCGTTTTACCCTCGGGTATGACGATTCGGACCTGACCTTTTGCAACATTTTCTACCGTAAGATCCTCAATTATATTCGTGTAGTTCATAGAAGCGTTAAGGACATGATCCCCGGGTACAAAGGTAGAATCCTCATCAAGACGGTATTTCATATATAACTTGAAAACCCATTCATATTCGATTATACCCTTTTCTTTTAAAACAGACGCAATCTGTTCAGGCGTCGAACCCTCCTGAACGAATATTGTCACGTCTGAGGAGCTCTTTACAAGAGCGAAAACATCGTTTCCGATTGTGATGATATAATATGACAGATAGGCCGATATTATAAGGATAAATAAAATATAGAACAACGCTTTGAAAAGAAAAGAACTGCTCCCGAGTGCGAGCGCAAACTTTTTAGCGGGCTTTTTCTCCTTGCGGAAGCGCTCGTTTTTACTTATTCCCTGTGCGTTTTTTAGAGCGTCAAGATCAACTGTGTCAGATAAATGAGGGTTTATGGGTGCATCGGATTCTTCCGGGTTTTCCTCCGTGCTGCTTAAGTGAACCGATGTTGAATCAGTCACGGTTGTTTTTTCAAAAGCAACAAGCGGTTTTTCCTCCGGTTTTTTTTCATTAAGGGTCTGTGTTTTTTGTTCAGATGATTCTTCTTTTTGCTTCTTGCGGTAGTTGTCAAGAATATTTATTATTTCGTCGCCTGCTTCTTTGGCGCTCATTTTATCGTTTTTGTCATCCTGCATACAGAGCACCTCCTGGTTTAGTAAAAATCTTTTATTTATGTTGAGACTGCAATTATAACGAAAACTGCGATCAATGCAATGAAAGAGGGGGATAGAAAAACTTTTGGCACATATGAAAGACTGCTTGGCGGCAGCGTTGTTATAGGTGGTTTTTCGGCATATGAAAAATAAATCTGTTCGAGCTTTGATATGACCAGAAGAAGGGAAATCCCGAAGATAACAACAATGACAAAACCTGCAAAAAACGCTCCGCTTTTTTCAACGGTTACCCTTAGAAACAAATCGCTCCCGAACACCGAGAGACTGTTGCTTACAAGGTGTATCAATATTGAAGGAATTATTGACCTTGTGATGACGGTAACAAACCCAAAAATTATTCCTGCAAACAAATATATGGGGAAATTCTCTATCGAAAAGTGCAGCATCGCAAAGCAGAGAGAGGACATTATAACCGCGTTGACGCTTCCCATACTGCGGTATTCGCTCAGTACAACGCCTCTGAAGAATATCTCCTCGCATACGGCGGGAACAACTACAAGGGATAAAATTATACCGATTATTCCCGTGTCTCCCGCATACTCGTCAAAATAGCCCGAAAGAGAAGTCGTCTGACCGCCGCCTACATAATATATATATTTTATTAATAGGGTTCCGCTAATAAACAAAAGCATCGTAAATATTGTGAAAATAATATGTGATGGCTTGGGCAGAGAGATAAATAGGGGTGAGGAAAGGTTTCTGCTTTTTAGTAGATAATAAAGCACACAGGGTAAAATCAATACAAAGATCTGTATTATTGAAATAACAAGAAATATATTGCTTTCGTTATCGGGTTGATTATCAAGGATAACACGGCTCAAAGCAAGTAAAATAAACACAAAAATGACGAGCAGCGGTGTAGTGATGACCGGCGACTTATACCATATGCTTTTTTCCTCACCCATATACCCTTTACCTCCGAATAAAGATCGAAAAACAGTTATAAGCTATTCGGTTTTGCTTTCAGCTCTTACAGCGTTTTTTACCTTTTCGGTCATTCCGCTTCCATATAGAAGCTCGATAAGCTTATATCCGAATTCAAAGGATACGCCCATGCCTTCAGCAGTGATGAAAATATCATCATGCTCAATTTTTTTACCGGTAATTATACTATGAGACAGTTCATTTTGAAAGGAGGGATAGCAAGCAGCGCGCCTGCCGTCCAAAAGGTTCATTTTGCCGAGAATTGACGGCGCGGCGCATATCGCTCCTATATAAACTCCCTTTGATACTGCTGCTTCTATGAGTGTTTTTACTTTTATACTCTCTCCCAAGCGCCGCGTACCCTCAGAACCACCGGGCAGGATAAGGCAGCCCATATCGTCCTTTGACACCTCGTCTATCAGAATATTTGCGTTGATTGTAATGTTATGCGCTCCCTTGACAGCCAAGCTCTCCGAAATTGAAACAAGCTTCACATCGGCACCTGCACGCATAAGAAGATCCGCCGGCACAATAGCCTCGCTCTCCTCAAAACCGTCTGCAAGAAGTAGATATATTATCATAAGAAAACTCCTTTTTTATAAAGCTAATTATAAAGTATATTTATGTATAAGCTTTTCCAGCTACTATTGTTTATATTATTTTTGGGGATATCGGCGCCCTGTCTAAAAGCGGCAATCCTTTTTGCGTTGTATGTCAGCCCCGAGTTCCTTAATGAAGTTGTAAAATCTGCGGCAAGACTTGCGGCGGCAACACCCGAAACGCAGCCTTTAATAAGTTCAGCGGCTCTGTTTTCGCTGCCTTTTGGAACGCAAATCTCATAGATATTTCTACTGTTTTCCCCAACTCCGCACAGAGCATAAAAGCTCCCGTCCGAAATAACTGTTCCGCCGTATAAAAGATGGCATCGCATAGTGGACATAAAAAGCTCCTTTGGCTTTTTAGGATAAAAACAACTGCTTTTATAAATACGGTACAGCATCTCAAAATCCATATCATAGTTTGAAAGAAGATGCTTGCGTAAAGAGCCGTCACCTACTACACTTGTATTAAATATAAAGATTTCCTGCGTGAAACCGAGCTTTCTGTAAAGCGAAAACAGCGAATCGCTCTGAGGAATGCAGATGATATTCTCGTTTTTTCCTGCGTAAACGGAAAAGTTATCGGAAAACAAGCCTCTGCCGCGGTACGAGGGGCTTGTTGCGACCGCGAAAAGGTATTTATAACCATCTTCAAGCTCGGCAAGACAAAGCATGGTAATTACTTTACCGTTATCGGATAAGAAACGGATCTCCCCGTAAGTTTTCGCATAACCGACTATTTCCTCTGCGAGTGCATCGCTCTCGTCAAAACTTTCCATGAAAAGCGTTTTGAGTTTTAAAAAGTCCTCTTGACTTATGGGTGTGCTCATAATATTGAGTTTTCCTTGAGACAGCGTACTATTTCCTCTTGAATTTCATTGATCGGACGCATTTTGTCGCCCGTATTGCAGTCTATTCTATGCCAGCCCAATTTAGCGGAAGAGTAAAGAACCGCTTTATAACTTTTTTCGGTAAAGGATACGCTCTTTTCGTGAATGTCTTTTATAGCACCGGTTTCCGCACATCTCTTATCAACCATATTATGCGAAAGAGCCGGCGGGAGAGAAAGATATATAACGGCATCGGGCTTCGGCAGCCCCAATTTCGTGAATTCGTAATCGTAAAGCCAGTCCAAAAAGGTATCATATTCGCTCTCGGACAGTTTTGAGAGCTGGTGAACCGCATTGGCGGTAGTATAGCGGTTTGCTACTATGATTTTTCCCTCATCATAATCCTTTTTCCAGTCGAGCATATAGGAGCAGTATCTGTCTGCCGCAAAAAAGCTTGATGCGGCATAAGCGTTGACAGTCTCGGGGTTTTCTCCGAAAACTCCGGAAAGGTACATATTGACATAATAAGAATATGACTTGTCATAAGTGGGAAACGAAAGATAACGGTGCTCAATTCCGTTTTTCTTCATGTATTCAATTAATAGCTCGGTTTGGGTTCTCTTTCCCGATCCGTCCAACCCGTCAATGGCGATAAGGGTCTTTCTCATATATACCGTTACCTTTTTTTATAATGAAGCGAAGCTTTCTCTTACCTCTTTGATTTTACCGCAGGTCATGCTGCCCTCATGGCAGGGACTCGATATACACGGAGGACCTGCTTTTTCGAATAACTTGGGATAAACTCCTCTGCAAAGGCGGAGCATTTCGGTCGCAAGGGTGCGTATCTCCCACTGTGCGCGGTTGCAGCAGCGCAGGTTGAAGAAGTTATATAGAGATCGTATGTTCATTGTCATAATTATTTTTGTGTCGCAGGCGTTCGGCAGTACGCCACGCGCGTCCTCGAAGGCGGCTTTTTGTGCGATTTTTTCGGCACTCTTTTCATCCCTGCCCTCGGCTATTAGCTGCGATTTCTTTTCTTCTGTGAGTATACGCGCTATTTTAATATAACGCGCTCTGTCATACTCCATTGCAGCGGTAAACTCCGCAAGAGCCTCCGGGTTATTCATAATCGCTGGAGGAATAATATATGTGAAATTCTCTTTGTTTACATATCTCTGGCTCTGCACGCTGAAAGATGCTATCCTGTGTCTTGTTATCTGAGCCAGCACCGCTCTCGAAACACCCTCGATACCGAAGGTAAAAGTTACATGCTCAAAAGGACTCTCGTGACCTAAGGATGTCAGCATATCCAGAAAACTATCTGTCCTCTCAGCGGTCAACCCGTCTAAAAGGGTGTCTATCTCCGAAGAGGAGTAACAGAGTTTTGCTGCTGCGGCAATTATTTTATCCCCGTTTGGCGTATGAGATAATATCTCTACCTTCATTTTTCATATCTCCGATATTTTAAATTATATTCAACAGAATACATATTACTCTTAATATAACAATATAACATATCGGGATATAAAAATCAACAAAAAACGGACAGAAAACCTGTCCGTGAAAAATATTTCGTTTTTATTGATATATTTTCGAATTCTTCTTATCGGTTACTTTTTGAATTTATCAAAGAAGGATTGCTTTTTTGCATAATTAACGTCATCACAGCTCTCACCGAAAGCATTAAGCGCATCCTTTTGCTTTTTGCTGAGGTTTTTGGGTATCTCTATTTCAACAGTAACGAACAGGTCACCTCTGCCTCTCCCATTTACATTTTGAACTCCTTTTCCCCTTATCGCAAAAACAGTTCCATGCTGTGTTCCCTCTGGAATAGTCAACTCGCCTTTACCCTCAAGAGTAGGAATGAGTATCTTTGCGCCGAGGGTTGCCTCTACAAATGTGATAGGTACACTGCAGTTTAGATTATATCCGTCACGCTCAAAAATGTGATGCGGGCGTACAGAGATAAGTACGACCAGATCACCGTAAGGACCGTTGTTCTCACCCGCACTGCCCTGACCGTTTAATGCGATTCTCTGACCGTCATCGATTCCGGCGGGTATAGCCACTTCTAACTTCTTTTGCTTTTTGATATAACCGCTTCCGTGGCAGTCGCTGCATGGCCGGCTTACTATTTTTCCTTTGCCCCTGCACCGTTCGCAAATACGGCTGGATTGCATAACACCGAAGGGAGTGCGCTGTTGTGTCGTAATCTGACCGCTGCCATTACAAGCAGGACAGGTTTCCGGTGTCGAACCCTTTGCTGCTCCGCTTCCCTCACAGGTAGAGCATCTTTCTACGCGGCTATAGGATATGTCCTTCTTACATCCGAACACGGCTTCCTCAAAGGACAAAGTGATTCTGTAAGCGATATCTTCACCTTTTGAGGGCGAGTTTGAATATCTGCTCCTTCTCTGTGAGCTGCCGAACATGCTTCCGAAAATATCCCCGAAAATATCGCCCATATCAAAACCACCGTCAAAGCCACCGAAACCTCCCGCACCGAAATTCGGGTCGACTCCGGCGTGACCATACTGGTCATAACGAGCTTTTTTTTCAGAGTCTGACAGAACCGAATAAGCTTCATTGACTTCCTTGAACTTTGTTTCGGCATTTTTGTCATTAGTATTGGCATCAGGGTGGTATTTTTTCGCCAAGATTCTGAACGCCTTTTTTATTTCAGCTTCGCTTGCATTTTTGGGTACCCCTAAAACCTCGTAATAATCCCGTTTTTGCTCTGCCATATTTCGGACTCTTTTCTCCAACGACGCTGATGTTTTTAAGTATAAGCAGAATAACCGGAGAGCCGTTTGTCGTTGGTAAATGGCTCCGGAATACTATTATGCTTTTTTGTGAACATTACCCCAGTTAAGGCAATACGGCAAAGGCCGCATTGCCTGTAACTTTTTTATTATAACCGCTTTTACGGCTTAATTAGATTTGTCCGTAAAATCTGCGTTATAGACACCGTCCTCGTTTGGTCCGGAGTTTCCGTCGGTGCCGCCGCTAAAGTCGCCCGTGTTCGGATCCGTTCCGCCCTGCTGTTTGTAGAGCTTAGAGGAAAGCTCATAGATCGCTTTTTCAAGCTCTGAGGTATCCGCTTTAATCTGGTCGTTTCCTCCGTTTTTCAGGCTCTCTTTCAGCTTTGCGATGCTATCCTGTACAGGTTTCTTATCATCCTCTGTTAATTTATCTCCTGCGTCGGTTATTGTTTTCTCAGAGGTGAATATGAGGTTCTCGGCATTGTTCTTTACCTCTGCCGTCTCCTTGAGCTTCCTGTCTTCCTCGGCGTGCATCTCTGCGTCCTTTACGGCTTTTTCGATATCAGATTTGCTCATATTTGTTGAGGATTGAATGGTTATATGCTGCTCTTTGCCGGTGCCCTTGTCCTTTGCGGTTACATTGACTATTCCGTTTGCATCGATATCGAAAGTTACCTCAATCTGCGGTACTCCTCTCGGTGCCGGTGCGATTCCGTCGAGCACGAACCTGCCCAGAGTAGTATTACCGGAAGCCATTTCCCGCTCGCCTTGAAGAACATGGATTTCAACCGAGGTCTGTCCGTCCGCTGCGGTGGAATAAACCTGGCTTCTCTGTACCGGTATTGTAGTGTTTCTTTCAATAATTTTGTTGAAAACACCGCCGAGTGTTTCTATACCGAGTGAAAGGGGAGTAACATCGAGCAGCAGAAGATCCTTTACGTCACCGCCGAGAACGCCTGCCTGAATAGCAGCACCGATAGCGACACATTCATCGGGGTTGATTCCCTTGAAAGGCTCTTTACCGATAAAGTTCTTGACCGCGTCTACAACAGCCGGTATACGTGTTGATCCGCCGACTAAAAGAATTTTGTCGACCTGATTGGGTTTCAATCCGGCATCGTTAAGTGCCTGACGCATAGGTCCCATTGTTTTTTCGACGAGAGAGGAGGTAAGTTCATTGAACTTCGCTCTTGTAAGCGTTGCATCAAAGTGCTTAGGTCCGGTGGCGTCTGCGGTAATGAAGGGCAGGTTAATATTGGAGCTCATCATTCCCGAAAGCTCGATCTTGGCTTTCTCGGCAGCTTCTTTCAGACGCTGCATTGCCATTTTGTCGCTTCTCAGATCAATACCGGTATCGGATTTGAATGTATCTGCCATCCAGTCCATTACCTTCTGGTCAAAGTCGTCGCCGCCCAACTTCGTGTCGCCGGAGGTTGAGAGAACCTCAAAAACACCGTCGCTAATCTCAAGCAGTGAAACGTCGAACGTTCCGCCGCCGAGGTCGTATATAAGAACTTTCTGATTGATGTCCTTATCAAGCCCGTAAGCGAGAGCTGCAGCGGTGGGCTCGTTAATAATACGAAGAACCTCGAGTCCCGCAATTTTGCCGGCGTCCTTTGTTGCCTGACGCTGAGAGTCTGAGAAATAAGCCGGAACAGTGATGACTGCCTGCGCTATCTTGCCCCCGAGATAGCTTTCCGCATCAGCTTTCAGCTTTTGCAGAATCATTGCGCTTATCTCCTGCGGAGTGTAGTTCTTTCCGTCAATAGAAACCTTTTTATTTGTTCCCATATCCCTTTTTATTGAGCTTACCGTGCGATCGGGATTTGTTATCGCTTGTCTTTTTGCAACCTGACCAACCATCCTCTCGCCGTTCTTTGAGAACGCTACGACTGAAGGTGTGGTTCTGTTGCCCTCTGCGTTTGTGATAACAACAGGCTCTCCGCCCTCAAAAACCGCAACGCAGGAATTTGTAGTACCAAGGTCTATGCCGATAATTTTTGCCATAATAATATACCTCCGAAATTTATATATTTTTTTTACTCGTTATTTATGTCCGCGCTTCAGTCTAATTTACAACCTTGACCATCGCGTGTCTTATAACCCTGTCGTTAAGCGTGTAACCCTTCAGCAAGGTTTGCACGACAATATTTTCACCGTGATTTTCGTCCTCCTCGTGAATTATCGCATTATGGAGGTTCGGGTCGAAATTTTTACCGTCGGACTCTATCGCTTTAATGTTAAGTGACTGCATGATTTCTGCAAGCTGCTTTAAAATTGCTTTGAGCCCTTCGTCGTCCTTTGCGTATTCCTGTGCTCTTTCAAGATTGTCGATAAGAGGCAGAAAGCTCATTACAGCTTTTATAATGCCGTCTGTGTAGGACTCGATTTTTTCCTTTTGCGTTCTCTTCCGGTAATTATCATACTCCGCCGCAACACGGAGATATTTTTCCTTTTGCTCCTCAAGTTCTTTTTCTAAAGAAGCTATTTCTTTTTCATAATCACGGCTCGACTTCTTCTTTTTTTCCTGTTCGCCTTTACCTGACTCGACTTCGTCGGTCGCTCCGACCTGCGTGTTTTGATTTTGCAGTGACTCGTCGATGGTCTCACCCGTTGTCTTTTTGTCTTCCATATTCGTTTTCTCCTGTAGTATCTGTATTATCGTTGATAGGATTCTCGTTCAATGTATTTTCATTCAGAGTATCGGTAATACCTGCGGCAAAATAGTTCAGTGAGGCTATGACTTTTTTGTAATCCATACGCTTTGGACCGATTACCCCGATCGCACCGATTACTTTGTTCCCTATGGAAATAGGATGGAACACGAAACCAGTATCGGGAAGCGAAACATCACTCTGCTCATCATCGCCGATAAAAACACTTGTGTGACCGGGTATAGCGCTTTTTACCAGCTTTGTAAATTTCCGCCGTTCCTCAAGCAGGCCCAAAACGCTCTGAACCTTTGCGATATTAAAGAATTCAGGATATGAGAACAGCTTTGTAACGCCGTCAACATGAACCTTTTCGCAGTCGTAAGAACCGAGCATCTCGCATATTACACGAAGAATTGTAGATGAAATAGATTTGTATCTTCCTAATTTTTCCTCAAATTTCATTATAATCGGCAGAGTTATTTCCTCCGCTGAAATATCCGTAAACAGTTCGTTTAAAGCTGTTTTAACGGCGGCAAGCATTTTTTTATTCACCGGTTCATGAACCTTGACATGCCGGTTGCGTATAATGCCCTCCCTGCAGATCATAATAAGAAGAAAGTTATAGTCATCGACATAAAGCGTTTCATACCTGTTCACTACGCTGACCGAATCGTTTAAAACAGTAAACGAGGCGTAATTTGTCATATCGCTTATCGCCCGGCCCGCTTCCTCCATGAAAGCGCCGAATTCTCCGAGCTTGGTGCTGAGCAAATCGTCAAGAACCTGAAGTTCCTCCATAGACAGAGCATAACGCTCCATAAGACTGTCGATATAGGTTCTGTATCCTAAAGCGGTCGGAACTCTGCCTGCTGAGGTGTGCGGCTGCTTTAAGTAACCCATCTCCTCAAGCTCGCTCATCTCGTTGCGTATAGTCGCGCTTGAGAGCTTGAACTCGGACGATTCCGAAAGAACCTTAGAACCTACGGGATCGCCGCCGGCAATATAATTATCAACAATTGATTTTAAAATCGCTTTTTTTCTTTCGCTCAGTTTCATCGCCCGACTCCCTCCGTTCTGAATAAATTAGCACTTCGACTGAGCGAGTGCTAACTCTATATACAATTATAATCGTAACGTTAACGTTTGTCAATAGCTTTTTACAAAATAATTATGTTAAATAACTATTAATTAATTTGGGGAAACCGTCATAAATAAAGCAATAACGACCTGTTTGTCCAAAAGCACGACTTTCCTTGAAAAAGTCGTTTAGCAAATAAACGGCCATACTGCCAATACTTGATTTTTCTATATTTAATAGTATAATATACACTGTAAGTATAGTTTCCAAGAAAGGGTGATTTTATTATGTCAGTCTTTTCACTAATATATGAGCAGGTACAAAGAATTCCGAAAGGCAAGGTGGCGACATACGGGCAGATAGCTAATCTTGCCGGTAATCACCGCTGGTCAAGAGTGGTTGGTTACGCGTTGCATATGAATCCCGACCAAAGAAAAATACCCTGTCACAGAGTCGTAAAAAAGGACGGCAGTCTTAGCACCGCCCTTGTTTTCGGAGGAATTAACGAGCAAAGGATTTTGTTGGAGAACGAAGGGGTTGTTTTTCTGGAGGATGGGCGTGTCGATATGGATAAATGCAGAATGTGAAAAGTAAATGCGATATGGTCACAAAAAGAGAACTGCTGCGGTTTTTTTAAACACACAGCAGCTTTTTTCGATTTATTAATGCTTATCAGAGAAGATCAGCTAAAGAGTATTCCTTTCTATTTATTTTCCTCCAGCTTTCGTTTGCTGATAATCAACCCGATAATGCAAATCGCGGTAATCGCAAGTATTGCATATGCAAGCAAAACAATGCCGTCACCTGTCTGCGGCATACTGTTATCTGTGCTGCTGTTCGTTTCGCTGATCCCGCCGCTGCTTGTGTCGGCGTTTCCGCTTACAGTGATTTCGTCAAGAAAAACCCAACCCGCATTAAAAGTACCTCCGCTTTCATCGGCGATGTTTTTTCTTATTTTAATTTCTGCCTTTACATATCTCCCGCTTATAACACCGCTTGGTGTTACAGAAACTTTTTTCATCTCCGTAACTCCCGCCATCGTAGAATCATCTATGGTAGCCGTACCAACAGCGGCATATCCGTCGTTACGTACGTCGGAGACAGAGAATGTAACGGATTCCGGAGAGAATATGCCTATATCCGTCTGGTTAAGGTAGCTGATTTCGAAGCCCGTAAGATCGGTTATACCCTCCCCGAGGTCAAGAATAATTACAAAATTTCCGTTTGTGTCCGCAGCGGTCTGATTAAAGCCTACATATTCCGGTCTCTGATAATAGCTCTGCGGATTATCGGAGGTATCCGTATTCGGTAATGCAAAAATACCGTCTGTCAGCTTATTGGCGGAAGTATCAGGGTATGCAGAGCTTGCAGGAGTGACCAGCTCATAAGCTTTTCCAACGGATACCGCTATCTGCGCACCGACCGGAATACAGAACAGACAGATAAATATGACCACAAGGACAATTATGCTTTTCTTCATTTTCATACATTCCTTTCTTCATTAGAAACTGTGCGTTTATTATATATAAAGAGACTTTTTCGTCTTCACAATTAATATTTGCGTTCACAGGCAAATTTATACAGTAATTTATAAATTTTTTTGTTCAATAAGAAAAACGGCATCGCAGGGAGCAATCTCCCGGCGATGCCGTCCCGAATATTTGGTTGATGTGTTATTCTTTACGCTCGAAAATCCATAATAAGCTCTGGTATTCAAGGGTGAGTGGAGCGGGGATACCGTATCCGCATAACTCCGCACCGCTGTATTCCCTGCCGCTGAACCTCTCTATATAGATCCAGTCCTTTTTCAGTCCGCGCAGACGAATACGCTCATTGTTCTCATACATCCTTACTTTAGTCAAAACATAACCGGCTATGCAGGTATCCTTATTCTCGGACACGATGCACCAGGCTGAACAGTTCTCCTCGTGCGGATTTCGTAAGCGGTGATAAGTTCCGTTGCAGATCCTCTCGCCGTATTCCTTATAAATTCCGGCAGTACGCAAAACAGATGCCTTGTCCTCATCTGAGAGCGAGGTCGGATCAAGTTCGTAACCGAAAGAGCCGGTAAGCGCAACAGTAAAGCGGGTATCGAACGGCGTGACATGACCGGTCTGATGATTGGGCGATGCGGATACATGCGCACTCATCGACGAGAGCGGATAGACCAAAGATGTTCCGTACTGTATTTTCAGGCGTTCGATAGCATCGGAATTATCGCTGGTCCAGACCTGAGGCATATAATAAAGCATTCCGGCATCGAACCTGCCTCCTCCGCCGGAGCAGGACTCGAACAAAATATCGGGAAATGTAGTAACAAGCCTTTCGAGAAGCGAATACAAGCCGAGATAATAACGGTGCGTAACCTCCCTTTGCTGATCAGCGGGGAGTTTTTCGTTTGCGATTTCGGTCATGTTTCGGTTGTAATCCCACTTGACATATTTAATCATACCCGATTTCAGAATCGCAGCAACGGACTCATATATATAATCGCATACCTCGGGTTTCGAAAGATTCAGCATAAACTGATGTCTGCCTTGTGAGCGCGGGCGATTGGGAATATGGATGCACCAGTCGGGGTGAGCACGGTAAAGATCACTGTTCGGTGACACCATCTCGGGTTCAAACCATATTCCGAGATCAATCCCGAGCGGCTTTAAATGATTGTAAATACCCTCAATCCCGTTCGGCAGCTTGCGACGGTCAACCACCCAGTCGCCGAGTGAGCAGTTGTCGGTATCCCTGACACCGAACCATCCATCGTCGATAACAAGCAGCTCTATGCCGATATCCTTGCAACAGGTACCGATTTTTTTAAGACGCTCCTCGTCAAAGCTGAAGTAACAAGCTTCCCAGCTATTTAAAAGCACCGGACGGCGGGTATCCCTGTACTTGCCTCTGCAAAGCCTTGTGCGAAAAATTCCGTGGTAATTAGCCGAGAGACTCTCAAGACCGCAGGGGGAATAGGAAAGCACGGCTTCGGGTGTAGTAAAACTCTCACCGGAATGGAGCTTCCATCCGAACTCCTCGCTGTTGAGCCCGATTATTGTTCTTGCCGAGCTGAATTGGTTTGCGGCAACCTCGGCGGTAAACGAACCCGAATATACCAAAACAAAGCCATAGGTGTCGCCACTGGTCTCATTTGCGGACGGCGAGGTCATAATCAGAAAAGGGTTGTGGACATGGGAGGAAGCACCCCGCCTGCTCGACATATTGAACCTGCCGTATTTAAGAGGACTGCGCTCAATGTTTCGTTCCCTGCAATGCGTGCCGTAATTGGATATGATATCAAAATCCTTGCGGTCAAAATCGACCGAAGCCGACATCGCTCTGTTTATAAAAACGCTTTTATCGGAATCATTAATTATCTCGGCATGACGGCATAATATATCAAGCGCTTCGAAAAGAGTATAATAAAGCTTAACGGTTATTTTGCTTACGCTGTCTTTTAATGTGATGATAAGGGTTTCGGCTTCATCGCTTTTTTCCGCATAAACAGCGGGGAGTCCTTTTAACTCCGGTTTTCCGCTAATAACATCGTGGCTCTCATAATGTAAATCAATGATATTCGAGCCATCGGGATTTATAATTTCTATCGCCGGGGTACGCATATCTCCTCTGCCCCAGCAGGGATATTCCAGCGGAATATCATCAAGTATAAACCCCTCACAATTTTCCTGACGGGGTGAGAACGCCGCTCTTCCCTGCTCCCAGAACATATATGAATGATCACGTTCGTCAAGCTTTTCGCCCCAGTACAGATGCAAAAGATAATCGTTTCTCACCTGCATAAGATAGGTAAAGCTTTTAGTATTTAATTGAAATTGGGCGCATTCTCCAGAGTATATAACAGACATAAAACTTTCTCCTTTGTTTTTTTACGCGCATTCGGCTTTAACAAGATACATTTTACCTTTACTGGTTGATTTTGTCAACCATCATAAAAATTTAAAAAACCGTATAAATCGATCAAATAATAATTGATTTTTGAATTGTGATATGATAAAATAAGCAAGATAAAGCGCTACCGGAAGTTAAAGACACAAAAAGGGGATAATAATTGTGGGAAATTTAGTTGTATTGAGTCATCCTATGATACAGCACAAGCTGACGCTAATGCGTGCAAAAGAGACAGGAGCAAAGGATTTCCGTGATTTGCTGTCCGAGATTTCGATGCTGATGGCATATGAAATAACCAGGGATTTGCCGCTCGAAGATATTGAGATAGAAACACCTCTCTGTAAAGCAGTTTGCAAAAAGGTGTCGGGCAAGAAGATGGCGATAGTGCCGATTCTGCGTGCCGGTCTCGGTATGGTCGACGGCTTTTTATCTATAGTGCCGGTTGCAAAGGTGGGGCATATAGGTTTGTACCGCGACCCTGACACCCATCTTCCGGTGGAATATTATTTTAAAATGCCGCCTGACGTTACTGAAAGAACGGTTATTTTACTCGACCCTATGCTTGCTACCGGGGGAAGTGCTTCCGCCGCAATAGACTGTCTGAAAGCAAAGGGCTGTACGGATATCATATTGATGAATCTTGTTGCGGCTCCGGAGGGAATAGAGAAGGTTCAAAATAATCACCCTGATGTGAGCATATATGTATGTGCTGTTGACGACAGGCTCAACGAGCAAAAGTATATTCTACCCGGTCTCGGGGACGCGGGCGACCGACTTTTCGGTACAAAATAATGTTCAGATTCGGAAATAATTGGGATAACATTTTAGGCGGCGAATCCGAGAAGGATTATTACAAACAGCTAAGGCTTTTTTTGAAACAGGAGTATAATAGCCCGAATTTTGACGTTTATCCCGATATGAACGATATTTTCAACGCTTTTAAGCTTACCGACTACAATGACGTAAAAGCGGTTATTTTAGGGCAGGACCCGTATCATGGAAAAGGGCAGGCGCACGGTCTATGCTTTTCAGTAAAAGACGGAGTCAAGCCGCCGCCGTCATTGGTAAATATATATAAAGAGCTGCAGGATGACCTCGGATTTACTCCTCCAAAAAGCGGTAATCTTACAAAATGGGCAAAAAACGGTGTTCTGCTCCTTAACGCAGTGCTTACTGTCAGGGAAGGACAAGCCGGCAGTCATGCGGGCAAGGGTTGGGAGAAGTTTACTGACAGAGCGATAGAATGCCTGAATGAGAGGGACGAACCGATATGCTTCCTGTTATGGGGCGGGTATGCAAAGTCGAAGGCGTCACTCATTACAAATCCCCGTCATCATGTGCTGCCCGCAGTTCATCCGAGCCCATTATCTGCATATAACGGATTTTTCGGATGCAGGCATTTTTCACTTTGTAACAAGCTGCTGGGCTACGAGATAGACTGGAACCTTAATACATGAAAAATAACATGAACGGCCTCTTTATAAGGAGGTCGTTCCTTTTTCGTACTAATTTCAGAAAGAAACGGTATCACATTGATAAAATTCAATTTTTGTGGTACAATTAGCTTAAATAGCTGTACTAATAAACAATCTCCAAAAAACGGAGGAATTATGCAGAAAGAAGTAAAGAATACCGACAACAAAAGCGTACTTGCACTTATAGAGAGCAGTATGGAAAAATCCTCAAAAGGGCATAAAAAAATAAGCGAGTATCTGCTTAAAAATTACATCTCGGCGGCATATATGACCGCGCAGAAACTGAGCGAGGAATCTGGCGTGAGTGAATCCACGGTGGTTCGGTATGCGAACGAGCTTGGATTCGACGGATATCCAAAACTGCAGCAGGCACTTAGAAGCTTAATAAAAAACAAACTTACCTCAGTCCAGCGTATTGAGGTGGCGGAAGAGCGTGTGGGGAGCGACATATTTACCGCAAGCTTTATGGCGGATATAGAGAACCTCAAAAACACTCTTGCCAAGACAGACAGGGACGAATTCAACTGTATTGTAGACCTGCTTCTCAATGCCAATAGGATATACATCGTCGGAACACGCTCGTCAACCTCACTCGCATCTTTTCTGAATTTTTATCTGTCGTTGATTCTCGATAACGTAAAACTGGTGCACAATGCGAGCGGCAGCGAGATTTTCGAGGAGCTGTTGAGAGTAAGACAGGGTGATGTGGTTTTCGGCATATCCTTTCCGAGATATTCAAAAAGAACGGTCGATGCACTTCATTTTGCAAAGAAACAGGGCGCTGCTGTAGTCGCACTAACCGACAGTAAGCAGTCTCCTCTTGCGGATATGGCAGACAGAACTCTTTTTGCCGGAAACGACACCGCCTCCTTTGTCGATTCCCTCGTAGCTCCGCTTGCCATGATAAATGCGCTTATCGCAGCGGTGGGACAACGGAAACGCACGGAGATATCCCAGAGCTTCGCAAAGCTTGAGGATATCTGGGAGGAATATAATATTTATGACAAGGACAAATAGCAGCCGAACAGAGATATGGGATGTTTGCGTAATCGGCGGTGGTGCTGCAGGTCTGATGGCGGCTCTGACAGTTGCGGAATGCGGGAAAAGTGTAATTCTTGTCGAAAAGAACAGATTTTGCGGCAGAAAGTTAAATATCACAGGCAAGGGAAGATGTAATCTAACAAACAACTGTGATATTGATTCGTTTTTGGAAAACGTAACGGTCAACCCGCGGTTTTTATATAAAGCATTAACGGTTTTTTCACCCGCTGACACCATGACGTTTTTTGAGAGCAGGGGGGTTCCCGTCAAGACAGAGCAGGGTAGGCGGGTTTTTCCGGTAAGCGATAGGGCAAGGGATATAACCGATTGTCTTGAGAAAGGATGCAAAAACGCGGGAGTACATTTCGTTCGAGGTGAAGCAAAAAAAATCATTGAAAGCAGTGGCAGGGTAGAGGGTGTTCTGTATACCGCCAACAGCGAGGATAAAGTCATAAAATGTCGCTCGGCGATTATTTCAACGGGCGGAATGTCATACCCGCTTACAGGTTCTACCGGCGACGGTTATAAAATGGCGGCACAGACAGGACACACGATAACCGATTTAAAACCGTCTCTTGTACCCCTTGTCGTCATGGAAAGCTTTTGCCGTGACTGCATGGGTCTGTCTTTAAAGAATGTAAGAGCCTCTTTTTATAATAAAGAGGGCAGGGAGATTTTTGCGGAGACCGGTGAGATGCTGTTTACACATTACGGTGTCTCCGGACCGATAATACTTTCTGCATCGGCGCACTTAAACTCAGTCTTTCCCTGTAAGCTAAAGATAGATATGAAGCCCGGCCTTGACGAAGAGACGCTTGACAGGAGGCTTCTGCGTGATTTTGAGGCGAATAAAAACAAGGAATTCATTAACAGCTTGTCCGCACTGCTCCCTCAGAAAATAATACAACCGATTATAGCTCTATCGGGGATTCCGGACAAAAAAAAGGTAAATGAGATAACAAAGTCAGAAAGAAAGAGCTTTTTGTCGCTTTTGAAGGGTATACCGCTTACCGTAACTGCAACCCGTCCTGTCAGCGAAGCGATTGTAACAAGCGGCGGTGTATGCGTAAGGGAGATTAACCCCTCGACAATGGAGTCAAAACTGGTAAAAGGGCTATATTTTGCCGGTGAAATAATCGATGTGGATGCTTACACGGGCGGATATAATCTTCAAATAGCCTTTTCAACGGGTTTTGTGGCGGGACAGAATTCATAATACACTCATCAGATAATCAATATCTTCGGAGGTGTTCGATCTGCCAAGACTGATTCGAACGCCGCCTGTTTTTATAGTCCCAAGCGCATTATGGGCGAGCGGGGCACAGTGATACCCGGCTCTGACAGATATGCCCTTTTCGTTCAAATATGCAGCAAGCTCCTCACAGAGGGCGTTTTTTTTGTTGAAAAGCAGTACCGGCACATAATCATAGGTATTATCCTTAGGTTCCCCAAATAATAAAATATTTTCTCTGGCACGCATTTTTTCGAGCAGGTATTCAAACAGCTTACAGAGGTGCACGGGGAAAACAAGCTCCTCAATGGAGGCGGTAAGTCCTGCAAAGCCACAGTTGTTCTGTGTTCCGTACTCAAGGCGTTCAGGCAGAAGCTTGGGCATCCCATAATCTAACGATCCCGTTCCGCTTCCACCCTCCATTATTGTTCTGAAACTGAGCTTGCTCTTCGGGCTGACTATCATAAGACCGGTACCCATCGGTCCGTACAAACCCTTATGACCGGGTATACATATTATATCAGCTCCCAGTTCCTCTATAGTAAAGGGAAAATGTCCCGCAGTCTGCGAGGCGTCAAGAATAAAAACAGTGTCGTTTTCTTTCGCAAGCGATATAAGCCTTTTAACGGGAAGAATTCTGCCACATACATTCGATGCGTGGGTGACGACCGCCAAAACGGTTTTTTTACCAAGCGCTTTTTCAAAGTTCTCAACCGTTTTATCATCATCGTATAAATCCACTTCGAATTGTTTTTTTGTCATTTTGTCAGAAGAACACAGCGAAAGAACCGGTCTTAACACGGAATTATGTTCAAGCGAGGAGATAAGAACCTCGCCTTTTTTTACAGTTTTTTTTGTTATAACACCTTTTATCGCAAGATTTAATGCTTCGGTAGCGTTTTTTGTCAGCACAACTTGTTCGGGCTCGCATCCAAAAAGGTCGCCGGATTTTTTGCGGCAGTTATAAAGTATCAAGGAACCTTTTATAGCTGCGTCGTGGCCGCTTCTACCTGCGTTCCCGCTTTCGTAAAAAGCCTCCTTCATTGCGTTAAAAACATATTCGCTTTTCGGAAAACCGGTTGCGGCATTATCGAAATAGTACATAAAATACAGACCTTTCGTTTATGTGATGATGTTTTATAATAATCAGTTGTACTGTTCAGTCATAAATGCATCCCAATATGGATACCCCGTTAAGCTGCAGAATCTTTTTTGCATATGATTCACAGTTGGATTGAATTTTTATACCGTATCCGCAGCCCTTGATAGCTCTGACATCGGGCGAGCGTATTATTGATGAGTAAATGCTTTCTCTCTTTAGCAAATCCTGTGCTTTCATAGCATAAGTCACTGAGGATAAGACGAATGTTACACTCATAGAAATTTGTACCCTTCCTTTCTGACGGGTATTATTACATGACCTGTATATCCTCTTTTAATTATATGCCGTAAAAAAACACCGGGTGCGTTTCCGTGATGGAAACACACCCGTGCAGTTTTTACTTCAAAAAATCAGAGAAGAGTGCTGTGTGGTTTTAGCCGTATATTCTCTGCCTTAGGATTTCGATGTTTTCATCAAATCCCTCGTCCGTTATTTTGATTATAGACATCTTTCCGAACTCATCATATTTCCAAGTTCCTTCGGCAGGAATGGGATATCCCGTAATGTCGAAATTGTTCATATCCAGAAAATCAGAGGCGAGATCGATTATGGTTTTAGCTCCGAGGTTTGTTCTTACATAATTCAAACAGGTCTTAAGCAAGCTGAGCACCTCTTTGTTTTCGGCATTCAGAGCCTGATTTATAACTGATGTTATAACCTTTCGCTGACGATTGGTACGGTTAAAATCACCGCTCTCAGAAGCTATTATACCGGTTCTGATTCTCGCATATTCGAGTGCTGTCGCTCCGTCAAGCTTGACCTCTCCGGCAGAAACCTCGGCGTGAGAATATTTGTTAAGGTATTTTGCTTCCGCCTCCGTTATTGTCAGGGTGACACCACCGATGCTGTCGATAATACTTTCGAACCCCTCGAAATCCACCGAGACAAAATATTGGATGTCAAGGCCGTATACCTCGTTGATAGTATTGATGGTAAGCCCTACTCCTCCATATGTATAGGTAGCGTTCAGCCTGTTCCAGTTGTGATCCTTTATAGGAACAAAGGAATCGCGAAGAAACGAATTAAGCACAATTCTGCCGCTTCTCTTGTCATAAGAGAGCATCATCATAGTATCGCTACGGCTGCTCCCCCCATCGGCGGAATCACAACCTACAAGCAATATATTGATAATATTCTCATCTATCGGCTTTTCCAAGAAGATGGGGGTTTTAAGAACGGTGTTTTCATCGGTGCTTATATCATAATCTACCGAAAAATCGTCCTCATCCGGGAAAGCGGGTCTTACATAGGGTTCTATACGTTCGACAAAGGGGATTCCGTCATAAAGTATGTAATAGATGGTAAGACACCCGACAACGATGAGCAGCACGATAAATAAAACTGACAGTATAGCCCACTTTGTAGCTTTTTTACCCTTGCCGGAGGGCTTTTTTACATCGCCCTCTTTTGCTTTTGAGCTGTTTGCGGGCTTTTGTGGATTATTCTTTTTTATTGGTCTGCGTTCGTTCATTTTCTTCGCCTTTCAGAGCTTATAATAGATTTAACAATATGCAGATTACATTGATTGAAAACAGAATTAATGTCAAGGTAACCCATTTGGTTTTCCTTCCGGTAAATATGGTCATACAGGCAGAGATGAGAACCAATACCGTAACTATAATCAGATATGTCAGGGTCTGCATATAGCTTTTTTCAGAGGAAAAGTTTATCTGTGTAATAATAGTATCCGGCAGCATAAAATATGCGGCAATGTTGATAAGAACCGTCGTTACCCAGCTTATGACAGCAATTATACCAAGTAATTTTACTTTTTTCTGTTCCATATCTGTAAACATTCCTTGTTTTAAAATTATTTTATAAAATAATGAAGTTATTTGTTGGCCGTATATCTATATAGAGAGTATACATTACTTTTTTTATTTTTTCAACAGTTATTTAAGACCGTGCAACCATTAAGATCACACGGTCTTGACTCGCTCAACGCTTTAAGCAATCGTTTTGATTAGCCAACCGATTCGTCGATATAGAAGGTCCATGAGCTTCTTGTGTACTGGGTTGTGCCTGCTTTCACGAGAGTTTTAGAACCCATGTTATATTTTGAATAATACAACTTATTATGTGTGGTATTCATATCCCAATAGAAGGTCTTTTTATCGTTCTTGAAGAAATCACACGAATCCCCGAGGGTATATACCTTTACATCGAACTTATAGGAATCGTTCAGATATCCCCACATAGTGCAATCAAGTGCCGGTGAGCTGTGCTGAGGACCGGAATAATCAGACGCACCTACCTTTAGCGTCTCAACGTTCTTCTTTGTACCGTCAAGATTGTTGAACTGTATATATAAGCCGTAGGTTTTCGCAATAGGGAACATACAGGTGTAGGAGAGTTCAAAATAAACATCCTTGATATAGCTGTATTCGACGTCGAGGGTTATATTGTTTCCGGCTACACGGTAAGTACGCACAACATCGCAGAACGGTGTTGTGGTCTTGTCGAACAGTATCTGAGTCTTTTCAACTATTTTAAGATTTTTAATGCTCTCAGATTTTCCGACGGAAAGATTGAGCTCCTTGTTCGTCGAACCGTCATAGAATTTTATTTCAACAAGTCTTTCGTTCTCGTGATTGCCGCCTGTGAATGCGGTTCCGCCCGAACTTGTGGGTGAAGATCTGAATACATACTCCCAGTCAGTACCGCCGCCGGCAAGAGCTTTACCGTCATATGTCCATGTGCCTATGTTCCATGTTCCCCATGTTTTCTTGTCAAAGGTAAGGGAAAATGGTTTGTTCTCATAGGTGCAGTTCATTCTGTACATGGAAGCGGAAACAGCGGTGAAAGTCATATCATACTCCGTAATCGGATTCTCATATTTGGTATGAATACTGTATGTACCGAGGAATTCTCTTTTTATCTTCAGGTAATCCTGAGCGACTATGCTTGTTCCGTTAGTAATACATGCGGCACGGAAGTTTACGCCCGTAAGGGTATATGTTCCGAGATATGCTCTCTTAATAAGCAGATAATCGTTTGCCTTTATTTCGCCGTCACCGTTGACATCGCCGTCAATCATAATGATTTTCGTGTCAACTTCCTCATCGTTGACTGTTTTTACTACGGAATCACCGGAGATTATTGCCCCGCTCGTCTTGACCGCGCGGTTTTTATCCAGAACCTTTATTCCGACGGTGCTGTTAAGCAGAGCCAAAAAGCTCTTATAGTCGGTATTCATAGGAACACCGCACAGGTAATCACCCGAAATATAACACTGCGAGTTTTTATCCACCGCAAGAATTGTCTCGTCCGGATCGTCATATACGGGAGGTTCACCCGACACATCGGATTCCTCGCTCACATCGGATACCTCTACCTCTTCTCCGGTGCATATCTCAAACTCGGAAGCAAATGTGAAAAATCCGCCCTTGGTTATTACAGCTTTAAAATACCTGCCGCTTGCTGGTGTCGAGCATATCAGGTCATAATTAAGATATGCTCCGCTGCCGGATTCGGTTGCGGTTCCCAACTCTGTGAAATCGGTTCCGTTGTCAGAAACGGAATATACTACAGATACGGGCTTTACTATTCCCGCTCCGGTATTATCCTGAAACTGGATAGAAAGCTTTTTTATATCGTTCTTCTTTTCGGCAAGGTCGACAATGATGTAATACGGGCTCTTATCGCCTGTGTTGTCACAAAATGCATGCCATTCCGTGCCGTAAGCTGTGGTCGCTTTTACACCGTCGGTAAGCTCCTTACCGTCGATAAGCTGATAATCGTTCGGATAAGTTCTAAGCGTATAAGGCTCGGAGGCTTCATAGGTCGCTCCCACCGCTATGTTCGTATACACGGTTTTGATAGCGGCGAGCGACCCGATGATGCCGAACAGGGAAATCATCAGGACGATTGCAAGAATAAGTGATAGCTTTTTTTTCATCTGCTCAAATCTCCTTATTGTTTTTATTTTAATTAATTCAGCTGCAATAAATAAGTCTGTTAATATCAGTCATTCCATCCTACGATAGAGTAGAATTCACCTTTAATAAATGGTTCCGTCTTACGAAAATCACTCGGCAGTTCCAAAACAATGTAATCGGGTATTCTTTCGGATACCCTAATATCCTTTATTTCAAGCACCTTTTTCCTACATAAGCAATTTTATCGCATATGAACGTCCGCTGCTGTCGCGTAAAAAGAGCGGCGTGGTAAGTGCAATTATCAGGGTAACTGATAAGTACTTTTTTATATTATTATACCGTTTATTTAAGCTTACCGACCCAAAAGCAGTATAATACATTTCAAGAAGAAATGCAATAATTTTTAATAGTTTATGGTAAAATGTATTGCTTTAGCAACCCGTCTATGTTAGAATGAGCGGGAATTAATGTTTTTGGAGGTATAGAAATCATGATCAAGCATACACCGCCCATGGGATGGAATTCCTGGAATACTTACGGGCCGAATATCAACGAAAAGCTGATAAAGGAAACCGCGGACGCTATGGTTGACACAGGCCTTTTGGCAGCAGGTTATGAATACCTTGTAATTGACGACTGCTGGTCGGAAAGACAGCGTGATGAGAACGGCAGGATTGTTCCGAGCAAAGAGAAGTTCCCGAACGGCATGAAGGCAGTCGCCGATTATGTTCATTCCAAAGGACTTAAGTTCGGGATGTATTCCTGTGCGGGAAACTATACCTGCGCGGTTTATCCGGGCTCGTTTGAGTTTGAATTTATCGATGCCGCCACCTTTGCGGAGTGGGGCGTTGACTACTTAAAATATGATTACTGTTTCAGACCATATTGGCAGAAGGGACACATACTTTATAAGAGAATGGGTCACGCGCTTGCAAACTGCGGAAGGGATATTCTGTTTTCCGCCTGCAGCTGGGGGGTCGATGAGACACATAAATGGATAAAGGAAACCGGCGCTCATATGTGGCGCTCCACCGGAGATATTGTCGATACATGGAAATCGATCAAGGAGCTTGCACTAAAGCAGGTAGAGCTGCAGCCTTATAACGGGCAGGGCTGCTTCAATGATATGGATATGCTCGTTGTGGGAATGTACGGCAAGGGCAATGTCGCGCTCGACGGCTGCACGGATGAGGAGTACAGAACACACTTCTCCCTCTGGGCTTTCCTTAACTCACCGCTTATGATAGGCTGCGACGTCCGCAATATGAGCGACGCGACAAAGGAAATACTCACAAACAGAGATATCATAGCATTAAATCAGGATCCGGCGGGAAGACAACCGTACCTTGCAGACAATAATACCAACATAATGACCTGGGTAAAATCTCTTGAGGGCGGAGATATCGCTATCGGATTCTTCAACCTGACCGACAACAATCAATGCCCGTGGATACCTTTCGATAACTTCGGAATAAATCGTTCGGCAAACAAAGCTCTGCAGCTTACAAACCTTTGGACAGGCGAGGATATCGGTGTTTACAAGGATATTTACCGCGCTCCGGTTATGCTTCCGCATACTTGCATGGTTCTCAGGGGAAAGCTCGTTGATGCAAAATAATTCTGCCGATTTGGTATGTAAAGAGTGCGGATCGGCTCTTGATAGCGACGACATCGGTGCTACGAAAAAGCTGATCAACCGAGGAGCGACCGAATTTCTTTGCATACCCTGCCTTGCGGCTCATTTCGGTGTAAGCGAGGAGCTTATAAGAAAAAAGATTGAGGAATACCGCTCTTACGGATGTTCACTTTTTACAGATAAATTCCTAAACGCATAAAATAAGCTGTAATCTATCAGATTGATATGATTACAGCTGTTTTTATGTCATTTTATCGAAATTGTGATTACAGACAGGGCAGGTTATCGTTATCTCTCCTCTGTATCTGGGAACGCGAAGTCTTGCATAGCACCTCGGACATCTGTAATACCTGTTTTCTCTGTCTTTTATACGGTGCATCCATCTTCTGATTGATTTTGTCAGAGGTGATAAAAGCTTTATAGACGCCCTATTTTCCGTAGCTCTTCTTTCAATGTTTTTAGAAAGCATTCTAAAAAGCAGCAGCAGCAATATAAGGAACTCAACTGCGTATAATATTGCATTTTGAGTGAAATATGAAGCTCCGCTCAAAATAATCAGAACAACCGCGATAAAAATATTAAGCTCGTCTATGCCGCATCTTCCCGACATAAAGCGCGTAAAAAAGCCGTTACGCATTTCGCTCGAAATTCCAGGCACTCCTGCACATATCCTCAAGAACGTATTCGGTCTGCCACCCAAGCTCTCTTTTTGCTTTTGAAGCATCGGCAAAACAC
>JAQVPJ010000023.1 GCA_028702135.1 Eubacteriales bacterium | reverse complement strand
TGTCAGCATTGACCTATTTTCCCAGGTCGTCACCAACCAAGTATTTTCGGCACTAGCGAGCTTAACTTCCGTGTTCGGAATGGGAACGGGTGGACCCTCGCTGTAAGGAACACTGACTATAACTAACCGTCTTGGAACCGAACAGTGGAGCCATTCGATTCACAAAACCGTAAGTACCATGTACAAAATCAACTGAAAAAGGAGGTCCGACCGGCATAAGGTAGATTCTATCTCTTTCCTAATACCATTACCAATGAGTGACTTAACCGATCAGATCGATACAAAACTTCTCGTTCCGTTTCTGCCTGCGCGCTGTTCACTCTTCACTTCTTCTTGTTGAGTACACAGAAAATCGAATAGGAGGTAAGCTCATGTCTGCAAATGTAGTTCAAGCCCTCGGTCTATTAGTATCAGTCAGCTAAATACGTTACCGCACTTACACCTCTGACCTATCAAACTTGTAGTCTGCAAGTGACCTTACTAACTTTTGTTATGGGATATCTAATCTTGAGGTGTGCTTCACGCTTAGATGCCTTCAGCGTTTATCACTGCCATACGCGGCTACTCGGCTATGCTCCTGGCGGAACAACCGATGCACCGGTGGTATGTCCATCCCGGTCCTCTCGTACTAAGGACAGCTCCTCTCAAATATCCTGCGCCCACGATAGATAGGGACCGAACTGTCTCACGACGTTCTGAACCCAGCTCGCGTACCACTTTAATCGGCGGACAGCCGAACCCTTGGGACCTGCTCCAAGCCCCAGGATGTGATGAGCCGACATCGAGGTGCCAAACCTCCCCGTCGATGTGAACTCTTGGGGGAGATCAGCCTGTTATCCCCAGGGTAGCTTTTATCCGTTAAGCGACGGCATTTCCACTCACATACCGCCTGATCACTAACTCCAACTTTCGTTACTGTTCGACTTGTTGGTCTCACAGTTAGGCTGGCTTTTGCGTTTACACTCTTTGCACGATTTCCGTCCGTGCTGAGCCAACCTTTGAGCGCCTCCGTTACTCTTTTGGAGGCGACCGCCCCAGTCAAACTGCCCACCTGACATTGTCCCCCACCGCGATTCAGCAGTGTAGGTTAGAACCTCAGTACATCAAGAGTGGTATCCCAACGGCGACTCCGCACACGCTGACGCGCATGCTTCTCTGTCTCCCACCTATCCTGTACATAATATACCGAGGCTCAGTATCAAGCTGCAGTAAAGCTCCATGGGGTCTTTCCGTCTAGTCGCGGGTAACCGGCATCTTCACCGGTACTACAATTTCGCCGGGCGGGCTGTTGAGACAGTGCCCAGATCGTTACGCCATTCGTGCGGGTCAGAACTTACCTGACAAGGAATTTCGCTACCTTAGGACCGTTATAGTTACGGCCGCCGTTGACTGGGGCTTAAGTTCTGTGCTTCGGATTGCTCCTTACACTTCCCCTTGACCTTCCAGCACCGGGCAGGCGTCAGCCCCTATACTTCACCTTTCGGTTTTGCAGAGACCTGTGTTTTTGCTAAACAGTCGCCTGGGCCTTTTCACTGCGGCCTCTTTCGAGGCTCCCCTTCTCCCGAAGTTACGGGGTTAATTTGCCGAGTTCCTTAACAACCCTTCTCCCGTTGGCCTTAGAATTCTCTTCCCATCTACCTGTGTCGGTTTGCGGTACGGACATCGCAGATATTCATATGCCTTTTCTCGCCCGAGCCTTCATCCACTTCCCTACTCTAATTTCAGTCCCTTTCGCCCGGGGCTACCATCGCCCGGGTTGGATTCGCTCTCGGTGTCAGCATACTTAAATCTTTTGACGGCTACGGATTCTCTACCGTATGTGCATCGACTACGCCTTTCGGCCTCGCCTTAGCTTCCGGCTTACCTTGGGCGGACGAACCTGCCCCAAGAAACCTTAGATTTTCGGCCATTACGATTCTCACGCAATTCTCGCTACTTATTCCGGCATTCTCACTTCTGTACCGTCCACCACTGCTTGCGCTATGGCTTCACCCAGTACACAACGCTCCCCTACCCAGTATTTTTTACTGCCTAAGCTTCGGTTATATGCTTAGCCCCGTTAAATCTTCGGCGCAGCGTCATTCGACCAGTGAGCTGTTACGCACTCTTTTAATGTGTGGCTGCTTCTAAGCCAACATCCTGGTTGTTTTTACATCGCCACATCCTTCTCCACTTAGCATATATTGGGGACCTTAGCTGTAGATCTGGGCTGTTTCCCTTTTGACAATGAGACTTATCTCACACTGTCTGACTCCCGGTTGTGATTATTTGCCATTCTGAGTTTGATAGGACTTGGTAGCCTTTCGGCCCCGCATCCATTCAGTGCTTTACCTGCAATAATCCTTTTTCCCGAGGCTAGCCCTAAAGCTATTTCGGGGAGAACCAGCTATCTCCGAGTTCGATTGGAATTTCTCCGCTACCCACACCTCATCCGCCACTTTTTCAACAGGGGTCGGTTCGGACCTCCATTGCGTTTTACCGCAACTTCATCCTGGACATGGGTAGGTCACCCGGTTTCGGGTCTTATACATGCAACTATTCGCGCTTTTAACACTCGGTTTCCCTGCGGCTCCGCACCTTAAGTGCTTAACCTCGCTGCATACATAAACTCGCCGGACCGTTCTACAAAAAGTACCATATCGAGCGTTAACGCTCTCTATGTGCTTGTAAACACAAGGTTTCAGGTTCTTTTTCACTCCCCTCCCGGGGTTCTTTTCACCTTTCCTTCACAGTACTGCTCCACTATCGGTCACCAGGTAGTATTTAGGCTTGGAGGGTGGTCCCCCCATGTTCCCTGCGGATTTCTCGTGTCCGCAGGTACTCCGGATACTGCTAGCTTAATCGGTCATTTCAGGTACAAGACTCTCACTTTCTTCGGTTGAGTTTCCCACCTCATTCTCCTATGACCTCTCTCACACGTCGCAGTCCTTACCCCCAAAATATTGCTACTTTGGGTTTGGCCTCTTTCGCTTTCGCTCGCCACTACTCGCGAAATCTCGGTTGATTTCTTTTCCTCCGCCTACTTAGATGTTTCAGTTCGGCGGGTTCCCTCTGTTACCCTATGTATTCAGATAACAGTTGTACAGATTTCCTGTACAGGGTTTCCCCATTCGGATATCTGCGGATATTACGGCTATTTGCGCCTCCCCGCAGCTTATCGCAGCTTGTCGCGTCCTTCTTCGGCTCCTGGTGCCAAGGCATTCTCCTTGTGCTCTTCTTAGCTTGAACTTCTTTTGCTTTCTTTCTTTTGCATGAGCTTCGCAAATCGGTTTTGCTTAATTGTAATTTGTTTGCAGATGGTTTCCCATCCGTTACCCTTCTTACTTTTGGAAAGACCTTCTTTCGTTTTGGATTTTTCTTTTCATCCATTACTTAAAAAATCTTTCGTGAACTATCAATATCAGATCCTTCGCCGATAATATCAGCGGGTATCTTTCTATTGGTTAGTCTTAATCCAATGCCTTTGCATTGAATTGCTTTTTTTGCAATTTGATTTGCTTTCTCCTATTCAATTTTCAATGTACTCCAGCATAACGCTGCTTCAAAAGCCCTGTCTTTTCTTTCTTTCGGGCTTCCCGGCTTGATTGCCGATTAAAAGATACTTCTCTTTAAATATCTTTTAGTCTACATTCAAACCTCTTAACTCTTTTTTGGCTAAAGTGGTGGGCTCAAGTGGAATCGAACCACCGACCTTGCGCTTATCAGGCGCACGCTCTAACCATCTGAGCTATGAGCCCATATGTATTATGTTTAACCTTTTGCAGCTAAAGTGGTATTATGTTTGGATCTATGTCCCACCGACCTTGCGCTTATCATATGAAACTCGGTTTCAGGGCATGCTCGAACCATCCGAAATGCTTGCATTTTTAGCTATTGAGCCCATGTTTATGCGCTTTTAACCTACATCAAAGCTATTTTTCTTACTCGTAACCGTGCACACACCCGCTCTGAACTTCTGAGCACATATGTATCTTTGTGCATGGTGGAGATGAAGGGATTCGAACCCTTGACCCCCTGCTTGCAGGGCAGGTGCTCTCCCAGCTGAGCTACACCCCCGTTTTAGATCTGATGTTCCCTTTTTTTATCTCTTTCCGATCCTTTTTCCGAGGTGCATTGAAAATCGAACAACAACGCTTCGAGTTATGTTTACATACTCTCAGGTTTGATCTCGTCCGGAACAGTATAGCTGTTCCGTTTTGTCGTGATTGTTTTCTTTCTTTTCGGATTTTTCATACATCTTTTCGATGTATTTTTGAAACTCACAATTATGTGTGTTCCATGTTCTCCTTAGAAAGGAGGTGATCCAGCCGCACCTTCCGATACGGCTACCTTGTTACGACTTAACCCCAATTATCGAACCTACCTTCGGCTGCTTCCTCCTTGCGGTTGGAACACAGACTTCGGGTATTCCCGACTTTCATGGTTTGACGGGCGGTGTGTACAAAGCCCGGGAACGTATTCACCGCGGCATTCTGATCCGCGATTACTAGCAATTCCAACTTCATGCAGGCGAGTTGCAGCCTGCAATCTGAACTGGGACGCGTTTTTGGGATTTGCTCTACCTCGCGGTTTTGCTCCCCTCTGTTTGCGCCATTGTAGTACGTGTGTGGCCCAGGGCGTAAGGGGCATGATGATTTGACGTCATCCCCACCTTCCTCCGTTTTGTCAACGGCAGTCCTGTTAGAGTGCTCTTGCGTAGCAACTAACAGTAAGGGTTGCGCTCGTTGCGGGACTTAACCCAACATCTCACGACACGAGCTGACGACAACCATGCACCACCTGTCTCACAGCTCCCCGAAGGGCACAGCCGACATTACTCGGCTTTCTGTGGATGTCAAGCTCTGGTAAGGTTCTTCGCGTTGCTTCGAATTAAACCACATACTCCACTGCTTGTGCGGGCTCCCGTCAATTCCTTTGAGTTTCAACCTTGCGGCCGTACTCCCCAGGTGGAATGCTTATTGTGTTAACTGCGGCACAGAAGATTGCTCCCCTACACCTAGCATTCATCGTTTACGGCGTGGACTACCAGGGTATCTAATCCTGTTTGCTCCCCACGCTTTCGTGTATCAGCGTCAGTTATCGTCCAGTAATCCGCCTTCGCCACTGGTGTTCCTCCTAATATCTACGCATTTCACCGCTACACTAGGAATTCCGATTACCTCTCCGACTCTCAAGAAAAACAGTTTCAAGTGCAATTCAAAGGTTAAGCCTTTGCATTTCACACCTGACTTGTTCTCCCGCCTACTCACCCTTTACACCCAGTAAATCCGGATAACGCTCGCCACCTACGTATTACCGCGGCTGCTGGCACGTAGTTAGCCGTGGCTTCCTTCACAGGTACCGTCATTTCTTTCGTCCCTGTTGACAAAGGTTTACAATCCGAAGACCTTCTTCCCTCACGCGGCGTCGCTGGGTCAGGCTTTCGCCCATTGCCCAATATTCCCCACTGCTGCCTCCCGTAGGAGTCTGGACCGTATCTCAGTTCCAATGTGGCCGGTCAACCTCTCAGTCCGGCTACTGATCGCAGACTTGGTAGGCCATTACCCTACCAACTATCTAATCAGACATGAGCCCATCTTAAAGCGGATTGCTCCTTTCACAAGTAAATGATGCCATCTACTTGATTTACGCGGTATTAGCACCCGTTTCCAGGTGTTATCCCCCTCTTTAAGGCAGGTTGCTCATGTATTACTCACCCGTCCGCCACTAAACAACCAAAA
This sequence comes from Eubacteriales bacterium, assembly GCA_028702135.1. GTDB lineage: Bacteria > Bacillota > Clostridia > Oscillospirales > CAG-382 > UBA1049. The sequence goes on along the minus strand of JAQVPJ010000023.1, from coordinate 25,831 downwards.
AGCAAGCTCTTTATTGTTCCGTTCGACTTGAATGTGTTATGCACGCCGCCAGCGTTTATCCTGAGCCAGGATCAAACTCTCAAATATTTTGTATCTTACATAGCCTTTACGACTTCATAAAATCTTATTTGAGCTTTCGTTCTTTGCTCTTTTTACTTCTTTAAAGAATTAACGAGATCTTGTACTTCTGTTTATTCCTCTTCAACGGACTCTTTCTGCACGTTTCTTACCTCCGATACGCTCGCTCTCGCTCGCTTTTACGGTGATTCTACGCCCAGAATTCGCTCCGTTTCGATTCGCTAAACTTTATACTTTTTTCGTTGTTGTTCAATTTTCAATGTCCTCGCTAAAACCTCGGTTCCGCTATCCGCTATCCCTCAGTCTTTTCCCCGCTCTCGCTCTGACTTCAGCTCTGCCGTCCGCGGGGCAGCTTTATTAATATACCATACCATCTCACCTTTGTCAACACCTTTTTTTCAAATTCTTTATTTGCATAAACTGGTAAATTAGTACATTTCTTCAGTGCTTGTATAATCGAGATTCAATTAACAAAAAATATCAAAAAGGAGTGCTGTTTATGACTGTTATTCTTTTCAGAACCATTATATTTTATATCATGATGACGGTATTAATGAGATTAATGGGCAAAAGGCAAATCGGAGAGGTTCAACTTTCTGAATTTGTTGCGATTACGATTTTAAGCGAGATTGCCGCACTGCCGATAACAAACAGAGAAATACCGCTTTTGTACGGAATCGTTCCGCTTATTATTATTAGCACAATCGAAATTATAACTGCTTTTGTGTGCAAAAAATCACCTGTTATACGAAAAATTATAGATGGCTCGCCAATTACATTGGTTAAAAACGGAAAGCTGATTCAGGAAAACCTAACTAAAACGAGGATAACACCAAATGAAATAGAAGCGGAAGTACGGGTAAATGGATACAGGCAGTTACAGGAGATAGATACGGTTATTCTTGAACAAACCGGAAAAATGAGCGTGCTACCGAAAACAGGAAAGGCAAAAAACTAAAAAATGAGAAACACGATTATCGCAGCAATTCTTTTATTTGTTGTAATTGTCTTTGTTATCGTAAATGCTTTTATCGTCGCCGATATCACAGATAAACTGATCCTGCTGACTGATGAAACAAAATTAGACGCTCTTAAGGAATACTGGGACGATAAATCCTATTATCTTTCGATATCGACAAATCTGAGTGTTATCGAGGATGCGGATAAAGCTCTTCTTGAAATGATTTCATATCATGAATCTGAATGTGAGGAGGAATACAAAGCCGCTGCGCAAAGGTTTTTAAACTCTCTTGACGAGATCGCCACTGGAGAAAAAGCTTATTTATATAACATTTTCTGACTTGACAGTACAAGCCGTTTGGTATAAGATATATTAAAGCCGCCATACTTTTTATAATATGGCGGCAGGTTTAAATATTAATATAGAAGGCAGAGGCCTCGTGGAACTCGGGTTGGCTCCTTATTTTTAAACAGCCTGCCGCGATGCCGCCTGCCGTATATTACTACCATATTATGTAGAAATATGCCGAAAGGGGATACCTAATGAGCAGGGGGGACAAAAAAATAATATTGGCTCCGTCGCTATTATCATGCGACTTTTATGATGTCGGCAAACAACTTGAACTGTTAAAAAGCATTGGATTGGAATACCTTCACCTTGATGTTATGGATGGCGTTTTTGTTCCGAACATAACCTTCGGACAACCTGTTATAAAATCCCTTCGCAAAAAATGTGATATGATTTTCGATGTTCATCTGATGATAACAAAACCCGAAAGGTATATAGACGATTTTTTTAAGGCGGGTGCAGATATTATAACCGTTCATTACGAGGCGACGGACAACTGCAGAGCTGTACTTGAAAACATACGATGCAAAGGAATAAAAAGTGCTGTGTCTATAAAACCTGCAACACCCGTTTCCGAGATTTTCGGTCTTTTGGATTGCTGCGATATGGTGCTAATAATGTCCGTTGAGCCGGGATTCGGCGGTCAGAAATTCATGCCGGATATGCTTGATAAGGTAAGGCTTCTTAAAAAACAGATTGCCGAAATGAAGCTCGACACGGTTATCGAGATAGATGGTGGCATCGACATGACAAACGCGGCGGCCTGTATAAACGCCGGAGTTGATATTTTAGTTGCGGGAAGCTCGGTTTTCGGAAAACCGGATATTACTGCAGCTGCAGAGGGAATTATCAGAGCAGCGAAAGGAAAAAGCATATAATGGCGACAAAGCGCATAAACAAAAAAAAGAAGGATTCAAGCAATTATCTGATTTTTATGGCAATACTTACTTTGATTGCACTCATTGCGGCGATATACTTAATAATTAAGGTATACAAGAATGACGAGCCCGAAACAAGCAGCAATGAACCCTCGGATTCAATTTCTGAAGCATTAAGCGGAACTTCCCATGAATCAAAAGAGCAGAGCGAGATAAGCGAAGTATCGCAGATAAGCAAGGACCCGACCGCTGATTATGAGAGCTACATTGGAGTTGATTATGCAATAGATATGACAAATTGGGAACAGTATGTCTGTCCCGCGGACGACAAAGAATTCATTGTGCTGGCTAATAAGGACAACCCGCTTGGCAGAGATTATGTTCCCCTCAATCTCACCGATGTTCTTGCAACGCGAAAAGACGGCAGAGCCACACAAAAAATGGTGGAAACAGCCGAAAAAGCTTTGGAAGCGTTAATGCTGGAAGCGGCGCAAAACAATGTTACCAACGTTTCTGTAACCAGCGCATACCGCTCGTATGAATTTCAGGAAAGCCTTTTCAACGGTTATTGCGACAAATACCAATATAAATATAATACCCGTGAAGAGTGCGAGGAATATGTAAATACCTTTTCCGCAAGGCCGGGTGAGAGCGAGCATCAGACAGGGCTCGTTTGTGATATGCATAATCTTTCAAGTGCGGAGGTCACCTTTGCGCAAACACCAGAGGCAAAATGGCTTGCCGAGAACTCGTACCGATTCGGTTTTATTTTAAGGTATCCGCAGGATAAAACGGAAATAACAAAATATAGTTTTGAACCGTGGCATTTCAGATTTGTGGGAAGAACCGCTGCTACCGATATGTTTTTAAACGATCTTTGCCTTGAGGAATACCTTGAATTGCAGGGAAGTAATTAAATTTTCAAAAAAAATAAAAAAACAGTTGACAAAAAATTATTTTTGTTATATACTTTACCAAACCAATAAATAAACCGTTGATTAAGAATAGTAAGTATAAATTCAAGCTTTACAGAGAGCGTTGTCATAGTGTCAGAGCACACGGGCTGGGAGCAACGCAGGCTGATTTTTACCGAATGGACTTATGAGGGTAGACGAAAATAGTAAGTAACTAAGAATTCAAGGTTATTTATTATAAGTAGCAACTAACGGGATTCGCCCGTCATAGCGAGGAGCATATGTTTGTATGCAAAAAGAGGCCTGATGCGTTTTCAGCGTCGGCAAGTTGGGTGGCACCGCAGAAGTTTGTAAAAGACTTTTGTCCCGATAAGATATTTCGTTTTTACGGAGTATCCTTCGGACAACGGTCTTTTTTCTGTTTATAACAGGTGTTTATTGGTAAAATTATTGAAAGGACTTAAAAAATGAAAAGAAAAATTCCCTACAGAACTTATTTATCCGAGGAACAGATTCCAAAATATTGGTATAATCTCAGAGCTGATATGAAGGATAAGCCCGAACCGCTTCTCAATCCGGCAAATCTGAGACCTGTAACAAAGGAAGAGTTATGCCCCGTTTTCGCCGATGAACTCGCATCACAGGAACTGGACGATACGACACGCTTTATAAAAATTCCCGAACCTGTGCTTGAGTTGTATAAGGTCTATCGTCCCTCTCCGCTTATACGCGCATATAACCTTGAAAAACACCTCGGAACTCCGGCAAAAATATATTATAAGTTCGAGGGCAACAACACCTCAGGCAGTCATAAGCTCAATTCTGCTATAGCCCAGGCATATTACGCAAAGGAACAGGGGCTTGACGGGCTGACCACGGAAACCGGTGCAGGGCAATGGGGAACTGCTCTATCTGAGGCTTGTTCCTATTTTGGTCTTCCGCTGACAGTATATATGGTAAAGGTTTCGTATCAGCAGAAACCGTTCCGAAAATCTGTAATGGAGGTTTTTGGGAGCGATGTTATCGCATCTCCCAGCAACACTACGGAATCGGGCAAAAAAATCCTTGAGGATGACCCCGAATGCGGCGGAAGTCTCGGCTGTGCAATAAGCGAAGCGATTGAAAAAGCGGTAACAACACCTAACACCCGATATGTGCTCGGTTCGGTTCTGAATCAGGTTTTACTGCATCAGTCCGTAATCGGGTTAGAAAGCAAAGCGGCACTTGAAATTTACGGTGAATACCCTGATATAATTATAGGCTGCGCCGGCGGCGGAAGCAATCTCGGCGGATTGATCGCACCCTTTATGAAAGACAAATTGACAGGGGAAGCGAACCCGAGAATAATCGCAGTTGAGCCTGCTTCCTGCCCCTCTTTTACAAGGGGAAAATACGCTTATGATTTTTGTGATACCGGAAAAATTACTCCGCTCGCAAAAATGTATACACTCGGAAGCGGTTTTATACCCTCAGCAAATCATGCGGGTGGACTACGTTATCACGGTATGTCTCCGATTCTGTCAAAGCTTTACCACGACGGTTATATGGAGGCAGTTTCAATTGAGCAGAGTAAGGTGTTCGGAGCAGCAGTTCTGTTCTCAAAGATAGAAACAATCCTGCCCGCGCCGGAATCCGCGCACGCTATTTCAGCGGCTATTGACGAGGCGAACAAATGCAGGGAGACCGGAGAGGAAAAGACCATACTTTTTGGGCTTACGGGTACGGGATATTTTGATATGACCGCATATAACGACTATATGACGGGTAAGATGACGGATACTATACCGACAGACGAGGATTTGAAAAAGGGTTTTGACTCGCTGCCGAAAGTAGAATAAAAATCCCTTCGTTATTAAAAATCGGAGACTCAGACGAAGTATTCTGAGTCTCTGCTTATTTGTTATTTATAAGAACGAATACATTTCTATTCTTGGATAAATCCATTACATAACGCAGAGTTTTCAGGCTTTCAGGACCTTTTTCTATTATATCCCCTATGATAATCAATAAGTCGTCACTGCAATATCCCGCTTTTTTTAACACCTTTTTGAAGTATGACAGATGGCCGTGAATATCGCTTGTGACGAGAATTCGTTTTCCTTGTTGGATCTCAAGCTGTTTGATTGTAAGTTTTGGTAAATCCATTTTTTAATCCTTTAAAAATCCTCTCCATGAAAATTGGGCAATAATAACATTTTTCCATTTATTATATCAAATATTGTCATCTGCACTATATAAAAAATGTAAAAAGTTATAAGCTTTTTACATTTTTATTGCGTTATTTTCTGTTCATTCGGCGAATGATGCACCGAGCTTTTGCATCTCCATGCGTACATCCTTTCCGTCGACGGAACGGGGAGGGATTCCCTTTTCAAGCGAATATGCTGCTGCGATACCCGCAGCCTCGCCCGAAGCACGTACCGAATGCTGTACTCTCAAAGAGCTTTGAGCAAGAAATTCCGCGCCGAGACAGCGTCCTGCAACAAGCAGGTTGTCGATTCCCCTGACAACAAGACTACGGTATGGTATCTCGTAATATGGCTTTCCGTCGTCAACTGGCTTTGAATAATTAGTAAAATCAAGTGACTTTCCGTGTATATCAACAGGATAATTCGACTGACAAATCGCATCGTCGAACTTGCGTCTGCTGATAATATCGTTTGCGCTGAGTATATATTCCGCTTCAATATTTCTCGATTCCCTGATACCCACCATCGGAGCTATCTCGGAAATATACGCTTTTTCAAAGCCTTTCATGTATTTTTTAAAAAACTTCAGCTGCTTAAAGATACGCTGTCTTCCCTCTATTTGAGTTTTTGTAAGATGCTCGGGGTCAGTTCCGTCCACACAATCGAAAAACTCGGGATTGTTGAAAGCGAGGGCGTCCTCTCTGCCGACAATACTAAACGCCTGAAAATAGTATCTGTCTTCCTCGGCAAGGTCGCCGTTTGCTATCGCCTTTTTAAACAAATCCGCAAGTGTCCACTCTCCCGTTGCTGTAACAGCGGCATAAATGTTCGCGGGGTCTGGATTAATTGCTATATTAATCCCGGTACGCTTAATCTCGCTTTTGAAGAACTCGCCGAGAGCTGCTTTGTCTATCCCACTGACAATATAACGCAGTGATATGGGTTGGTTTTTTCCCGTATCGGGATTACCCTTTGTATAACCCGCTCCCGCAAGAACGCTGACATCGCCGTCGCCTGTGCAGTCGATAAATATATTACCCTCGACGATTTGAAGTCCTGCTTTGTTTGAGATCAAAACACCTTTCATCTTTGAGCCTTCCCTGATTACCTCTGATATAAAGGTATGGTACAAAAGCTTTACTCCGGCTTCCAAGCATAACTCCTCAAGTACGATTTTTAGAATAATCGGGTCGAACCATCTTCCCGATTCATCCGAGCCACCATATGAAAAAATCCGGTTGCGTACCTTTTTGCTTATATAAGAACACTGCGGGTTACCCTCGATATGTGTGCTCATTATCGGCAGAACCAAAGCGTTTGTAGCTGAGCCGCCTATTGAGCCGAACTGTTCTATCAAAAGAACCTTTTTTCCCTGTTCCGCCGCTGAAATAGCAGCGAAAGCGCCTGCCGTACCACCACCGCATACAACGATGTCCGTTTTGCAGTAAACCGGGTAATTTTTCGTTTCCATTTCAAATCCCCTCTTTGCTCATAAAAAGGATGAGCTTTACTTTTCTAAAATTATATTCATAAACTCCTCTTCGGAAATTATGGGTATACCGAGCGAACGTGCCTTGTCGAGTTTGCTGCCCGCATCCGCACCGCATAATAATAATGATGTCTTTTTTGATACCGAGCCTGACGGATTACCGCCGTGCTGTCTTATAAGCTGCTCCGCCTCGTCGCGTTTTAAGGAGGGCAGCGTACCTGTAATGACTATCGTTTTACCCTCAAGCAGGCTACTCTTCCTCGAATAGATACTTTTTACCGAAACACCTGCCTCAACAAGTCTCTCAATAAGTTTTTTCGTGTGAGCGCTGCTGAAAAATCGTATTATAGCCTGCGCACTCTCCGGACCTATCTCCTCTATTCCGCACAGTGTCTGTTCGTCGGCGCTCATCAGACTGTAAATGTCGCTAAAGCGTTCGGCGAGCAGAACTCCAGCTTTTTCGCCGATATTGCGGATACCGAGCGCATATATAAGCCTTGCCAAACCCGATTGTTTACTGTTTTCGATTGAACGTATTATATTTGACGAGAACTTTGTATCGTTCTTTTTTAGCTTTGAAATATCTTCTTTTTTCAGGTAATATAAGTCGGCGACTCCCGAAATCAGCTTGTTTTCTATAAACAGCGAAATAATGTTCTCCCCGAGGTTTTCTATATTCATGGCATTTCGGGATGCAAAATGCGTTATACTGCGGTGTAGTTGTGCCGGGCAGTCGGGGTTATAACAGCGGGTCGCCGCTTCTCCGTTTATACGGCTGACCACCTCGTTGCAGGACGGGCAGAGCTCAGGCATGGAAAAGGGTCTGCTGTCATTGCTCCTTTTTTCAGGTATTGACGCTATGATCTCGGGAATGATATCCCCCGCCTTATGAAGTCGGACCGTATCACCGACTCTGATATCCTTCTGTGTAATATAGTCTATATTGTGGAGAGTGGCTTGTGATACGTTGGAACCGGCGATACGTACGGTTTTTAGAATAGCCTTAGGTGTTAATACGCCAGTACGTCCGACCTGTATTACAATATCCTCAACGACAGTCTCCGCTGTTTCCGCAGGATACTTGTATGCGACCGCCCAGCGCGGCACCGAAACGGTTTCTCCGAGACGTTCACGCATTTCTAAGGAATTTACCTTTACGACTGCACCGTCTATATCGTTTTCAAACGTCGGTCTCAAAGTTCCTATCCGGTTTATCTCATCCTTTACCTGCTCAATGTTTGTTTGGATATTCCTGATCGGCGAAACCGCAAAACCTGACTTTTCAAGATATTCAAGCGTTTCGGAATGTGTTTTGAAGGTTTTGTCCTCGATGTACTGTAAATTGAAGACGAAAATCTCAAGTTTTCGTTTAGCGGCAATAGTGGAATCGAGCTGCCTTAAAGAGCCCGCAGCGGCATTACGCGGGTTGGCAAAAGGATTCTCGCCGTTTTCCTCACGCTGCCTGTTCAACTCGGCAAAAACCTTTTTCGGCATATACACCTCGCCGCGCACTACAAGCCGTCCTGTCTGCTCTTTCAGTTTTAGAGGTATGCTTTTTATAGTCCTTAAATTATCCGTGACATCCTCGCCGTACTCCCCGTCACCTCTGGTAAGTCCGCGTACGAAAATTCCGTTTTGATAGTCGAGCGATACCGAAAGTCCGTCAATCTTACACTCTGTGATATATTCAGCATCAGGCTCCGTCTGTCTTACACGTTTGTCAAAAGCGTAAAGTTCCTCGAACGAAAAAACATCGGAAAGCGAACCTAAAGGCACTATGTGTTTGACCTTTTCAAATCTCTCTGATACCCTGCCGCCAACCCTTCTGGTCGGCGAGGTAGGAGAAGCCAGCTCGGGATATTTTTCCTCAAGCCGCATCAGCGTTTCAAACATAGAGTCGTATTCGCTGTCCGTAATCTGCGGATCGTCGAGTTCGTGATACATAATGGAGTTAAGCTCGATCTTCTCCTCAAGCATACGCATTTCAGATTCAATTTTTACTCTTTCGGTTTCCGAATACATTTTACAGCCACCCAATCATTTTTCTCTGCCGTTTCAGCTATAGTAAAGCCGCTTTCTTTTAAGGAACCGACCGTAATTTCTTTTTTTTCCGCAATAATCCCCGAACAAATCAGTATGCCGTCCTCAATGATAATATCGTGAAAAACAGGGGCCATGCGACAGATAACATCAGCTGCTATATTTGACAATATAATGTCGTATTTCCTTGATTTTACAGCGTTGTATGTTTCTTTATCCTCTAAAACATCCCCACATAAAACAGTAAAAGCATCATTTCGAATATCGTTTTTAGCAGCGTTTTTTGCTGCTATTTCAGTTGCGTTTTTATCTATATCCACGCAAACCACATTCTTTGCACCCATAAGCGAAGCGCCGATGCCGAGAATACCGCTGCCGCAACCCATATCTAAAACCGTTTTATCCCTCACCGGTATTTTTTCAAGCAATTCAAGGCATAACGCCGTTGTTTCGTGCTGCCCCGTGCCGAAGGAGGATTCAGGGTCGATCTCGAGCACAATTCTCCCATCCGAAACACACTCCTCCCAGGACGGCTTAATAATAAAGCGTTCTCCGATCGGAAACGGTTGAAAGAATTCCCTCCAGTTATCCTGCCAGTCGCTTTCGTTTACCTTGTTCTCAATAAATTCGAGACTCCCCAGATCAAACTCACTCTCTTTTTTCAGCTGCTCGATCCCGGTTCTTATCTCCTCCAGGGCAAGCCGGCCCTGCTCGTTTTCAGCGAGATAAACCTTTATTCTAACAATTCCCCCGCTGTCTTCAAGCAAACCTTCCTCTATATAATCAACAGGGATGCTTTTATTTGTCAAAATGATATCTAAGTCTGCCCTGTCTTCAATTGCAAAGCTCGAAATCCCCGCCTTGAGCAGAACTCCGGTAACAATTTCGTATCCAAGACTGTTTGTATTTATAATCAGCTCGTGGAAAATCATTTTTTCGATTTATTCCTCCGTCTAAACATTATGTAAACAAAAGTGTTTACGTAATTTTATCAGCTACATTTCCCTTTCCGCTAATCGGAATCGTTTCTCCCAAATAGGTCGGCTCAGGCTTGAAAATTGCAGTAAAGACTGCCTTTACTCTTGCCCCCGTTTCGCGGATGTTGTTGTAATTCTCGCTCGTATATTCATGCAAATCACTTGTAACTCCGTAAGCCTCAAGACCGAGAGATCGTGCAAGGTAAACAGCACGGCTTATATGGAAACCCTGTGTCACTATGATAACCTTTTTTGCCTGGAAAACATCTCTTGCACGGTACATAGTCTCATAAGTAGAAAAACCCGCGTCGTCCTCAAATAGGCATTCGGCTTCAACTCCCTGTTCTATCGCGGATTTAGCCATCGCAAAGCCCTCGTTATACCCGACTCTGCTGTTGTCGCCGCTCATAAGGATTCTGTCCGAGGCACCGCTTTTGTATAACGAAACAGCGATATCCACCCTGTCTTGCAATATATCCGAAAGCACGTCTTCGCTGTAAACAAGCGCACCGAGAACGATTATACAATCCGCGTCAATCCCGGCTGCTTCCTTCGCACTGATTATATAATCATCCGCTTTTGCGATGACAAATATATTCAGAAGTGCCGTTGCCAGCACTCCGAGAAGGAGACAGATGAGTAATACCACTGCTATCATACTTAATCTTCGTTTCTTTCTTATATTTTTCAGGGCTTTTTTACTTGAGTTTTTGTTTCTTCTTTTCATAATCACCATAAATTTCCTTCATCATAAGCGCATCCTCTGCCATTGTGCCTGCGGATTCGCAAATTATCGTAGGTGAAACACCAAGATTCACCATAGCCTCTGCAAGATTCTCGAAGGATGGTCCATAGATACTATCCTCAAAAGTCAGATGTTTTTTTTCTCCCATTCCGGTATACTCGATTTTCGAGAAATGGCAGTGCAGCTTATCGGCGTACTCACTGCCTAAACCCTCCGATATCTTTTCGAATATCCGTTTATAATCATCGACCGTCCTGAGACCTCCCTGTTCCCTTGCGTTCATATGCCCGAAGTCAACGACCGGAGCAAAGCGTTTTGAAAGCCTGCATAGAGTGATGACCTCATCGAGCGTTCCCAGCTGATTGACTTTTCCCATAGTTTCAAGACCGAGGATTACCTTATGCCCGCCCTGCTCAAGCATACTGTCTACCATAACCAAGGTCTGTGCGGCATATTCCATAGCCATTTCTCGCGTGATTTTTGCCGCAGAGCCGGTATGTACAACCATTATATCAGCACCCAGTGCGTCCGAAGCCTGTGCGCTTTTTTTAAGGTAATCGACGCTTTTAATGCGCTTTTCCTCCTCAACCGAAGAAAGCGATATAAAATAAGGGGTGTGAAAAGACATTGAAATATTATGTTCTCTTGCCTTTTCGCCTATTTTTGCGAATGTTTCCATTGAGCCTGTTATTCCGCTGCCCGCTTCGTACTCATATGCGTCAAGCCCGAGAGCCCGGACAAATTCGGGAGCTTGAAGCGTACTTTTATAACCTTTTTCGTAAAACGAAAGTGAGTTTCCACCCGGACCGAATTTTATACTCATATAATTATGAGAAGTCTACTCAGACTTCTGTCCCTTTCTGATCCTTTCCTTAAACGCTTTAATGAACGGACGCTCGAAAAAGCGTTTTATTCTAAAGAATCTGCTCTCTTTTTTGTTGACCGGAGCAACCATGTAAAACTCCAGTCCCGCACCGTGCGCCGCCATGCAGTCGGTAAAAATCTGATCCCCGACACAGACGATGTTTTCCTTAGGTATACCCAAATGCCTGATACACGCTCTTACTCCGTTTGAAAATGGCTTTCTCGCATTATGCACATAAAAATATCCTAAATCAAGATTAAAGATATGAACTCTCTCTCTCTTATTATTGGAAACAAACGCCATCTTTAATCCGGCTGCTTCGAGTGACTTGAAATACGCCTTCATCTCATTGGTGGGAGCGGCAATATCATAAGGTGCGATAGTGTTGTCTATATCGAACAGCACAGCTTTTATGCCCTGATTCAAAAGGACCTCCGGGGTGATGTCGTATATCGTCTGGAACATCATGTCTGGTTGAAAAAATCTAATTTTCTTTATTGAAAACATCGAGCGCCTCCGCTTTGAACAATTCATCGGTTTTTTTCTAAAATCTTTTTGGCTTCTGATAATATCCGAAATCAGTAGCATAATCGACGCTGTCCAGATTATATACAGTAACCTCTTTTGTTGCTAAATTTTCGGGGTTTTTTATCAATTCGGGTGTAGTAAACCGTATTGTTTCGCCTTTATCGTTAATGTATTCGATAACCGCTCTATATTCAAAAACGGTAACTTCGCCTTTTCTTGAATGTAAAAAATGTGCGGTTTTTTCCGTTTCTATGATATTGCCTTTATATTTTTTTCCTTCTTTTATTATTCTATTCTGCGAAACGATTGCGCTTTTGTAAGCTTTGTACTCTTTCATCCATAAGAAGACAATCGTAATGCAGGCGCATATTAGTAAAATGGTTTTGAAAATGGTTTCGGTATCAAAACTAAAAAAGTAAAGGTAAATAACAACTATACAAAAAACTCCGATAAGGGACAATACAATCAAAAATGCCAAAGAAGGTTTTTTCTCTTCTTTATAACCTATTTTTATTCGTAATCCCATTCCTCTTTTTATCCTTCCGATTGCATTTTACTGTTATTTTAATAAGTTTATCATAATCTTTATAATATTTTTGCGTACTGTATTCCAAAGAAGCCCTTGTATACGTTAACAGGAGTGTTTTCGCCCTGCTCGTTATCGTTGTATACTTCCGAGCTGACCTTTATTTTGTATTCGATTCCATCAATACTCACATATAAGTAAAACGTCCTTGGGGATTCCTTATCACCGAAAAAATCCTTTTTTTCTATAACCGCCAGTTTTGTTTGCGGTGCTTCTGTATCAAAAATATAGTTTGCCTGCGCTACTGCCGAAACAGAAAAAGTTACACTAAACAGGAGTATGATAAGTATTACTGATTTCGCGCGTTTGTACTCGCTTGAAAGAAAGAAAAACATCAGTGCTAAAACGGTAAAAACTGCAATGCTCCAGATTGCGAATTCCGTATATTCGATAATGTTTATATCGATTACGGTTCTTATAAGCATAACCACCGCCGGTAAAAACATTGTGAAAAAAATATTTACTTTCCCGCTTTTTCTTTTGCCGCTTTCGCTGATGGCCAAAATGTCATTATACTTTATATACAGAAGAAATGCAGACAGCGACAAAAGCATACAAGCAGATGAAAAAACCATGTAATTCCAGGTTTTGTAATAGAATGCGGCGGAAAAAACTATTGCCGCTATCGCCAAAAGATTGTTGATTCTTATTATCCTGCCTGCTTTTGATTTCTTTACTTTTTCGGGATCTGTTTCGTCACGATTTACCCCGAGTGGATTTTCCGCATAATCTGTAATGCCTGAAAAGAATTCCCGAAGTTCGGACTCACTTACCTTTTCAATTATAAAGAACAATTTTTGTCCTTTATCCGTGAATAATGTAAAGTTTCCGCTATACGTGCCTGTTCCCTCGGTTTTTGGATAGTAACGTATCATGTAGATGTCATCTTTGGCAACGACGAAATCTTTTCTGCTTTTCCCCAAAAAGCCAGTCTCATCGGAAAAATCCTTTACAACCAGCTCCGGATATATGCCTCTGACACTGCTGCCGATATTGTTGAAGTAATACCCGTCCTCTCCCTTGATAATCTGGAAACAGTCCCTCCATCGAGACAACAGTAATATCGACTTTCTTTCGCCTGCGGGTTCTTCCGCTTTTATTTCATCGCATGCCTTTAAAACATAGTCTTTCGCCTTTTGTATGTCCTTTTCTCCGACAGACTTTGTTTTGATGTAAATAGCGTATATGATTATTGCCAACAAAACCGAAAGTGTAAACACAATCTGGTATTCTTTTGGAACTGTACTCGCTCCTATTATTAATGCAGTCATAAAAAATCCGAATGGAGCGATTTCAACAAACTTGCGTGTGCCTCCGAAAATAAAGCCAATAAAACCCGCGATAAGTGAAACGGATACAGTGAGTGCTGCATATATCACAAACTCATATTCCGGATTGATTAAATACATAAATGTGATTGCAGTCAAAGCGCATGTCAAAAGTATTCCAAGTAACCCCGTTAATACGCGCTTTAGCATCTTGTTCATTTATATCAGCTCCTAAACTTCAAGATTAGCTACACCTCGATGTAAACTGATGAAAGAGCAGGTACGGTTATCTCCGCTCTGCCGTTTTTAAGAGTGAGCTTCCCGCTCATTCCGCCCTTCAAAGCATAGCTGCCGTCTGAGAGCTCACACTCAATTTTGCATTGTGCCTTTTCATCAGAAGTGTTTACAATCAATAGCAAACGCTTTGCGTCGCGGTTGCGGACCCAGATGGCACTGAAAACAGAGGGATATTTCAATGCATTGCCGTAATCCTTGCGTACTCCGTCTGTGGCAAGAGCGTCCCTGTCGGAAACCAGGTAAGGCGGGTGGAGCATTCTACCGTTATAGAAATAGTCGCTGAGTTCGACTCTCGTCTTTACACAATCTCTGTAAAAGTCCTTATACTTCATTTTCTCGAACAACAGAGGATCCATCCAACCCATCTGCTCGCCGAACACAAGCGATTGAGCGCACATAAACTTATGCCCGTTTGAATCATCTTCGGGAACAGAGCTGTAACATCTGCCGAATATTGAAACATATCCCGCATATATGACCGGAAAAGCCGGAACCTGACCGTTTTTCAGCCAAAGCCATGATAAATATCCCTGTATGTGTTTCATAAGCGGATCCGCATTACATTCGGTGGTTATCGCCGTACCTTCAGGCATAACCCTGCTGACATGATCAAGCAGATTATTATAACTCTCACACCACCACGAGCCGCCTCCGGGGAGGTGGGAGTGTGTTCTGTCCTCACATATATATGGTGATGCAGCCGCAATTTGGTCCATATATACGGCGTTTACACCGACCTCCTTTAGCAGCTTATCGACCGTTTCGCGCATTTTCTCCTGCCACACTGCGCTTGAGGGGCACATAATTGACAACTCGACCTTGTTCCCGTCGGATTCCTTTGAGTTGTATTTTTCTATGAACGGAACCCCGTTCCTGTCCTTCGTACAGTAGGGTTTTGCACACTCCGACCATTGCCAGTCCTCATTACCCCTGTCCTTTGTATCCCAAAGCCGGCCGTTTATATAGGGCATAACCCTGATTCCTGCTTCTTTTAAGCGTTTTAATCCTTTTAACGCACATTCCTTAATCGGGAAATAATGCGGATAATCATTGTCGAACGGGATCTCGTGCCAGTCGTACAGATGAACGGTGGTCTCTACTCCCAAATCCTTTGTTACTCTTATTATATCGTCAGCAAAGCTGTCGTCCTGCTTTACTCTCACTATCCACCAGTGGTTGTTCTTAATCAGCCATTCGGGAGAATCAGCGCGTATTCCGTCCTTCATTTCGGGTTTCCAGCATGCTTCCTTTTCCATCCAGTCGCGGTAGAGCAATGCTGCTTCATACCAGTCACCGCTATAAAGTTCCCAGACCACTCTTCCACACAGACTCTGAGAGTTTCTGCCGACATCGATTGAAGACAGCGGAAGTATTCCCTTTAAGCTCATAACCTTTTCATGAGGTTCCTTGTAGAAGCAAAGCTTTTTGTATGCCGGAGCGGGATCGTGCAGCCCGTAATAAATTCCGCGTCCGGTCCTCTCGTTATAAAACGCAAAATACTGCATGGAAACACCGTAGGAGGGATAATTCTGCGTTGAATTGTATTCCTTTGCGTTTGACGGATAAACCTCTCCGCAGCCGTAGGGTGAGAAGAAAGAGGTGTTGGAATTCGTGTCGAAGCTGAGAATAACATAGTCACACTCGAAAAGTGCGTATTCATCATTTGCGCTGTTAAGCGTGGTGGTCCACGTGATCCTGTTGCTTTCGCAAACAGCAGTGATGGTTACCGTCACCATGGGTAGTGCCTTATTACCTGATAAAATGACCGTTGTGCTTTCCTTCGAGGAAAAGACTTCCGAGCTTGCCCAGCCCTCGGATGATTTTACTGTAATTTTGTCGTCAGACAAAACAGCTCTCGCAGTGAGTGTAAACAAAGGTTTTGCTCTTGTAAGCAGATTTTTTTTCAGCTTTTTGTCGCGAATCGAGTAGAGTGAAATTCCTCCCTTTGATTTTTCAAGCGCAACGGAAAGCTCCCCCGCACTTATTCTGTAGATACTTTTTTCGGCCATTTGCTATACATCCTTCCTTTTCGGTGTTCTTGCAATAACAGCGGGAATTACCTGTTTTAATCCCGCCTTTCGCAGTAGTGAGGAACAAGCGTCTAAGGTTGCTCCGGTCGTACAAACATCATCAATCAGCAGAATTCTTCCGTAAATCTGGTTTTCGCTATTTAAAGTATTCTCTTTAATTACGGAATATCTGTTTACCATCGTCCTGCGCCGCTCTGATGCCGACAGCAGCTTCTGCTCGCGTGAACCATGACGCATCAGCAATGTAATACAATCGATACCAAGTATATGTGCGACCTCAGTCGCAATTAGTTTTGCCTGATCATATCCGGCTATACGGATTCCCCTCCGACGTCTGGGGATATAGGTAACCGCATCAAATCCGCGTCGGTGCTGAGATTTTATTCGCATAACGAGCAGTTCCGCGAAGAAGCGTGCAAAACGAACATCCGCATCGTTTTTTATATAGCTTATCATTCGGTGGGCATCCCCGGGAACATACCAGAATAAAAAGGTAAGCGGATTCCCGTCACATTCGCATAAGCCGATATCACGCCCGCAGCGTGAACAGGGCGTGTTTACAAGTCTGTAAAAACCACCTATGCAGTCAGAGCATACCGGAAGACCGTCCTCACAGGCATTAAATCCGCAGCAGATACACCTGCAGGGACTGATTATATCAAAGCTCCGCCCGATTCCTGATGCGATTGATTTCAGAAGCTGCATAAAAACTCTCCCAAGGCGGTGTATCTCTCGGGACGGCGATCGTTTTTCACCATAACCTCAAGGCACTCCGCCCTGCCTATCAAACAAACCATTTCCTTTGCTCTCGTAAGCGCTGTATAGATCAGATTCCGTGTCATCAGCGGAACAGGGTGATCGTAAATAGGTATTATCACTATTTTATATTCGCTGCCCTGACTTTTATGCACTGTTATCGCATATGCGTGCTCAAGTTCATCGAGCAGCGCAAAATCATACTCGGTGATGCGTTTGTCAAAATCTATTACCATAACCTCTCTCTGGGTATTTATGGATAGTATTCTGCCGATATCGCCGTTGAAAATACCGCGTCCGGTGTTTTCATCGGTCTTTTCACCGCCGTCCGCCGTTGTGAACCACTCGAGGTCGTAATTGTTTTTTATCTGCATAACTTTATCGTTTTCCCGGAAAATGACACTCCCGGATTTTGCTTCTTTTTTTCTTCCGTTTTGGGGATTTAAAGCTCTCTGAAGCGCTTTGTTAAGCTCAAAGGTGCCTAAATCACCTTTTTTTGTCGGCGTTATTATCTGAATATCGTCTATGCAGTCAACGCCATAGGTCTTAGGCAACCTCTTTGAAGTAAGGTCAATGATAAGATCCCTTATATCAACAGCTCTTTCCCTCTTAATAAAGAAAAAGTCGCTGTTTTTTGTATCAAGCTGCGGCATTATTCCGTCGTTTATGCTGTGTGCATTGACGATTATCATACTCTCCTGAGCCTGACGGAAAATTTTATTCAGTGTGCATACCCTGAACCTTCCGCTCTTAATTATATCCGAAAGGCAATTCCCCGCACCCACGGGGGGAAGCTGGTCGACATCACCTATAAGAATAAGATATGTTCCGCTTTTAACCGCCTTAAGCAGGGAATACATTAACAGGGTGTCGACCATAGACATTTCGTCGATAATTATTGCTTTATATGGCAGCGGGTTGCTGTCATCGCGCATAAAACGCATCTCGTGCGAATCGCCGTACCCCATCTCAAGCAGACGATGTATAGTTTTCGCTTCATGACCGGATGCTTCCGACATCCGCTTAGCCGCCCTGCCTGTCGGGGCAGCGAGCATGAAGGAGAGCTTAAGATTATCAAAAATATCTATTATCGCCTTTATAACCGTAGTCTTACCGGTGCCCGGACCGCCTGTTATTATAGTAACTCCGTTTGTTACAGCAAGAGTTATCGCCTTCTTCTGTTCCTCAGCATAACCCAAATCATATGTCTCCTCAAGCATGTCTATCTGCTCATCAATTCCGCAGAGTTTTACCGGGAATTCCACTTCGGAAAGACTGACAAGCTTAGCCGCTATATATTTTTCCGCATCGAAATATTCCTTTAAAAAAACTATGATTTTACCGTTTATTTCACTTTTGACCAGCTTGTCCGTAAAAACCAGGTCGCCGATTATTTTTCCTACCTCCGCAGGTGATACCTTTAACCGCGATGCCGCGTTCTTCAAGAGAATGTCCTCGGGAATATAGCAATGTCCGTTGTTGTATGCAGCCACTTGCAAAAAGTGTATTACTCCTGCCATAATACGTTCGGGACAATTATAGGCAAAATTAAGGTCCATTGCAATCTTATCTGCTTTTTCGAAGCTGATTCCCTCTATATCCTCACACAAAACATAGGGATTATTCTCTATTATATCTATTGCTCCGGAACCGTAACGCTTAAAAATCTTAACGGATAACGATGGTCCGAAAAAACGGTTGCAGTACAGCATAACCGTCCGCATTCCGAACTGCATCCTGTATGTTTCGCTTATTTCAAGAGCTTTTTTCGGTGTAATGCCCCTTATGTCACTGAGCCATTCGGGATTGTTTTCAATCACTTCAAGCGATTCCTCGCCGTATCTGGATACAATTCTCTCCGCCGTGACCGGACCGATACCCTTTATCGCTCCTGAAGAAAGGTATTTCAATATTGTTCCGCTTGTTGTAGGCAGCTTTTTTTCGAAATAATCTACATGGAACTGTCTTCCGAAGGTGGCGTGCACCTGCCAAGAACCCTGCGCTCTGATCGTCTCCCCCTCGTTGATGAAAGGCATAATCCCGACAAGAGTAACCGGCTCACCCATAGCATTTATCGTGCATACAGTGTAACCGTTTTCATCGTTGGAATATATTATTTCCTCCACAACTCCGTCAAGCACAATATCGGTCATTAATAACTCCCTGCTTTTTCATTTCTTTATGTAAAGTCTTCCGCTTTTTATAGCCATATCGGTGATTTTCTTTTCTATTTGTTTATTGTTGCCGAAGATAACGAATACCCTGCCGCCTATTTCCTCATCTTCAAGCAGCCTTCGCACATCTTCCTCGTTTTCGTCTTCTCTTGCTATATAAATAGTAATATATCCGTTCTTATCACCCGGCTCACTATTCCCGGAAATGCAATAATATGCTTCCCTCAGAAGAAAAAACAACCCTACTGCCGCTAAATAAGCACATAATATCTCAAAGAATAAATACATATTTATCCATCTCCTTATTATAGTGTATGCAGGATTAAAAAACAAGATATAATCATTAAAAATATTACCGGAAAAATTTCGTACACATTAAATACAAAAGAGAGAACTCAATCTCTCTTTTATAAAAATGCTTTTTATTTGTAATTTTTAATTGCAACGGTTAAATTGCCGAGGCGAATTTTGCCGCCAAATCAGTATCCTCCCACTTGACGTTCAAATCCTCACGACCGAAGTGACCGTATGCGGCAAGCGGCTGATAAATCGGTTTTCTCAGATCCAACTTTTCTATAATCGCTGCAGGGCGAAGATCTACCAGATTAGTAACGATTTCCGCTATCCTGTCATCGGCAATCTTTGATGTTCCGAACGTGTTGATATGAACGGAGAGCGGCCTTGCAACCCCTATCGCATATGCAATCTGCAGCTCGCATTTTTTTGCGATACCCGAGGCAACTATGTTTTTTGCAATATATCTCGCCATATATGCCGCCGAACGGTCTACCTTTGTCGGATCCTTTCCAGAGAAAGCACCTCCGCCATGGCAGGCATATCCGCCGTACGTGTCAACAATAATCTTTCTGCCCGTAAGTCCGCTGTCGCCTTTTGGTCCGCCGACAACGAATCTGCCTGTCGGGTTTACAAAGAATTTTGTGTTTTTATCGACAAATTCCGCAGGAAGGATCGGAATAATGACCTCCTTTATTATGTCTCTTCTTATCTGCTCAAGCTCTACGGCCTCGCTGTGCTGACTCGAAACGACTACTGAATCTATTCTGGCCGGAACTCCGTCTCTATATTCGACAGTAACCTGCGTTTTTCCGTCTGCTCTAAGATACGGAAGAACGCCCTGTTTTCTTACTTCACTGAGTTTTTTTGCCATTCTGTGAGCAAGCGAGATAGGCAGAGGCATAAGTTCCTTTGTCTCATCGCAGGCATAACCGAAAACCATACCCTGATCACCTGCGCCCGTATCGTATTTATCATTAATACAGCTTTCTTCAGAACATTCTTTTGCCTCAAGTGACTTGTCGACTCCCAAAGCGATGTCCGGCGACTGTTCATGAATTGAGGTTATAATCGCGCAGGTATCGCAATCAAAACCCTTATCGCTGCTGTCATAACCGATTTTGCGTATTGTTTCACGAGCGATTGCCTGTATATCAACGTAAGTGTTCGTTGTAATCTCGCCCATTACTAAGACAAGACCCGTCGTACAGGCTGTTTCGCAGGCCACCCTCGCATCGGGGTCCTTTGATAGAATCGCATCAAGAACACCGTCAGAAATCTGATCGCATATTTTATCGGGGTGCCCTTCTGTTACCGACTCGCTTGTAAAATACTTTTTTACCATTCTCTTATTTCCTTCCTTTGCTCCCATTATATTTGAAAATAAAAAACCTTTGCTTATCGTAAAATGATAAGAAAGGCTTACTTTTTTCCAATCTCATCTTTCAAAGTCTCTTAAAAAAGAGCTTCGTCTGATTTAACACCTTGCCGCTTCGGGCAGGTTGTCGGGCTTCAAAGGGCAGTTCCCTCCACCACTCACGATAAGACATATTAAATTATTTTTATTATAACATCAACCGGCACTATTGTCAAGCTATTTTGTATCGAATAAGGGCAAAACTTACTCTTTAGTTTATGTGAACGGTTTAATATTCAGGTAAAGTGCGTAATATAATTATACAGTATTATTATAGTACTATACCCCTTTCGGCTTCTCTGCGTATTGACAAAGCTCATAGCTTTTTGTATAATAAAATGATTAAGTTTGGTATTAATATATACTTTAGCATAAGGAGAAAAAGGACTTGCATGGATGGATATATAACCAGTGAATAAAACAAAAAAGTATAAAATCAGCTTTTTAATATTACTTTTTCTTGCTGCATTTACTTTTTATGTTATTTTTACCAAATTCAGCTTTTATGATATAATCGATAAAGTCAGGGAATCGTCACATAAGCACTACCTTCTTTTTGCATGTGTTCTATCGGTTGTGTATATCGCTCTTTACGGTAGATTTATAAATGTCGGCATAAGTGCTTTAAACGAAAAAACCTCGCGCCTTAAATGCTTTGTTTACGGATGTGCGGATTTCTTCTACTCTGCAATAACCCCCTCGGCCAGCGGCGGACAGCCTGTTGTTATTTATCTGATGACAAAAGACGGTATCTCACTGTCCACTTCTGCAATTACGGTGATATTCCAGACAATAGCCTTTAAAGCGGTTCTGCTTTTTTACGGAATTCTTTCTTTATTCGTTGTCTGGAATATAGTATCCATTACTTCGGTTTTATTCCTGATACTGATTTTAGTCGGTGTTGCCACGGCGTTGATATCGATTACGTTGTGTATTGTATCAATGTACCGCCCATACTTAACCGAAAAAGTCGGAACAGCTATTTTACGATTCTTAACAAAACTGCGTATTATCAGAAACGGCAAAGAAAGAATCTGCTCGTTCAAAGACACCCTGACGGAATATCATAAAGCCGCAACTTTTCTTAATAATAAAAAGCGAGTGCTTTTGCGCATGTTCTTTATAACTCTTTGTCAACGCACCGCTATGTTCTCTATCGCGTATTTCGTTTACAGGAGTTTCGGTCTTTGCAGCTTCGGATACATCGATTTTCTTTGTGTACAAGCTCTGGTTTCACTTGCGATTGACAGCGTTCCATTACCCGGAAGCATGGGAGCAAACGAATATGCCACTTATTTTCTATACGGCGTTGTATATGGATCAAACGATGTAATGGCAGCTACCGCGATGCTCTTGACAAGAGGTTTTTCGTTTTACTTCCCACTTGTTTTTACAAGCATTTTAATTCTGGGAAAACAGTTATTGGATCATTTTAAAATAAGGACAAACAGGGCATAATAGACTTTAAAACCATGCGATAAGAGATATGTTTTACGGGAAAGAGAGGAATTTTGAAATAGAATGGATGTAAATATAAAAAGCCGTGAAGGTGTATATATAGCTGCTGATAAATCGGGCAGTAAATCACTCGATTTCCTGTATGGCAGGTTTGCGGGCAGATTGATACTTCTTCTGTTAACAAGACGCTTTGTTTCCAATATAGTGAGTGTTTATATGAACAGCCGCTATTCCAAACACAGGATCAGAAAAACCATCGAACAGTCAAATATCGACCTCTCGGAATTTGAAAGTACCGATTATAAATCCTACAACGATTTTTTTACGCGTAAAATTAAAAGCGGTAAAAGAACGGTTGATATGGATGCCTTCAGCTTTGTTTCACCCTGTGACGCAAAGGTTTCCGCATATAAAATATCGGAAAACAGCAGTTTTTATATCAAGAACTCCTATTATACGGTTTCCGATCTATTAGGGGGCAACAACGGGCTTGCAGACGAATATATCAACGGCTATTGTCTTGTTTTCAGACTGACGGTTGATGACTATCATCGTTACTGCTATATAGACGACGGTGAAAAGGGAGAGAATATATTCATCCCCGGGATACTGCATACCGTAAATCCAATCTCGTTTGGTAAATATAAAATTTTCAAACGCAATTGCCGCGAATATACTGTTATGAAAACAAAAAATTTCGACAATGTTGTTCAAATAGAGATAGGTGCATTATTTGTCGGCAGAATAAAAAACCTGCATGGCAGGCACGAGTTCAAACGGGGCGAAGAAAAGGGTATGTTCGAGTTCGGGGGCTCGACTATCGTACTTTTGGTAAAAAACAATATAATAGATATTGACAGCGATATTCTGACTAATACGGCTGAGGGCGTGGAAACACTGGTACACTACGGCGAACATATCGCATCCGCTACTAATTGAATGTAGTGAATAAATTAGTAATTGTTGTTATTATTAACATTTTAAGCAAGAAAAACTTATACTCTATGTATATGATATAAATTGTTAGAATCCTATGGTGCCGGTACTGATTTTTACGCGGCAAAAATCAATACAGGTATATTATTACACTTTTTCCAAGATAAGGAGGAAAAATGAAATTCGTATACGCTGACAATGCTGCAACAACAAAAATGAGCGAAGCTTCCAAGCAGGCTTTGATACAAACGATAGATAACTACGGAAACCCCTCGTCTCTTCACAATATGGGAGTAAAGGCGTTTTATGCGATAGACGAGGCAAGAAATAAAATCGCCAAAGCCCTCGGAAGTGCGGGCAACGAGTTGTATTTTACCTCCGGAGGCTCGGAGAGCGACAACTGGGCAATAAAGGGCTTTGCGGAGAACATGAAAAAAAAAGGAAAGAACCATATCATTTCCTCGGCGTTTGAGCACCATGGCATTTTACACACTCTTTCCGCACTTGAAAAACAGGGTTTTGAGGTAACCTATCTTCCGGTTTATCAGGACGGTTATGTACGTATTGATGACCTTAAAGCTGCGATAACGGACAAGACCGGTCTTGTTACTATAATGTATGCTAACAACGAGATCGGAACAATCCAACCGATTTCAGAAATAGGTTCGGTTTGCAGAGAAAAAGGGATAGTTTTTCATACAGATGCAGTTCAAGCCGTCGGTCATGTTGAAATAGACGTAAAAAAACAGAATATTGACCTTTTATCGTTATCCGCGCATAAATTCCACGGACCTAAAGGTATCGGCGCATTATACATCCGCAAGGGAATCCTTCTCTCTAATCTTTTAGAGGGTGGAGCGCAGGAGCGCGGAAAACGCGCGGGAACCGAAAATACCGCTTCTGTCGTTGCTGCCGCTGTTGCGCTTGAGGAAGCTCTTACAGACCTTGACGAAAAGAACAAGCGTGTCGCTGCGATGAGGGACAGACTTATCGACGGTCTTTTAAAAATCGAAAGAAGCCGCCTCAACGGAAGCAGGTCACCCCGCCTTGCCGGGAATGTCTCTGTATGCTTTGAGGGCGTAGAGGGAGAGGCTTTATTGCTCTCTCTCGATTTAGTGGGAATAAGCGCGTCAAGCGGCTCGGCATGTACCTCCGGTTCACTGGATCCGAGTCATGTTCTGCTCGCGTTGGGACTACCGCATGAAATTGCTCATGGCTCGCTCAGACTATCTCTCAGTGAATACAATTCCGAGGAGGATGTTGATTATATTTTAAGCGTAATCCCCGGAATTATCGAAAGGCTGCGAGATATGTCTCCGGTATGGGAGGATATTAAGGAGAACGAAAGCAAGGAAACAAAAGATACAAAAAAGGACAATTAAATCATCTCCTCAATGAAAGGGAAGGATATATATGGCATACAGCGATTTAGTAATGGAGCATTTTAAGAACCCGAGAAATGTTGGTAAAATAGATGATGCTGACGGAATAGGCGAGGTCGGCAACGCCAAATGCGGCGATATAATGAAGATGTACATCAAGGTAAAGGATGACATTATAACCGATGTAAAATTCAATACCTATGGCTGCGCCTCAGCAATAGCAACCAGCTCGATTGCAACTGAGATGATAAAAGGAAAGCCGCTTGACGAAGCGCTCAAGCTCACCAACAAAGCGGTTGTCGAAGCGCTTGACGGACTACCCGCAGTAAAAGTGCATTGCTCGGTACTTGCGGAGCAGGCCATAAAAGCTGCCATAGCTGATTATTATAAAAGAAAGGGAATTGAAAAGGAAGTCGATACTTCCTGCGGTGAAGGGCATTGCTGCTGTAACAGACAGGATTAATAATACTATAAAGCAGAAACCCGCGAAAAGCCTTTAATCAAGGCTTTTCGCGGGTTTTTAATTGGCAGGGATAGCTGGACTCGAACCAGCGGAATGCAGGAGTCAAAGTCATATTAAATTATTGTACTGCAATACATTTAACAGTATTGACGACTCTTTGACGACAAAAATAATTAATATTAACTGGACTTTATTATTATGAATAACCCGAAATATAACTCAACTACCACAACCAATAGAGTAAAATATTAATGCTACAAATTGCAATAAAATTGATGTACCCAAAATTAATTCCGGTTCACCCCCACGTGTGTGGGGCAGATGGATGAAATAAGCTACCATGCCTTTGTTAAGCACGGTTCACCCCCACGTGTGTGGGGCAGATGACGAAAAAACGATTTCATCTGGTGATTTTAACGGTTCACCCCCACGTGTGTGGGGCAGATACTCTCCATTTCGGGAAACAGTTTTCTGCCCGCGGTTCACCCCCACGTGTGTGGGGCAGATTCCTCGCGCACCTTTTTGAGCGTTTCAATTCTGCGGTTCACCCCCACGTGTGTGGGGCAGATGCAAGAATTAGAACTTGTTTATGATGATAATATCGGTTCACCCCCACGTGTGTGGGGCAGATGTCATCAGTGTTTTTGTAAAGCTCTGTTTGCACGGTTCACCCCCACGTGTGTGGGGCAGATGTTACATAGTCGAGCGAAAATTTGCCTACTACGGTTCACCCCCACGTGTGTGGGGCAGATACTTAG
>JAQVPJ010000029.1:4532-8585 GCA_028702135.1 Eubacteriales bacterium | reverse complement strand
CATTGTTGTAAAATATCTCCGTTGTTTAGTGTTTTTTGGTAATTATATTTTACAACAAAAAGATAAGCCGTGCAACCATTTTCTGGTCGCGCGGCCTCTTTTTTTGGGTTGTTATTGCAACAGCCCCGTTTCCGTATGCTGATGTTTTGTTAAAAAACTATTTACCGCCCTGAATCATTGCGTATAATTCTTCAACGGCATGGACGGATATGTATTTTCCGGTATCCTTGTATTGAATCAGGTTTTCGGTTTCTCCGGTGAGCAGACACTGGTTTATTGTTTTTTTAAAATGCAGCATACCGTCTTCAACCCAAAAATCCAAGGTAACGCCGTGCAGACCATTCCCGAACCGCAGCGTCTGCGGTAAAAACATGAAGCCAAGTTCTCCCATTATTTTTGTATTCGGATTTTCCGAATCAATGTTAACCGTAATAATACCGTCATCGCTGGGTTCAGATAAATGTACCGCGATATCCTCGCCGGCCGGTAAGCCAAGCTCCCTTCTGAAATCCATCGGAACAATTACCCGACCCAGTTCGTCAACTTTTCTTGTAATGACTGCTTTTTTCATTTTCTTCGACCTTTCTTATATGTGGGATTTTTTGATGCCATAAGCACCATCTTGTATAATGTTGAATAGTGATAAACACATTCGAACCAATTATACTATAAAATGGTAGAGTGGTCAATAGTATTCAACAAAAAGGGGTGATAAATATGTTCAAGCTGAAAGCACCCGGAGGTTCAAATAATATTTGCGGCAGGAACATAGCAAAATTCAGACAGGCGCAAGACCTGTCTCAACGAAAGCTTGCGCAAAAAATGCAGGTTATGGGATATGACATTGACAATCATGTGATACGCCGGATAGAGATCGGGGAGCGCTTTGTCACGGACATTGAGCTTAAGGCATTAACCGCCGCACTCGAAGTCAGCTATCAGGAGCTGCTTGACTGAGCGGAATATTTCAAAAAGTATCACTTTTCCTTGTCTACTTTCAGGGATTCAAATGCCAAACGCATTCCCATTTTGAAACCGTCGGTAAACCGTTCCTCGCCGTTCAGGATGGCAATGTCAATCTGAAGTGTACATAGCTCGGAAAACAGCTTTTTCGACTCGCCCTCAAGCATGTCGTCAATCTGATCTTCGATATCTCCTGACTGATCCATCAGCTTTTTCAGTTTCGGGTTTTTCCAGAGGGGCTTGTCTGCAGGGGCAAGGTTTCCGTGATACATTTCCCTGATTATACTTTTCATAAGTATCCGCCTCTTCCTGCCGGAACCGTTCTGGAATTCGTTTTTTTCGCCGGATGATTTCATTTTTTACCCAACCTTTCTTAAAATTAGTCGGGTGATATCCCTGTATGCAGCATCAGCAAAGCAATAAAAAAACGCATGCAAAGGCGGGCGTTAAAGCCGTTGTTACCCTTCGCATACGCTTGCTTCTGCAATGCATAAAGCCGAAATTACATCTTGTGGAAAAACAAGAAAAGTGGTACACTGTCCTTGTCATAGTGCCGTTTCGGTTGCGCAGGGTGGTGCATTCACCTTTCGCAGGGCTGTCGTGTTAGTAGCATGTCAGCCTGCTATGACGTTTTTTTGTTTCATAAGCCGAACGAACGGCATTCGGGTATCCCCATACTGTTAGTACAACTCTGAATGGAAGAATTGTCAAGTATAAACTGAGAAATTTAAGGCGTTTTTCCGATATTCCAAATCATTAGACGTAATGTAATAAGGGTAGCGGCTGTAGTGCCGCCCCCGCCGATAAGACGATTAAAACCGGAATGCATTAAGCATACCGGCTTTTTTATTTAAACGGAGGTGATTTATTTGTTTGACTGGATAGGCGATCTGACCGGCGGCATCGGTGACGCTATAAGCAGAGCTTTTTCAGACCTTTGGGCGACCGTCTCAAGTTCAATATGGGACGTATTCCTGCAATGGATATATACGGCGATCTACAGCGGGATCGCTGATTTTTTTGCCAAGATGGGAAACATGGGCGTGGATATGTTCGGACTTTCCTGGGTACAGGCGGCTCTGAAGCTTTTTTCGCTTTTCGGATGGGCACTGTTCGTTGCGGGGCTTGTTGTAACAGTTTTTGATTTCGCCATAGAATCACAGACCGGGCGGATCAATATCCGCACAGCGGCAACGAATGTTCTCAAAGGCTTTTTTGCCGTAAACCTGTTTACCGTCCTGCCTGTGGAGCTGTATAAGTTCTGCATCAGCCTGCAGAATATCTTCTCAAAGGATATGTCTGCGATCTTCGCTTCGGAAGCATCCGGTAATTTTGACATCGCGGGAGCCGCCAATTCCGCGCTCACTGTTTTAACTGGTTTGCCAAGTTTTTTCAATTTATTTGCCATGATAGCGCTCGGTTATTGTGTAATCAAGATATTTTTCGCAAATATCAAGCGCGGCGGTATTTTGCTGATCCAGATCGCGGTGGGCAGCCTGTACATGTTTTCGGTTCCGCGAGGATACACGGACGGCTTTAACCAGTGGTGCAAGCAGGTGATCGCACTGTGCCTGACTGCGTTTTTGCAGACAACCCTGCTGTTCCTCGGACTGCTGACTTGGCAAACCGACTGGCTGCTGGCTATCGGGATCATGATGGCGGCAAACGAAGTTCCTAGGATAGCGCAGCAATTTGGTTTGGATACCTCGGCACGGGTCAACGTAATGAACGCTGTGCATACCACGACAACCGCGGTCAATATTACGCGGTCGATCTTAAAAAAATAGGAAAGTGAAAGTATGAATAAAAATAACGAGCTTACCCGCTCAGATATTGTCATTGACCGTGATATGGAAATTGACTGCGATATCGGGCAAATCGTAACCGCTTATGTGGAAACATGGTTTGACGTCGATAAGAAATTCGGAACCAATACCGCGGATGACGATGATGTCTGGCTGAACCTGTATGCTAAATTCAATGTGCCGGAGGATACGCTCCGTTTGGAATATGTGATCTGCAAATCAGATAACCACGAATATCACGATTATACGCCCACCGAAGCGGAAACGCAGCTCATCAAAACCATGATGCGTGAGAAATGCGAGGAAGTATACTGCTGCACACTGGAAGAATTTATCGCACCGGATGAAGTACCGGGAATGGAGGTATCGCAATGAATCAATATATCTATCCGCAAAACCTGAAAGCGCAGGCAAGGCTCTGGCTTTGGAACCTGAAAGACCTTTCTGTGATCGGCATCGCGCTCCTGATCTCGGTGCTGGCATTGTCGCAGGTCAGGCTTGTATTGCCACTTGCCCTCACCTTTGGATACGCTTTTCTGACGATCAGGCTGGATGATATGTCGGTGCTGGATTTTATAAAAAGAGCCGTGCGGTTCTTCATAACCACACAGCAATATTACGAATGGAGGAAGTAACGGCATGAAAAAGAAAAAAATAAACAACGGCACACAGCAGCTCTCCGGTATCAAGTCGTTTTCCCGGAACGGATTACTGACAACGCACGGTGAGCTTGTTTTTTTCATCGCTTCACCGACCAACATCTCGGTCCTTTCGCAGGACAGCGTGACCGTAAAGGTTCGTCACTTAATACAGCTTCTGAGCGCACAGCCTGATATTGAGATCGTGTGCCTCGATGACTGCGAATGCTTCGAGAGCAACAAGGACTTTTTAACGCAGCGGATCAATGAGGAAACAAACCCGAAAATCAGGGCGATCCTTGACAGCGACCGGAAATTCCTCGACGAAATCCAGATCGCCATGTCTACCGCCCGGCAATTTATGTTCGTTTACCGGCTCAGAAATGAAACCGACGAGCAGAGCTTCGCAAACCTTAACCGTATAGAAAAAGCTATTTCCGAACAGGGCTTTGAGGTTAAACGCGCCGGGAAGTCTGATATCAAACGCTTTCTGTCAATCTATTTCGGTTATAAGCTGGTGGACGAGGAACTGCCCGACACGGACGGCGAGAAGTCTGCTGCCAAATGGGTAATACCTGATTGATAATTGATATTAAAATTGGAAGCCGAGAATAAATGCTCAGCTTCCAATTATGTTTATTTGGGAC
>JAQVPJ010000029.1:0-4522 GCA_028702135.1 Eubacteriales bacterium | reverse complement strand
GGACGTGAACTGATTAAATGTAAAGAAGCCAGTTTACTCCAAATTTATCTGTTAAAGCAAAAAGGCATGATGTCCAATCATAAGGTCCTAAAGGGATTTCAATTTTAGCACCATCTTTAAGCACCTCGTATGCTTTTTTCATAATTTCTTCGTTACACTCTTCAAAACTTATTTGCATTGTATTTCCTGTAATACTTTCGTTATCTGTGTCCATAAATGCTAAACATTGTCCAAATACGTCTATTTCAGCGTGCAAAATTGCAGTGTTTTCGGAATTGCGGTAAATCGCATTTACAGTTGCATCAAAAGCTTTTTTATATAACTCAATGGCTTCATCGCAACCCTTTAAATACAGTTGAAACTTTGAACGCATAATATTTCTCCTCTGTCCGAAAATATAAATAACATGAAACTTAAAATCTGCCGAGTATACTCATGGAACTATACAGTAATAAAAATTAATCACTATAATTTCTTATACCATAAAACACCGTAAAAGTAAATAAAATGTCTAAATGCCGCCGCAGAAATGTGCCGGCATTTTCTATGTTTAAACTAAATCAGAAAGGAAGATATAATCATGGCGATCAGAAAAAAACCTCTTCCGGTCCCGATTGAACAGGACGAGGTACAGTTAAAGGATTTCTTCGACCTTGTATCGCCCTCAACTAACAAATTCAACGTCGACCATTATATCGTCGGCGACAGCTTCCGAAGCGTGTGGGCGATCAGAGAATATCCGCCGACCACTTCCGACCAGGCGATTCTGTGCAGGTTCGGCGACAAGGAAAGTGTGACCCTGCACCTCTACTCCCGTTATGTCGACAGTAGTGAGCAGCGGAAGATTATCCAGAACGCAACACGGAAAAATCGTATGATGTCCGGCGGTACGGACATTCAGGACACCGTCACGGCTGAAGGGAATCTGGAGGATGTTGTGGAGCTTCTCTCCAATATGCGCAAAAACAAGGAGCCTCTGCTCCATAGTACATGCTCTTATCGGAGTAGAGAAAGACCGAATAGGAAAAGCATAAAGAAGAACGTAACACCTGCTAACTTCATGTCAGTCAATACACACTGTGAGTTAAACGTAAAACAACGCATTGAAAATAAGATAAAAGATTTCGCAATGTATTTATTCAACTATCTTCTGGGGTATAATCTGATAAAGACACATGGCAGAATAAAATCATAGCAACACAACGATAAGTAAATAAAACAGCACCTACCAACCCAAATGATAGGTGCTGTTGCCTATGTTAGCGAGGATAAAGAAATTCACTCATTCATCGCTTAAAGCTTCCATTGCAAGACGCATACCTGTACAGAAACCATCAATATAGCGTTCCTGATTGGTCATGACATGAATTTGGTCTTGGGCTTCCGAAAAGGTATCAAACAATTCCTTTGCTCCACCCTCAAGCAGTGCTAACAGTTTTTCCTCGCTGTTGGCAACGGTGTCCATCAACCGCAAAAGCTTTGGATTGTTCAAACAGCTTTTATCTGCGGGAGCAAGGATGCCTTGGTAGAAATCCTTCAGCAGTGACTTTTTCATTCTCCAATGCCTCCGTCCGGCAATAATTGAAAACCTTGTTTGGAGGTTTCTCGATCCCGAAAGACCAGACAGTATGCAAGCTGGTTGCTCACACCTTGCCAAAAGGCAGTCATGACGTCAGTAATCAGAAACTGCTGACGGAACAGTCTGTTCAGCTTTTCCATCGGCTCCTCCTCATCGAGCAGGGAACAGATACCGGTATATAACTCGTTCAAATCACAGATATCCAATACTGCACGGCTTTCATCGGCAACCTCGGCAATATATTGTGCAGCCTCCACATGCATAAATTCTGCGTTCAATAGAACGCAGTACAGGTAGACCTGTGTGTGTTTTTCCTGAAACGGAAGCGGATGGGACTCTATGTATTTCTTCGCCTGTCCGTAAAACCAATGGTCTGACTTCATCGGTTCATTACGGATGATGCTTGAACAAATTCCAATCAGCTTTCCGGCAATATCAAACCCGTCAGATGCTGCATCACGAGCAAGTTTGACATTTACCGTCTCAAACAGGAACGATAGGTACTTATCCAGCAAATACGCCTTTCTGCCGAGCCGAATACGAACCTCCTTTGCCTGTTCAAAGAATACCGTTAAGGACTGATTCCGGCTTTCCGTTTGTACCTCCCCGAGAATACCGTTTACATCATTAAACATATTCATTTTTTCTCCCGACCTTTCAAAAATAGTCGGGAGGTTCCCCATGGGTATGACGAACACACCCAACAAAAAAGCGTATACAAAGGTGGGCGGTTACACCGCCGTTCCCTTTGCATACGCGAAATTTCTACTTGTGAAATAACAAGAAAAGTGTTAAACTATTCCTGTCATAGTGCCGTTTTCGGTTGCGCAGGGTGGTCGAATCACCTTCCGCAGGGCTGTCGTGTTAGCGCACGCCAGTCTGCTATGACGTTTTTAATGTTCGGGGAAACCCCCGTGGATGTATTACAACTCTAAATGTAAAAAATGTCAAGTCAAACCTTCGCCTGATTTTAAAAAAGACAGTTTTTTATTTTCTGCCGATAAACCCATTTAAGCCGCAAACTGCTGTGTACAGGCAGTTTGCGGCTTTTTTTATGTAGAATAATCCACCAGCAGTGCGGTAGCCTGATATCAGGCGTTTTCGCAGTTTGTTATTTTATTTTTTAACTCCACATAATCGATCATTGATTTGATTGTGGCAAATTTTGTTATGAGTAGCATTTCATCATCAAACTCAAAGTCAAATTCACTTTCTAAAGCAATAACAATTTTAATAAAGGTAATGGAATCAACGCCAGCACCCGTAAAGCTAGTTTTTAAAGTTAAATCACCAATTTTGGAATCAAGTGTGGATATTATAACCTCAAATGCTTTCTTTTGAGTATCATTTAATTTGCTTGCGGCAGAATCGTTTGACATAGAATCGTCAACATTTATCTCCACACATTCTAATACTCTTTTTCTGTCAATTTTTCCGTTTACCGTTTGAATAAAACCCTCGACACGTTTAAATATGGCAGGTATCATATATTCTGGTAGTTTTGAAGATAGATAATCCGATATGTCTTTTTGATTAAAGGCAACATCGCTTGTAAATAATGCCTCTAATACCTTATCCGTTTCGCTTGTTTCTAACGCAATGACGACCGATTGCTTTATACCATCAATCTGATTGAGGTATGATTCAATTTCTTCAAGCTCAATACGATGCCCGCGAATTTTCACTTGATTATCGGTTCGCCCCAAATACTCTAACTCATCATCGGGTAGATACCGTCCCATGTCACCAGTTCGATAGACTCTAACATCCGGTTTTTGATGCAGATAGATAAACTTTTCTGCAGTCAAGTCATCTCTGCCGACATAACCTTTTGCCAGTCCTTCTCCGGCAATGCATATCTCTCCAGTTTGTCCATTGGGCAGAATAGACAGGCTCTCATCTACTATGTAAACTTCTGTGTTCTTGATAGGACGGCCAATATCGATCCGATCTTTATGAGTGAGATCGCTGACCGTTGACCATACAGTCGTTTCAGTAGGACCGTACATATTATATATTTTGGCGGTTGTTTTCTCTTGTAATGTCCGAAGCAGACTAAGTGGGAATGGTTCGCCGCCGATCATGATCTCCTTGACATTTTTCAGACACGAAAGTTCTTTATCGTGATTCAAGAGTAATTGCATTCTGGAGGGCGTCATTTGAATCATGTCTATCATGTTATCCTTTATGAACTTCGCCATGAGTTTTGGATTTCGCTGTTCATCTTCATTCGCAAGGACAACCGAAAGCCCTTTGTAAATAGCCATAATGCTTTCAAGAAAAAAGATGTCAAATGATACCGTTGTAATACAAGCAATTCGCTTTTGTGGAGAAAAGTCAATGATTTCAGAGATACCTTCAATGAAATTTATAAGGGAATAACGGTTGATTTCTACGCCTTTTGGTTTTCCAGTTGATCCGGATGTATATAATATGTAGGCAATATCTTTTTGACTTTTATTACTATACACTTCATTTTTTCTGGAATAAATTGTTATATCATCAATAACCCCTGATTCATAATAACTTGACATGTTCATATTTTTTAGCTGAGTGATTATAATATTTGTCTCACTATTTTCGAGTATATATTTAATGCGCTCTTTAGGGAAATCTTTATCAATAGGAACAAATGCGATTTCATGATCAAATAATGCTTTTATTATAGATAATAAAAGTGGGGTTCTTTCTAAAATGATAGTTACTATGATATTTTCTTTAGTTTTAAAAACTTTTATGATCTCATCAATTATATGATTCGCTTTTTGGGATATATTGGGTTCTATCTTTCCATTAAATAAAATCATTTTACCTCCTAAAAATCTCTCTCGCAACAATTCATAATGTCTTGCAATATAATATTCTCTTCATAAGATATTTTTTGTACTTTCTCTATAAGTGAATCCATGTGATGACGCTTTTTTGTTATCCCAACTTTTATTA
>JAQVPJ010000028.1 GCA_028702135.1 Eubacteriales bacterium | reverse complement strand
ATCCGAAACTTCGAGCACACCTCCCGAGACCACCGGCGACGCAGGAACAATCGCAATCGCTATTATAGCTTTTATCGCTCTTGCAGGCACAGCCACAGTTGCTTCTAAGAAGAGAAGCAGATAAGCATAGCAACTCGTTATAAAAATTCATTGACTAATAAAGAATCCGGAGCGGGAATACCGCTTCGGATTTTTTGGTATTATTAAGTTTATCTGCTCTTTTATTAACATGGTATTAGTTGACAAAAGAAGATGTTGATGATAAAATATTCCAACATCGATTATTTTATTAACAGCATTATTATCGGCTAAAAAAGGAATTTTAACATGAAGAGAAAATTATCTACTATACTTACGATCATATTCGTAATCGCTGTATTGGCGGCAATGTTTGCAATTTTAATGCAAATCTCCAACAATCCGGATAATACCTCCGATTCCTCCGCACTAAGTACGGATGATTCGGCTTCAAATTCAGATAAAAGCTCAAGCAACAGCGAGAACAGCATACCGATTATCAGCGAACCGCCACAGGATACGGTAGTGAGTTTTTTGGCTTGCCCTGACAATATCATGCATCATTCTATTTTATATGATGCTTTGATAAGAGCTGCCGAAAAAAAAGGAGAAGCTCCGGTTTATTCGCCGCTTGAAGACGCTGTTTTTGATTTTGATCAGATATATGAGGATTTTGAGGATGAAATCGCCGCTGCCGATCTCTCATATATAAATGTCGAGACGATGATGGGCGGTAACGAGCACGGAATAGGTGGATACCCCAGGTTCAATTCTCCAGAAGCAGCCGGTGACAAGCTGTATGACCTCGGGTTTGATATATACAACCTTGCGCACAACCATATGTTAGATTCGGGTAATGATGTATACCTTAAGCACTGTCATGGGTTTTTTACTGAAAAAGGTGTCTATACATTAGGCTTTTACGAGAACGAAGCGGCTACTGAAGATATCGTTATAGTGGATAAAAAGGGTGTAAAAATCGCCTTTTTGGCATATACCTACGGAACCAACGGATTAACTCTTAGAAATTCGGACACATATATACCGTATTTCAACGAAGCATTGATAAAAAAACAGGTAACACTCGCAAAGCAGCAGGCGGATTTCATTATCGTTTCCGCTCACTGGGGAATAGAGGATTCCTTTACACCAAACAGCGAGCAGAGAACCTATGCAAAGCTTTTTTCTGATTTAGGTGTGGATGTTGTACTCGGTATGCATCCGCATGTACTGCAACCAATGGAATGGGTCGAGAATAACGAAGGTCATAGGATGCTGCTTGTATATTCCATGGGTAATTTTATCTCGGGTATGCAGGATGATGCGGAGCTGCTTGGAAGCACGCTCAGCTTTGATATTGTAAAAGACGGCGAAACTGGCGAGGTAACAGCAAAAAAAGTTAGGTTTAACCCAATTGTTACTCATTATATTGTGCCCGGAGGACGTATAAACGGGCTTGATACAGGAAACAGGGATTACAAAATATATTATCTTGAAGATTACACGAAGGAGCTTGCCTCGATTCACGGTGCGAAAAAGTGGGATCTCACTCACAGAACCACCCTTATCGGCGGAGGATTTACTTACGAGAATCTCTTAAGAACAGTCAACGAGTTAATACCGAAGGAGTTCTTGTCAGAGTTTTATCAGGATTAACCCGATTTTAATTTGTTTCATAAAAAACGCCTGATATGGTAAACTAATCCATATAAGGCGTTTTTTATCACGAAAAACAAAAAACTGTGTATAATCGTTTACTACATCCTGTAAACGCTTTCCTCTGAGAGTAGTTCATAACCGTTCTCCTTGAGTACGGAGGCTGCTGTTTCGTTATCCATTACCCGCATGATCAGATAAGCGCGCTCGGTATCTCTCGTAACGAAGGCATACATATACTCGATGCTTATACCTTTTTCCGAAAGAACCCTCATAGTGTCAGCAAAACCTCCCGGTTTATCAGGGATGCCTACCGCAATAACCTCGGTTAAGGAAACGGTAAGACCCTTGTCTTTGAGTGTTTTCTCCGCCTCGGCAGGCTTATCGACCACTAAACGCAGTATTCCGAAATCTGTGGTATCCGCGATGGAAAGAGCGCGGATATCAATATTGGCTTTTGCGATTATATCGGTTATCTCTGCAAGACGGCCTGATTTGTTTTCAACAAAAACAGATAATTGCAAAACAGACATGTTTATGACCTTTCCTTTCCACGACGGTGTCAGCCGCCAAAAGTAATAAAGAACCTAAAATCTTCGTTATTTCGTTTCGAATGTCTCCCAAAAGGCAAAACTGTGTTTGAATAATTAACCTTTATTTTATCCCTCACCTATTGCAGCTTGCGTAAATCATTTACACGTTTTGCTTTACCCTCCGATCGGGGCAGACTACCCGGCTCTAAGAGCTTAACAGATGCATGTACATTCAATGTGCTCTGGAGCGCAGCTTCAATGCGCTTTTTTGTGCTTTCAAGCCCCGCTACGGTATCAGAGAACATGGAGGAGTTTATCTCCACCTGCACCTCCATACTGTCAAGATTGTTCTTCCTGTCCACAACGATGAAATAATTGGGAGTCATGCCGAGTTCAAGCAGTACATGCTCGACCTGTGAAGGAAAGACGTTAACGCCCCTTATAATCAACATATCGTCGCTTCTGCCCCTCGGCTTTGTCATGCGGATGGTGGTTCTTCCGCATCCGCATTTCTCGGATATAAGCGCACATATATCCCTTGTCCGGTACCTAATCAGCGGAAGCGCCTCTTTTCCTATACAGGTGAAAACGAGCTCGCCGTATTCACCGTATGGAAGCGGCTCAAGCGTTTCGGGATCTATTACCTCAGGATAAAAATAATCCTCATTGATATGCATTCCGTTCTGAGTTTCGCAGTCGAAGGAAACACCCGGTCCCGCAATTTCAGAAAGCCCGTAAATGTCATAAGCTTTTATTTCTAAAAGATTCTCAATCTCTTTACGCATGTTTTCCGTCCACGGCTCCGCACCGAGAATACCGGCACGCAACCTAAGACTTTTAGGATCGATTCCCATTTCCCTTATAGTCTCGCCTATAAACATCGCATATGAGGGAGTACAACACAGTATGTTCGAGCCAAAATCCAAAAAGAGCTTTATCTGCCTTGAGGTATTGCCTGTTGACACAGGTAACGCAGTCGCTCCCATATGCTCAGCGCCATAATGCAATCCCAACCCACCAGTGAAAAGACCGTATCCGTATGCTATATGTATGATATCGCTTTTTGTGCCACCTGCACCTGTTATTGCCCGCGCAGCACATTCCGCCCAGATTTCTATATCATGCTTTGTATAACCGACGACAGTTTGCTTGCCCGTTGTTCCGGAGGAAGCATGGATTCTTACCAGTTCTCTCTGAGGAACGGCGAACATACCGAAGGGATAATTGTCCCTTAAATCAGTTTTTGTAGTAAACGGGAGCTTCTCTATATCGTCTATGGATTTTATATCCGCAGGAGCCAAACCGATTTCATCGAACTTTTTTTTATAAAAAGACACGTTTTTATAAGCGTTCTCGACCATTTTTATTAGCCTTGCGGATTGAATCGCTCTTATATAGCTATGAGATGCGCATTCAATTTCCGATTTGTAGATTGCCATATACAGCACTCCTATAATAGTTTTTGTATATTACCTTACTGCTCGTGATTGTAACCCGACAGGAAGGCCTTTTTATTCAATTCTACTGTTTTTGCCGGAACTGTTGTTTCGATAGCTTTTAACCATATGTCCTGACCGAACCCCAAAACCCTTGCCGCCACTCCCAAAAGTACGGTATTCGCCGCTTTCACATTACCACACTCGACTGCTATAGAAAGAGCGTCCACCGAAATAACTTTTTCAACAGTAGCTCTTAGCTTTCCGATTATATCCTCGGGATAAGTAGCTGTTCCCATAATGACGGGCATGGGATTTATTTCCTGCCTGTTAACAATGATTGTCCCGTTCTTTTTCAGGTAAGGAAGCCACCTTGCTGCCTCCAGTTCCTCAAAAGCAATAATCATGTCAGACTCGCCCTTATCGATTACTGGTGAAAATACCTCAGTTCCGTATCTTACATAGGTCACTACCGAGCCTCCTCGCTGACTCATTCCGTGAACCTCGCTGACCTTAACATCAAAACCTTTATCCAGAAAGCATTTTCCCATAAGCTTTGATGCCAATAGAGTTCCCTGACCGCCTACGCCCACGATAAGGATGTTTTTAACATCATTAAGCATATCAGTTTCCTCCTTTTCTGATGGCGTTAAATCTGCAGCTCGCAGCACAGACCTCACAGCCTAAGCATTGATTGCTGTCGATGAATGCCTTTGTTTTTCCGTTTTCCGCTTTTGTCTGCATTATTGCCGGGCAACCGACCTGAAGACATGCCTTGCAGCCCGTGCAGGCATCCCTTTCTACAACCATCGCCGGTTTGTGCTTAACGTTTTTTAAAAGAGCGCAGGGACGTCGGGATATAATGAGCGAAGGTTCCTCAACTTTCAATTCCTCATCGATAACCCTTCTCGTTTCCTCAATATCGAAGGGGTCCACAACTTTGACACGGTTAATCCCAATCGCATGCGCGAGTGCTTCGAGATTCACCGCCACGGTCGGATCACCCTTGATTGTAAGACCGTTCGCAGGATTGTTCTGATGCCCGGTCATCCCCGTGATGGAATTATCGAGAATAATAACGGTAGAAAATCCCTTATTATATGCGATGTCTATTAAACCTGTGATTCCCGAATGAATAAAGGTTGAGTCTCCGATTACAGCCACGGATTTTTTTGCCTGCTCTTTTCCGCGTGCGATATTGAAGCCGTGCAGAGAGCTTAAAGACGCACCCATACAAATACAACTGTCTACCATCGAAAGCGGAGCCTGCGCACCAAGCGTATAACATCCGATATCTCCGCTTACATATGGCTTGAACTTTTTTAACGCGTAAAACAACCCTCTGTGCGGACATCCGGCACATAATACCGGAGGACGTGGAGGTATCTCCATATCAAGAGAGCTATACTCATTTTCCGTACCCAAAACAGCCTTTTTTATAATGCTCTGTGAGAACTCACCCAAAAAGCTGAACTTTTCTTTCCCGATAACATTAACGCCCAATTTAATACAATGAGTTTCGATTATATCGTCAAGCTCCTCGATTACATAAAGAGTTTCAACCTCTTTTGCAAAATCAAGAATTGCTTTTACGGGAAGAGGATTTACCATGCCTAATTTCAGATAACTTGCTTTATCGCCAAGCGCTTCCCTTGCGTATTCATATGTACTTCCCGCTGCGATTACGCCTATTTTCCGGTCAAACATGATTTTTTTATTTATACCCAACTCAAAAGCCTTCATATCGGCCCAATCGGTCAGCTTACTAATGCGTTCCTCGACCTTTTTATGCGCAGCTTTTGCCATTGCGGGCATCATAACGTTCTTGCCGATGTTTTTTTCGTACGGTTTCAGTTCTCGCTGAATCCTTTCCGAAAATACAACTGCTGAACGAGAATGTGAAATTCTTGTCGAAAGCCTTAAAAGTACGGGTGTATCAAATTCCTCGCTTATATCATATGCGTTTTTTGTAAATTCAAGACATTCGGCGGAATCACTCGGCTCAAGCATCGGAACCTTCGCCGCAATCGCATGATGACGCGAATCCTGCTCGTTCTGAGAGGAATGCATTCCGGGATCATCCGCAACCGCGCAGACAAAACCTCCGTTTACACCGATATAGGAGGAGGTGTAAAGCGGGTCTGCTGCTACATTAAGACCAACATGCTTCATAGCGCAAAACGAACGAGCGCCCGCAAGCGATGCACCTGCGGCTACCTCGAAAGCGACTTTTTCATTCGGCGCCCATTCCGAATAAATCTCATCATAACGGCACACCTCCTCGGTAATCTCCGTACTTGGTGTTCCGGGATAAGAGGATACCACGGTCGTTCCCGACTCATATAGTCCTCTTGCGACTGCCTCATTACCTAAAAGCAATACCTTTTCCATTAATTTGTCTCCTTGAGAATGGTTACTGTAAATATTTTATGCGGTGATTTCCCCGCCCTTATCCTTATCCGTGCCGGCAGGTGCGATTTTCGTCACGACCAGGCACAGAATTGTTGAAACGATTATTGCAGCACAGGCGAACTGCGGACCCATATCCTTGAGATTACCAAAGCTGCCCAACGTGATGTTCTGAGCGAAAAGCTTTGCAAAAAGCGGAGGGAAAGCGGTAAGGAATCCACCGAGCATTCCCGCCCATGCAGCGATTGTGGAAATACGCTTAGAATAAAGCGATATAGCATAGGGAGCGAGGAAACTGCCGGAGATTATTCCCCATGAATAGCTCATCATATCTAGTATAGGGGTGTCTGAATTCGCAATGACATACGATAAAACGATGAATACAGCGCAAATTATTTTTGTCAATGGTGCAATGTTCTTTTTTTTGTCTTTAATTATTTTGTTCTGTATAAAATCCATTGTCAATGTTGTAGATGCTGTTATTGTTATTGAACCGAGTGTCGAAACCGATGCTGCTATTAGAAGAACAAGTACAATACCAATCAGAATATCCGAAAGCCCCGCCTGCGCCAGCATATTCGGAATAAGATAATCTTTGCCGCCCGCAGGCATTGTTGATTCCGTATAGAATAATCTTGAGAGTGAACCGATAAAGTAACCGCCTCCGGCAACGATAAGTGCAAATACAGTAGAAACGATCGTACCTCTTTTTACTTCCTTGTCATCCTTTATTCCGTAATACTTATGTATCATCTGAGGTAAGCCCCAGGTTCCGAAAGAGGTCATAAGCACGGTTGCCCATAAACCGATATGTTGGTTTGCCGATAAATTAAGCTCTTTTGTTTTTGTAGTAATATTTTTTAATCCATCAGTAAGCCCGCCGACCTGTTCGGACTTTATAATACATACTACTAACGCGATTACACCACCGAGCATAATAATTCCCTGCGCAAAATCCGCTTTGAGAGTCGCCATATAGCCTCCCGCGATAACAACAAGAGCCGCTGCAACCGCAATTACTATCATGCAGACCTTCTCGTCAACTCCTAACAGCACAGTGCAAACGCTTGTCAGTCCCTTATATACGGATGCGGAATACGGTAAAAGAAAAACAAATATTACGGCTACGGAAAACAGCTTCATGGCGGGACTTTTAAAACGCTGTTCAAAAAGCTGCGGCATGGATTTTATTTCGTATCTTCGGGTATATTCCCTCGTACGTTTTGCAAGCACTAACCATGCGAGCAGAGAACCGAAGACAGCGTTGCCGATACCTGCCGCTATTCCCCACAAGCCGTAATTCCATCCTGTTCCACCGGCATATCCTATAAACATTACTGCCGAAAAATACGCTGTTCCATATGAAAACGCCGACATCCAGCCGCCCGCATTTCTGTCCCCGACTGTAAACTCGCTTATATTCTTTGACCTTTTTTTGTTAATAAACCCAACTACCGCCATAAAAATTATGTATACGGCAATAGTAGTCCAGATAACGGCACTTTGTGACATTGTTTTAACCCGCTAAAAAGCGTCCTTTCCATTGATAATTAACTAATTATACATACAATATGGAAATAAAGCAATAGATATACATAAAAAAGCATAAAAACGGATTATTTTTACATATATAAATAAGTTTCACAACCTTCAATCTGAATAATCATATCCTTAATGATCTTATTACGGAATCATAATCTCGTATTTATGAATCAGTTTTACGGGATTATATGCCATTTTTGCCTGTCGCAATCCCTCGTCGCCCATATCCTCCTCCCGGTTAATGAACTGCACGTCACCTGTCGCGTTTTGATTCGCATATGCGTAATTAATAGCTTCATATGCGCCTTCATACTCACGCAGAGCTTTTTCAACATGAACATACAGGGTGTCCCCTATTACCTCACCTATTGTCATGGCAACAGGCTTGTCCTTAATAAATAAAAGACCGCCCGATTGTCCAATATTGAAAAAGTCATCAAGAACTCTGCGAATAAGGACGCTTTCGGCTGTAAAATGTTCTTCTTGCTTTGTATAATCAGTTAAGTAAACATCAAAGAAATGCTTTGCTTCCTCTATGTTTTCGGTAGTGATCGGTTCAAACCTGCAGCAATTCGAACCGAAGCAATTCTCGCAATTTTTAATAAATTTGTTCAATCTGTTCCGTTTTTTATTAAATCGATGTCCCCTGAGCGTCTTTAAATCCTCAGCGTTATAAATATAATCCGACCATCCGTCAAGCTGCTTGATATCTGCGCCTTGAAAATATTCAAGTGCGGTTTCGGGCACAAAATAAAATCGAGGTGTTATTTCATTTTTTTTGCAATATTCCTTGATATATTCTATTGCAGTTACGACCGGCAACCTTCCGACAGGGACGGCAAAATCATGAACAGTATCATCAGACAACCTCTTTAAAAAAAAGGTGTCTTTATAAACGCAATATGCGTAACTGTAATAATCTGACCATAAATAAATACCAAATACGGTATAATCGCAGGTGCCGAATGCCTGCTGCTGCATATATTTTTTAATTACTTCGAGGTCTGATGACTCTATTTTTTTAAATGACAGCATAAAAAATCTCCGTGCCTATAAGGCGTTAATTTGTGATAATACTATATCAAATTTTATATTTGTAATCAAGTGTACTTTATGGAATTAGACATTAATTTTTTGGTTCATTTGTTTCAAATAAAAAGGACACCCCTAAAAAGGTGTCACTTTTATTTATGCCCCGCTATTGCAGGACATAAAGTGTCAGCATTGACCTATTTTCCCAGGTCGTCACCAACCAAGTATTTTCGGCACTAGCGAGCTTAACTTCCGTGTTCGGAATGGGAACGGGTGGACCCTCGCTGTAAGGAACACTGACTATA
>JAQVPJ010000022.1 GCA_028702135.1 Eubacteriales bacterium | reverse complement strand
CGGTCTTGTAACATCCTCTTCAAGAGCAGTCTGCCATTTGC
Source organism: Eubacteriales bacterium (assembly GCA_028702135.1). Classification (GTDB taxonomy): domain Bacteria; phylum Bacillota; class Clostridia; order Oscillospirales; family CAG-382; genus UBA1049. The sequence goes on along the minus strand of JAQVPJ010000022.1, from coordinate 35,613 downwards.
CGGTTGTGCTGTCAACAGTTGTCCAGCCGTCAGAGCTCCAGCCATTGTCATCAAAAACACCGTCTACTGTGATTGTCTCGGGAACTGCTTCTCCTTCATCGGGATCATCAGTCTGGTATACCTCTACCTCGGAAACGAACGCCCATGCGCCGCCGTGTGTGACTGCGAATTTGACGTATCTTCCGCTTGCTACTCCGGAGGGAGTTACTGTGTAAGTATAGATTCCTGCTTTTTCGTCGGTCTGTTCGGGAATTTCTATAGACTTGACACCCGTAGCGGTACCTACGCTTGTGAAGTCTGTGTTGTTATCAGACACAAGAACCTCAATAGATGCAGGCTCGCCGATGCCTACGCCGGGAACGTTCTCCGAATAGAACACGAAACGGGAAAGGTTATCCTCAACAGTGCCGAGGTCAACTACAACGTCATTATAAGCGAGTGTTGTATCAGACCAAGTAGTATCCTCGCAAACAGCGTTTTCACCCTTCCAGTTAAGACCTACCCAAATTGCTTTAGTGTAGCCCCACTGTTCTGCAGTACCGGAAACACCATCTGTTAACTCGCTGTTGTCTGTATCGGGATACAAAACAACCTCATCATTATCGGTATACTTTCCGGTAAATAAATAATCTTTTCCTCTGGCTATGTTATTCTCTGTTGCTGAAGTGAACATTATGCCGAGAGGAATTGCCAAAAGAGCTGCCAAAATAATAGCGATAAACTTTTTCATATAATTCTCCTTTATAGTATTAATAAGACCGCATCTAATAATATCACAACTTTTTCATTTTGTAAATAGAAATATTTATTTTATTTACTTTTTATCATAATATTAACTAAATTCGATAAAATATTGTCATAATTTGTATGAAAATTTAACGATGCAGACTCATATAAAATAATAAGTACGCATTTACGCGCACTTATTATTTAGTTTAACCGATGAACATCTGTGTCCAATAATTACCGCTGCTCACATAACCGACTCCTATTTGCGTATATGCTGAGTTAAGGATATTCGCTCTGTGACCGCTCGAATTCATCCATCCGTTCACTACCGCTTGGGGGGTTGAGTAGCCTTTTGCGATATTCTCACCCGCCGTTCTGTATGAGATACCAAAAGCGTTCATCATTGCGAAAGGTGAGCCGTAGGTCGGGCTGGTATGCGAGAAATAGTTCTTGTCATGCATATCCTGAGATTTATACCTTGCAACTCTTGAAAGCTCCCAGTTCGCTTTCAATCTGTTCAATCCGTTCTGCGCTCTTATATTGTTTACAAGATCGATTACCTGCTGCTCGTAAGAAGTGATTGCAATGTTCTTCTGAGGTATATTGATAATCTGGTCCGGATAAATCAAATCAGGATTTTTAATCTGTGGATTCGCGGCAATAATCTCGTCAAGACCTATTTCATACCGCCTTGAAATCTTCCAGAGCGTGTCGCCCGAAACAACCCTATAGGTTGAGTTTGCAGCAGCTACGCAAGGTGCGGCGAGAGCAAATATGACGATTAATATAATCAAAAAGCTAAAAATTCTTTTTTTCATTTCTTCTCCTTTTATAATAGAAATATTTTCGGAGCCGATTATATTATGTGTAGAAACCAGAAAAACAAAAATGTTATTTAATATAAGTTTTTGCCAAAAACAGATACATAGTTTTCCTTTTATAGTTTAAATAATACAGATTAAAAAATAAGAGCATATACCAAACAATATCTGACAAATGAATTCCGTGATAAATTCATATGATATATTTTAGTATATGCCCAATAATAATTATATCGAAAAATCGCTAAATCCTATTTGCTTTGTTCTAAATATTCGCTGTATTTATCAATAACCTCGCTGTCTATTTCAGTATCCCCGAATTTGCTCAGAGTGACCTCAACATTAAGATCCGATGTGTCAAAGTAGAATTCCGACAAGTAGCCCGACATTAAAGTGAACTCCATCAAAAAATCATCTCCGCCAAAAAACGGGACAGAATAGCTATCAGATGAATAAACAACAGTAGACGAGGTGAGTGAGTTGAAATTATTACTTATTGACGTTTCCTGTCGCCGGATATCGAACACCTCTCCGAAAACATCTGTCAGTTCGTCTGAGAGCTTTTTTGAATTGATGTCGAAGGAATAAACAGTACCACTATCTTTTCTTTCCTTTTTATACTCTCCTAAGTGCTCGTTTATATAATCGGGGTCGTTCAAATCCGCAAGAAAATTATTTAAAACTTCGCCAAAGAGCTCATAATCTATATCATCATTATAGATATGCAGTGTTTTAAATAATTTTTTCCAGTTGATTTTTTCCTTTTTGGTCTCATAAGCAATATCTTCATATGTATCGAAAATACTGTCAAGTGCTTCGCTGATATCATCTCTGTCTATGTAATCACCCTCATCGGATACCGAGATGCCGTCCTTAATCAATATAGACGCAGCATGTCCGTAATAGTCTTTATATTCGGCATATAACTCGAAAATCCGCTCCTCCGGATTAAAAACTATCGTTCCATCAAAATCGAAAGACTGGCCACCCGCGTATATTTTTGCGCTAAAATCAAAACTGTCGCAATTAAAGGTCTTTACAATCGCTTTTGATATAGAAGCGACGGGACCGGAAAAAGAAGAGGTTATTATCAGTCCGGCAATAACAGCTAATGCGATAAATATCGCTATCGCAGAGATAATAACGGCATTTTTTTTAAAAAACTTCTTTTTTGTCTGATAAGGAGGGTAACCGGGGCCACCCTGCGAACCGTTATAATAACTGACATTCTCTGAGGATTGGGTATTTTCTTGTGACAAAGCCTCCGGTTTGTTTTCATTTGACGGAGCAGATTCGAGTCTTTTACCACAGCTGCCGCAAAAAACGGCGTTTTCGGCAGTTTCTCTGCCACAAAAAGGACAATACATAAGTAATCCTCCTGTATTTCAAAGTTTTTATGTGTACAGATGTTATCTCTGTACTCTGCCGCTCCCGCCGTTTTTAATAAGGGATTCTACCTCTGCGGCGGTGGCAATATTACAGTCACCCTCTACCGTATGTTTCAAGCAGGAAGCAGCCGCAGCGAACTCAATCGCCTCAGCGGGTGTTTTTTTATTTAACATAGCATAGATAAGACCGGCCCCGAAGGAATCGCCTCCGCCTACGCGGTCAACGATATTAATGCAATACTTGGTGGAGAAATACGCTTTGTCGCCGTCATAAAGCATTCCCGACCAGTTGTTTACAGAGGCGGAAACAGATTCGCGCAGCGTTATTGCCACATACTTAAAGCCAAACCGCTCAATAAGCTGTTTTGCTACATCGGTATATCCCTCATAAGAAAGCACTCCGCTGTTTATATCGCTTTTTGCCGAATGTATATCGAATACATCCGCACTGTCCTCCTCGTTGGCAATCAGAACATCCACAAATTTGCATAACCTGCTCATTACCTCTCCGGCTTTCTGTCTGCTCCAAAGCTTTTTCCGGAAATTCAAATCGCAGGAAATAGTTATATCACGCTTTTTTGCTTCGGCACATGCCTTTTCGCATATAGCGGCGAGCGTGTCGCCGAGAGCAGGTGTAATTCCCGTAAAATGAAACCAATCCGCGCCGTCAAATATCTCGTCCCAGTTGAAATCACTTTCTGAAGCTCGCGAGATTGAGGAACCGGCACGGTCATATATCACGTTTGACGGACGCTGGGACGCACCCTTTTCACAGAAATAGATACCCAGCCTGTCACCGCCGAATACGATTTTTGTTGTGTCTACACCCCATTTTCTAATCTCGTTGCGGCAGGCGATTCCGAGCGGGTTGTTCGGTAGCTTTGTTACATATACGCTGTCGAGTCCGTACTGGGAAAGCGATATTGCAACATTAGCTTCTCCTCCTCCGTAAACGGCGTCAAAGCTCCTTGCCTGTAGAAATCTCTGATAAGACGGGGGTTGCAGGCGAAGCATTACCTCGCCGAAACATACTGTTTTCTTCATTGAACCAAGCCTTTCTGATGGGTGGATATGCGTTGTTATGCTAGTTGAAGTGTGAATAATGTATAAGCAAAACACTAAAGCAATGCATAACATATAGTATTCTTGTATTATATTTCTTTTTCGGTATTAAGTCAAGTATGTTTTTGGGGGTAATAATTAAGATGAAAAACAAAACAGAATATTTTGCGGGGGCGAATACAAAAAACGGCTATGTCTCCTGCTTTAATGAAATCATAGACGATAAATATAAAAAGGTATACATATTAAAAGGCTCTGCAGGCAGCGGAAAGTCCACTTTTATGAAACGGGTGGGAGAACGTGCTCTAAGAGAGGGTAAGAGTGTCGAATATATCCGATGTTCAGCGGATACAACCTCGTTTGATGGTATTCTGATACCCGAATCGAGTCTTGCTATAGTCGACGGTACGGCACCGCACCTTATGGATGTTAAATATCCCTCCGTCAGGGAAAGCATTATAAATTTAGGTGCGTTTTGGGATGATGAAAAGCTGAAGGAAAGGCGCAGGGAACTGATGTCTCTTATAGACAGAAAAAAAGAACGTTATGATCAGGCTTTTCGCATATTATCCGCAGCCGGAAGCATAAGGGAGTTAAGGAGCTCGTTAATATCGGGAGTTACTCTTGATGAAAAGATGAAATCGTTTGCGGAAAGGATGTGCAAAAAGCTGCTAAAATCATCAGGAGGCAGCGAGAGTATACGCATACAGACAGCTTTTAACGGAAACGGCTTAGACAGTCTGCCGACTTTTTCAGACGCAGGGAGCGTTTATTTGATAAGGGACAAATTCGATATTGCGCATAAATTCCTCAAGTTAATTAAGAGATATGCCGAAAAGGTGGACGCGCAGCGTATAATATCTTATGATCCGATCGATTTGTCAAGACCCGAGGCGATTTATTTCCCTCAGGAGGACCTGCTCTTTGTATCAGAACATAATTATGTGCGGCTCGAAAACTCCGCTTGCGTAAACAAACCGATTAATATGTCACGCTTTATAGATAAGGAGGGCTTCAAGACCATAAGACAAAAAGCAAGGGCTTCATACAAACTGTATGATCTGCTTCTCGAAACAGCGAGCCAGTATTTCAAAGAAGCACGCCGCATACACGAAAATATTGAGCGAATATATATCCGCTCGATGGATTTTGCGCGTCTTACTGATTATACAAATAAATTCCTTCAGGAGATATTTGGGTAATAAACAGGAAAACTCAGCCATATATATTGTATAAAGGAAGGGATACTGTATATATGAAGAATAAAGTGAATAAAAGCAGCTCTATTATGCGTGTGGTTTTGACAGGCATTATATTGGGACCTGCAATAATGCTTATCTCATCGGTTATATTATCTTTTGCGGCGCTAAAAATTGGCAATCCGTTAAGCGTTATTTTTCCCATGGCGCTGTTTGCGGTATTTGCAGGCGGTTTTATTTCAGCTCTAAAATCAGCCAACGACTATAAGGAGCAGCCGATTCGGGCAGGTATTTATACTTGTCTGGGGAATCTTATTATTATCGTGATTGTCGCTCTGATTTCAAGCACGTTTTCGGGTGGTTTCCGGGAAGCGTTCTTCCCGCCGGCGGTGCTAATCGTGTCGTCTGCTTTAGGAATACTCGCAGGAACAAGAATCAAACCGAGCACAAAAAGAAGGTTAAAAAAGCTCCGCAGGCAGGTAAGATAATATAAAAAGCTTTCTCAAACCGAGAAGGCTTTTTACAGATTGCAATCAGGAAGATAATGAAGTTGCTTTAAAACTCAATCCTTCCCCTTCTCAGGGACAGGCTATCAAGGAAGTCCTCCGCTTCGCGGTGCTTTAAAAGCGGCCCCCAGCCGCTTTCAAGGTAATGTCCGTCTGCAGAAGCAGTAAAGCCTACACCAAGCTGGTTCGCCCTTTTTAGAATTTCAGGGTTGGCGTATTCGTTCAATAGCTCCCATACAACACCTTTTTCCGCCATAAGGCGCATAAGCGGCTCCATTATCTCAATGGTCCGTTTTATCGTAACCCTGTCTACATCCACAAGATATGTACGAAGCGGTTTTAAGCCATCCGCCATATGCGCTAAGGATTTTACTTTGGGGAAGCGTTTAATGGCGTTGATATATCCGTTTACCAAACCAATGATAATATTTTCCTCGCCTGCTTGTATGGTTTTTTGCCGCCATTCCTCCACAATGCGTTTTCCATCGTCGTTGTTATAAGCGGGACAAAAGTTTAGATTGGGATATAAAAGCAGGGTCATCGGCAGGCAGTCAAGGTCTATCATATAGTGAACAGAGAGTTGAACCATATCGATTTTCTGCTGTTCCTCAATCGGTATGTTTATATCTCCTGCCTCGTTACACAGTTCGGTTTCGACACCCGAATGGATAATCATCCTTTTCGGTTCATAAGATGCGTATTCATCAAGATATTGCCTCCACTGTTCAGGAACGGTTTTATGCCAGCATATCCAGTCCTCTTGACCATTCGGCATTGAGGAGGAATAATGCTTGACTACAGTACCCTCGGTAATTCCCAGCTCAATACACTTTTCTTCAATGTTCGGAAATGTCATCTCATTGTCTGCACATCGATCGATATAATAATGGATATGATAATCTCTCATTTCAAATCTCCTGTTTTTAAGTATTTTCTTTGCCTGGGGCAGACTTTAAACCCACCCACCCCCGCTTTTTCCATCGCTCCGAACAGCCGCTGCTTTATTCCCTTGTCGGTTTTGGAGAGGGAGTTGAGCAACTCCTTTGTCCTAAAACGGTCGGTGCTGCCGTCTGCAGGGCAGCTTTTGGGTGAGGTAGTAATCCCGCAGACACGAATAAAATGCTTTATCTCCTTTTCAGGAACATATATAAAAGGGCGTATTACAGTTAAATGCGCTCTTTCAAGATAGGTAACGGGCGAAAAGCAGTCTATTCTGCCGTTGTTGAACAGATTCATGTAGAATGTCTCGATCGTGTCTTCAAAATGATGTGCGAGCGCAACCTTGTTGCAACCGAGCTCGGCAGCAGCTCGGTTGAGAGCTCCCCTTCTAATATTAGCACAGAGAGAGCAGGGGTTTTTTTCGTTTCTTAATTCAAAGACTATTTTGTATATTTCCGTATGGAAATAGTTCGGTTTTAAACCCAAATACCCGCACAACTCATCAATGTTATCGGTATTTGAATCGGGAAAGCCCATCTCTATCGTTATGGGCAACACCTCAAAACGACTTGGAAAAAAACGCTGAAGCTCCCTCATCGCGCACAACAGAGTAAGACTGTCCTTACCCCCGGATACACCGACGGCGATTCGGTCGCCCCCGCATATCATATCATAATCCGAAATCGCACGGCGGGTATATGAGAGAATCTGTTGTATGGATTTTATTTCAATCATAATGTTGTCCTTTATCAACCGATGTTTTCGCTTAATTATATCGCTGTTTATTCCTTTAATCAATATTATTTTTGTAAATAGCGTAAATCAAAAGTTAGATAACAGAAGGAAAAGCGACAAAACAAAAGAAAAACCCCGAATAACGAAAAAAGTTATATAAATGCTATTGACAAACCGAAAAATGCTGTTATAATGAGTAAGCGCATAAAACAAGATGATTTGAAAGGAACAAAGAAAATGTCTACATTCATGGCGAAAAAAGAGACGATTGAGCGCAAGTGGTATGTTATCGACGCTAAGGATAAAGTTCTTGGCAAGGTAGCGGTTCTTGCTGCAACAATTCTTAATGGTAAGCATCGTCCCGAATATACACCTCATGTCGACTGCGGCGAGTGCGTCGTAGTTATAAACGCAGATAAAGTCGTGTTGACAGGCAAGAAGCTTGATCAGAAGTATTATCGCCGCCACAGCGGTTATATCGGCGGATTAAAAGAAGTAAAATACCGCTCGCTCATGTCAACAAAGCCCGAGATGGCAATAGAGCTTGCGGTTAAGGGAATGCTCCCGAAAAACAAGATAGGCGACGCAAGCATCACTCGCTTACATGTATATAAGGGCAGTGAGCATAAACAACAGGCACAGAAGCCCATTCCCATAGAAGTTAAATAAGGAGGACGCAAAGAATGACATATCAATCGGCTATACCCTATTTTTACGGCACCGGCAGAAGAAAGAGCAGCATTGCCCGCGTCCGTCTTATACCCGGTTCGGGAGCAATAACGATCAACAAAAGAGATATCGAAGATTACTTTGGTCTTGATACATTGAAGTATGTTGTACGTCAGCCCTTCGGAGTTACCAACACTACCGGCAAATTCGATGTGATTTGCAATGTAGTCGGCGGCGGTGTTTCCGGACAGGCGGGTGCTATCAGACACGGAATTGCAAGAGCACTTCTTCAAGCGAGCGAGGAGTACCGTATTCCGCTTAAAAGGGCAGGATTCCTTACCCGTGACCCTCGTATGAAGGAAAGAAAGAAGTACGGTTTGAAAGCAGCAAGAAGAGCATCGCAGTTCAGCAAGCGTTAATTATCCGCGGCTTATACTTGACCGGCATGGTTTTTCTGTGCCGGTTTCTTCAAATAAAAATCCAAAATTAATAATTATACATATAATATTATAAAAAAAGAGGAGATTATAATGAAAAAAATTAAAGCACTTATTATCATACTTGTGGTTTTAATGTTGGTTCCCTTTGCACTTTCGGGATGCAAAACCGGAACAAGTGACACATCCGATACGATTTCTAAAGAGATATCCTCCAAGTCGGACGCAACGAATGAATCAGGGGATCAGAGCGAGGAATTACCTGCTGCCCCCGAAAGCATAAAGAGCGCCGGTAAGCTGATTATGGCTACAAGCGCTGACTTTCCTCCTTATGAGTATAAGGATGACAACGGTAACTTTATAGGTATCGATGTTGAGATAATGCAGGCAATCTGCGATCTCTGGGATGTTGAGCTTGAAATAGACGATATGAAATTCGATTCAATCATAGCCTCTGTTCAGACAGGAAAAGCGGATGTAGGCGCTTCGGGAATGACAATAACCGAGAAGCGTCTGAAGAATGTAAGCTTTACGTATACTTATACGAAAGCAACACAGGTAGTAATAGTAAAGGAAGATTCCGATATACAGTCCATTGAGGACCTTGCAGGTAAAAAGGTCGGAACACAATTAGGAACAACCGGTTCTATATATGCATCTGACGACGAGAGCATTGCATCCGTAAACGATTATGTTACAGGCATGGAAGCGGTTCTTGCGCTTACACAAAACAAAGTTGACGCTGTTATTATTGATAATGAGCCTGCAAAGGTTTTCGTATCAAAGAACGAGGGACTTCGTATTATCGACGAGGCGTATACGGACGAGGATTACGCGCTGGCGATTGCAAAGGAGAACACCGAGCTGTTAAATGCCGTTAACGAAGCGCTTTCTTATCTTGATGGAAACGGCACTTTAGATGCGATTATAGAAAAATATATACCCACCGAAAAAGATGAGTCCAAGGAATCGGTTGAGTCGGCGGAGTAAAACTGCAACGGCGTGTTGTTACGGCAGCACGCCGATATCATTCTGTTTTTGTTTCTTAATGACTAAAGGCGGTAAAATACGGTATGAGTTTATTTAAAATCAAAGAAAAAAAGAAGATTGTATTGTTTTTGTCCGTCATTTTTTTGTGTTCGCTAATAGCGACAATAACCTCCTCCGCACAGATAACAGAAGAAGATACGCGCTCGGACATCGTTTACGAGCAGGGAAGCGTGGAAGTCAGCGGTGAACAAGATGAGGACACAACCTCAAAAAAATCTCGGCTGGGTCAATCATCGCTGGTGGAAAAAGCAAACAGTATCGCACAGGAAGAATCAAAAGAGGCTGCAGAGGATGATTCGAGCGAGTTTGTAAAATATTTCAAAAAAACCTATAAAAAGGCAAAGGACTCATTTTTACGGAGCTTTATTGAAAACAACGGATGGAAAAGTATGCTCAAAGGGTTGTCTGTTACGCTGGAGGTTACTTTTTTTTCCGCCGGATTTGGCATAATTCTCGGCTTTATTGTGGGTATCATACGCTCTACGCACGATAAAACCGGCAAGCTTGTAATACTTAATAAATGTGCAAAAATATATATTACCATAATCAGGGGCACTCCCGTTGTCGTTCAGCTTATGATAATTTATTTTGTCATTTTCCAGACTTATGATGTAAGCAGAGTTTTTGCCGCAATAATTGCATTCGGCATCAATTCCGGTGCTTATGTCGCGGAGATATTCAGAAGCGGAATCATGTCCGTCGACAACGGTCAGATGGAAGCGGGGCGTTCGCTTGGTTTATCATATAACCAGACAATGTGGAAAATTATAATGCCGCAGGCGATAAAGAACGTGCTTCCCGCGTTGGGGAACGAACTGATTACGCTGCTCAAGGAGACATCAGTTGCCGGATATATCGCTCTTGAGGATCTTACGAGAGTGGGAGATACGATAAAAACAGTTGAATACGAGGTTTTCTGGCCACTGTTCGGCGTAGCGGCTATCTATCTTATCGTAGTACTCGGACTTACGAAGCTGTTGAGTCTTCTTGAAAGGAGGCTTCGCGTAAGTGATAACCGTTAAGAGTCTTTGTAAAGAATTCACCCACGATTTGCAGGTATTGAAGGGGATTGACCTCAATATAGAAAAGGGCGAGAAAGTTGTTATCATCGGCCCGTCGGGAAGTGGCAAAAGCACGTTTTTGCGTTGTCTGAATCTGCTTGAGATACCGACAAGCGGAGAGATTTGGTTTGAGGGAATAAACATTACCGATAAAAAAACCGATATTGATTTTCTGCGTCGCAAAATGGGTATGGTTTTCCAGCATTTCAACCTGTTCCCTCATAAATCGATTATAGAGAATATAATGCTTGCTCCCGTTATGCTCGGGATACAAACAAGAGAGGAAGCATACTATAAAGCCCATCAGTTACTGAAAAGAGTTGGACTTTCAGATAAAGCGGATGCTTATCCCGCACAGCTTTCGGGCGGGCAGAAGCAGCGTATCGCAATAATTCGAGCGCTTGCGATGGAGCCTGATGTTATGCTGTTCGATGAGCCTACAAGTGCTCTCGACCCCGAAATGGTCGGTGAGGTATTGGAGGTAATGAAAGAGCTTGCGGAAGCGGGTATGACTATGGTAGTCGTAACGCACGAGATGGGCTTTGCAAAAGAGGTTGCGACAAGAGTCCTGTTTATGGACGACGGCTGTGTTTTGGAGGACGCTCCTCCCGAGGAGTTCTTTGCGAATCCGAAAAATCCGAGACTTGTGGAGTTTTTGTCAAAGGTCTTGTAAAAAAGGTCTGCGTTAAGGGAGATAAATATGCAGAAAATAAAGGAAATAATTGCAAAAAAAATAACAGAAATAATAAGCAATACAGGGTATAAAACCGATGAGGATGAGATACTGTCTTTTATTGATATTCCGGTGGATTCCAAGATGGGCGATCTCGCCCTCCCCTGTTTCAAGCTCGCAAGGATAATGCGTTCTGCTCCTCCCAAAATAGCGTTGGAGCTGAAAGAAAGCATCGGTGAGCTTCCATTTATCAAAAGAGTGGAAGCAGTCGGCGGTTATCTTAACTTCTTTGTGGATGCATTTTATTATAAAGAGTTGCTTGACCGGATTCTTTTCGATGCGGATTACGGACGCAGCGAGGTGGGCAGGGGAAAGGTCGTTTGCCTCGATTTTTCGTCATGCAATATCGCAAAACGCTTTCATGTGGGGCATATCGGTTCTACTACGATAGGAAACGCTCTGCGTAATATATACGCTTTTTGCGGTTATAAATGCGTTGCTATCAATCATCTCGGTGATTGGGGTACAAATTTCGGAAAAATGATAGCTGCATACAAGCTTTATTCGCGCAAAGAGAAGGTTGACGAGCGCGGAATCAACGAGCTTGTGGATATTTATGTACGCTTTAACGATGAGGAAAAGAAAAACAACGCCCTTTCTGATATGGCGAGAAACGCATTTACAAAGCTGGAGAACGGTGACGAGGAATATTTAGAGATATGGCAGTATTTTAAGGATATATCGATAAAGGAATACAACAAAACCTATGAGCTGCTCGGTATCAGCTTTGATTCATATAACGGAGAAGCTTTCTTTTCGGATAAGATACCTGGTGTTATAGAAGAACTCAGGCAGAAGAACCTGCTTGAAAAGGATAACGGAGCTTTTATTGTCAGGCTTGAGGATTACAACTTGACAAACACGGTCGTTTTAAAGTCGGACGGTTCCTCACTCTATGTGGCAAGGGACATCGCTGCCGCTATATGGCGAAAAAAGGAATATGACTTCGATAAGTGCATCTATGTAACCAGCGCAGGTCAGAGTCTTCATTTTGCTCAATGCTTTAAAATAGTTGAGTTGATGGGCTATGAGTGGTCAAAAAATCTGGTGCATGTTCCCTACGGCACAATGAGCATCAACGGCGAAAAGTTGGCGTCCCGTACAGGAAATGTAATTCATCTTGACGATCTGCTCGCAGAGTCGATATCCAAATGCGAAAAAATTATCGAGGAGAAGAACGCAGAGCTTAAAGATAAAAAGAGCGTCGCCCGTGCTGTCGGCGTGGGAGCCATAATCTTTAACGCGCTTGCGAACAGCCGCATTAAGGATACTAATTTTGTATGGGAGGAAGCTCTGTCCTTTGAGGGAAATACAGGTCCATATGTTCAGTACACCTATGCACGCAGCTCAAGTGTCCTTAGAAAAGCGGGTATGGATAGTGTTGATGACGTTAAAACCGCATACCCCGATCTGTCTTCTGAGGAAATAACGCTTGTAAAAAAGCTGTCCGAATTCCCAGCAGCGGTAAACCGTGCACTTGAAGAGAACGAGCCAAGCGTTATTGCGCGGTATACGCTTGCTTTGTGTTCTGATTTTAACCAGTTTTATCATAATTGTCCGATTTTAAGGTCGGAGGGTGCAGCGAGAGCGTTCAGGCTTAAGCTGACAAAATGCGTGCGTAAAGTACTCGGAGTCTCGCTCGATCTATTAGGTATGAAACGGACCGAGGAGATATAAACGGCTAAATTAAATATTTTAGCCTGATTATGAAAGGAAATTATTATGTCGGGACATTCCAAGTGGAAAAATATCATGCATAAAAAGGAAAAAACCGATGCGCAGAGAGCAAAGGTTTTTACCAAGATTGGCAAGGAAATCGCTATAACGGTAAAAGAGAGCGGCACAGATCCAGCCAGCAACACGAAGCTTAGGGACCTCATAGCAAAAGCAAAATCGCTTAATGTGCCGAACGACAATATTGATAGAATCATAAAAAAAGCGAGCGGATCCGACAGCGTTTCATACGAAGTCGTTGTGTATGAGGGTTACGGAGTCGGCGGTATCGCTGTAATCGTCGAGACCACAACAGACAACCGTAACCGCACTGCGGCGGATGTGCGCCATTATTTTGATAAATTCGGAGGCAACCTCGGAACTACGGGATGTGTATCGTTTATGTTCAGCGACAGGGGTGTTATCGTTATTAATGCGGAAGGCATTGATGAGGATAAGTTAATGGAGGACGTTCTCGAATGCGGTGCGGACGATTTCAGCCGCGAAGAAGAGATATTCGAGGTATTTACCGATATCAGGGATTTGAGCGCGGTTAGTTCCGCACTTGCGGATAGGGGCTACGAAATCTTATCGTCCGAGCCTGATAAAATACCATCTACTTATGTCAAACTCACGGACGAGGAGCAGAAGGTAAAAATGCAAAAGCTTCTCGATACACTCGACGAAAACGACGATGTAACAGGCGTTTGGCATAACTGGGATAACGATGGGGAAGACGAGTAGAACAACTTTTATATTTATTGGAGCGAACCTCAGCGTTCGCTCTTCTTTATATGATTTAAAATAATTTTCTATATTAAGCTGATTATGTTAATTTTTTATCAAACTGTTGAAATAAGAAAACAGATGTATTATAATCATTTCTAAAATAAGTGCAAAAGGACATCATATGTTAAAGAAAAATAAATACGGGTTTTTGGATTACATAAGGATACCGTTTAGTGCTGCTCCTGTATATTGCTCGTTGATTGTGGCGAAAAATCTGATAACAGCTCTGATACCGTCAGCGCGAATATTCATACTTGCGAATTTTATAGACACTGCAAATTCGATTTTCAACGGAACTTCACAGGTGCCGGATATTTATCCGGCTTTGATAATTTATGCTCTGACTATCGCTTACAATTATTTTTCAGATACCATCGGGGGATTTTTTAACACAAAAATGGGAATGAAGCTTGCCCTTACTTTTAAGGAGCAGGTTATTGCAAAAAGAGCATCGCTTGAATTTTCTCATATAGAGAACGATAAAACGTGGGAATTGATTACCCGCGCAGCTGATAACCCGGATGGTAAAATAACCAACGGGTTATATAATCTTATGAACCTTATTAATCTGCTTATTGAGGCAGGTTCGGTCATCACCGTCCTCGCATCGTTCGTATGGTGGGCGGCAATACCATCTATTATTTCCGCCATACCGATGTATATAGTATCGGTAAGACGCGGAAAAAGGGATTATGACGAGAACAAAGAATCCTGGAAACACAACAGACGCTCATGGATTTTCGGTGCATTGCTCGTATCTCGTGACAATATCGAGGAGCGTTCGATGTTCTCTTACAGCAGCCTTCTTGATAAGAAATGGCATGAGCTTTTTGAAAAGGCAAGAAAAATACGGAAAAGGCTCAATATACTCTATTTTGTCAAAATGAGGGTTTGTTCGATATCAACACTTTTTGCCACAATCGTTGTATCGGGACTGCTTCTTATACCTCTTTCAAACAAAGTGATCACTATCGGTGTCTATACATCACTTATCGTAGCCATTAACAATCTTGAGAATATAGCAAGCTGGCGTTTATCTAACGTTATTTATCAATTTTCGCAGATTAAAGAATATATGAAGGACCTTACGGAATTTTCGATGCTGAGTGAAACCGACGGAGCTTTGGATAAGCCTGATATTAATGTATGTAGCGGTGTTATCGAAAAAATCGAATTCAAGAATGTCTCTTTTAAATATCCCGAAACGGATAACATTATACTCGACAATCTTTCCATGACTTTATACGGAGATAAGCACTACTCTTTTGTGGGCAGAAACGGTGCAGGAAAAACCACTATCGCAAAGCTCCTTACGGGTTTGTATACGAATTACGAGGGTGAAATATCGGTAAACGGCAAATCGCTTAGGGATTATACACAGGCGGAAATAAAGGGGCTGTTTTCGGTTGTATATCAGGATTTTGCAAAATATGAGATTTCACTCAGAGAATGTGTCGCACTCGGAAATGTGAACGGTTGCTGTGAAGAAGAGATAAAAAAAGCAATTAAAACAGCGGGGCTTGAGGAGGAAACGGAGCGTTTTAAGGACGGTCTGGACACTCCTCTCGGCAAAACCAGAACT
Source organism: Eubacteriales bacterium (assembly GCA_028702135.1). Lineage (GTDB taxonomy): Bacteria > Bacillota > Clostridia > Oscillospirales > CAG-382 > UBA1049. The sequence continues at coordinate 20,200 of JAQVPJ010000022.1, read as the reverse complement.
GACGGTACTGATGTTTCCGGCGGTCAATGGCAGAGGATTGCTATAGCGCGGACATTGGTTTCACACTGCCCCGTACGAATTCTCGATGAACCTACTGCTGCGCTTGATCCTATTTCAGAGCGCAGCGTTTACGAGCTTTTCGGAAGAGTAAGCAGAGGCAGAATGACGATTTTTATAACGCACAGGCTCGGGTCGGCAAGGCTTGCCGATGAAATTTTGGTGCTGGAGAACGGAAACATTACAGAGCAGGGCAACCATGATGCGCTGATAAAAAAAGGCGGACTTTATGCCGAGATGTTCGAGTCGCAGAAGAGCTGGTATGAGGAAAAAGTCAATGTATAATAATAAAAAGAAAAAGGAAAAAGACGATAGATTTTCCGACAAGAAAGTATACGGTATAACCCGTATGTTTCTAAGGCTGATAAAAAAGACGTTCAAGTATGCTCCGATAGGGCTTACCATGCTTTTTATAGTCAGCTTTTTGCAGGGTTTCGGAGGCGGTTTTACAGCAAAGGTACAGCAGTATTTTTATGACAGAGTGGAGATGCTGTATAATAATGAAATCGTAATCGGGGACGCCTTGAGCGCTCTTGTTCTGTTCGGTCTTTTCGGTCTTGCCATACAGCTTACAAACAGTTTTGTCAACCTGTATTTTTCGGTTTTTATGGATAGGGTAAGCGGTATAAATCAGCGGGAAATAAATATGAAACTCTCGCGTCTGTCGCCGATTCTGTTCGAGGACACCGGTATGCTCGATGATATGGAAAAAGCGTCACAGGGAATGTATGCCTCCGTTTATTTTGCACTGATTATCGTACTTATTATCGCACTGTATATACCCTGTATTATTGTGATGGGATGGTATCTTTTTTCACTAAAACCACTGCTTGCGATATCGATTGTTGTTGTTTTTATCCCTGTTATGCTCTCACAGATATTAAAAACAAAGGTTTACACAAAGGTTGAGGATAAATCCGCACCCAAACGCAGGGAGATGGGATACTATGAGAGTTGCTGCAGTTCCAGGAATTTGTTTAAAGAGACAAGGATTTTAGGTGCTTTCGGTTATTTCCACAAGCTTTACAAAGACTGCCTGAGGAGCGTTCAGCAAATATCCTGGAAGGCAAATATCAAAACAGGACATATGGATCTCGGGATGAATTTAGTCTCGCTGACAGGTTACTTATTTATACTGTATATTACCTTCACCGCCACGATGAACGGCGAGATAAGCATCGGTGCTTTCGTTGCGGTGATAAACTCAATAGGTTCTCTCTTCGGACTGATGAACGAGCTTATATGCTCACATTTCAACAATATCAGCAAGGATCTCGGAAAAGTCAGAAATTATATCAGACTTTTGGAATTCGAAGAGCATGGAGGTACACAAACCGATATAGGAGATAACTTCGACATAGTACTCGATAATGTATCCTTTCGCTATCCGGCAGGGAAGAGCAAGGAAGAGAATGATGCGGAACCCGAAAATCCTACCTATGCGGTTAAGAATGTATCTTTAACCATTAAAAACGGTGAGACAATTGCAATTGTGGGTGAAAATGGCTCGGGAAAAAGTACGCTCGTCCGGCTACTTACAGGGATGTACAAGCCGGTTGAGGGAGATGTATATCTCGGTTCTCACAACACAAAGAACCTTTCGCTGAAAAGCGCATTTGCGAAAACAAGTGGAGTTTTTCAGAAATATCAGCGTTATCAGATGACTTTATCCGATAATATTTCGATAAGCATGATAGATAAAAAGCCGGATAAGGAAATCCTGGACGAGGTAAGCATTATGGCAAGCGTTGATGTTGATGACAGATCTTTCCCTCAGGGGTATGATACGATGCTGTCAAGGGAGTTCGATGGAGTAGACCTTTCGGGCGGACAATGGCAGTGTGTTGCAATCGCAAGAGGTTTTTACCGCGACCACCGACTGATTGTTCTGGATGAACCGACAGCGGCAATCGATCCGCTTGAGGAGAGGAACATCTACGACCGATTCGCAAAAATATCAAGGGATAAGACAGCCGTCATTGTAACTCACCGCTTGGGTTCGGTAAAGCTTGCCGACCGTATAGTGATGATGGAAAAGGGTGCAATTGTCGGCTGTGGCAGTCATAATGAGCTCTATGCGGAATGTACCCAATACGCAAAACTCTGGGACAGTCAAGCGGAATCCTATAAGTAAGAAACAACCGGGAATTACCCTTTTGGTAATATCCCGGTAGGGTAATGTCCCAAATTTTGTGTAAAGTCCGAATTGGACATTGTTAAAAAAATGTATTGTGCCGTCGGGTGCGCATATATGCATAGGATAGGGAAAGCGCTTGAATATTTCGGCAAACAAATTTCCATTCTTTTTAAGTGGCTCGTAGGAGCTCCCGTTTGTTGAATTTACCGTTTCGGTGTTTAATTCACCCTCTTGTGGGGGTTTTCTTCTTCCATCCTCCGGTTTTAAGGCGCTGCTTGGGATAATCCATGTATTGCCCTTCTTTAACGCTCCCTCGATTCTGTTTTGCACGCAGTATTGCGTTATGATTCTGATTCCGAGACCCCATTTTTCGCCGGCTTCTTTTATTGTCATGTAATTCATGAGCTGCTACCTCTTAAAAAGTCTCAGTTAATAACACTATACTGCGGAAAGCCGCATTATGCAACCATACATACAACAGCAGTAACAACATATCCGCAGCCTATAAAAAATAATATGTTTTTAATGATTTTCACCATCACCAAATAAAAATCAGAAGGCTCAGGCTCCTCAGAGAACCTGAATGCAATAATCCTCAGTTTTTCAATTGACCAAATAAACTTAGGGAAAAGAGCGTATATTATACATAATATAAAAGAAATAACTCCGATGAAAAGGTCTGGACCATTATTATTTACAATAGAATAAATGATAAATATCGTTCCGAAAGCGCTGATCGCCGACATGATTTTATCCCATACACTGACATAAAAGTCGTCACTCCGAACAAGGGCTCTGTCAATATAATCTGAATACTCGTTTGATGACTGGATTTCTTCATTGGTAACCGGATCTCCAAGAACGCTGTTGCATTCGATACAGGTAAAATTTTTATTGCTCATAACGGCTCCGCAGTTCGAGCACTTTTTCATCAAAATTCTCCTATCTGCTATTCGGTTTTGTCGTTGTCATCGTCCGCAGGTTTTTCACCTTCACTGTTCTTATCATTAAACTCTTTGAGCAGTCTTTTCCTTCTGGCATCAAGTATAAAATACAAAGGTAAACCCAATATAGGAACCACAATAACAACAAGTAACACGCCCTGGAAAATTTTCTCTATCCTGCTTAATTCAACATCGCTGTTTTCAGGTTCTGAGTTATTTATAGCAGCGCTTTCCTCTGAGTCGGAGAGCTCGTACATTTCCGGGAGAGGATGATTTATGTAATACTTCAGCTTTTCGTCATCCTTTGTGTTTTCGATTATTTTTCCGAGCAGGGCTATATCGTAGTCAATCGCAGAAAAAAGCTCCTTATCCTTTACATTTTTCTCCAGTACAGAAGCAAATGAGGTGCGTAGACCGTCAAGTTCCGATTTGCATTCCGAAAGCGGGGCGTCCGTCGCGAGCTTTGTTAAAACAGTATCTATGTCGTCGCACAACGCACCAAGTTCCGATGAGCCCTCGGCTTTTGATGGAACTATTACATTCTCTATTCTATTCTTGATATATTTTAGCTGTGCTTCCGTTGCTTTTTTACCGCAATACGTAGGGGAAATAGCGCGTCTTGCAAAAATTGTCGCAGGTATCGAGCCATAATCGCCTGATACAAATTGGTCATAGGCAAAGAAAGCTACCCCGTTCGCTCTGTTTTCCCTGATAATGGAAATCTGGTCGAACAGGGTATCAGCGCCGTAATCGCCGACGCCGATATAGGTGAACACGTCCTCTGCCACTTTTGATACTGTCGCTTTTGTCCAGGTGCTTACCCTGTCAACAGGTCCGTAAGCCATAGGATAAACGATATCAATATAGGATTCACCTATCCATTTTTCTGTATCCTGTTTCATCCTCGAGAGTGATTCGCTGTAAGAGGGAGCTACATCACAGGCGAGATATATATCAGGCCGCTTCTGCTCAACAAGCGATTTGATTTCAAGCACAAAATCAGTTACGAACTTCGCTCTGAAATCAACCCACTCTTTCCATAATTGGCCGCCTGAGGACATAGTCTTAGGATCGGTTCCGAACTGCTCCTTAAAAAGACTGCAGGTATATTCGTCGTAGCCATAGTCAACACCGCCAACCAGATCTGGATAACGTATATAATCAAGCTGTAAGCCGTCGATGGAGTAGTTTTCGAGTATACGGGTATAAACGGATAAGAGGTATTCACGGACCTCGGGTAACGCCGGATTTAAAAAGTAACCCTTGCCATAGTTGTTTTCGATATAGTTTATTCCCGTGTTGGATATATTGAGCCATTCGGGCTTTTTTACATTCAGGCCGAGCTGGGGATGAGTGCTGCTACCGTGTGCCACGCGGTAAACCGGCAACCAGCTATGAACTTCTATCCCATATTTGTGGCATTCGGTAACAAAAGCAGCTAAAACGTCAAAGCCGTTGAAATCGGGGTTCTGCACCAGAAGGCTCTCCTCCGGCATGGGGGTGATTAAGGTATTGTTATAAAGTGTTTCTATACAGATTATGTTGAAGCCATAATCATAAATCGCTTTTACGGTCTTTTTTACAGCATCCTCTGTTTTTTGGATAGGTCTTATCCATATCGCTCTGCCCTCGACGGCCGGACTCTCAACCAAAAGGTTTTTTATATTTGCCGATATTTCGTCAAAGCGGTTTTGAGATACGGTATAGGAGAGCATATTGTCATCATCAATTGCGGTTTTTATGTTTTCATATTCGTTTTCAAGCTCTGTTATGGCGTTTTGAATAGCGGTATAATCAAGGTTTTTATAGAGCGATTTAGCCTCGTTATATTCCGATTTCTTGTTTTCAAGAATAAGGCGGGGAGATTCGACAGCATTTTTTTTGCTATATGAAATAGTGACTATCTTTGAATCTTTATCAATTTCAACGGACATTCCTATTTTGGCTATCTCTGTAAGAGCGGCCTTTTTTGTACCGATTGCGCTGAGTACAATACCACCCTCCGGGATCTTGTTGTTGTTTCCGCCAAGAGATACTATGAATCCGTCTGAATTTACAACGACCTCGTAACCCCATTCATTCGAACCTGTCGAAGTCTTGCCGTTACTTCCGTCGTAAATTATTAGAGTGTTTTCGTAACGTATCGTATTAAACGAGTTGTATTCAATCGTGGATGAACTGAAGGGTGTGTAACCCTCCGGAATAACTATAATTGTTTTATCCTGCTCGTCGAGCGATACAAGGTATCCGACTTTTATATTTTTCTCGATATAAGTCTTCTTTGTGCTTGATCCGGAGATAACGAAACCTCCGTTCGGTATATTGTTATTGTTGCCGCCGACAGCGGTGACTACGCCGTCTTTGTTTACAATAGCTTCGATTCCCTTGTCGTCAGTACCGGTCGAGCCGGATTCGTATTCATCCGTATAAACGATAAGATAATTCAGTCTCCTTTCGGTATTGACGCCATTAAGCTCCGTCGGCTGTATAGCCTCGGCAGAAACCGGAATATAAGGACACAGAGATAACAACATAGTCATTGCGGTAATAAGGGTAAGTATGAATTTAAGGGTTTTCATCCCATCGCTCCTGTTTCATAGTATATTAGGCTTATTATACTTTTTATTTATTAATAAGTCAATAAAATGAATGAATGTTATATTAATAGGCTTTAACATAAGGCAATATTGACTAACTTTTTTTGTTATGATATACTTTTTGACGTCGTTAAAACAAATTACAACCGAGGGGAAGAATAAAAATGATAAAAATACTTTTTCAGGGCGATAGTGTGACCGACGCAGGACGCGACAGAACAGATTTTCATGGTCTCGGAAACGGGTATCCAAAATTCGCAGCAGAGCTTATCGGCAATGATTTTCCGGATCGTGAAATAGAGTTTATAAACCGCGGAATCAGCGGCGATAAGGCGGAAAGTCTAAAGGCACGCTGGCAGTCCGATTGCATAGAGCTTATGCCGGATGTCGTTTCGATCCTTATAGGAGTTAACGACACATGGCATTTTGCGGACAAGGGCTCGTGGATGCCCCATGAATATTTCGAGAGCTGTTACCGGGACATTCTCGAGCAGGTAAAAACAAAGACAAAAGCCAGGATTGTCATGCTTGAGCAGTTTTTACTTTACACACCGGATAAGGCGTTTTTCAGAACGGATCTCAACCCCAAGATAGATATTACAAGAGCGCTTGCACGTGAATTTGCTGATGTTTACATACCTCTCGACGGAATTTTCGCAGCTGCTTCCGTGGGCATAGAGCCGACTTTCTGGGCAAACGACGGTGTTCACCCGACAGAGGAAGGGTCAAAGCTTATCGCATTTCATTATGCACAAGCAATAAAGAAAATTCTCTAAGAAAGGAGATTTCGGATGAATATATTCGAGGCTGTTGCGGGACTGATCGAATACGCAAAAAAAACCGAATTAATCGAAAAGGAAGACGAGGTTTACATAATTAATCAGATTTTATCTCTTCTCGGGCTTGACAGCTATGAAAAACCCCGGGCAAATAACGCGAGCAGCCTTGACGATATACTCGACTGCATGTGTGATTATGCATATGAAAAAAACATAATATCTGACAACGGAGTCAACTCACGTGATCTTTTTGACACCGCATTAATGGGTGTCCTTACACCGCGTCCCTCGGAGGTTGTCGCACAGTTTTACAGCCTTTGGTTAAACGAGCCAAAGAAAGCTACGGATTACTTTTATAAGCTTGCAAAGGACAGCAATTACATAAGGACATCCAGAGTGGAAAAGGATAAAAAGTGGGTTGTGCCCACAGAATACGGCGATATCGACATTACAATCAACCTTTCAAAGCCGGAAAAAGATCCGAGAGAGATATCCGCTGCAAAAAAAGCGTTGCAAAGCGGTTATCCAAGATGCCTGTTATGCATGGAAAACGAAGGTTATTCAGGACGCGTCAATCATCCGGCAAGACAGAACCTCCGCATTATACCCATAAAAATAAACGGAGAACACTGGGGGTTGCAGTATTCGCCGTATGTGTATTATAACGAGCATTGTATAGCGTTGAATTCCAATCATATACCGATGAAAATCGACCGAAGCACATTTGTAAAGCATACCGACTTCATAACCCTCTTTCCGCATTATTTTATAGGCTCGAACGCAGACCTTCCCATAGTCGGCGGTTCCATCCTTTCACACGACCATTTCCAGGGCGGAAGATATGCTTTTGCCATGGAAAAAGCGCCTATTGAGATGGATTTGAAATTCAAAGGTTATGAAGATATAAGGGGCGGAATTGTTAAATGGCCGATGTCCGCAATACGTCTTTCCTGCGATAATAAGGAAAGGCTTGTCGAATTATGCGACAGGATTCTGCTGTGTTGGCGGGGTTATACTGATGAAGAAGCATTTATTATTGCGCAAGACGAAAACGGACCACATAATACAATAACGCCTATAGCCCGCAGGAGAGGGAAATTATATGAAGTCGACCTTGTTTTGCGCAACAACATCACGACAGACGAGCATCCCTTGGGCGTTTATCATCCGCATTCTGACAAACATCACATAAAAAAAGAAAATATCGGGCTTATTGAGGTTATGGGGCTTGCCGTACTGCCTTCGAGACTGCTCGAGGAATGCGAAGTATTGTGTGGACATATTCTAAACGGGACGGATATAAGGAGAGATGACAGGGTTAAATCACACGCCGACTGGGTTGAGCGATTTTTGCATAAATATGATATAATAAATGCCGAAAACATCGGAGGGATTCTGTGCCAGGAGATAGGCATGGTTTTTCTTGGCGTGCTTGAGGATGCCGGAGTTTATAAATGCACTCCAGATGGTAGAGCGGCGTTTTTGAGATTTATTGATTATGTGAATAAGGTATAATACTTAAAATAAACAAAAAAGAATGAGAAGCGGCACTATACCCTTTGGGAAAAAACAGCCGACTTCTCTTTTTTATACTCCGAAAAGCATCCGCTCTCAATTGCCGCTCGTATTTCCTCCATAAGATTGTTGTAGAAATAAAGGTTATGCATAACCGAAAGACGCATTCCGAGTATCTCACCCGATTTAAGAAGATGCCGAATATAGCCTCTGGAATAGTTTGAGCAAACCTCACAGGAGCATTCCTCGTCAATAGGACGGCTGTCGTACTTGAACTTCTCGTTCATAATATTGAGTTGACCCGCACTTGTAAAAACATTTCCGTGCCTTGCGTTGCGAGAGGGCATAACGCAGTCAAAGAAATCAACACCTCTGTCCACACATTCCAATATATTTATAGGAGTGCCCACTCCCATAAGGTAACGCGGCTTATCTTTTGGCATAAAAGGTTCGATTACATCGATAATATGGTACATTACCTGGTTTGATTCGCCAACCGCAAGACCTCCAATCGCATATCCGTCGAGATCGAGTTCTGTTATTCTCTGCATATGCTCTATCCTCAGGTCTTCATATATGCCGCCCTGACCGATTCCGAACAGCATCTGCTTGTTGTTTATGGTCTCGGGCAATGAATTGAGCCTTTTCATCTCGTCCATACAGCGTATCAGCCAGCGCAGGGTACGGTCACATGAGTTTTTAATATAACTTCTATCCGCTACCGAGGAGGGACACTCGTCGAAAGCCATTGCGATTGTGGAGGCGAGCTTCGACTGTATCTGCATACTAACCTCCGGACTCATAAAAATACGCGCTCCGTCGAAATGGGAGGCAAAGGTAACGCCCTCTTCGCTTATGTTGCGCAGATTGGCGAGTGAAAAAACCTGATAACCGCCGCTGTCTGTAAGAACAGGCCTGTCCCAGTTGAAAAATTTGTGTATTCCGCCCAATTTGTATATTACATCCTCGCCCGGACGAACATGCAGGTGATAGGTGTTTGAAAGCTCAACCTGACATTTGAGATTCTTAAGATCGAGCGTCGAAACACCTCCCTTTATTGCCGCCGAGGTGCCGACATTCATAAAAACCGGCGTTTGTATTTTTCCGTGAACGGTTTCGAGCTCTCCGCGTCTTGCCCTTCCGTCGCACGTTATAAGTATAAAACTCATTTATCATACCATAACTTTCAAATAATTATCTGTCAAAAAATTTTTCGAGCTGATGCTTTGATATCTCCTTAATTACCGGCCTGCCGTGAGGACAAACACGAATATCCCCTCTGGTCATAATCTTGTTTACGAGCCATTCGTTGTGTGCCGGATCGTTTTTTTGACCGGCTTTCATTGCTGCTTTACAGGCGACTGTGAACAAAGCTCTGTCAACGCGCTCCGTAAAGGGCAGTGTATTGTTTTCAGTAAGCTTTTCGGCAAATGATTCAAAAATCCCCGCTATTTCACCCATATCGGCTAATACGGTGGGAACCGCGCGTATAATAAGCGTGTTATATCCGAAGGGTTCTGCGATAAAACCGTATTCCTCTAAATAAGCGAGGTTGGATGACAAAATTTCCGCTTGTTCATGCGGCAGGGTAATGGTTATGCCGTTCATAAGCTGTTGTGAGATGATCTCTTTTTTGTTGGCAAGTTCCTCATACAAAACCCTTTCATGCGCGGCATGCTTATCTATGATAAGGATTTTATCGTCAAGTTCGACGAAAATATATGCGTTATATGCCTCACCGATAATATTGTACTGCTTCTCGTCCGTAAACCTAAGCTGTTCTGACGGGATATCTTTGCTTTGTCCGATCCGGTTGGCACTTTCCAAAAGTTTTTCTTTCTCATCCGATATAATCGGGCTGTTCAGTGTCATTATACTGTTTGTGGAAAGGTCGATAAGAGGCATATCCTCTTCTCCCAAATCAGGCTTGAAAACACCATAGTTCTGTGCATTACCGTCTGATTTTTCTTTTTCCGGGATGCATGTTGAGGTTAATTCCGCCGGTTCTGTCTGCTCCGGAGGCATCGATGTAAATGAATCGCCTGGTGCAGCTTTTTGTGGCTGAAAAATTATATCCTCACGCTCTGTAAGCATATTCTTTACGCCGTAATATACGGCTTCGAATATTTTGCGTTCATCAGCAAATTTTATCTCAAGTTTTGCAGGGTGAACGTTCACATCGATGTTTTTTGCGTTCAGATTTATGTTTATTATTCCTGCGGGATATTTTCCATGAGGAATATAAGCTTTATAAGCTTCCTCCAGTGCTGCCATTACAGTCTTTGAACGTACAAACCGTCCGTTTACAAAAAAGTTCTGTAAAGCTCGGCTACCCCTGGCATTGGCAGGTGCAGATACATAGCCACTTACCCGTACTCCCTCTAATTCAAAGTCGATCTCCTTCAGACCGTTTGCGAAATCTCTTCCGTAAACCGAATATATCGAAGAAATAAGACTACCGTCGCCACCTGTGTAGAATTTCTTTTCACCCTCACTTGTAAAGGAGATGGAAACCTCCGGGTGTGACAGGGCGATCCGCTCAGCTACCGCAGCAGCTGCAGCCGCTTCCGAAGAGTCGCGTTTTAAAAATTTATAACGCGCAGGTACGTTATAAAACAAATTTTTTACGATTACTGTGGTTCCGCTCGGACAGCCGGTATCTGTCATAACGATTCCGTTTTCATCGCCGGTCAGACGTGTGCCGAGTTCATCTTCCCTGCGCTTGGATATTATTTCTATCCGTGAAACAGAACTTATTGCGGCAAGAGCTTCGCCTCTGAACCCCAGCGTTCCGATACCGTCAAGATCCCTGCCGGTTTTAATCTTGCTCGTAGCATGGCGGAGCAGAGCCTTCGGTATATCGTCCCTCGCAAATCCCACGCCATTGTCGGAGACGCGCATAAAAGCTATACCGCCGCCCCTGATCTCGATATTGACTGAGGTTGCACCGGCATCTATTGAATTTTCTATAAGCTCCTTTAGCGCAGAAGCGGGACGGTCTACAACCTCTCCGGCGGCGATCATGTTCGCCGTCTGCGTGTCAAGAATATTGATGATTCCCAAATCCGCAACCCTGCCTTTCAGTAATTAAGTAATATCCTTTTTTAGCTCGTAGAGCAGTGCGAGCGCCTCATATGGAGTAAGCGTGTTCAAGTCTGTATTTTTAAGCTTATCCTTAATGCTATCGGCGGCAATATCCTCAAAAGTGATGTTATCCTCTTGATTCTCTGCAATTATAGTCTTTTTTTTCTTTGCTGACCCGACAAGCGTGGAAAGAATCCGCTTTGCTCTTGTGACTACCACTGATGGAAAACCGGCGAGCAGTGCAACTTCTATCCCATAACTGTCATCCGCTGCTCCCCTCACTATTTTCCGCAGAAAAATGATGTCATTATCACGTTTTTTTGCTGCTATATTGTAGTTAACAACCCCCGGAAGCTCTTTTTCCAGCTCGGTCAGCTCGTGATAATGCGTTGCGAAAAGTGTTTTTGCACCTATTTTTTTGCAGGTATATTCAACGACTGCCTTGGCAATGCTCATTCCGTCATAAGTAGAGGTTCCTCTGCCTATCTCATCATAGATGATAAGGCTTTTTTTAGTGGCGTTTTTCAATATTTCAGCGACCTCATTCATTTCCAGCATAAAGGTGGAGTTGCCGGAAGCAAGGTCATCCGAAGCGCCGACACGAGTGAAAATACGGTCGACAATACCGATTCTCGCCTCTGTTGCGGGGACAAAAGAGCCTATCTGTGCAAGCAGGACTATGAGTGCTACCTGCCGCATGTAGGTCGATTTACCCGCCATATTTGGTCCGGTTATCAGCATAAGACGGTTGGAGCCGCAGTCAAGTGTGCAGTCGTTCGGAACAAAATAGCTGTTCTGCAAAAACTTCTCAACTACCGGATGCCTGCTCTCTTTCAGTATTATTTTATCTGAATAATCTACCTCGGGGCAACAGTAGTCATATTCCCTTGCGACACTCGCAAGCGATGCAAGGACATCGAGCTCGGCAATGGCGAAGGCTGTGCGCTGAATTCGCGCGGTGGATTTTAATATATGTTCACGCAGAGATGTGAACAGTTCATATTCCAATGCGCAAACCCTGTCCTTTGCACCGATTACCCGGTTTTCAATATCCTTGAGCTCTTCCGTTACATATCTCTCGCAGTTCGATAATGTCTGGCGACGTATGTAATCGGGAGGAACCTGTCCGATGAACGACTTTGAGACCTCAATATAATACCCGAATACCTTATTGTAACCGATTTTCAGGGTACGGATGCCGGTTTTTTCCTTTTCGGTTGATTCAATCTTTCCAAGCCATGTCTTTCCGTCGGTCATCATGGAACGCAGCTCGTCCACAGAGGCGTTACAGCCGCTTTTTATAATCCCGCCCTCGCGCAGGGAGAACGGCGGGTCGTCAGCAATAGTGTTTCCGATACTGTCGCCAATATCATCAAGGGTATCGAGCCTTTCGGAAATATCACATAATAGCACGCTTTTAAAAATGTTCAGCTTTTCCTTTATGCCAGGAAGCAGCTTTATTGTAGCTTCCATCGCTTTTAAGTCCCTCGCGTTCGCGCTTCCGTAAACAAGGCGTGCGCAAAGACGTTCTATATCTATAACATCCCGCAGGATTCTTGAGGTTTCCTCCCGCGTGATACTGTCATCATACAACTCCTTGACTGCATTCTGCCTTAGCTTTATAGCACCCTGATTTAAAAGCGGCTTGTCTATCCATTTCCTAAGCAGGCGCGCTCCCGGAGAGGTTTTCGTCTTGTCCAAGACCCAGATAAGAGTTCCCTTTTTGTCCCCGCTTCGAATGCTCGCAGTCAGTTCAAGACTGCGGCGGGAGGAGCTGTCAATGCTGAGAAAAGCGTCTGCGGAGTAAAAGGAAAGCTCATGCATATAGCTTATGTCGGTTTTTTGGGTTCTTTTGATATATGCGAGCAGTGCTCCTACCGCAAGCACGGCAAATGAGGAACTACTCACTCCGTATTTATTCTGCCAGTCATTGCCGTATTGCTCCGATATGAGGTTGCCGGCGTTTTCGGGCAGAAAATCCTCATTTTCGACTGTAGTTATAAGCGAACCGTACCGTTCCGAAAAACGTTTTTTTATTTCATCTGCAGTATCGGACGATGTGATAACCTCGCTGGGTACGAAAGCGGCGGCTTCCGAAAAGAGCTGCTCGCTGCTGTAACTCCCGACAATCTCGGTTGCGCTGATTTCGCCTGTGGAAATGTCCGCAAAAGCAATCCCATATCCGTCCCGATCCGAAAAAAGGGCGCAGATATAGTTGTTTTCGTTCTCATTCAAAAAGCTGCCCTCGGTCACCGTTCCGGGAGAGATTACTCTTATAACATCACGCTTTACAATACCCTTCGCCAAAGCAGGGTCCTCAAGCTGTTCTCCGATAGCGACACGGTAGCCCTTCGAAACGAGTTTTGTAATGTAGCCCTCGACAGCGTGAAAAGGCACTCCGCACATCGGCGCACGCTCTTCACCGCCACAATCCTTGCCGGTAAGAACAAGCTCCAACTCTCGGGAGGCGGTTTTTGCGTCCTCATAGAACATCTCATAAAAGTCCCCGACTCTGAACATTAAAATACAATCGGGATACTCTTCTTTTACTTTAAAGTACTGCTGCATCAAGGGGGAAAGTGCCAAATAACATCACCTCCGAGGATGTTCTCTTATACTTAATGACAACCGCTACAGGAAGAGCATCCTCCCTGGCAGCTGTCATCACTACAGCCCGATCCCGGAGCGATAATATTCTGCAGGCCGCTGTTAATATCGTTAAAAATTATACTAAGCTTGTCCTCTGCAGCTGTCATACGCTTCATGGTTTCATTATCTGTTATCTCTTCATAAAGGACGGAAATCCTATTTTTGAGACTATCTATCAAAAGAGTGTCCTTTTCGGATTTTTGACTTTCCTGATCGAGCAGGGTGGTCTGTACATTATATTCGCTTACCTTTGTTGCAACAATCCGATCGTTCTCGTAAGCCTCCTTTGCTGCCTTGTATTCGATAATATCGGCATCGACTTCAAGTTCTGCCAAAAACTCCTCGAATTTTTCGTTCAATTTCCTGTTCATAAAATTACCTTTCTTTTTGCTAATAGTTGTTTTATATATTACTCATTTAATTCTGCCCGTAAGTGAATACTGCTGTGCCGATACGATAACAACATCGACGAAAGTACCCTTTTCCTGCGGTCTGTCAAGAGTTATGATTTTGTTTTGACTGCTGCGTCCCGTACAGGAGCCGTTGTTTACACCGTCGGAAAGTACTTTGATAGTTTGTCCCACCATGTTTTGGTTGTTCTTCAGGGCATTTTCGTTTTGCAGTTCATTAAGCGCATTAAACCGGAGGATCTGCTCCTCTCTGGGAACCTGTCGGTCCATTGACGCTGCCGGAGTTCCTTTGCGCGGTGAAAATATAAAAGTATAAATCATATCAAATCCAACTTTTTTAATAACATCAAGGGTTTCGGAAAAATCCTTATCAGTCTCGGTGGGAAAACCGCATATAACATCCGTGGTAAGTGAAATACCCTTGACTTTTTCTTTAATTTCGAGCGCTTTTTCCAGATATTGTTCCTTTGTGTATCCGCGGTTCATAAGACCTAAAATTCTGTCGCTGCCCGCCTGAAACGGAAGATGAAAATGCCTTGCTATTTTCTCGTTCGAAGCGATAACATCTACAAGCTCATGTGAAGCATCCTTCGGATGGCTTGTCATAAAACGCACCCAGAAATCCCCGTCGATATCTGCAATATCACTTAAGAGATAAGGAAAAGCTTTTTCGCCTTTGTAGGAGTTTACATTTTGCCCCAAAAGAGTAATATCCCTGCATCCTTGCGCGGCAAGTACTTTTACCTCGCTAATAATATTGTCATAAGAACGGCTGCGTTCCCTTCCGCGCACATACGGAACCACGCAATAGCTGCAAAAATTGTCGCAGCCGTACATAATGGAAACCCATGCTCTGTAATCGCTCTTTCTTTTTACCGGCATGTCCTCACTGATAACGCCGAAATCGTTATGGGGCTTTTCGGATACAAAAGAGACACGCTTTCCGGAATTCAAGGCGGTGAAAATAATCTCGGGCAGACGGTGGTGCATATCGGTCCCGAAAACGAAATCCACATATGGATAGCTTTTTTGTATCTGCTCGCGGCGGTGCTTTTCCTGGATCATACAGCCGCAGATTCCTATAAGCATATCTTTTTTGTTTTCTTTTAGCTTTTTTAGCTCACCCGCTCCGGAAAAAGCACGTAATTCTGCATGTTCTCTTATTGCGCAGGTGTTTATAATTACAAGATCCGCATTTTTTGTGTCTTTAGTGATTTCGTATCCGCACAGGACCAGTGCTCCCTCTATCCGTTCGCTGTCCGCCTCATTCTGCTGACAGCCGTAAGTGCGGACGGAAGCTTTTTTTCCTGTGCAGAATTCCCGCAGTGAGGCAGCAATTTTCTTTTGCTTGTCGATCTCGCTTTTCGGTATGATTATATTATCCATTAAATACTGTTCCCGTATGTGAAATATTTTTTGCCAGCCAATCATCGTAAATATCGGAATCCGGGCAAAAACTGCCTATACAGACCTGTCCTTCCCTTGCCGATGAGTGAACATATTCACCGTCACCAAGATAAACAGCCATATGTCCCGGGAAATATATAAGGTCGCCTGCCTTCGCATCGTTAAAACGTATCCTGCGTACATTTGGCGATTTGGAAATATCCGCATCCCTGTAAATGAGGATTCCACTCAGGTAATACGCCATAAAAGCAAGCCCTGAGCAGTCTATCCCGGCATGAGTTTTTCCGCCCCAGCGATATTGAGTGCCGAGATAAGATAATGCGTTTGCCACTATACTCCCTCTGAGCTCCGTCTCACTCTTGTTGCTTTTGAATGGCAGGGGTTTTATATGCTTTTTATGTATGTAATATATTCGCTTGTTGGGCAGTATGACAAAACCGTATCTCTCGTATTTTTCCGAAAAACCCACATCGAGCAGCGCCCCCTGCGGAAGCGTCATAACGGGACGGAAGAAGTTCCTGCTGTCCGGCAGCAGATCCGAAAAGGAGACCGACACCATACTGTTCGGTTCGTGTAGCTGTTCGCATATAAAGGGCTTTTCGATATATCCCTCGTAACCGTAAAACATATTCACTTTATAAAATCCGTCTGTGCTTTCCAAAACCTCGCAGGTCATACCGAACAAAGCTTCATCCGTATGCTCACTGTTTATATCGGGAGATTTATAAAGCGGTGCAGTCGGCACGCAAATCATCATCAAAACCATATCACCCTTTCAAAACAGATAATTTTCCCAATTTATTATAAACGGAATTTGCATATAATACCACAAGAGGTAATTAATTTATGAAAAAAATCCTATCGCTATTATTTATTGCAGTAATGCTATTCACCGGTAATATATCGGCTCATGCCGTAGCAAATGAGTACAACTGGTATTTCAAATCAGCGGAGAATCATAATCAGCCGATCGTGTTCGACAATATCAAATTTCCCGATAAGTACGGAGCGATCTATATGGGTTCTCCCGACGAAAAAGTGATTTACTTGACATTCGATGCGGGATATATTAGCGACAATGTGATAAAAATACTTGACATTTTAAAGGAGCAACAGGTAAAATCAGCGTTCTTTATTCTGCCCGTCGTCGTTGAAAAAAACACAGATATAGCCAAAAGAATGTATCAAGAAGGGCATATTGTTGCTAACCACAGTTATTCGCACAAAAATATGGCTCGAATTACAGACCGTGATACCTTTTTAAACGAACTGACGAGGCTCGAAGACTTATATTTTCAGCACACCGGTTATAAAATGTCAAAATATTTTCGTCCTCCGGAGGGAATATTTTCCGAACAAAACCTTGCTTTTTGCCATGAAGCAGGATATATTCCCACTTTTTGGTCTTTTGCGTATGCCGACTGGGACAATAACAACCAGAAATCAGCCGTATGGGCAAGGAAAAAGGTCCTCGACTGCGTTCATAACGGAATGGTGATGCTACTGCATCCGAACTCTGAGACGAATGCCACTATATTAGGCGATGTCATTTCCGAGCTGAAAAACGATGGCTACCGGTTCGGAACGCTTGATGAGCTCGTTTTATACAGAGATTCCAAAAAAAGCGGTTAATCGAGCATCTTTCCGATATCAAGATTATCGTCGGGCGGAGCGGTAAGTTCCGCCTGATTTTTGCGCTTTTTTCTTCTGGCTATAATATAATAAGCGATAACACCTGCAAATGACACTACTGTGACATAAAATGATACTTTTTGAACTGTTGTACCCTCATACCATGCCGTGATAGTACCCTCTGTTGCGCCTTTAATATCAACACGGATAACATTATTCTTGCCGTAGGTCAGCTCAAGGTCTGTCTTACCCTCAGGAGTTTCCAAAACCGCCTTATAACCCTTGTACATTATAAGAGGAAGATCAAAGTAAATGTTGTCATTCTCGCCGGCTTTTTCGACTCCGTTAAATCTGACCGTCAAAACCCCGTCATCGCGTGAAATGTCGGAGTGCGAAATATTCGCATTGGAGGTAATTATATCCCCGCGGTTTCTGAAATAATTTACCGTTTGACCTTTAACGCTGATGTTTCTTCTTGTTCCGGAGGGAAGGTATTCCCCGAGACCGATGTTGAACTTATATGGATAGGTGATCTCTTTTTCTTCATGAGCTTTGTCGTACACGGATTTATAACTGCCATACAACGTATTGCTAACCGAGAAGAACGAAATTACGACTACTGCCGATATGAAGATTAAAAAGGTATCCGTTCCGTCAAATTTTTTCGCCATCGCACCGCCGAATAGTGCGGTGAAGAAGGTGACAAACACAAAAATCCTCCATGGAAACTGAAGCGTCCCGAGCTCGTCTTGAAGTGATTCCCAAGGGAAAAACCGGGTGGTCATAAACAATGCGAGCAACGCTAAAAAGAGAAATACGACAGTTTCCCTCGAGCCGGTCTTCTTCCGGTATATTATACGCCATACAATCATAACCGGCAGGGAAAGACCTATTCCCTGTGGGATGAAGTATTTATTTTCGCCTACGGTTACTTTCGTGTTGAATGTGGAAAAGAGGCTGTAAATCGTCTGCATCGACCTATTTTCAAGAGTTCCATAAGCGTTCGCGCTGGTTCCGTCGGTCGCTATAAACTTTGAGGATTGCAGCTGCTCTATCATCGGAAAGATAAATGATGCGGATAGCAGCAAAAAGACTCCGACGGAAGCGAGTATATAAATAAGCCTTTTTGGTTGTTTCACAAGCGGAACAATAAAGAACAGCGCAAAGAAAGCCATAAAAACAACCGAAATAACTGCCGTAAGCATATGTGTTACAAGAGTTCCGCATAAACCCAAGGGCAGCAACAACCATTTTTTACAGTCGTCCACAATAATGCTGTAAAGTCCTGCAAAAGCCAATGGTAAGAATATAAAGCTCTGCATTTCGCCGTTCGCATGTCTTATTATTGCGTCGGTTGCAAAGTAAGTCGAGACGCTGTAGAGAATCGCGGCAAAAGCAGCGGCTTTTTTGTTTTTGAATATAATCTGTGCCGAAAAGTACATCGAAAGTGCTGTAAGAACAGCACAGATCATTATAAAGGTTTTATATGCAGTAACAACTTTCATACCCAATACTACGAGTAACGCGGGAATATGTAGCAGCCAGTCGCCGTAAAAAAGGGGAGCCGCATAACCGTAATCAGCGTAAACAGTAGTATAGATTCTTGCCGGGAAATGACCCTGTCTCAATTCCTCCGCAAGGCCGTCAACCCTTGTTAAGTGGAAGTATATATCATGTCCGAGGGGGAGCTGAACAAATAGCAAGGGAAGTACATAAATAGAAAAAACCGATATCAGAACAAGATATAAGTACCTGTTTTTAAACAGATGCGCTTTTATGTTGTTCCAATAAGCCGCAGTCGAAACCATCTCCTGTCTTTATCCTTTCAATTATAATAATCCTGTTTTTCGCGAAATACATTATCCTATTAATTATATACTGTAAGGGTTAATAAATCAACAATATTATCGTGATTATTTAAGAACAAATCTGTTTGAGATGTTTTTTCCCAAACCCTTACAATTTTTAAGGCAAATAAGAAAAATAATTATATACTGCTATTGGGTGAACAGAATGGTAATACATATAGTAAAGCAAGGGGACACGATATTCAATGTGGCACAGCAATATTCGGTAAACCCCGATATCCTCGCAGTAAATAACGGGGTTTCCGGC
The DNA here is from genome assembly GCA_028702135.1 of Eubacteriales bacterium. Classification (GTDB taxonomy): domain Bacteria; phylum Bacillota; class Clostridia; order Oscillospirales; family CAG-382; genus UBA1049. Next base: position 874 of record JAQVPJ010000022.1, on the reverse strand, counting down.
AATGCAAATCTCGCATTGGGGCAGGCGCTTGTTGTTGTATTTCCGCTGGTGACGCATATAGTAAGAGAGGGGGAAACGTTATTCTCAATAGCTCGGGATTATGGTGTCAGCGTTAATTCATTATATAGGAATAACCTGATACTCGAAAGCAAACCTGTTGTATTTACAGGTATGGAACTGATTATTGAGAGCGAAAAAAATCTGATAGGGGGGTATATGACCGGCGGGTATGCTTATCCGTTTATAAGCACCGATCTGCTTGATTCTACGCTCCCGTTTATGAGTGCATTAATGCCGTTTACCTATGGGTTCAAATCCGACGGCAGTCTTGTTCCGATCGATGACACGGTTATGATAAGCAGGGCGGAAGTGTACGGAACCAAGCCGGTCATGCACCTTTCCACGCTTACAGAAGAGGATGTTTTTTCGGTAGAGCTTGCGACTCAGTTTCTTAACAACAGACCCGTATGGGGAACTCTTATAAATAATGTTTTAGCGGTGTTACGTCAAAAGGGTTATTACGGACTTGACGTTGATTTTGAATTCCTGGGTCTTGAAAATGCTGCAAAATACGCAGAATTCATCACCTTTGCAAGAGAAACCCTCAATCCGCAGGGTTATCCGGTTATGGTGGCTTTAGCACCCAAAACCAGCGTAACGCAGCCGGGTGCGTTATATCAGGGGCATGATTACAATGCTTTGGGACAGGCGGCAAACACAGTGCTGATAATGACATACGAATGGGGTTATACTTTCGGTCCGCCGATGGCGATATCGCCCATACAGCCGGTAACGGATGTTGTTGAATTCGCGGTGTCGCAAATAGACAGCCGCAAGATTTTTCTCGGAGTATCCAATTACGGTTATGACTTTG
>JAQVPJ010000021.1 GCA_028702135.1 Eubacteriales bacterium | reverse complement strand
ACTTTACTATCGCTAAAATATCACTCTGCTTGACTACTATGAATTCTTCTCCGTCAAGCTTGATCTCGGTACCCGAGTACTTACTGGTAATGACTCTATCGCCCTTCTTAACGGTCATGACGATTTCCTTACCATCAACTATTCCGCCCGGACCTACTTCGATAACCTCAGCAACCTGTGGCTTCTCCTTAGCGGAACCGGTTAGTATTATTCCGCTTTTTGTTGTTTCTTCTGCTTCGACCATTTTGATGATTACTCTGTCTGATAATGGCATTAGCTTCATAATAATTTCCTCCTTAAAAAATGGTATTATTTAACTTTTATAGTTTACTTTAAATTATTAAACAAACATACAACTAATTTTTAATTTTTTTTGTTTTTGTAGAACTGAAAAAAACCGCATTTTATCATTCCGTTATATAGCTTTCTGACCTTGTCGCTTCTTCTGCCGTAATAATGTTCAAGCTCGTCATCGGAGCTAATAATGTATAACTGCCAGTTTGGTACTCTTTCTGAAAAAACCTTTCCCATAATTTCCAAAAGCTCTCTCGCACTCTGTATATCCCCCATCCTCTCACCGTAAGGAGGATTTGTCACTATTGTGCCTCTCGCTTCCCTGACAGGCGAATAGAAATCCTTTATATCACTTACACCGAAGGTGATATATGAAGACATACCTGCCTCGGAAGCGTTTTTCCTTGCCAATTCGACACTTGAACGGTCAATATCAAAACCGAATATTTTTGTATAGGCAGGGACAACCGCTTCTCTCGCTTTCTGGCGCACCGACTCCCATACAGTACGTGGAACAAACGGAAAATCCTCGGACACAAACGAACGGTTGATACCCGGAGCGGTATTTGTAATAAGAAGCGCAGCTTCTATGCAGATAGTACCGGAGCCACACATGGGGTCAACGAGTATAACCCCTTCCCTCGGACGCGAAAGATTCACCATGCCAGCAGCGAGTGTCTCTCTAAGAGGCGCAAGGTTACCCTGTTTACGATAACCGCGTTTATGCAGGCTTTCGCCGCTTGTATCTATCATTAAAGTAACCTTGTCGTTTAAAATAAAAAATTCTATCTGGTATTTTATACCGTATTCGGAAAACTGTTTGACATTGTAAAGCTCGGAAAGTCTGTCGACCACAGCTTTTTTAATTATTTTCTGACAGTCGGGAACTGAGAAAAGTTTTGATTTAATCGAATGCCCCTTGACGGGAAAAGCATCCTTTATACCAATAAATTTCTCCCATGGGAGCGATTTTGTACCCTGAAAAAGCTCCTCGAAGCTCAGAGCATCAAAGCTGCCGAGCTTTATATAGAGCCTCTCTGCGTATCTGAAGTTTATGTTGCAACGGGCAATACATTCGGCAGTTTTGTCGTCCGGCGCACTGAAAATCACCCTGCCGTCTATAGTTTCAATCCGTTTATAGCCAAGCGCATCAATATTCTCGCCGACAAGGCGTTCCAAACCGAACAGACAGGTTGCCACGAATTCCATATAATAACTGTTTACCTTTCATTTTTTATTCCTATGTGTTTCTTAAGTTATGATATATCACGTATGAAAAAAATTATGTATCAAAAAGCGGCTGTAATAGCCGCATTTTGATTATGCTATTTATAAGTATATTTACTCGGTAGGTTCAATGATACCGTAATCTTTCTCATTTCTCTTATAAACCAGATTCAACTCTCCGCTCTCGGCATTACGGAAAAGGAAAAAGGAATGCGACAATAGGTTCATCTGTAAAATGGCTTCCTCAACGGTCATTGGTAATATATGAAACTTTTTGACCTTGCTGATTTTGAAATCTTCCTCAGCTTCGGCACTTTCCTCCTGAGTGAAGGTACCTTTTTGAAAATGTATACTTTTTTCAAGTCTTGTGCGGTTCTTTCTGATCTGACGTTCAATAATCGCAACCGCTCTGTCAAGTGCGCATTCATAATCCTTGTCATATTCTTCCGCTCTGAAAATCGCACCGTTTCTGTAAATCGTTATTTCAACCCTTTCTCCGATCTTCTGACTTGACAAGGTAATAGAAGCTTCCGTGTCCGAAGGAAAAAACTTGTCGAGCTTTTTCAGCTTTTTTTGAAATCTTGCTTTCACGTCATCGGTCATTGTGAACTTTTTTGTGATAAATTTCGTCTTCATAACAGCTTCTCCTTTTTTATTGAGTTTCAGGGTTAGATTCCTCGCTTTTATATTACCATATTTTACCTTAATTGTCAAGATGATTATAGTGTAACTGAAGCATGTCTTGTCGCATGGCAGGAGATATTTACCGCAACCGGAATAGATGCGATATGCGTCGGATAGCTATCGATATTTACTGCCAAAGCGGTTGTTTTTCCACCGAGCCCCTGAACTCCGACGCCGGTTTTATTCACCTCGTTCAAAATTCTTTGTGCAAGCTCGTTATAAGGTCCATTATCGCTGCCTATCGGGCGACACAAGGCTTTTTTTGCTAACACACAGGAGTAGTCAAAGGTTCCGCCGATGCCGATACCTATAACGACCGGCGGACAGGGATTTCCTCCGGCAATTTTAACGGTTTCGGTCACAAAATCGATAATATCCTGCTCTGTCGCTGATGGTGCAAACATACGCTGTCTGCTCATATTCTCGCTGCCGAACCCCTTAGGCAGAGCTGTCAGCTCCAACCTGTCCCCGGCGATAAGCTCAGTATAAATAACCGCCGGTGTATTATCCCCGGTGTTTATTCTTGTAAGGGGATCGCCGACGACTGATTTCCGTAAAAAACCCTCACGATACGCAAGGCGAACACCCTCGTTTACAGCATCGGTAAACAGTCCTCCGTTAAAACAGAGTTCCTGCCCGACCCTTGCAAAAACAACCGCCATACCAGTATCCTGACATATCGGTATATCGTCCCTGCAAGCTGTTATGGCATTTTCCTCAAGCAGAGCAAGCATATTTTCAGCGCATTTATCATCCTCTTTTTCACGAAACTCGCGTATCTTTTGCAGTACATCGTCGGGTAAAACATAATTTGCTTTTATAAAAAGTTCTTTTATGGCTATTGTAACCTCAGCAACATTTATTATTCTCATTTTTATGTGCCTTTCCTTATGAATATAAAAAAGGGTGAGTCATCACCCGTTTATGTTCGTTTTCCTTTTTTATAGCTTACGCCGCGTTTTGCCTGAACACCCTTTTTCAAATCGGTCATCTTGTCGTCGCTTATTGTCTTGAATTTATGCATCATATCCTCAAAGCTTGCAGGGGCGATTTCGTTACGAGAAAAAAAGTCTGCCGGAGGAGTGTCTGTCCTGTTCTTCTGAAGCTCGGTAAAGCGTCTCATTGAAAGGGCGATTCTGCCCTTTTCATCAACAGACAATACTACGGCTTCGACTTCCTGGTCGATTTTTAAAAACTCATTGATGTCGTTAACAAAATCCTTTGAAATTTCGGAAATGTGAACCAACCCGGTCTTACCCTCATCAAGCGTTATAAAAGCGCCGAACTTGGTAATACCGGAAACTCTTCCCTTAACTACAGAGCCGATTTCTAACTGCATATATTGTTAACTATCCTCCATTAATCAGGAATATTACTGTAAAATATAATCTCGTTCGGTCTTCGGTATCCGAGTTTTTCTTTTGCAATACGCTCAATATATTCATCCGTCAGCGGAGTGTTAAGACGAATATTGAGCTCCTGTATGTCGTCCTCAACATCCTTAATCTGCTCCTCGAGCAGTGCTTTTTTTTCTTTAAGCTCCCGCAGGTCGATTTGCATATTTATAACAGAAACAAGTAATACGATAAAAACGAGTGTGAAAGCAAACTTCACGATCGTGTTACCACTTCCATATCTTTTTCTCATTACCTGCCTCCGTTCTTTAAAAGTCCGAATCCGACCAACGCCCTTCTTGCCGATAAGTCGCATTGTATATTAGTGTATATCCGTTTTTTTATTAAATATAAATATCCTTTTATCCTTGTCATCAGTCTGTGTATAATCGGAAAAACGAATTCATAAACCTTCTCGCAAAAAAACCTTGTAAACCTGCCAAGCGTGAAATAATACAAACAAAAGCCCATTATCCCTCCGACAAAAGCATATGCCCGCATTCTTCCATTAGAATAGTTATAGAACAGCAGCATATAGGACAGTGTACATATAAGACAGTAAGCTATATCTTCGAAAAAAATGACAACTTTGTTTCTTAAAAAGAACATTCTTGATATCCGGAACAGGTCATATATAAGCCCAAGCGCCATTCCGTTTATGAAAGAAGCGAAAAGCAGCAAAAAATGGAGTGCGTAATTTGTCGCCATTCTACTTTTTAAGTCTTCCCAAAACCGACTTCCTCTTAGCTTGTTCAAAGTAAACCACGGCGTCTATGTCGCCGGTAATAACTATCTCGCCCTCCTGAAGGGAGAGCTTGGTAACCGAGAGCTCACTGCCGCTGATATTTAAAAACCTGTCGCTGACTGATAGTGTAACGGTGGTATCGTCGAAACTGACGACCTCGTCAACTGCTGTGACGCATAATGTTTTACGTTCTATAAGATTAATAGTATGCTTTGAGCTGTTGCTTTGCATGAGATTACTCCTTCCAGATACTGACATTATATAACGTTACAATATATGAAAGGGATAATGTTTTTATGTTAAAAAAAGCCGTTTTTATAGAAAAATGCGGACGTTTAAAGTGTGCAGATTTAAAGTAGCACCTCGTACATCTCCGAAGCAGTAGCCTTTGTTGAATGCTCCGCTATTGAAAGTACCTTGAAACGAGTAGTGCGGGAGCCGTAAGCAATTTCTATCAAATCGCCGACTTTAACATCATAGGATGCTTTTGCGGCACGTCCGTTAACAGTTACATATGAGCTGTCACATGCTTCATTTGCAACGGTTCTGCGTTTGATTATTCTGGATACCTTAAGGTATTTATCAAGACGCAACGCTTACCTCGCTTTCCCGGCTCTTTTATATTAAAATACTATGCCGAAATTTTTTAGAAGTGATGAAACGGGGACAGGGAAATCCCTGTCCCCAAACACAAATAACAATGTATTAACTATTAATTATTACTTGTTTACAGATTCCTTTAATGTTTTGCCTGCTACGAATGCAGGAACTTTTGATGCTGGTATCTTGATTTCTTCTTTTGTCTTGGGGTTGCGACCCATTCTCTCGCTTCTTTCCTTTACCTTAAAAGAACCAAAACCTGCGATTTGAACCTTACCGCCAGTTGCCAACTCGTTTTCGATTGCTGTAAATACTGCAGAAACTGCTGCGTCAGCTTCCTTCTTTTTTATGCCTGCGCTCTCTGCTACTATTTCGACTAATGTTGCTTTGTTCATTAAATGAACTCCTTTCAATATTTTAAATCCGTTGGTGGAATTATTATAACACTTATTTCTTTCATAATCAATAGAAAAAATTATTTTTTTAAAGATTTTTTGTGCATTTTCAAGAGTTTTTTTCAATTTTCACGGCTTTTGCATTCTCCCAAAGACCGATTTTTGTTTTTTTATCGGTTTTGTTGAGATCTATGCCGTTTTCCAAGGCTTTTTTTTCGACCGTTTCAAAGCGCGAAATAAATTTCTCGTTTGCGTTATACAGCGCTTCCTCCGCGTTGATTCCCGATAATCTGGCTACGCTGACGACCGCCAACAGAAGATCCCCGATCTCTTCCGCAACAGACACTTCACCGCCGTTTCGCAACGCCTGCTCCACCTCGGTAATCTCCTCTTTTGCTTTTTCAAGCGAATCGAGTGCGGATTCAAAGTCAAAGCCAGCTTTCGCTCCTTTTTCTCCGATTTTACCCGCTCTGATAAGCGCCGGAAGTGCAGGCGATATTCCGTTCATCGACTCGGCAAATGAGTTGAATTTTTTTGTTTTTGTCTTTATATCGTCCCAGTTTTTTAAAACCGTCCCGCTGTCAGCAGCGATTATGTCTCCGAAAACATGCGGGTGCCGTTTTATAAGCTTTTTGCACAGCCCGTCAGTAACATCGTTTATATCAAATTCGTTGCTGTCCTGTGCGATACGGCAATGGAATACTACCTGCAAAAGTACGTCTCCAAGCTCCTCTTTCATAAGAGAAATGTCGTTATTATCAATAGCCTCTATCGCCTCGTATGTCTCCTCTATAAGATTATTACGAATGCTCTTATGCGTCTGCTCTCTGTCCCATGGGCAACCGTTTTCGCTCCTCAGCAAAAACATTATATCACAAAGGTCGTCAAAACTATACCTGTTCTTATTTAATATCTTTTCTATTGCATTCTGAACATCATTTTTACTCATCTTCCAGGTCTACACCGCTGTCTGATAGCCAGCCCTTTCTTACAAAATACGCACAAAGCTGCTTTCCCTTCGGGAGCAGTCTGACCTCGTTGGCTGTAATACCCTTAACAAGCAGCATAAGGAAAACATATAGAAATACCGCCAGAACACCGGTAATTATAAGAATTACGAAGCTTGCAAACCTGCCGTCGGGATTTCCCTGCCAGAGTGCGAATCCTATCTTATATGAAATAAAACAGAAAACACCGCAGATTGCAGAACATACGAGCGGTTTTAGAAACAGACGCCTAAAAGGCAGCTTTATATTCTGACATTTACGCAGATAGCGCATATTCATATAAAGTGCAGTTACATAACAAGCGACGGAGGAAATTGGAGCGCCATATATACCTATGGGTTTTATGCTTACAAGCGTCACTTCAAGTAAAATCAGAATCATAACTCCCGCTAAAACAGATTTCATGGGATCGTACATCCTTCCCACCGCCTGAAGAAGCGCATTGGTAGTCGAAACAAGTGAAATAAAGAATATCCCGATTGCGAGTATGCTGAGAGCTTTCGATGCAACATCTATTGGCATTACTGTTTTTCCACCCGCAAGCACGATCTCTTTACCCCACCCGCTGCTGTAAATCAGAGCGATTGCCGGTCTTGAAAGTGCGCACAGGCAAAACGCAGATGGTAGAGCTATAATACCGCTTATACGTATCGACGATACTATGTAGCCGATAGCTTTTTTACGCTTTTTCAGCGCAAGAGCTCCTGCTACAGCGGGCAATATGCTTATTGCGATGGGATAAACAAGTGTAGACGGCAGTAGATCGGATATTGGTATGGTGAGTGCAACATATGATGTATAAAGCGCTTCGGCAGTTTGTTCTGCGATTCCCGATCCTATCAGAGCTTTATTTATAACAAGCGTATCCAGAAAATTGGAAAGATAAAGGCAGGATGAGGTTATGGTTACCGGCAGAGAGATTGCGAACATCCTTGCGGCAATTTGCCTGTACCGCATCGTAGCCCTTGTTTTATTTACTATACAGTTATTTTTTTTGCGTTTATGATACAGGATAAGATACAGCATTCCCAAGAATGTTCCAAAGGTTACACCCGAAATCGCACAAGCAGCCTGAACTACCAGCGAATAACCCATTTTTCTTGCAATAAGCGTCGCACCTAAACCGATAATCAGCTTCAAAAACGCTTCTATGAATTGAGAAATCGCAGTCGGGTTCATATTTCTCAGTCCCTGAAAGTAACCTCTGTAAGCTGAAGCGATGCAGATAAAGAGCAGGGTTGGTGAAATCACCTTCATTGCGAGCACAGAATCGGGGTGAACAGACCATACCGCTATCGTCTCTGCTCCGAAAAACAACAAAAGACTGCATACGATTCCAACGACAGAAAACATAAAGACAGACATTTTTAATATTTTTTTTGTTTCAATAAGCCTGCCCTTCTCCGCCGATCCCGCAATCATACGCGAAATGGCTACGGGTAGTCCGGAGGTAGAAATCATAAAGAGCATAGCATATATGGAATATGCCGCGGTAAAAACTCCCATGCTCTCATCAAGTATCGTAGTAAGCGGTATCTTGTAAACCAAGCCTATGAATTTAACGGCAAAACCAGATAGAGACAGGATTGCTGCCTCTTTGACAAAGCTCTTTGAAGTTTTTGAGCCGGTATCAGACATTTCTATTATCCTTACCTAATTGACTTTTATAAATTCCTGTATCAATGAGTTTTTCGGAACATAAGATGTGGGAATTTTCTCTGCTTTTTTTAACTGCTCTGTAAGCTGCCCGGCTTTTTCCGAATACTTGTTGTCGGTGGGTAGTTCTGATAGGATTTTTATTGCCGGTTCCGCAAGAACGCCGGTTTCGTACGGGAAGAAGGTGTTAAGCTTAATATCAGCGGTTTCCGCGAACTGATCTATAAACTCCGGCTCATTATGTTTTACTATATCCCATTGACCGAAAGTTTCGGCAGTATCAGCACCTCTGTAATAATAATCTCTGACCAGCCGCCGTATAAAGCGGGGGTCGCCGTCAGTACCGTTTTTGGCGTGAAGATATACTTTATACGAGTTTGAGTTTCCACTGCCCCGGCAAAACAGCATCGGATTGAGTGCGTGAAGACCCTCGATTATAGCAACTTCCTCGTAGTCAAGTACAATCTGCTCCGAATTATCCGTACGGCGTTGCGATATAAAATCAAATCTCGGTATATACGCTTCCCTGCCCTCTATCAGATTGCAAAGACAACTTTGTATAAGCCCGACTTCAAGGCTGTTAATGCTCTCAATGTCGCGTGTTCCGTCCGGAAGATATACTGCATCCTCTTCATTCCTGTAAAAATCGTCAAGGCTGATCGTATGTGTATGCCTGCCCATGGCGGTTATAAGTGAAGCAAGTTTTTTTGTCGTAGTCGTTTTTCCGGCACAGGAACCGCCGGAAATCAATACAAGCCTTATATCATTGTTACTGCTTACTTCCTTTGCGATTCTGCACAGTGCAAGCTCGTAATCGTTCTCATCTTTTCTGATCTTCTCGGAAATTATTCTTTCCCTATCCATAACAAGCCTCCTTTTTATACGAGAATTCAAGCATAATTATATTTTCGAATAAAACTTTCTTATTTTTTCCTCACCGATATCGGACTTACTCGAAAGATACTCAAAAGGATATTTCGGAAATGCGATCCTCTCTATATGATTCCTGTCGGGTGATACTATTTTTGTTATAGATCCGGCTCCGCAGGCGAAAACCGTTGAATATTCCTCCATCATAATGACATTATAAAGATTCTCATAACCCTTTTTCGCGTAACCTGTATTTTCGGCGTTGCCCACCGTGTTTTTCTGCCTATATAAATAATAGGAATTATAACCGCTTATTTTTAATTTATCATAAGCATATGCGACACAGCGTTTTGCCGTTTCTCCCTCGGGATCGTATAATTTATCGGGATCAAACCTCAGCTCGGAAGCGTTCTTTATGCTGAGAGAATGTACGGTTATATTCTCAAAACCGAGAGATATGACATCTGTAAGGCTTTTTTCAAAACCTTCCTCCGTGTCGCCGGGCAGACCGGCGATAAGGTCGGTATTTATACAGTCAAAACCTATTTTTCTTGCGGATTCCGTCGCTGCAAGAAACTCTGAAACACTATGACATCTTCCAATACGTTTTAATACATCGTCGTTTGTAGTCTGTGGATTTATGCTTATTCTACCTACTCCGTGTGATTTTATTATTCTTAGATTATCAACCGAAATAGTATCCGGGCGTCCCGCTTCAAAGGAATACTCCAAAAGACCGCTTAAGTCGAAATCTTTTTCTATCTCGCCAAGTAAACCGTCAAGCTGCTCGCAGTTCAGAATTGACGGCGTACCTCCGCCGATATATATTGTTCCGAGTGTGAAGTCCAATTCCTTAATTATTTTCGAAGTACGCAGTAAATCAAGCTTTAGTTTCTCGATATAGTCAGGTATCAGCTTAAAAAGTTTTGCGTTAGAATATGATACAAAGGAGCAATACTCACATCTTGTCGGACAAAAGGGTATCGAAATATAAAGCCCGCATACATTATGCCCGATCTTCTCAAGCATTTTCATCTCAAGACGCGCGGTGCTTATCGCAAGCTCGGCTTTGTTACCGGCAACATCATAGTCGTCGGTAAACATTCTTTTTACGGTTTTATCGTCATATCCTTTTTCAAGATAATTCTTCGCTCTTTTTACAGGACGAAGGCCGGTGATGTAACCCCACGGGAGAGAAAATCCGAACAGTTCCCTCCCCGCTTGAAGAAAAGCTTTTCCTAACGCCAAAGTTGCAAAAAATTCATCACCGCATTCGATTACAAGTTTATAATTTTCGGTTGTAAAAAACGCTTCGCTGCTTTTTTCGCCGGCGCTGAGTTTCACTTTTGCCAGCCAGTGAATACCGTTTTCGTTCTCTTTTTTATCGAGGTAAAAAAACGCTGAGTTAATTTCCCCGCTGTCGTTTTTCGGGAACTTTTCTCCCGGATAATACAAAAGGCAGAGGGTCTGGAAATAATAATCATTAAGGTATCCCGATTTATTCTCTATAATCAATCTCATGCTTATGACCGTTACTTTCTAATGCGGTGTAAAATGCGAATAATGAAAAACAATATTTAAAGATTCGTCTTTCAAGTAATTTATATCTCATTGGTATTTATTATCATTATTACAGGACCGTCGTTTACTGCGGTTATCTTCATACTCGAACCGAAAACACCCGTCTGGACCGGTAGCTTTTCCGCAATAAGAGTAATCAGTCTGTCGTAATATATCCTTGCTTTATCTGCCTTTGCAGCTGAAATAAAATCAGGCCGCCTGCCGCGTTTTACAGAGCCGCATAGAGTAAAATTCGAAATCAGTAACACTCCGCCGCCTATATCAGAACAAGAAAGTGAGATTTTGCCCTTTTTGTCCTTAAAAATACGTATTTCGGTTATTTTCTGTGCAGCTTTTTGTAAATCACGCTCCCCGTCGGTATCCTCGACACCGACAAAAACCAATAAACCTCTTTCTATTTTTCCCGATGTAACACCGTCTACAACACATTCAGCCGAGGATACCCTCTGAATAACTATTTTCATTTATAAATATCCTTTGACAATCAGTTCAAATTTCCTCTGGTTATATCCCTGATATTTTTATTCTTTTTCAAATTTGACATGATGCTGTTCAAGTGCTCTATTCCACTGCACTTAACACCCACCGTGATGACGATTTCGCCCGCGTTATCTCTCGTGCTGATAGAGGTTACAGCGACCTTCATTTCACTGAGCGAGACAGAAACATCAGCGATAATTTTCGGAGTATATACAGCAAAAATATTCAAAGTAGCCTCAAAGCTGCCAAAAATATTCTTGTCAATCTTTTTCGACCACGAAGCGACCACCCATCTGTCCTTGTCCTCGGGTTTTGAAAGACCTTTTTGGGCATTGGGACACTCATACTTGTGAATAGAAACTCCGTAACCCTTTGTTATAAATCCAATAATACTGTCTCCGGGGAGTGGATTACAACACTTTGCAAACTTAACGGTACAACCGTCGACGCTGTCGATAATGACGCTCTCGGAGTTTGAGCGTCCTCTTCGTTCATGTTTTGCGGTCTTCTCTACAAGCGATCCCTCTGATTCAAGCACCTCAATAGGCTGAATTACACGATTAAACTCATCTCTCAGTTTAAGAGCAATCTTTGATACGGACATACCGCCGTAACCGATATTGTTATAAAGATCATCAACCTCGGGAAGACCGATACGGTTTGCTACATACTTTACGATTTCGTTCTTCTGCGCTTCCGTATAGCTTCTACCGTAACGCTTGAGCTCCCTCTCTATCTCAAGTTTGCCGACGATAATGTTTTCCGCACGCATTTCGCGTTTAAAAAACTGCCTTATCTTATTTCTCGCCTCTCCGGAACGGACGATTTTAAGCCAGTCACGGCTCGGGCCCTTTGAGGAAGCGCTTGTCAGAATCTCTACTATCTGCCCTGTTTGAAGTATACTGTCTATCGGAACGATATTACCGTTTATTTTAGCTCCGACCATCTTGTTTCCGATAGCGGAGTGTATTGAATATGCAAAATCAATCGGGGTACTGCCGCTGGGAAGATTAACAACGTCGCCCTTTGGAGTAAATACGAATATCTCGTCCTCAAATAAATCTATTTTCAGCGGACGGAAGAACTCATCGGGATCGTCAATATCCATATCAGTCTCAAGAAGGGTGCGTATCCATTGCAGCTTCTTGTCGACCATCGCCTTCGCCTGCTCGCCCGATTTATATTTCCAATGAGCGGCAAGACCGTATTCCGCAACTGTGTGCATATCCCAAGTTCGTATCTGCACCTCAAACGGAATGCCTTCCCTGCCCATAACCGTAGTATGCAGCGAACGGTAGAGATTTGGTTTCGGATTGGAAATATAATCCTTAAACCTTCCCGGTATGGAGTTGAACTTCTCATGTATAATTCCGAGAACAGTATAGCAATCAAGCTCGGTGTCGACAAGAATCCTGATAGCATAAAAATCATATATTTCATCAAAGCTCTTGTTTTGATTGTACATTTTTTTATATATACTGTAAATCGATTTAATTCTGCCCTCAAGCTTATATTTGATTTTGTACTCCGACAGCCCCTGTTCAACAGTGTGGGTAGCTTTTTCAAGAAAATTTTTATTTTCACCGAAACGCTTTTCGGTGTCCTGCCTTACCTCCTCAAAACCGATAGGATCAAGGTATTGAAGCGCAAGCTTTTCAAGCTCCTGCTTTATGCGCTGGATACCAAGTCTGTGGGCAAGCGGAGCATATACATGCATCGTCTCCAAGGCAATCAGACGCTGTTTTTCCGGAGTACGGTAATTGAGAGTACGCATGTTATGGAGACGATCTGCAAGTTTAATAAATATTACTCGCAAATCCTTCGACATGGCAAGGAACATTTTCCGCAGGTTTTCAATGCTCTCTTCCTGCTTTGTCTCGAAGGGGATATGAATGAGCTTTGTTACCCCGTCGACAATGTCAGCAATCTCAGGACCGAACTCTTTTCTGATAAGCGGTAAATCCACCAACTCACCGCAGTCCTCAAGCGTATCATGCAAAAGAGCAGCACAAATCGAATCCGTATCAAGCTGCAGGTCTGCAACAATTTCGGCTACAGCAAGCGGATGAGTAATATAGGGTTCGCCTGAAATACGGCATTGACCGATATGCATCTTCTCGGCAAAAAGATATGATTTTTTAATTTTATCGAGATCGTAATTACCGTTTTTACCGAGTTTTTCGAGTAAAGACTCAATGCTCCTGTTCATTTTTTTATTAAAATCCCTTTCGCAATCTTACCGCTCTGCTAATGAAAATGTTTCTCTTTTATCCGAATAAGTATTTCCGAGTTGTCGAGATTTACCTTATTTACAACGGGTAGGAATTCAAGTTCAAAAACATCGCCCTTTCCGATATAATTAATATTCACTATCCTCTCCTGCGAGAGTACATCAAAAATTATCCTTACCTTGCAGGTGTTTATATCCATGTTTTCTTTTAAGTTAAGCTGCTTGCATATAGTAACGACATTAACTCTATGACTGTCATCTATTTCTTTTTTCAAAAAACGGAATACAGCACGAAAATCCTTTAATGTAGGCAAAACCGAAGAAGGCAGCCTGTCATGGTTGTTTTCATCTCGGATTTTTCGGTATAAGATATCTTCATATTCGAATAGATTTTTATCGATTTCACTGCGTCTGACTGCATGGAGCAGTAGCTGAGGTGAATAGTTACCCATGTACTCATTTATATCAACTGAAAAAGCAATGTCGCAGATATCCCCTATGCAAAAACGGAAATTTGCGTATGCCATCCCGAAAAACACTGCATTGAGTTCCTGTACCCTTCCCCCACATTCAAGCGGACGGATACGCATTCTTATATGCTTTCCGCCCGAAAGCTCGGTTATATCTGAAATAACGACATTTCTCATAACAAAAACCGGAACCGGGTTTTGCAGTCCGAAAGGCTCAAGTCTTTGTATCTCATCAATACAGTTGAGGTTTATTTCGTCGAAATCGACCTCGCAGTCTATATCAACAGAAAGGTCTTTTTCCGAATCGACAAGGTGTTTTGCCGAATATTCGTTTATCTTTTTTTTGAATTCGTCAATTTTACTTTCTTTCACAGACAGACCGGCGGCAAGCTCATGTCCGCCGTACTCAATTAATAGATCCCTGCATTCATACAGAGCATCCATTAATGAAAAACCCTTGATGCTTCTGCCGGAACCTTTTCCGACTCCCTCCGATATCGAAAACAAAATGCAGGGCAGCGAAAGCTTCTCGGCGATTTTTGAAGCGACCACGCCGATAACACCCTGATGCCAGTCGGGGGAACTAAGTACAATGAACCTGTCTTCACCGCTACCGCTCTTTATCATTTCGATAGCCTGCTCGTAAATATCGCGTTCAGTAGTCTGCCTGTGTTTATTTATCAAGCATAAATCGGTGGCGATTTTATCCGCCTCGTCCTCATTTTTCACTAACAGGAGCTCCACCGCTTTTGAAGCGGAAGCAATTCTCCCCGCCGCATTTATACGCGGTGCGATAACATATCCGACCGTTGTGGAAAGTATCTTCTTTTTTCTTCCGTGTTTAATGATTCCGGAATGTCTCATCAGCGCATTTAAACCGGGATATGAAGTGTTTATAAGGTTTTTTAATCCTATCGCGGAAATAAGTCTGTTTTCGTCAACAAGCGGCATTACATCTGCGATAGTACCTATGGCAACTATCTCCGCATATTTATTACATATATATTCCGTGTTTCCGTCAAGCGCACATAACAGCTTGAATACCACTCCTACGCCAGCAAGCTGCTTAAAGGGATATTCTGAATCCTCCCTATGCGGATTAATCACCGCAAGAGCATCTGGCAGTTCCTCGCGGCAGTTGTGGTGATCGGTGATTATCATATCTATACCGAGTTCTTTTGCAATCTTTGCTTCCGCAATCGCAGTAATACCGGTGTCGACGGTAATGATAAGGTCAACCTCTCCTGCCATCTTTTCGATAGCAGATGCGCTAAGACCATACCCCTCTGAAATACGCTCCGGAATAAAATAACGGCTGTTGACGCCTTTGTCCGATAAATAGGTATATAATAGCGTCGTTGCGGTTACACCGTCAACATCATAATCGCCGTAGATACATACATTCTCGCGTTTTTCGATAGCAGATACGACTCTTTTTACAGCTTTATCCATATCCTTGAGTAAAAACGGATCATGAAATTTTATATTCTCTTTATTCAAAAAAGCCCGGGCTTTTTCCGGTGTGTCAAGCTCTCTTATATAAAGCAGCTTTGCAGTCAGTGGCAAAATGTGCAGCTCACGCTCGAGCAGGGCGCATTTCTCGTTGTCTGTTTCCTGTATCAACCATTTGCGAGTATTCACATTTTGGCACCTCCCTTTGGCTTATTGTATATCAAACGGTTAGTTTTTCACTTCGACTTCATACGTACCGTATACATATACGCCTGTTATGTCGTCCGAAAAGCCGAATACAATCTCTGCGGTTTTTTTCCCCTCGCTGTCAACCGAAACAGCCGCCGCATCTATTGATGCCGTTATATCTGACGAATCAAGCTCTCTGATAACATCCCTGAAACCTATAACACAAAATGTTATTCCGCTCTTAACAGTGACCTGAGGGTTTCCTTCAAGCTGCAAAACAGCTATATCTCCGGCCTTTATATAAATGTTTTTCTTCGTCAGTCCGGGTATCCCTATAACAGCGGTTATGCTTACGTCCCCATTCACATTATCCACCCCCGCGGGAAGAAGGGAACTCATATACTTCGTAACACGGATTGTATTTCTAAAATCAAAGGTTCTCTCGTCAATCGGGATTACGATTTTTTCGATACTGTCAATCAGCTCTATTTCGCCATATATTTTAACGCTCTCCTGAGTCAGCGAAATCACAGCGTCTTCTGTGGAAAAAACGCCGCCAGTCAGCTCTACTTTTACGGGAACTGTTTTTTCCTTTTTAACCGGTATACTTACATAAGCCTCGTTTTTATTTAATTTGATATAACCATTCACAACCGGTACTCCGTCCCTGTTTTTAAGGTATATCTTTCCTGCTGCCGAAATAGGACCGGTAATGTCACCCAAAATAAGGTCCACAAACGCCGAATCGATTTTTTCAAGCTCGCTCTTAGGACCTTCGACCGAAACGACTGCGGGATTTACCTCCGGGTCCTCAAGCAAAAGTCCTTCCGACAGCACATAACTGATATAATTA
Organism: Eubacteriales bacterium; assembly: GCA_028702135.1. Classification (GTDB taxonomy): domain Bacteria; phylum Bacillota; class Clostridia; order Oscillospirales; family CAG-382; genus UBA1049. Next base: position 20,832 of record JAQVPJ010000021.1, on the reverse strand, counting down.
GCCTTAACGGCGATCGTTTTTGTGATAAATTCGTCGATAAACAAAATAACCTCTTTTGAAGTCTGATTCTCGACGTTTATTCCGTTGGGCGCAGTAACCTTTATCGGCAGAGTGTTCTCACCGGGTTGCTCAACCTGAGATATATCCACCGTTGCCGTCAGGCTGGATGAATCAATACTGTAAATAATGCTTCTCTTGCCGGAAACTGTAACTGTTATAGTGATATCAAGCTCATCGGCTACAGTAAATCCCTTGCTGCTTGTCAATGCCTCAACTCCGGTTATCTTTACGGGTACATCAGTAATTCTGCGCTCAAAAATAGTGCTGTCATAACCGATAGCATAAAACCATAACAAAAATGCACCCAAAAACGCACCTATAAAAACGATATAGCTGTAAATGTGCTGCTTTTTCATCGGAGGCAGCACAATCTGATCGCTGTTTTTGGTATTGGCATTAATCTTCTCCATGGCAATTACCCTTTTCGCTTACATTTTCAATCGGTTTTCCCGTTGCGTTTTCTTTTGAATATTTTACCCTTAACCCTGCTTGTAATCTGATTTTTTTCTGTGTTTAATAGCAAGTTATCAAGCATATCCTCAAGCGTTTTGCGCGTATAGCCCCGTTTTAATACACCGTCGATGGCAACAGATATAATACCGCTTTCCTCGGAAATTATCAAAACGATAGCGTCGCTGTTTTCACTCATACCTATTCCTGCTCTGTGACGAGTGCCGAGCTCCTTAATAATTTCATTATTTGTCGAAAGTGGGAGAAAGCAGCCTGCAGAATGTATTCTGCTGTCGCGAATAATTACCGCTCCGTCATGCAGAGGTGCTTTGTTGAAGAAAATATTTGTTATTAAGAACGATGAAGTCTGAGCGTCGACGATGGTTCCGGTTCTTATATAATCTCCGAGCTTCGTACTGCGTTCAAAAACGATAAGCGCTCCGGTTCTGGAGTTTGAAAGACTCTCGGCAGCGACACAGATTTCCGAAATACTGTTACGCAGAGCTGCTTCCTCATCCTTGTCGAGCTTACCTCTGAAGCCTTTGAGCGATTCCCCTCCCATTTTTTCAAGCGCACTCCTAAGCTCAGGCTGGAACAGAATAATTATGGCTATTATACCGACAGAAAAGAGGTTGGTAAGTATAAAATTAAGTGCTCTCATCTGCAGAGCATCGCTTAAAAACAACAAAAAGAGGAGGAAAAGTATACCCATAAGCAGCTTTCCCGCTCTTCTTTCGCGAACAAAACGAAAGGTGTAGTAAAAAATAAGAGCGACAAGCAGTATATCAAGAACATCGACGATTCCGATTAGGCCGAGCTGCTTAATTATATACTCATAAATCTCGACCACAAGATTTATAAAGCTATCGTAAATTTCGGATAATTTTTCCATACTGCCATCAGCTCCTCTTTAAGATTGCTTATTAAAATATATTATCATAATTATACTAATATTGTCAAGCTTTCGAAATGTCAAATAACGAAACAAACTGTCGAAGAGCGATTCCCCGATGACTTATACCGTTCTTAGTGTCGAGATCCAGTTCTGCAAAACTTTTTTGCAGCGGAGGATAATAAAAAACGGGATCATATCCGAAATCTCCGGTACCTCTTTTTGAAGTCAGAATGACTCCCTCGCAGCAGCCTTTTGCATATATTACTTCCTCATTTAGCAGACAGGCACAGATAACGCTCACAAAGCGTGCTGTACGCTTTTCCATGGGCACACCCTCAAGCTCGCTCAAGAGCTTGTTGATGTTGTCTTGGCTGCTGCAGCCCTCGCCTGCGTATCTTGCAGAGTATACACCCGGCATACCGTTTAGGTAATCGACCTCAAGACCCGAGTCGTCGGCAATAACAGTAAGTCCGCACGCTTTGCTTACTGTTTTGGCTTTTTGAAGGGCGTTTCCCTCAAATGTTTCGGTGTTCTCAATTATTTCATCGCTAAAACCAATCTGGGCAAGAGTTTTAATAATCAGTTTGCCCGGGAAATGCTTTTCAAAAAAACCGGCTACTTCTGTGACCTTATGATGATTATTTGTGGCAAATACTATCGTTTTCATCATTGTTTTGCCTCATTCGAAAAAAGCCTGAACAAATTGTCCGGCATCAAACGGCTGCAAATCATCGATCCCCTCGCCTACGCCTATGAATTTTACTGGTATACCCAGCTCTCTTTTTATCGAAAGCATGATACCGCCCTTCGCCGTGCCGTCAAGCTTTGTCAAAACGATACCTGTTATGCTTGCTGCTTTACCGAACTCCTTTGCCTGTATAAGCGCATTCTGGCCTGTCGAGGCGTCGAGAACGAGTAAAGTTTCTCTTGCCACGCCGGGAAGCTCTCTGTCGATAACCCTGTTTATTTTTGCAAGCTCATCGAGAAGGTTCTTTTTGTTATGAAGTCTGCCCGCAGTATCGACAATAAGGACATCGATATTCTGCTTTTTTGCCGCGCTCAACGCATCGAATACGACAGCAGCAGGATCAGCGCCTTCGTTCTGACGGATAAGCGGAACACCGGAACGCTCTGCCCAAACTTCAAGTTGATCGATTGCAGCAGCGCGGAAAGTGTCGGCGGCGGCAAGCATGACCTTTTTTCCGTTTTTTTTCAGATAAGCGGCGATTTTTCCGATGGAGGTTGTTTTTCCGACGCCGTTTACGCCGATTACAAGTATTACGGAAAGACCATTGCTAAGAACAAGCTCCTCACCTTCGCCGACAGTATCTATTAATATTTCAATGAATTCTGTTTTAGCAGCTGACGTATCTTTTATCTTTTTTTCCTTCAAAGTCTCTCTAAGTCTGTCGACTATCTCCATAGAGCTGCCTGCTCCTACATCCGCCATAATCAACAGATCACATAACTCCTCATAAAAATCCTCGTCAACCCTGTCATAAGAGGAAAAAAGGTTGTCAATAGGTGCTAACAGCACTTCTTTTGTTTTTTGCAGTCCTGCTTTTAATTTATCAAAAAATCCCATTAACCGGTGTACTCCTTTAAGTTTTCCTGCAGCATGGCAATATTTAGTTTAATATATTCGGATATGCCTTTTTGACGCATAGTTATGCCGTAAAGGGTGTCTGCACGTTCCATTGTGCCCCTGCGGTGTGTTATCAGTATATACTGAGTATTGGCACTGTTTTGCCGTACATAATCGGCAAACTTATTTACGTTTACATCATCCAACGAACTCTCTATTTCATCAAAAATACAAAAAGGTGCTGGATTTATCTTCTGTAAAGCGAGATACAACGCAATCGCTGCAAACGACTGCTCACCTCCGGATAACAGAGAAATGTTTTTAACACTCTTTCCCGGGGGACGGATAATAATATCTATTCCGCATTCGAGAGGCATTTCCGGGTCTGCAAGCTCAATATATGCGCTTCCCCCTCCGAATAATTCAGTAAAAACCTCCCCAAACGCCGTATTGATTTTTTCAAAGCTCTCAACAAAAGTCTGCTTCATCTCGATATTCAGTTTGGAAATCGCATTATCAAGGCTTTTACGCGTCTTGTTTAAATCCTCAGTTTGTGCAGTAAGGAAATCGTAACGCTCTTTTTCCTGTCTGTACTCCTCAAGTGCGTTTACATTAATGCTGCCCATAGCACGGATACGGCTTTTGAGCGAAGATATTCGTGTGTGTGCTTTTTCCATTTTTTCCGCAGGTAGCCTTAACGAAACCGCCGATGAATAAGTCAGCTCGTATTCATCCCATAGCTTTGACGAAATATCTTCATAATCCTTGTTTAGCTTATTCTGCTCTGCTTCAAGTGAAGTGAAACGGCGAAAAGCTTCATCTTTTTCCGATTGCAATTGCTTGACCTTATGACGGGTATCGTTGATCTCCTTCTCTTTTTGCTCCCTGTCGGAGAGCATCTTGTCCATCAGTCGATCAAACCCGGTTATTTCGCTGGCTACTTTTGATCTTTCCTCCTCAATTTTTGTTATTTCGCTTTCGCAGGCGGAAATATCTGATTTAGTTCTATCAATAAAAGATTGCATCTCCTCAATTTGCTTTTCAAAACCGGATTTACGCTCGGTAAGCTGCAACACCTGCTCGCCTAAATGCTCTGCTGAAGTGCGCCCCTCAAGCAGACGTATTCGCTCCGTATTGAGCTTTTCGTATATGTCTTCCTCCTGTGCTCTTGCCGCTTCGGCTTTTTCTTTTAACTCGTTTAACATAAGGCGTGATGAATCGAGTTTTTCTCCATCCGCTTTTAGTATCAGAGTATATTCCTCTTTTTGCTTAAGAAGCATGGCAAGTCTTGTATCGTCCTCGTTTTTGCCGCTAAGAAGCGAGGATCTGCGTTTTTTCTCCTCTTCAGCTCTTACGGCAAGCGTGTTTTTCTCGGATGATAAGAGATCAAATGCAGCTTTTTTCTCTGTTAAAATAAGCTCTAAATTTGCGTTTTTTTCGTTCAGATCATCGATTTTTTTTCGAATATTTGCTGCTTCACGCTCTATGTCAAGCATCTCCGAATTTTTCTTTTTTATTTCGGAGGAAAGACGCTCAATATCCAGTGAGCGGGTAAGAAGCCCTACTTTTTTTGCAGAGGAACCGCCGGTAAAACTACCGCCGGGATTTATGACCTGCCCGTCGCAGGTTACTATTTTTATTTTGTAACCGCTTTTTTCGGCAATTCTCGTCGCTGCGTTCAGTTCAGTTGCAACAACGGTTCTTCCCAGCAGGTCTTCGATGATTCCGGTATATTTTTCATTATATTTCGCAAGGTCTGAAGCGATTCCGATAAAACCCGGAATATCCTTTATTTCACTTATATCGCAGCGTTTTCCCCTGACGGTAGTTATAGGTAAAAACGTTGCCCTTCCCAACCTGTTATCCTTGAGATATTCTATTGACGCTTTTGCGTCCTCCTCGTTTCCCACTACTATAAATTGCAGGGCAGCACCAAGCGCAGTCTCTAAAGCGATAACATATTCTCCCTCCGCTGTAATCAGGGAGGATACCGTACCATATATTTCAACCGGTGCGTTCTGTTTTTTAATCCTTCCCTGCTTAGAGTCGGAAATCACGCTCCTTACACTCTCGGAATACCCCTCCAATAGCTTCTCAAGCCTGTTCAGGTGCTCTCTTTTCTGCTCGTCTGCAGCAAGAGAAAGACGCTTTGCTACGAGTTCGTCCTTTATTCGTTCAAGGTCGCTTTTAAGCGAGGAGATAGTGTTTTCAGATTCGTCTTTTTGTTTTCTTAAATTCTCATATTCGGTTTTTATTAACTTCTCTTCTGATTCTGCTTTTTCAATATCAGCGCTTAATTCTGAAATTCTGCGTTCGGATGTTGCAATAATCTCGGCAGTTCCGTCCTTTGAACGTGCTGCAAGCTCAAGTTCAGCATCAATTTTAGCACCTGTTGATAAAGTTTTTGCTTTTTTCTCAAAAAGCTCTGAATAAAATGAGTTCGCTTCGCTTAGGCGTGTCTGCAGTAAGGCAGTCTCATTATGCTTGTTTTCGTATTCTTTTTGTGCCCGATCTACCTCTGCGCTTATCTCCCCTGCTTTATTGCGCGCTTCCTCAGCTGCTGCAAATGCCTGTGCAAGCTGTTCAGAGGTTGACATAATGTTTTCTCTTGCGGTGTTTATTGACTGTTCATTATCTTCAATGATGCGTTTGTAATGTGATATATCGTTTAAAAGAACGGCTTTTTTAGCTTCAAGACCACCGCTTGTCTGACCTGCTTCTGATTTCTTTCTCTCAGTTTCGGACAGCAATCTCGAAAGTTCATAGTTCTCGTTTATAATACCGTCAAGAAGCTCCTCAAGTGATTTAACGCGTTCCTCGCTCTGTTCTAACTCGTATTTTGCAGAGTTAAAAGCGACCGCACCCTTTTCGAGTGCGACTTTTATCTCGTCGATTTTGTTTATCCAGAGAGTTATCTCGAGACCCTTTTTCTCCTCGGATAAAACGAGATACTGCTTTGCGTTCTCCGCTTCCTTCGCAAGCGGTCCGATGCGTGAGGATACCTCGTTGAGGATGTCATTTATCCTTACAAGATTGTTTTCGGTTTCTTTGAGCTTGCGTTCGGCTTCGGACTTTTTATACCTGAATTTTGAAATGCCGGCAGCTTCCTCAAAAATACTGCGGCGTTCATCGCCTTTTTGGGAAAGAACCTCTGCGATTTTTCCCTGTCCTATAACAGAATATCCCTCTCTGCCTATTCCGGTATCATAAAAAAGCTCATAAACATCCTTGAGCCTGACCTGTGTTTTATTAATGTAATACTCGCTCTCACCGCTTCGGTAATAACGTCTTGTTACGGCGACTTCCTTATGTTCTGATAGCTTAAACTTCTGTTTTGTCTGTTTTTTTTCGTTTGCGGAATCGTCATCCTGCACATTTGTTTCTTTTCCCGTCGTTGCGTTTAAATCAAATACAGCGTTCTGCGCTGCATTGAATTCCTCCTCGGTATCGAGTATTATCGAAACAGAGCTGTAGTTACATGGCTGTCTTCCTGCAGCTCCGTTAAAAATAACATCCTCCATACGGCTTCCGCGTAAGCTTTTTAAGCTCATCTCGCCGAGAACCCAACGCACCGCATCGGAAATATTTGATTTTCCGCTGCCGTTGGGACCTATTATCGCGGTAACCCCGTTGTCAATGCTTATTCTTGTTTTTTCGGGAAATGATTTGAATCCCTGCATTTCAATTGTTTTTAGCCGCACTGTTTTATTCCTCACATTTTATTATAGGTGAAAATTCTTCGGTATCGGTCGTTTTTACGTTAATCTGCTTTATACCGAACCTTTCCGTAAGTTCATTTAATAGCTTTTTTCCATGACCGGTCAGCTTGGATTGTTCGCCTTCTTTGACATAAATATCAACTTTCTTATCTCTGCAATCGATATTTTTAAGTTGTTCCGAAATACGGTTAAAATAAATCCTCGCTTTTACAAGTTCTCCGATTGAGGGGTGATTCGCGCCATATTCTGCGGCGGCAAGGCTTTCTGACGAATGCAGACCGATTTTCAGCACCTTTACACCAGCTTTAATAAAGCGTTCATAACATATAGCCGAACGCTCTACAGCCTCCATATCCGTCAATGGCTTGTATTTTCCACTCAAAGTCATATCATATAGCGGAGTATCAGCAAAAACTACAAGAGGATAGATGCGTGCTCCTGAAGCTTTCATATCTATAACAGCGTCGGTAGTTTCTATTTCATCGTCCGGCTCCGATAACGGAAGACCTATCATTATCTGTCCGGTCAGATTGAATCCGTGTTTTACAACAAGCCTTCCGCTTCTATATGAATCCGCAGCGCTGTGTCCTCTCGCACATGCTTTTAAAACTCTGTCGTTCATGCTCTGTATTCCGAGCTCGATATCAGTCACTCCATAATGCTTTAAGACCTCGAGTATTCCGTCATCAATATAATCGGGGCGTGTGGAGATCCTTATTCCGCTGATTTTGCCCGTCTTTACATACTCGTAACCCGTTTCAAGCAGTGCAATCATTCTGTCTTTGTCTATTCCGGTAAAACTGCCACCGAAAAAGGCGAGCTGTTTTTCTGTATTTAAAGGAATTGTTTTAATCGCTTCCTCAATCGTGCTCTTCAGCATTGATAATTCTTCAGATAATTCGGGTTCTTTTCGCTCTTTGCCGGTGATTTTAACCTGTGAGCAGAACACACAGTTATTTTTACAACCCGAATGTGGTATAAAAAACGGGATATTGCTATGATTCTTCATCTATAATGCCCAAAAGCTTTAATGCTTCCTGCGCTGCCAACTGCTCCGCTTCGCGTTTTGAACGCCCCCTGCCTGTCCCCAAAAGATTCGTATTCAACATCACGTTGAAGGTAAAATACCTGTCGTGCGGTGGACCCTCCTCGCGTACAAGCGTATACTCAAGCAATTCCTCGGGCGTTTGCTGTACAATTTTTTGCAGTAGTGACTTGTAATCCTCGTTCAGGCCGGTTGCGGCTTTTTCAATTTCGGGTTTTATTAGCGGCAAGAGAAATTTTCTTGCTTTTTCCATACCGCCATCAAGATAAATAGCAGCTAAAAGAGCTTCAAACGCATCTGCAAGAATGCTCTTTCTTTTTCTGCCTTCCGAAATAAGCTCTCCATGTCCGAGATACATAAAGCTGCCCAATTCGAGTTTGGAGGAAAGCTCATACAAAGATCCTTCGCATACCACAGTAGCACGAATTCGTGTTAAAATCCCCTCATTAAACTGCTTATAGTTTTTATAAATAAACTCGGAAACGATAACCGATAATACAGAATCGCCAAGAAACTCGAGCCTTTCGTTGCAGTCGGTTTTTTCCTTGTGCTTGACCTCGTTTGAATAGGAGGAATGAGTGAGCGCTTTTTTTAGAATAGCATTATTCTTGAAGGAATAACCCATACGATTCTCAAGCAGTTCCATGGCTTTGGGCTCTTTGTTAAAGCTCATGTCTTACCTCCTCTTGCGCATCTTTATTCTTGTTTATAGAAATCATCTTTTCGATAATACCGCTTTCGTAAAACAACTTTGCCTGTCTGATTGCCGAATAAATTCCCTTTTCGTCAGAGCTGCCATGCGCTTTTATTACTGGCTTCGAAATGCCCAAAAAGGGAGCTCCGCCGTATTCCTTATGATCCATTTGCTTTTTCAAAGCTATCGTGCTTCTCCTTGTAATAAGACCGGCAAACCTTGATATAACGTTCTTATGAAAAATGTTTTTAATTTTACGAGACATGAATGCGCCCATTCCCTCAATCAGCTTCAAAGCGATATTACCCGTAAAACCGTCGCACACAACAACATCGCAGAAATTATTCGGTAACTCCCTGCCTTCACAATTTCCGATAAAATTGATGCTATCGTCCGCCTTCAATAGTGCATATGCCTCAGAGTACAGGGGCGTTCCCTTAGTGTCCTCGGCTCCGTTGTTAAGAAGCGCAACCCGCGGATTTTCGATACCAAGGACTCCCTTTGCGTAAAGAGAACCCATTTTTCCGAATTGTAAAAGAATCTCCGGTGTAGCGTCGAGGTTAGCACCCACATCGACCATAATAAACGGATTTTCGAGCGGTAAAACCGTTCCTAAAGCAGCGCGCCTCACTCCCCTGACCCTGCGTATCATCAAGGATGCCGCCGTAAACAATGCTCCCGTGTTTCCGGAGCTTACCAGAGCGTCAGCACCGCCGTCCCTGAGCAGGGCACAGGCTGTTGCCATTGAACTATCGTTTTTCTCCTTAAGGACAGTTAAAGGATCGTCCGTCATCTGTATAATACTGTATGAAGGCACGAATTTCATGAATTCATTATCCGGCACAAGCGCAGAATACTTGCTGTCTCCGACGATAATTATATCAACTCCAAAATCTACCGCTGCCTTACCTGCCCCTTTTATCAATGATTCCGGAGTGTTGTCTCCGCTCATTATGTCAACTACTATTCTGATTCTCATTATTTATTACTTTCCCTCTGACCAGCCGCATTTGCTTCTGCAATAATAAAATTCCTTGTTTTTCTTTTTCAGCACGAGATCCCCGCAGCGTGGACAGCGTTTTTCCTGAGGAATGTCCCAGACTGAGAACGAACATTCGGGATAATTCTCGCAACTGTAAAAGGTCTTTTTTGTTTTTGTCTGTTTCATCAAGATACGCTTGCCGCAATCCGGACAAGCAATTCCGCTGTCCTTGTAATACGGCATTGTAGTCTTGCAGTCCGGGTAATTCCGGCAGGCGAAAAAGCTGCCGAAAGCACCTTTTCTCAAAACCATATCCGCGCCGCAGTTCTTACACTTTTCATCGGCAAGAACCTCCTTTGACGGATCCTTGTCCTTTGAGTCGGCACTGTCAAGCTTATGCGTATTTTTACATTCCGGATAATTAGGGCATGCCGCAAATTTGCCGTATCTACCCTCCTTTATAATCATCCTCGCACCGCACTTGTCGCATATGATATCCGTTTCGATTTTGGTAAGCTCGATTTTCGTATCCTTGAGTTTTTTCTCCGCCTCGTCCAGCTGCTTCTTAAAGTCGCCGTAAAACTCATTCAAAACCGTTATATAATCAACGCTTCCGCTTTCGACCTTATCGAGGTCCTCCTCCATTTTTGCGGTAAAGTTGTAATCGACAATATGCGGGAAAGAGCTTTTCATAAGCTCGGTGGTCACAAAACCCAGTTCGGTCGGAATCAGGGTTTTTCCCTCGCGTTTAATATATCCGCGAGATATTATCGTCGTAATTGTAGGAGTGTAGGTAGACGGTCTTCCGATACCCTTTTCCTCAAGTATCTTTACCAGCGAACCCTCTGTAAACCGAGAGGGCGGCTGGGTAAATTTTTGCTCTTTTGATATTGACTCCTGCTTTAACTTTTCGTCGAGTTGAAGTTCGGGCAGCCTGTTCTTTCCATATCCGTTCTCGCCGTTGTCCTCCTCGGTCAAATCCTCATAAACCGCCTTGTAACCGGGAAACTTTACCGTCTCCCCGCTTGCTCGGAAAATATAACCGCAAGACTCGAAATCACAGACTACGGTATCTATAAGAGCAGCGCTCATCTGGCTTGCAATAAATCTGTCCCAAATCAACTTATATAGTCGGTATTGATCTCCGGTGAGCTTTGCCTTAATCGATTCAGGAGTGATGGAGGGATCTGACGGACGGATAGCTTCATGTGCGTCCTGTGCGTTCTTTTTTGACTTATATACGTTGGCTGTCTGAGGAAAATACTTTTCACCGAATCTCTCGGTAATATACGCTTTTGCAGCTTCCCGCGCTTCGTCCGAGATACGGAGCGAATCCGTACGCATATAGGTAATAAGACCGTGTGTATTCTTGTCGCCTATGTTGATTCCCTCATACAGCTCCTGAGCGATCATCATCGTACGCTGTGTCTGAAATGAAAGCCGCTTGTTTGCCTCCTGCTGCATAGTCGAAGTCGTAAACGGCGGCTGGGCTCGGCGTGTCTTAACGGATTTCTTAATATCCGCAACCCTAAAATCCCCGTTTCCGATTGATGCGATTATCTTATCGACCTGTTCTTTATCTGTAAGGTCTATTTTACCTTTCGTATCACCGTAAAACTTTGAATTTATAACTACGCCGTTTTCAGTAAGCAGCTTCGCGGTAATAATCCAATATTCCTCGGGTACAAAAGCTCTTATTTCTTGCTCTCTTTCAACTATAATCCTTGTTGCAACTGATTGTACTCTGCCTGCAGAAAGACCGTTTTTAATCTTCTTCCATAAAAACGGACTTATCTTATAACCTACGATACGGTCAAGAATCCTACGCGCCTGTTGTGAATTAACCATATTTATATCTATCTGACGTGGATTTTTTAACGCTTCTTTAAAAGAATTTTTTGTTACCTCGTTAAAAGTAATTCGCTGGATTTTTTCTCTCTCGATTTCGAGCGCACTTACAAGATGCCAGCTCATCGCCTCACCTTCGCGGTCCGGGTCGGTCGCAAGTATTACCCTGTCTGCTCCCCTGACCTCTTTTTTTAGCGATGCGATGAGTTCCCCCTTGCCTCTGATGTTTATATACTGAGGGTTGAATCCGTTCTCGATATCGATTCCGAATTTGCTTTTAGGAAGATCCCTTACGTGCCCCTTGCACGCAACGACTTTATACCCCCTACCCAACCATCCTTTTATGGTGAGTGCCTTGTGCGGCGACTCGATGATAATCAATGTGTTCATAAAAAATCCGTTTCTCCGGCAATTACGTCAACTATTACTTCTTTTTACGCCGGTATGATAAAAATAATATTGTGTCTGAATTGAATATATGAGATTTATTTTCGATAACGAAAAATAATCATAAAGCTTTTTTACTTTTTTATATATCTGTTACCCGCAAGAGAGGTTATTCTTCCTTCTATTTCAAGCATTGTGAGCGAAATCATTATATCGGATATATCCATGTTAAGACTTATTGACAGCTCGTCCGGTGTCATGGGACTACGAGTAAGTGCGGTTAACACTTTTTTGTCGGTTCCACCGCCCCCGGAAAAACACTCTTTTTCAGGAACCCTGTCTTTTTCAGATACTGTTTCCTTTTTCTTTGCAGAGGTGATAACAGCGGCTTTTTGCTCTGTTTCCACCTTCATCCCATATGATGATACTCTGCTTCCGTATGAAGCGCAGTTTTCGGTTTTTATTTTCGTCGGATGACAGAGCGCGAGGGTGCTTAAGACATCAAGCGGTGTAGTGGCGGCCTCTATACCTGTTTTTATAAGTGCGTTTGTACCGGCGTTATCGCTGCCTACCGCTCCCGGTATCGCATAAACCTTTCTGCTTTGTGCTACGGCATGTCGTGCTGTTATCAACGCACCGCTGTTCTCTCCCGCCTCTGCGATGACGGTAGCTTCACAAAGCCCGCTTATTATACGGTTTCGGTTGGGAAAATCAGCTCTCGTACTCTGGCATCCCGGATACATCTCGCTGATTACAAGTCCTTTTTCGTACAGAATAAAAAAGAGTTTTTCGTTCTCCTTGGGATAAATCGTATCTATAGGAGTACCTAAAACGGCGACTGTAAATTTGCCTGCACGCAGTGCACCGTTATGTGCGGCGGTATCAATGCCTTTTGCGCAGCCGCTGACCACAACGGCACCGCATTTAGCAAAGCTGTAAGCGAATTCCTCAGCCACCGCACCGCCGAATTCTGTCATCCTTCTCGTGCCGACAACGGCAATACAGACCTCGTTATTGAAGTTTCGTATCTCGCCTTTACAGTAGAGCACAGGCGGCGGAGTATGAATCCGTCGCAGGGAATCGGGAAAAATACGGTCGTGATATGTCAGTATGGTTATACCGTTGTTCCTGCATTTTTTATAAATCTCAAATGAAACTGACAAATCCTTTTTTTCAAGCTTCTCTAAACAAGCGTACTTACCCTTAATAAATGAAAAATCCTCGCACTCATATATCGCCCTGGCGGTGGAAAAGCGCTCGAAAAGCTGTTGGTATATGCTGTTGCACATACCGCAAACAGTTTGCAACCAGATGTAATATACGGCGTTATCCATACGTAATCCTTTCGACAATATATCTATTGTTTTTCTTTATTATGCTATTTCAATTTACGTATATGCCATAGAAGTATTGCTGCGGCGGCGGAGGCATTCAAGCTCTCTGCAGCATCTGTAATGGGTATTTTAACTGCACCATCGCAAACCTTGTATATCCTCTCGCTTACTCCCTGCCCTTCGTTGCCCACTACAAAGCTGTCGCCTTCTTTTAGCTCTATCTTATCGAGTAGCAGCGAATTTTTCCCAAGTGTAGAGGCAAAAACCCTTCTCCCGCTGTTTTTTACGCTTAATATGGCTTTTGATAAATCTCCGGTGATGTAGATTCTACTTGAAAATAATGTTCCCATGGTTGCTCTAATCGTTTTATAACTGTAAACATCGGCACAATCGCTGCTTAGCACGCAGGAAACACCGCCCAAAGCCGCCGCTGTTCTGATAATAGTTCCGACATTTCCGTTATCCCTGAGCGAATCAAGGAATATGAAGCTGTTATCGTTGTTTTCGGTCAGCTTTTTATAATCCGGCTCTTTGTCTATAAAAACAACATTGTTCGTAAGAAAAGCGGAAATGGTCAGTATTCCGCGTGGGGATTTTTCGGTAGATAGTTTTGCGAAAACGCTCTCCGAAACCGTAAATAGCCTGCTCTTTTCAATCCCTGCTGTTACAAGAGCGTATTCATCAAGCGATTTTTCGCAAACAAAAACGGAATCCGGCGTATGACCATACCTCAGGTATTCCTCAAGCATGTGCGCACCTTCGAAAAAAAACAAACCGTTTTTCTCCCGCGCCGATTTATCCCTGAGCTTTACGATATTCTTAACCCTATCGTTCACTTTTGATTCAATATACATTAAAAATTCTCCAAAACGGCGGTACTTAAAAAAATCGTACTACATATAATAAAATATATAATAGTACGAAATATTTTCTTTGTCAACATCTTTTTCCCAGCACAACCCTGTCTATCCTGCCGTAATCCTTGAATACGGCGACGCTGTAACCGTTAAGCTCAAGCATTCCCGAAACGGGTTCTGCCTGATTTATACCCACTTCAAAAAGGATAGCACCATCGTCTTTCAGCAAAACCGGAGCGTTTTTTATTATCTCACGGTAAAACTTAAGTCCGTCCTCGCCGCCGTCGAGAGCAGTTTCCGGCTCATATTGCACCTGCGGATCAAGCAGAGATATCTGCTCTGTCGGAATATAAGGTGGATTAGAAACGATCAGATTAAGTCTGTCGCCGTTCTGCCCGGCAAGAGAAATATAATCCTCCTCATCAAGAGCATCGAAGCGTTTTACGATAACATTTTTCACTCCGACAAGATTGATCTCAGCATACCTGATCGCTTTTCTCGACAGCTCGAGAGAATAACCTCTGCTATTGGGTTTCTCCAATGCCAGCGCTAATGATATACAACCGCTTCCGGCACATATGTCCGCGAAAACAATACTTTTATCCCTTATAACACCGGTTGCTGCCTGAACGAGTATCTCTGTATCGCTGCGAGGAATAAAGCATCCACTACCGACTGTAATTTTTCTGCCATAAAAATAGCAACTGCCAAGTACGTACTGCAGAGGAAATCCAAGGGAGAGCTGATTTACAGCTTGTGCTATTATTTCCGCCGATTTCTCGTCTATCTCCCTGTCGAGAACAGCAAGCAGTGTACCTCTCTCAATGCCGAGGACTTCAGAAAACAGAATATCCGTTACCGCTCCCGTGTCATCCGATGTAAAACTGCTTATTGCCTCCTTAACACGCTGCCTGTATTCAGATATTCTCATTCGCTTTTATTTCCTCTTTATCCGAAATATCCTTCTGCGTAAAATCTTCTTCTTTTTCCTCAAATGGTATTTCAAAATCGGGAAAAACTTCAGGCAATGCCGTTTTTATTGAAGTAATGGCAACCTCAATCATATCGTCGTCAGGCTCTTTTGTTGTAATCCGCTGCATCCATAAACCGGGTGCGGAAGCGATTTTTGTGAAGATATTGTTGTGCTTTCCGGCATACATAATAAACTCGAATCCAATGCCTACGATAAAGGGTAACATCAGCACTTTTATAAGCACACGTACCGCCGTATAAGTCCATGTCCAGCTCGGAAGTGCGGCACTGATTAAGATGGATAGTATTATCATAACAAACATAAATGAGGTTCCGCATCTCGGGTGAAAACGGCTGTGCTTTTTAACGTTCTCAACCGTAAGCTCCTCACCGGATTCATAACAGAAAATGCTCTTATGCTCCGAACCGTGGTACATAAAAACTCTTTTTATATCGGGTATAAGCGAGGTAAGAAAAATATACAGAACAAAAATGGCTATCTTCATAACTCCCTCAATAATGCTCATATACCCTTTGCCAAGCTCTCCCGGTGTAAGGTAGTCCACAAGCTTCGCCGAACCTGCCGGCAGATATAGAAAAAGAAAGAGAGAAAGAAATACACCGAGTATGGTTGCAATGACCGACAGAAAGCCCATAAGAGATGCGCCGAACTTTTTTTCAAGCCATTTTTCAAACTTTGACGGTTCCTCATCGGCAATACCGAGCATCTCCGTGGAGGCGGTGAGGGTTTTGAATGACAGAATCATCATCTCGATGAAATTTACTATTCCCCTGATTATCGGTAACCTGAAAAGCTTGACTCTGTCCCTTATCGTCCTAGATGGTTTTTTGCGGACGACTATTTTTTTACTCTCCTGCTGTCGTACCGCTATAGCAACGGTGGTCTTGCTGCGCATCATGACTCCCTCCATGACAGCCTGACCGCCAACCGCACCCAATCTGGAATTTATTATACACCTTTCGTTGCTTTTTTCGTTAGCTTCACTCATGAGTGATGCCCCTCCTGATTATATGATTACACCAAT
The DNA here is from genome assembly GCA_028702135.1 of Eubacteriales bacterium. Lineage (GTDB taxonomy): Bacteria > Bacillota > Clostridia > Oscillospirales > CAG-382 > UBA1049. Next base: position 4,958 of record JAQVPJ010000021.1, on the reverse strand, counting down.
AATAAAGACAAGCTTTTGAAGTTTGGTGTTGATTTATTAATATTTATTAATTATACTATATATAGTAAATAAAGTAAAGCTGTTTTTGTAAACAATTATTTTAAAATTCAGGGGTAAAATGGCTTGAAAACAAAGCTTTTCACAAAGAATGACAGCGGTTTTATATGCGGGAACTGTAAAAAAGAGGTGGCACCGCTCTCTTATTCCTCACGAAATCACTGCCCTTTCTGCCTTTATTCAATGCATGTGGATATCAACCCGGGTGACCGCCTTTGCGAATGCAGAGGTATGATGCGTCCTATTGCTGTAAACACAAGCTCAAAAAAAGGTTTTGTGATAACTCACAGATGCGAAAAATGCGGGGAGCTGCATAATAACCGCTCTCAGGCGGACGATGACATGAATCTGTTGATAAAACTCACAAACCCATATAACTTGTAGGGCGTTGCCCCGATTCTGCTCTACTGTATTACGAAAGGAAAGGCGACTTATTTGGATAAGACTAAAAAGCTGTCTGAAAATCATATCAATATTATAAGGCTTGCTATTACAGGTCTGCTTGCTTTTATCGGAACATATTTCAGTACACCCGGGAAAGGCTTGATCTCAACTCTTCCGATATTGCTCATCTCTGCTCTGCTCTGCGTCGCAGTTAAAATTCCGTCATGGCAAAAAATCGTGTTTTATGCTTTATTCGGATATTTTTTCACTACTGTATATTATGACAGCAAAGCGGGAATGATTTTTGCCGCAGTATGTATATCTATTTTGCTTTTATGCGAGCTTTCGGTTTACCTTTTAAAACGCAAAAAGATATTATTTGCCATTCTTGCAATCCTTCTCCCGTTGATTTGCATTTTGCCGCAAACATATTTTTTCGGCAATTATATCGACGGAAAAGAAGCACAGGACAGAATATCGGAATACGTTGACAAAAGATACTCTGATGAGGAAATGACAATATCCGGAGTAAATTATGACTATAAAACAAAGTATTATATCGCTACTATTTATGATAAGGATTTACCTACGGATGTTTATACAATAGCCTCACAGGGAGATCATCTGCATGACGGATATCTGACATTCGCCGAGCAAACCCTTATGTATAACCAAATGTTAGAAATTACAAAGACTTTAAGAGCGGATTTTGAAAATGACAGGTTCGATGTTTCTCCCCAAAAAATAATCGGTTATCCCTTTAGCGGGAAAATCAGTCTCGGCGACGAAGCGGATTACAGAACTCTGATGACATTTAAAATAACCGTTCCGGGTCTTTTAAGCAAAGCTGAGTTTGAAAAAAGGGCAAGAGAATACTATGATACTATACTGCGTTCGGGGCTTGAATTCAACAAAATCTGCTTTGTCGGTAACGGAACACAGACGGATATTATGACAATAACAGTATCGAATAACCCATTAATAGGTAATTTTTCAGCTCTCACCTCACCGCCTCGTCTATATGACGGAAAAACCGATATTTTTTTGAGTTCTAACTGAATTTTTCAATGCAAAAAAATCATTCCGGTAGCTTTTATTAAAGAATCGCAATTTTTTAGCGGTTCTTTTTTTACTTTATTTTAGAATAAGCATGCTTATTATGGCAAGAATAATATCGTAAGCATCAAACAAAATCAAGTGTTTTGACATATGATATTATCGGAACCTAAGGGGCGTGTTAATTTGAAAGGACAATCAACCAGTAATGGTATTAGACGGGGTGACATCTATTATGCTGATCTCAGTCCTGTTGTAGGCTCCGAACAGGGAGGCATACGTCCTGTTCTGATTGTACAGAACGATGTCGGTAACCGATACAGTCCTACAGTTATCGCCGCGGCAATTACAAGCCAGACGAGCAAAGCGAGACTTCCGACACATATTGAGGTTATGGGCGAGGCTTTATCGGGCGGCAGCGGTGAATGCGGGCTTGCAAAGAACTCAGTTATACTGCTCGAGCAAATACGCACACTCGATAAGCGAAGACTAAAGGAAAAGATGGGACACCTTGATGACAGAACCATGCAACAGGTTAACGAGGCGATCACAGTAAGCTTTGGTCTTAGCGAGGAAGAGAGTATTTCCACAGCATAGTATACTCCGTAAAAACTATACTTTTTTACTTCGCGGGGAAATTTTAATCATTAAAGCATTGATAATTTTTATGCTTTGTGTTACAATTTCCTTGCGTTTTATTTTTTTAGTTTAGTTTTCGGAGCTAACATATGAAAACACTTTTCGTTTCAGACCTCGATGGCACGCTTTTAAACCGTGATGTCGTCATAAGCGAATACAGCATCAGAGCGATAAACAGTCTTATTGATCAGGGTATGTGCTTTACTTTGGCAACAGCACGCAGTCCCTGGACCGTAAAAAAAATCGTAAGCGGACTGAATATAACCTACCCTACTGTGTTGCTTAACGGAGTATGTGTTTATGACGTAAGCACCGAACGATTCATAAAAATAAATGGTTTTGAGAGCAATACTTTTACCAGGCTTTTATCGGTTGTTCACGAATACGGCTTATCGGGTTTTTTATATATGGTAAAGGGTAACGAGCTTATTGTTTTGTACGAGAATGTTACCACTCCAAACGCACTTGCTTTTATGAAAGAACGTAGAGAACGTTTTGGAAAAGAATTTTTACGCGCGTATCCGATAACAGAATATGATTTTGGAGGGATGATTCCCGTATACTATACGGTATCGGACAAAACAAAAACGCTTTATCCATTTTATGAGGAAGTTTGTAAAATAAAAGGATTGCATGCCGAGTTTTATCACGATATTTATAATAAGGATCTATGCTTTTTAGAACTGTTATCCGATAAAACCTCTAAATCGAGTGCCATCGATTTTATCAAAGATAATTACGGTTTTGAGCGTGTTGTAGCTTTCGGCGACAATTTGAATGATCTCTCGCTTTTTTCGTCTGCGGATTATTGTCTTGCTGTTGAAAACGCCCATGAGCAGTTAAAAGCAAATGCGGACGCTGTTATAAAGAGCAATGCGGAGGACGGTGTCGCTCTTTGGCTGACGGAACACTACCAGGATTTTATTTGATTATGACAGTATTGATTTAAGCAGATTTTTTTGAAAAGCTTTTCTTTTTTAATTAAAAACATTACTAAAAAACGTTTGCTTTTAACGCTGACAAAAAAGATTGTTTTTGTTTTTATTTATCGAAAGGTTGTTATTTTACACAGCTAAGGAGTATGACTGTATGAAAAAAGAAATATCGGTTATTTTTTTCATTTTATTATTTTTTCCGTTAATAATCTCATGTAATAAAATCGCGGAAGAAAGTGAGTCTGATTATTCTGAGCAATCAGAAGAACAGAGCTCTTTTTGTACCGAAAGCTCTTTTGAGTACTATTCTTTGCCCGAAAGCGATGATATGACCGAATCTCAGGAATCCTTGGAATCATCTTCAGTTTCGGAAACATCGGAGGACTTTTCTGATACCGTTACGGAACAATCGTCTGAGATAAGTGAAGAACCTGAAATAAGCGAAGTTTCGTACGATGAGAGCTCCACAGATGAAAGCTCTACCGAAGAAATCGAAAAGCCGGAAATAACCTCGATTGTTCTGAAAAAGAAAAACAACCCCTATTTAAAAGAAGATATAGTTTTTGAAGTAAATACGCAGAACAAGACAATATCCTCATCCTTTGAGTTTACATACGCACAGAACACAGACTTATATTTTACAATTACACACAACGGTGAACGTGTTGAGAACGGTAAAGAGCCTATTGATGAGAAAAATTCCTTTCTGTTATGGCGTTCAAATAAAATCACAGTGGTCGGAAAAAACAATTTACAGACTGTCTACACAGTTTCGTTAAGGGAAAAAAATTACGGGCTTCCTGTAGTGTATATAAACACGGATTCAGGAAAGAGTGTAGGAAAATACGATGATTACGTTAACGGTAGTGTATCGGTTTTTTCAAAAAAAGGCGCAAATTTATACGGAAAACCTATGAAAATCCGAGTTCGCGGCAACTCCACAAGGACACATCCAAAACTGTCTTACAGAATAAAGCTCGATGAGAAAAGCGGTGTTTTAGGTATGGGCAGCGCAAAAAACTGGGTGCTGCTCGCCAACCATTCGGATAAATCCCTTATGCGCAACCTATGTGCGTTTTACCTTGCAGAGCAGTTTTCGGGCATCACCTATACTCCGTCAATGCAGTTTGCCGAGGTTTATTTAAATAACGAATATATCGGTGTTTACACCATAGGAGACCATCTTCAGGTACAGGAAAACAGAGTGGATATCGAGGAGGGCAGCAGTAAAACCGACACAGGTTATTTCCTTGAATGCGATGTAAGAGCCGCTGAGGAGGACAGACGCTATTTTGAGGTGTCCGGAATGCTCTTCTCGGTGTTGTCCCCAAAGCCTGCAACCGACGACCAGTTTGATTATATCTCCTCTTATGTGCAGCGTATTGACAAAATGCTCCGTAACCGTGACGAGAGGGTATGGAATTTCCTCGATATGAAATCCTGTGCAGATTGGCTGCTCGCAAAGGAGATTTGCGGAGCGACCGGTATGGGATATGATGCTTATATGTATAAGGATAAGGGCGGAAAATTGTATTTCGGACCTGTTTGGGATTATGATCTCGCCTTTGGTAACGCTGATTTCGGCGGTGCGGAAAGATATGACAGGTTTTATCTCTGTTCGGGACAATGGATGGCGTTATGGCTGGAATATGATTCTTTCAGAAGCGTTTTTCTTAAAAGATGGGAGGAAGCGAAAAGTACCTATATTCCAGCGATGATAAATAAAATGTGGGAGTATTACGAACTCTGCAACGCTGCCGATGCACATAATTTTGAAAGATGGGACATATTAAACACTTATGTCTGGCCCAATCCCCCCAAGGTAATGCAGGCAAACACTTTTAAAAAGCAAGTCGAATACCTTGAGTGGTATGTAAACAAACATAC
>JAQVPJ010000006.1 GCA_028702135.1 Eubacteriales bacterium | reverse complement strand
CCAAAAAAGTCCTTGAAAACACTAGATTTTCGAGGACTTCTCTTTTTGTGTATTTTGGTAAAACCTCCACTTTGGTCATTATTTGGTCATTGTCAAACTATTTTACATACAAAACAAACTATTTATAATTAGTTTATTTATTATATTGAAAGTTATTGAAAATTTATTATACATATGATAAAATACTATTTAATAGCAAAATATAATATATTATGACAAACTATGTTTTAATTTTTTATGCATAAGGAGGAGTATGGAAAATAAACATTTTTCAAAGTGCGCTTTATGTAGAAAAGAAACAGAATTGACTTTTGAACATATTCCACCGAGAAAAGCATTTAATTGGTTTGGTGCAAAAATCATAACTGGTGAGGAAATGATGAAACTCATTGTTAGTGATAAACCGCCTTGGGAGACAGATGGATTAAAATATAACAATCAACAAAAAGGTATGGGCGAATATTGCCTTTGTAAGAGTTGTAATAATCTCACTGGTACTTGGTATGGCGAAGAGTACATAAAGTTTGTAGTAACTCTGCATGATGTTTTATGGAAACTTGCACCTAATACAAATGATCATCTTCATTTCGAGATAAAACAAGTTAAACCATTACTTGTTTTTAAACAAGTAATTTCAATGTTCTGCTCAACAAATTATAGAACATGTGAAGATGAAAGATTTGTTGAGTTAAGTAAATTTGTTTTAGATAAAACATCCAATATTTTTAATAAAAACAAGTATAAGTTAGAAATGTACTTATTTGGTGGTGGTAATCAACGCAGATTACCAATGTTGGCTCTACTCAAGCATACATTGGACTTCAGCGAATGTCAAACAATAATATTATCCGAAATAACAACATATCCAGTTGGATTTGTTTTGTATTTTGATCCACCACAAAATATTGAATTAAATGGTGTGGATATTACATCATTTGTTGATTGTAAAGTTGATGATGTTTGTAATCTCGAAATTTGTTTACCTGTTCTCGAAAGTCAATCTTTATTTCCATCAGATTATAGGTCAAGAAATGATATTATCAAATGTAGAGAAGAAAACAAAAGTGAATAAAAATTCATAATACAAAATTAAGAGTATAATCAATAAATGAGTTGGATTTTCCGTTTCAAAACAAAGGAATTCAACTAGGGACTTACTAAGTAGAAAAATAATTAAAAAGTGGTGACATATTTGAAAATATCAGGTAAATGGCATTATAGTAAAGCATTGATTTTGGATGAAGATAGAATGCAAGAATTAAATAAATTAATACTTGAATTCTGTGAAAGAGCCGAATATTCTGCTACAAGTTTCAAAGGTTCAGAGATACAATTCACATCAATTGAGGAGTTATTATCTTATGATAACTACGAAAAGCAAAGAATAAAAGAATTAACTATCTTCGGTTATAATGGTTATAAACACTGTATATTTTTTAATATAAAAATTAGTGATTCTGAATTTTTAAATTATTACCGAACAGTTAATTGTACCTATACTTTAGATTCTGTTGATAAGGAAACACTATTATTAAGCAAAATAGAAAAATTTTTTAGCAAAGCTACAGCTAGATATTGGTTGTTGGGTAAATTTTCCTTATATGGAATCATTGCAATTCCTTCTATGCTTACTTCCTTCTGTAAGTATTTGGTAGGTGAAAAAGTATCTCTTGAAGTTCCTTTGCAAATGTTGCTTATCATTATAATTGGTTGCATTGGATTTCTTTTTTGCATTCGTTGGTTTGATAAACATTTTTTACTTAATTTGTTCCCGCCAGTTTCTTTTTTATGGGGAGAAGAATTAGTAAGAAATGAGAAATGGGTAAAACTTAGATCAAATGTATTTTGGGGCATAATCATGGCTATTTTAATCGGTTTAGTTGGTACTTTTATTGCAAATTCAATTTGGAATTAAATAAAAAGCATCTCAATTTATTTGTATAACTCCGGAAGATTTTGAAAAATATATTACTCCGTTTTTTTATTATTTAAATAACTTATTATTTCGTTATCAGTTATCATTGACAATTACTCCTTCCGGCATTATGATTATTTTTGAGATTGCTAATACCGTTAAAGAGATCACTCCTAGCCTGGAGTGGTTTTTTTATTTTAATCTGTTGTTTTTATTACGATCAGCTTGAATTGTAAGCATATCTTTTCCATAAGGAATTGAATTTTCATTTTAATCTCCTTTTTATTGTGCCTTCAGATTTGTATTCATTTAACATTACACAAGACTAACGTTTGATCAGCAGCACCGTCAGGTCGTTTACGTTGGTTCCTGTCGGGCCTGTCACGATCAGACCGTTGCATTTTTCCAGCGCAGGATATGCATCATTGTTCGCAAGTACATCATCAATCATAATCCCCTCTTGTGCAAGAAGTGCGCAGGTCTGGCCATCGCAGTAGCCTCCTGCTGCATCTGTCGGCCCGTCCGTGCCGTCCGAACCAAAGGAAAACACGGCTGTTGCGGGAAGGCCGGCGATCCCCTTAGCCGCAGACAGCGCAATTTCTTGGTTGCGTCCTCCCTTGCCCTTACCGGTCAGATGCACAACAGTCTCACCGCCGGCAATAAAGGCCAGAGAATGCTTTGTATCCGAATGATACTGTGCGATGGATGCAAGAAAACTCCCGGCATCCCGTGCAGTACAGCACAAATTTGCTGTCAGCACGATGGTTTCATAGCCCAGCGCAAGGCAGGTTTCTTTTGCAGAACTGCACAGTTGTCGTACGCTGCCTGTAATATGCGTTTCAACATTATCCAGTACCTTGGGTGTTTCCGATGCCAGCAGCGTTTTTATCTCGGGTGTCAGTGTAAGATGATACTTATGTGCAATGGCAAACGCTTGCTCGCCGGTGGAGGTGTCAGGATAGGCCGGACCGGAAGCGATCATGTCCAGCGGGTCGCTGATAATATCTGACAGAACCACGGAGAAGACTTTTGCCGGTGCGCAGATTTGTGCAAAGCGACCGCCTTTGACGGCAGAGAGGCGCTTGCGGACTGTATTTATCTCAACAATGTCGGCGCCGCAAGCTAATAATTCTTTTGTAATTTTTTCTAAGGTTTTACCGTCTACAAGAGGCTTTTCAAAGAGCGCAGAACCGCCGCCGGATAAAAGGAAAATCACCGTGTCCTTTTCGTCCAGATCCTTCACCGCCCGGATTACCCGTTCTGTTGCACGAAAGGAGTTCTCGTCCGGAATGGGATGTCCGGCTTCATATACTTCAATCGGGCACAGATCTCCCTTGTTATGGCCATACTTGGTGATAACGATACCATAATTTATCCTGTCACCCAGAATTTCCGATGCTGTTTTTGCCATTTGCCAAGATGCCTTGCCCACGGCTATCAACAACAGTTTTCCCATCGGAGCTTCAAATGTTTTAAGTGCTTTCTTTACAGCGGCATCCGGCATTGCTGCTTGCAGGGCTGCATTGATTATTTTATGTGCATCACTTCTAAGGCTCAAAAGATTTCCTCCTTAAGCGATATCCATCCTATTGATTCTTATTTCATATATATTAAGGATTGTTTATTTGAATTAATTATATGGTTTTTTTATAGCCTTGTCAACAAAATAGAATATGGACTGTTTTCAGAAGAATTGATTATTATCTTATCTCTTCATAAATCAGTTGTTATAATAAAATTGCAACAAATTTCTTTTATACTTGTCGTTCATGAGCACGTTAAGGATAGCTTTGAAACTGTTGGACAGATATATACGGTTTTTTGTAATCATTGTACCTCGAGAAATCCTCTTGAGCAAGAAAACTAATTTCATTACCAGCAAATAGTGATTTTTTTTGGTTCTATCCAGACAAAGTCGGCGTATATTTTTTTACTGAAAAGTCGTGATATTCGAGATGAAAATATTCAGAAACCGTTGCAACATGAGCATTTTCGACAGAAATCTTTTTAGGTGTTAAATCACATGCCTAATGTTCATAACGTACTTGAGCCGTTATGAACATTCTTTTTATTTTAGCAAGGTTTTCGGACTTTCCTAACAAGTATGTTTGGGATATCCAAACAAAATGCTTTCCATACTTTAGCCTTGAAAATATAAATTAAAGATGATACATTTTGAATATATAGCAAAAAGGGGAATTAAAATGTATAAAATAGGTTTATCATCTTGCGGTAAAGTGTTGAATGAAGAACTGTTTTATAATTATTCAAAAAGTGGATTAAGTTCCATAGAAATTTCTCCCGACCCATCTGAATACAAAAATTTAGATTACAAATCATTGGCTAAATTTTCAAGAAAACATAATGTTGAGCTTTGGTCTTACCACCTCCCTTTTGCACCTTTTGAAGAGATTGAACCATCCTCATTAGATATAGAACTTAGAGCAAAAACCATTGGATATTTTACAGATTTAATTAATAAAGCAAGTGATATCGGTATAAACAAATTTATTATACATCCGAGCGGTGAGCCTAATGATGAGATTATACGGGAAGAAAAGATTAAGTGTGCAAAAGACAGCCTAAATAAATTGGTTGAAATTGCAGCACAACATAATAGCATTATCTGTGTAGAGAATTTACCGCGATCTTGTCTTGGCAACTCTTCTTCAGAAATCAATGCTTTAATTTCTGTTCATGATAAACTGAGGGTTTGCTTTGATACAAACCATTTGCTTGGCGAATCTAATGTTGAATTTATCAAAAATGTAGGTGATAAAATTGTCACCCTTCATGTTTCGGATTATGACTTTATAAACGAGCGGCATTGGCTGCCGGGCGAGGGAAAGATAAATTGGAACGATATCTTAGACGCTTTAAAAAAAGCAAAATATAATGGTGTATGGATGTACGAAGTCGGTTTAAAATGTCCAAAAACAATTATAAGAAGTAGAGATTTGAATTGTGGCGATTTCGCTGCAAACGCAAAAGCGCTATTTGATGGGAAAACACCCGCAATTTTCTCAACCCCAAAATCGAATTTAGGAATTTGGTAATAATTTTAGTTTTGCTTTAGGCGTGATGTTTGAACTTTGAATCCGTTATGAACACTCGCAACAAAAAAGTCCTTGAAAACACTATGTTATCGAGGACTTTTTATTTTTGTGTTTTATTGATTTTCGGTTACTACGATAATTTTTACGTTCAACGATAGTATAGTATTCTATGTTAAATAAAACTAAAAAGTTGACAATAAAAAAATATATGGTAATATAATAGCAAATTAAAAAATAAACAATATTGACAAATTAGAGCGAAACTCTTGGAGCAAAAGCAACTCCTTTACAAACCAAATGCTGTATGATATATTATCTTTGGAAGGTGGTGTATATATTATGATTGTAGAAAAAATTATATGCGATACAAATTTTAGTTACTTACACCCATATTTTTATAATAATGAATTTGCTTTGCGTTGCGAACTAGGTATAGGCGATAACGAAAAGGAGTATATGGAAAACGCTGAAAAGCGTGCCTTTGAAATTTATAATATATTGTTCCCCAATGGTGCTGATGCTATTTTCTTCAATTATTGGGATTATGACTATTTGTGTGATGGAGATGCAAATTCTACAATAATTCCAAATATTTTAGAAGAAAAACAACAGCTTACACTTCTTAAAGAGTGTTTTAAGAAATATCGACACAAAGTCGTTAAAAATTTAGAAACCTATGATGCACCAGAAGATGATACTTATAACCTAATAAAAAGGCATAGAATTATTTGTTATGCGGATAAAAAAGCGTTTAATTATAAAAAATATATACTTGCACAGATAAATGGTAAAGGGCAAGATATAAGTTTCGTTTCATTCGATAATGAATGTATTTTTTCAATTTATGATGATAGAGGTTGCGATATTGTACTCTTAACAAAAGAAAGGTTCAGACATTATTATGATCTAGTTAAGCCTTACTTTTTAGACTTTGACATGGAAGAAATGAATAATAGATATAATAATACAAATGTTTAAAACAGATATCTAAATTGATCGGATAAGCTATGATTTAATAACACATAGATTCTTGCCAAAAAAGTCCTTGAAAACTATATGTTTTCGAGGACTTTTTATTTTTGTGTATTAAAGTTTTTGGCTTCTACGATAATTTTTACAATCAACGATAGTATAGTATTCTATGTTAAATAAAACTAAAAAGTTGACAATAAAAATATATAGTAATATAATATCAAATTAAAAAATAAATAATATTAACAAAAGAGAACGAGATGACGTTATAAGTAAGAAAATTACTGGCGTTAATAGTATTCCTGACGGTTTCTCTATTTGTTCTATTTGTAGGGGACGCGTGTGTTTCTGATAATGACAATGAGTTGGGTTCTTATGACAACGGTTCGGCACATAAGTTGCGAAAGGCTCTGAATAATACATAATTGACCATTCGTAATTTAAACACGAAAAGTAATAAGAACAAAAATAATTGGAAAGTGGGCTGCTTTATGAAAAATATAGTATTGCTGTTTCTGACTCTGTTGACGCTGGTTCCGCTGTCGGCATGTAAAAGAATTCCACCAGTAGAGGAAAGCCAAAGTGCAAATCCCTCTTTGTTGGAATCTTCCTCTATATTGGAATCATCAAGTGATGAAATGTCCGAAAATACACAATCAGGCACTTCAATTCCCACAGACCCTGAAACCGGGTTGCCGATATATATTCCCGGCTCTATTAAGCTATATCCTTATGATGAGGATATATACCCAAATGGCAAACCATACCGTGATTGTTGGTATATCTCCTCGGGTATGTTTGAATTAGGGCAGACTTGGGAAGAACATCAATATTTTGTGGATCATGTGGAACGAGACCCTGAAAGGATGTTATTAGTGCAATATATAGAGTACTTCAATATTCCAAAAGAGGTATTTGTCGCAGAATTGGAAAGAGTGCGTAAATTCTACGAAAGTTTTGTTTCAGATATGAGCATAGAAGAAATAGAGCTACCTAACGCGGATATTATATATACCTTTGATGATGAGATCATCAACCACTATTACCGATATGAATAAGTGTTTTTTGATTGCTTCGTCGATTAAATTATTCAATAATCAAAGGTATGACAATCTCATATAAGTGATAAAAACACCAGATGCCGTCGTGATCTACGGCATCTGGTAAATCTTTTCATAAATACAGAAAGTGAATTATTATGAAGTTGAAAAATATATTTTGCTGTTTATGATTCTGCTGATGCTGGCTACTCTTTTGGCATGTAAAAAACTGCGATTGCTGGTATATATCCTCGGGTATTCATGAATTAAGGCAGAGTGCAGAAAAACATAAGTATTTTACGGAACACGTGGAACATGACCCTGAAATGATGTGGTAATCTGCTGTCAGACAATAGGAAAATATAATTTTCACTTAATACATATATATGGTATAATATAACATATAGAGAGGTGCAAAAATGACAAAGAAGTTTACAAAGGCTGCCTGTTATATACGCGTATCTACAGAAAATCAACTTGAAAACTATAGCATTGAGGAGCAGACCGAAAGGCTTAAGGCGTATTGTGCAGCTAAAGATTGGAATATCTATAAGATATACACCGATGGCGGTTATTCTGGTGGCAATATATACCGCCCTGGTCTTAAGCAAATGCTCGAAGATATACACGAACGCAAACTTGATGTAATTATAGTATATAAGCTAGACCGTCTTTCCCGTTCACAAAAAGATACATTAATGCTTATAGAAGATGAATTTTTAAATAATGGCGTAGAATTTGTATCCATGAATGAAAACTTTGATACTTCTTCGCCATTCGGACGGGCTATGATCGGCATACTATCAGTATTCGCACAGCTCGAAAAAGATCAAATAACAGAACGCTTCACAATGGGGCGTATCGGACGCAGCAAAGCTGGATATTATCATGGCGGAGCAAACCCGCCAACAGGGTATAACTACATTAATGGTCAATTAGTCGTTGACGAATATAAAGCATTGCAAGTTAGAGAAGTATTTGATAGGTTTTTATCAGGTTATAGTATAAACTCTATTCAAAGATATATGAATATCAAATACGGCGGGTGGACAAGCCACACTCTTATTATTAACGTGTTGCGGAACAACGTTTATATAGGAAAAGTTAAATTTAAAAAAGTCGCTTATGATGGGGTACATACACCTATCGTGAGTGCGAGTGTGTTTAATAGGACACAAGAGCTATTGACTTCCACAAAGCGTGAAGCTCGAAAAACTATAGCACAAAAAACTCCGTTTAGAGCAAGCTATTTGCTCTCAAGCCTAATTGTATGTGACAAGTGCGGTGCGAGGTATTCTGGAAATCACGGATATTACAAATGCTATTCGCGTTCCAAGTCGGATGCAAAGTATGTTAAAGATCCAAACTGTAAAAACAAGAACTGGGCTATTGATAAACTGGATGATCTTATTATTGGCGAAATTGAGAAGCTCAGCCAAGATCCATGCCATATTGACAGTATGTTCACCGATGACAAAGACCAGTCTTTTGTTGATGTAAAATCGCTGAATAAGCGGATAAAAGATATTGATATCCAAATCTCTAAACTAATTGACTTGTATCAAGTCGGCTCTATACCCATTGAAGACATAACAAATAGAGTCAATGCGTTAAAACAGGAAAAAGACACTCTGGTGGAAAATCTGCGCACACCTGTTGCGGATATAGGCGCAAGAAAACGAAAATTCGTAGCTTTGCTGAGTGAGTTTGATGATGTGTTGCGCGGAGGTGCTATTGAAGAAAGGCGCATGTTCGTCAACAGCGTTATAAAGTCGATAGTGGTTAATGATGAATCTATCAATATTCACTGGCGAATTTGATTATACAAGTTTGGACATACTATTCACATAGTAAGTGCTTGCTTACCGCAGGCATGACATTTTTTAAAGTATTTATCGAGATTAAAAGCGATTCGGGGGAGATACCCCGAATCCTCCATTAATGTAAAAAGCGGGAAAAATATTGCCATGGGCGGAAGCATTACGGAAACAACCCATGCAAGCACGCGGTATGAACCTTGTACAAGCACACCACACAACCAATTTGGGGCGTTTATGCGAATAAACAGCTCAGTCAGTAGGTTTTCCAATCCAAAAAGAACATCTGAAATCAGCTTTGAGGGATAATTTGCACCTATTATCGTCAACCAAAATATTAAGACCAGCAGAGCGAACATAATCGGGAACCCTGTCAGCTTGCTCGTAAGAATCTTATCGGCTTTACTGTCGTATTTTCTGTATGAGGATTTATCATACCGTACAGTATCAGAACATATACTTTCAGAGGTTTCGTTGATTTTGGACACGATTATATCGTTCAGACGGCTTCTGTCAATACCATGCAAAAGCAGATATTCGTTTACCTGCTTTTGCTTTTCTTTCATATCGGAGTCGTTATCAAAGTCAATGCCTGTATGGCTTTTAATTGCCCCTAAAAGCTCATCATTATGCTCTAACAGCTTCAAGCAAAGCCAGCGTGGGTTTATCCCAGTCGCTTTTGCCCTGATGGCAGGTTCTAACATTTCAATCGCTTTTTCGACAGGCTCGCTATATTTTATAACCTGAGTTGTTTTTTTTACCGTGTTTTTAATATTATCGACTTTCTGCATTAAAACCGATATACTACTCTTTTTTCTCCCCACAGTGCCGATTACAGGAACGCATAACTTTTCGGATAATTTATCAAGATTTATATAAATGTTCTTTTTTCTTGCTTCATCCATCATATTTACGCATACGATAACGTTGCTTGTTATTTCTATTGTTTGCAGAACGAGATTCAAATTCCGCTCAAGACAGGTAGCATCGCATACAACTATGACCGCATCCGAATTACCGAAACATATAAAATCCCTTGCTGCCTCCTCCTCTTTTGAGTTTGCCATAAGGGAATATGTACCCGGCAAATCAACGAAAATATAGTTTTCTCCGTGAAAGCTTCGGCTTCCCTGTGCATTTACAACGGTTTTACCCGGCCAGTTACCTGTATGCTGTTTCATTCCGGTCAGATTGTTGAATAGCGTGCTTTTTCCTACATTCGGATTCCCCGCAAGCGCGATAACATTATCCGATGGTTCGGCTTTAATAATTAACAACCCGGTATCAGCCGCAGATGCACCGATTGACTTCTTCATATTACCCAAAATTACCTCCGTGCTATGTCAAATTACCAAAATATTCGAGGAATCCTCTGCTCTTATCGCGATGACAGCGCCTCTTATCAGATAAGCAACAGGGTCGCCGGACGGGCTTTTTTGCAGGCATTTTACCTCCGTTCCCTCAACAAGCCCTATATCCTGAAGTCTTCTTCTTATACTCCCGAAGGATTTCAGTTCTTTTACCTTGGCACTTTGCCCTTCCTTTAAATCATTTAATGTTTTTATATCACTCATAAAAGTTAACTCCCATAAATATTAATAAACAAATAGTTTTTTTCACTAAGGAAACTTTGTTTCCGTATGAACTCTTTATCTTTATGATAGAATATGTAAATCAGTTACCGTGTGATACAACAAGGTTTGATTTTTCGACGGTTTTCACCGCAGAGGAAAGGAACGGTTATGAAATGAATGATAATACCGGATTCTATACGCTAAAGGGTTATCAGATGATTGACAACACAGTACTCACTGCTGCTATGGAGGACTATTTGGAGATGATTTGCAGAGAGCTGAAGACCAGGGAAGTGCTCAGAGTAAATAATCTTGCCGATAAGTTGCACGTCAGACCATCCTCCGCTTCAAAAATGGTAAACAACCTGAAGCACTTAGGTTACGTTACCTTTGAAAAATACGGGTATATAAAGCTGACAGAGGAAGGCAGTAAAACAGGGGCATATCTCCTTTACAGGCATGAGGTGCTGCATGATTTTCTGTGTCTGTTAAATAACTCAGAAAACGAGCTTGAACAGGTGGAGAAGATCGAGCATTTTTTAAATGAAAAAACCATAAAGAATATCAAACGCATAACCGAGAATATAAAGAGATTACAGACAAAAGATGGGACTGATAAAAAATAGGTACTATTCGCCAGGCACTTTTATATTTGTCAAATCAATCAGGAACCTCGCATAAACGAATATACTTAAATCCCCACCATTATGGATAAATAGAACAAATTAATTTTTACATGGAAAGCAATGAGAATTTATCTTCACCCAAAAGTATCATCCGTCATCAAATATTTCACAAAAAGCATAAGACTTCGGTAAAAATCCTTGACAAAATTTTTTAGTTGATATACAATATTTATGTATTATAGAGCTAAAAAAAGCGACACTCAACCAATATACAGGGACGCCAAAATCCAATATATACATAATTGAAAAGGTAAAAAAGCAAAGCGTTACATCCTCTTTTACCCCATAGACATAGACATACCTAAAACTCCGGGTCTTTTATTTTTGTTTTTACTTAAATAATATAAAGTGGAGGATTTTTATGGATACTGTGTTTAAAAAACTACGGCGCTTCAACCTCATCATGGGAACGTTTCATCTTGTCCAGGCAATTTTTATGGTTTTCATGGCCTATTTTGTAATTGACAAGCTGGAGGCTTTCCAACCGACAATCGTTCAAAACTATTTAACGTATGTACCGGAACAAGGATTGGTTTTGATGAGTCGCGAGCTTTTCACGTTACCTTTCGGTATTTTAGTAGCTTGTTTCTTATTCTTTTCTGCATTGGCACATTATATCATTTCCGTGCCAAACAAATTTTTCAATATTTATGTTGAAGACTTAAAGAAAGGTATAAACAAGTTTCGCTGGTTTGAATACGCAATCAGTTCGTCAATTATGATCGTATTGACTGCGGTTTTATTCGGTGTTGTGGATATAGCCTCGTTGATATTAATCTTCGCAGTCAATGCATCAATGAACCTCTTTGGTTTAGTAATGGAACAGTTAAACTCCGGTTTCGAAAAAGGAAAAGTTAATTGGGGTCCATTTATTTGGGGCAGCATTGCCGGACTGGCTCCCTGGGTAGTAATCGTGCTATATATCTTCGGGTCGGGTTCAATAGCTGATGCTCCCTGGTTTGCCTGGGCAATTCTTGCAGCATATTTCTTGTCATTCAACGCTTTTCCATTCAACATGATTGCCCAATATAAGAAAGTCGGCAGATGGAAAGATTATCTTTATGGAGAACGGACTTACATTGTTTTAAGTCTCGTAGCCAAATCAGTTTTGGCATGGCTCGTTTTATTCGGAGCTATGCAACCGTAGACTAAGCTGAATGTATTACAAAAAGTAGGTCGCATATGCAACCTACTTCTTTTAACTGTAAAATAGGCTCTATGTCAATTAATAGAGAACAACAGGTTCTCTTTCTGTTCTTCCCAGCTTGTCATAGTTTCCGTCATAGATTTCTGGTGCATAGTTGCCGAACAGTTTCAGCAGCTCTGAATTGGAGAAAAGACGACAACTGTCTTCATCGGGTGCGATGAGATAGTAGCATTCATCTATATAGCGCCAAAAGTTATCGTCGACCGGCTGGTAATTCCAGCGCACCGTAATCAAACCGTATACACCGCTTTCACACTTGATATACTCGCCGGTAATCGCATAGCCAAGGAGCTCAAGGTCATCACGCTCTTTTAGGTGTGGCGGCTTGATATTGCCTGTATCATATTTGGCACTAACGGCAGCCAACGCCTTGCCAAGTTGGGGTAGGTTCTGCCAATCTTTTGTCTCAAAGCGGGCAAGCGAATAGTTTGCACCATTGTTGCTGATGTTTACAGTTTCATTGGTTGGAAAACCATCCAGATATCGAATATATCGAGCATGCAAGCTGTCAAGTCCCAGATAGGGGTCAAAATGGTAGGCAAAGATACCATTGTCAAAGGGTTTTACATAATCCAGTGCTGTCAAAGCATCCGGATTGGAGATAAAGGAAACGCTTTGATAATTGAAATAGTCGTAAGCGGAAACCAAAGAATCTGCAAAAATAGCCTCTGCTTCAGCCAAAGTGGTATTATGCTAAATGAGAATATCTTTCCATGTCCCGTCATCATTTTTATTGCTTTCAAGCTGTGCAAAGCCTTTTTCCCAATGCTCCGTCGATTGCCACATAGATGTGTCCAACACTCCGTCGTTAAAAGCGTAAACATAGTAGCAGGAGTAATAGAAAGGCGAGAACACAGGGAGCTCAAAGGCCTTTGCTTTTCCGGTTGTGGCATTATGCACCACTGTTCCTTCATAGGACCATTGCTGTAACTGATTGATGAGAATATATTCATATTGGGAAAAATCGGTGTAATACTCCTCACGGATGTGAAGATAAAATCTCCGGGGCATTTCCACATCTCCCAAATCTGTGATGGTTTCCATCAACACCAGACGGAAGGTGAATGCCGAATAGCTGCCAAAGCTCGTATAACTGTCGGGCAAAATTTCTACAACCCTAACAGTAACTGTATTGGTTGATGAGGGAGGGGGCTCTACAGAAAGTCCAGAGGATATTTTACTTGATACACTGTTGGGATTACCGGCATAGAGCATTTCTGCGATGGAACTACAGTACCAATATCGGCGTACAAAGATATTTCGTGTCTTTCGGGGCAATGACCACAGGAATTTGTTCAGTGCATCCACCAAATCCGCATTATCCGTTATGACTGCAATCTCATCACCACCAGAGATACATTTCCCCAGTTCATCCAGAGCCATCTGCAGCTGTGTACCCCGTTGCTGCTGGTTTCGCTTGTATGTATTGAAGGAGCTGACGGCAAATCATGCCCACATAGCCTTTTAGGCCTGTAGGACGGTTGTTGGGAATGGTGTTCCATGTCTTGAGCCAGGTATCATTGACCACTTCCTCGGCTTCCGTATCCCGGTTCAGAATCTGATAAGCGATGTAGTGGCAGTAGCGACCATACTTCTTTTCTGTTTCCAGGATAGCAGATTCCGAGCGTGCCCAGAACAAATCCACAATTTGCTTATCTTCCATACCGCACTCTTTTCTGTGCTACAAAAGGCCTTTCACCCTAATAAACAACAGAATTTCAGCCCACAACACTTTTTTATGAAAAATCCAGAAGAATATTTTTATTATACCATGTATGTGTAAGGAAGCACAATTGAATTTCAGTAAATGAAACATCTAAATTTGTAACTGGCTTTGTTTGAGCTTCTTCTTACTTAATTTTTCGTTTGTCCACTTGGCTAAAAGTCGATAAGCGATTTCGGTGTTGTCATTATATGATATTATGTATCCATCTATTTTATCTCTAACCGTTCCGTCTGGTAAGGTATGTGTTATCTTAATTTTGCTATCATCAATTTCGCTTCTTTGCTTTGCCATATAAATCGCTACCTTTCGAATAGACATATGAGAGCATAGTTCGAGTGGTCAGTGTATTATATACACATGACGATTTAATCATGACAAAATAAAGGTAAATAAAACTCGCGTATGTATTCAGCCGCTTCATCGAGGCTCTTGCAATACTTCGTTGCGCTACACCTCTTACAAGGGTGAGCATTTGCCGTGGTATGTTGTGGTATAATAAAGTTGTAACACCTTGACCTAATATAGTATAATAACTATAAAAGGAAGAGGAAAGAAAAAATGCAACAATACGAAAAAGAATTCAAACAAAGAATCGTCCGGCTACATCTTGAGGAGGGACGAACCATCAGAAGCCTTGCCGATGAATACGGAATATGCCACGGCAGCATATCGAATTGGATAAAGCTTTACCGCAGGGAATGCCAAATAAACCAAGAAACCAAAGAAGACTATGATTTGATGACAGAGAACCGAAAGCTCCGAAAACAACTTGAAGAAGCCAAAAAGGAGAACGAATTCTTAAAAAAAGCCTAATGCAAACAACGTTTGCTATGCATTCATTCGCGAAGGAAATCGATTAGCCCATCTTTGTTGGTTGTGAAATATGTATGCAAGGTTATCAGCTTTTCACGCTCTTTTTCGTCCTCCACGCTGTTTGAAAGAGCCTCAATATATACAAGTAAATCGTCAATGTTTTTGGAGTAGAGCAGGCGAAAAATCTCTTTTCTCATGTCAGGATTGCTGACATTTTCAAGAATAGCCTTGTTTCGGTGAAAGGTGTCGAGCTGAAAAACCACTGTTTCATCGACTACACTTTGCTTAATCCAGCTTGCACCGTCACCGTTCAGAATGCGGTTTTCGATCTCATCAACGCGGTAGGTTTCGGCAATCTTGCCCTCTTTACGACGAATGAATTTGTTTATGCTTTAAAAATTAGCAGCTGCGACTTTGTTGGTTAGCCTGTAGCGGTTTTCTCCAATTTTCTCAGCACCGTCATAAGCGATGGCGACCTTCATCTCTTTTGATTTGCCGTACTCTTTTCGGGATTTCCCCTGCAAATGAAGCCATATCCCATCCTGTTCTTCAAACAGCACCTTGATTTCCAGTTCGCCGTTTCCCTCGCTGTGGTCGGCAAGCGCAGCCAAAGCCTGCTCTTGTGCGTCAATACGACCGCCAAGCTCCTGAACTACATTCCATGCCGCTGTGTGACTGATGGTTTGACCGGTCATTTGGCTTACCGACTGAGCCGTATGGCGGTATGTTCCCGCACAGGCAGCCTCGGCAATCTGCGCCGACAACAAGCCACTCATGAAGCCGCTACCGCTTTTGCCGATGGCTTGGTCTAAAAGGTAAACGAAAGACTTTGTGCCATCCTCATTCTTTTGCTCATACACGGCGCGTTCGTATTCTACCTCGCCCATAATGGTTTTCAGCACCGTCTTCCGCTGACCCTTGTGACGGTAAACGCTACGGTCACGCGAGGCGGACAGCTCTCTGTCCCACTCTTCAAGCTGTGCCCTTATCGATTCACATCCTGCCGCACAGCATGCTCTAAAAATATTTTGCTCAAAACTATTGAAGTCTATCACTTTTTTCGCTATACTCATCCTGCATACACCTTTCAGTCAATGGTTTTAGCAATCCTATTTTACTGATTTTTTGTATGCAAGGGAAGTGGTTTTTGCCATTTCCCTTTCTTTTTGCCAATTATTATTTTACACTAAGTTGAACTTCTACTTTGTTTCATTTTCACGAATGTATCAACTTTATAACTTTGTCTTAATTACAAGGAAAAAAATGCCATTGTTTGATAGCAGTTTTTCTAATATGAAAGTTCTTTTTACTTGCTTTTTTATCACAATAGCAAGTAAATTATTGATATTGTATGAATTGTAGTTGATATCGGGTGATTTTACAATGTTTTGTACCATTTTTCGAGGATTTAATGCCCAGTAGCTCCTTCCACCGACTTCCATCTGATTTTCTCCTCTTTCACCTCCTCCATTGCTTTTTACACCCCTTTTGCATCGAATGAATCATTGAATATCAATGGGTTTCTAAAGCTTTAGCCCCTACAGAGAGATAAATAGCCTATTTCGGAGCTCTGGAGTTATTGATCTACCTCGTTTTCTAGCCGTCGTTGCTTTAATGTCTGTTATTTGTCAAACTTAGTGTAAAATAATAATTGGCAAAAAGATAAGTAGTTTTTTTAGAAATTAATTATTGCAAGTTATGACATTCTTTGTGCATGTCATTCGGTTGCAACGCCGCCGGTGTTATCGGATGCCGTATTATCGATTCACCGCGCGAAAGGCTTATCGCGATAATAACAAACAATTTCGTTCCCTGCAACGGTCGGTTTCCTACTCTTATCGTAATAATTTCCATGTTTTTTATCGGCTCGGATGCGGGACACAAATCAATCCTTTCCGCTGTACTGCTTGCAGGCGTAATCATATTAGGTGTGGCAATAACATTCGCAGTATCAAGACTCCTTTCGGCTACTATTCTAAAAGGCATCCCCTCCTCTTTTACGCTTGAGCTGCCTCCCTACCGCAGACCACAGTTCGGAAAGGTAATTTTACGCTCTGTTTTCGACAGAACCCTTTTTGTTTTAGGCAGAGCAGTAGTCGCTGCTGCTCCGGCGGGCATAATTATTTGGATTATGGCGAATGTTACTGTGGCTGATGCCAGTCTGCTGTCATACTGCTCGGGATTTTTAGATCCTTTCGCACGCCTTTGCGGGCTCGACGGAGTTATCCTGTTTGCATTTATTCTCGGTCTGCCCGCAAATGAAATCGTAATACCAATCATAATAATGTCATATATGTCATCGGGAACACTGGTAGAGTTTGAGAGTATTTACGATTTGAAAGAGCTGTTGTGCGCCAATGGGTGGACATGGATTACGGCTGTAAGCGTTATACTTTTCTCACTTATGCACTGGCCCTGTTCAACCACGTGCATGACGATAAAAAAAGAGACCGGCAGTATAAAATGGACAGCGGTATCTGTCATCGTCCCGACATTAATCGGTTTTATTTTCTGTTTCTTATTTGCAAATACGGCGAGATTGATTATTTCGGTTTTATGAACACAAATATTGTAAAACTTTACATATTAAAGTATAGACAATAGTGTGTGATACACAGTATAATGAAAAAGGAAATGATATCGGAAAGGATGTTTGGTTTGAACGATATTGAAGAAATAGTACGCAGTTACATTTCGGAACTTCGCCGTGGAACGCTCATTCTATGTGTGTTGAGTAGGCTTGATGAACCCAAATACGGCTACTCCTTAGTACAGGAGCTTGAGGAAAAAGGAATACCTATCGATGCCGGAACGTTGTATCCCCTGCTTCGCAGACTTGAAAAGCAGAATCTTTTAAGCAGTATCTGGGAGTTAACAGATTCAAGACCGAGGCGGTATTACTTCCTGAGTGATACCGGCAAAGCGGTTTATTCGCGGCTCTGTGCGGAATGGCACAGTATGGTTTCAAGTATGAATAAAATGATAAGCTAAAGGAGAAAAAAGGAATGGAACTGATCGACAGATATATTTATGCGGTCATAAAAAGGATTCCCCAAAAACAAAGAGCGGACATAGAAAAGGAAATACGGACTCTTATCGAGGATATGCTATATGCGTCATGCGGCGAAAACATACCTTCGAGTGCCGACTATGAAAACGTGCTCAAGGAGCTTGGAAACCCGGCGGAGCTCGCAGCAAAATACAACGATAAAAAGAACTACCTTATCGGTCCCGAGTATTATGACACATACCTTACAATCTTGAAAATAGTACTCCCCTGCGTTATCTTTGGCAGCGTTGTTGTAGCTTTTCTTGAAATACTTGCGAATACACCGGAAACATTCGGTAGCGCTTTTGGCGATGTTGTCGGTGCGATTTGTTCGGGCGCATTTCAGGGCTTTACTTGGGTAACTGTCATTTTTGCTCTTAACGAACGTTTTTTGAATATTAAAGCCTTGGATGCGAAAAAGAACTGGTCAGTATCCGATTTACCCGAAATCCCAAAGAAAGAAGCGATTATAAAACCCGTCGATCCTATCCTCGGCATCGTGTTCTCGGCTTTGTTTTCAATTTTCTTCATCTTTGAAAATCATCTGATAGGTATTTACAACTTTTCTGAGAGCAAGCTTATTTCTATAATCCCGCTATTTTCCCCGGAGGGCATAAGACGTGTTATCCCATGGGTTGTAGTAATATTTATTATGCTGCTTATGAAGGAGGGCATAAAGCTTTTCACAGGTAGATGGAATATCACTGTTTGTGCAGTCGCAATCATAACAAACATTATCTCTCTTATACTGAGCGTATTGATTTTAAAAAATAATACAATCTGGAATCAAAGCTTTTTAAGCGAATTGGAAGCGGCGGGTATTGGTGTTTCTATACAAAACATTAATACTGCAGAAATATGGAACGGAGTTACAAAAGGTTTAGTTTACATAATTGTATTCGGGTATATAATAGATTCTGTTGTCTTTTTATACAGGGGGATAAGATACGCTCGGTAAAATATCTTACATAATTTCTCCTTATTGTATGTTGTAATCCGAGCATAACTCTGTTATATTGTATAATGCCATAAAACAATCGAAAGGTAATCAGTTTAAATGATAGGTACAGTGGATGTAGAGCTTCAATACGGAGGCACATCGTTATTCAATCACGCGACGGTAAGTTTTACAGCAGGTAACTGTTATGGAATTATCGGTGCAAATGGTGCCGGAAAATCGACTTTTTTAAAAATACTTTCAGGTGAAATCGAGCCGTCAAGGGGTACAATTGTAAAAACACCCGGCGAAAGGATTTCAATATTAAAGCAGAACCATTTTGAGTTCGATGAATTTGAGGTTCTTCAGACTGTAATAATGGGGAACCAGGTATTATGCCGAATAAAAGAAGAAAAAGAGCAGTATTACAACAAAGATGACATGACCGAGGAAGAAGGATTAAGGCTCTGCGACTTAGAAGAACAGTTTATGAAGATGGACGGCTGGAACGCTGAAAGCGACGCTGCAATATTGCTTAACGGGCTTGGAATAACAAACGAGTATCATAATCTTCTTATGAAAGAGCTTTCGGGTGATCAAAAAGTAAAAGTCCTGCTCGCTCAGGCACTATTCGGAAACCCGGACATACTGCTAATGGACGAGCCTACGAACCATCTCGATGTCGAGACTATCAGCTGGCTTGAGGATTTTCTGGTGAACCTTGAAAACAGTACTGTTATTGTAGTATCGCATGACAGGCATTTTTTAAACGAAGTATGCACTCATATTGTGGATGTGGATTTTGGAAAAATCACGATGGTTGCCGGTAACTACGATTTTTGGTTCGATTATACTCAGCTCAGGCAGAGACAAATGCGGGAGCAGAACAAGAAGACCGAAATCAAGGTTAAGGAATTACAGGAGTTTATCGCCCGTTTCAGCGCAAATGCTTCCAAATCAAAACAGGCAACAAGCAGAAAAAAGCTACTTGACAACATGGAGCTTACCGATGAGCCTGTATCTTCAAGAAAGTTTCCGTATATATTCTTCAAGCCCAACCGCGAGGCGGGCAACGATATGCTTTTTGTTGATGGTATCTCAAAGACGATAGCCGGTAGAAAGGTGCTTGATAATGTCAGCTTTATAATCCGTCCACGTGAAAAGGTTGCCTTCGTCGGTGCGGATGCTGTCGCCAAGACCACGCTTTTTAAAATCCTTACGGGAGAACTTGAACCGGACAAGGGCACTTTTAAATGGGGCGTTACCACTTCACAGGCGTATATGCCGAGCGATAACTCAGAGTTCTTTGACGGCAGCGACGAAAACCTCGTCGATTGGGTAAGGAGATATTCTGACCTTACCTATGAATCTGATGTAAGAGGCTGGCTTGGTAAGCTGCTGTTCTCGGGTGATGAGGCGATGAAAAAGGTTTGCGTATTATCTGGCGGTGAACGTGTCAGGTGTATGCTTTGCAAGACAATGCTTTCGGGAGCAAACGTTTTGATTTTTGACGAACCGACTAACCATCTCGACCTTGAATCCATCGCTGCGCTCAACGAGGGACTGATAAAATATTCCGAGACGGTTCTGTTTACAACTCACGACCACCAGTTTATCCAAACGATTGCAAACAGGATTATAGACGTAACCACAGGTTATCATTACGACAAGCAAATAACCTTTGACGAATATCTTGGTGAAATGAAGGATAAAAATATTAAAGTCAAATGGTAAAACCGGTCTAACCCGTAACTGCTTATGAGCTTTTGATTATCTGAATGACCTGTAATTAAGCACTTAAGCGTTTACGATTTTTATTATTTTCATATCTTTAATTGTTATTTATTCAGCTTGCTATAAAAAACGATAAAAAAGCAAAAAACACGGCATAAACCCATCTGATCAAGAGTTTATGCCGTTCTTCATTTTTTTGTTGCTAAAAACTAAGTATTACCACTTTGCTTTTCCGACATGACCGGCTATTTCCGCTTTGCTCCTCTGCTTAATAACCCAAGCCTCATCCTTTGCCTGTTTAAAAAGCGAAACGCAGGGCGGGTCAAGGTTGAGCTCTATTCCCTCCTCGGCAAGAGCTGCGATTTTCATTGCGAGCTTGCAGATTTCCATATGAATGTCGTTTGTACGGTCTGAGGTATATATTTTCTTCGCATCCTCAGCCGGAATCTCAACAAATTTTTCTTTCGGTGCACCGCACTTTGGGCATTTATCAGCGGCACCCTCACCCTGATGAATATAACCGCACACAGAGCATTTCCACAACATAAGTAATTTCTCCTTTATTGTTAATTTAGAATATCATTTTCTTTACTGTAACGCCTTTTATTGATGAGAGCGCATTCTCAAGCTCGGCAGACTCTGTTTCCGAGCCGTCCGCGAGTTCAAGTATAATAAGTCCGCGTTCGCTGCAGGAATCGTCAGAAGCCTGATGTACACCTATCCGCGTTTTGATAACGCAACCATATTCGGTTAGCAGATTCTGAACCTCAAGCGAGGTTTCATGCCTTTGCTGTAATTGGATACCCATAATTATTTTTGTCAAGCTTTTATATTCCCCCTTTTTCACACTTATGCTTATGATATATCAATATTATATAATAAACTCTGATTAAATGCAACAACATATTCTGCAAAACCGACCACTTGATGCGGACATGATACATATCATTATGATTATAACAAGAAGTAAGTGATTGTTATATATAAGTATGGTATTATGTACAATCTAACACTTTAATTTTACGCCTATCGGTTATGACGACTTAAAGAAACACACCGAAAGATAAGGTTTTCAGTTTGATTTGAAAAAAATCCATGAATAATTCAGAGCAGCTCCGTTTTGAAGCTGCTCTGGATAATTTTTTTTTGATTAACCTGTAATACCGCTGCGTTCTACACCTTCAATGAGCGTTCTCTGACCAAAGAGATATAAAACTACCAGAGGTGCCAATATCATAAGGCCACAGGTGTTTCTGATCGCTGCCTCATATGCTTCCTTTGCCGCATAGTTTGTATCGAGTGATACCGGAATAGAAACAATATCAGGCAGAAGCACAAAGTCGGTTTTATTCGTAAAGAATAATCCGGTATAAAAGGAATCCGACCACTGCCAAGAGAATGAGAACATAAATATCGTTACTAACATCGGTACTGACATAGGCAGGATGATTCTGACGAATGTCTTTAATACTCCTGCTCCGTCTACATATGCCGCCTCTTCAAGCTCATCGGGCACACCGTTGAAATACTGACGCATTATGTAGATAAACAAACCGTTCTTGAATGCCAATCCCGTAAGCGAAAGTATTGCAAGCGGCCAAAAGGAGTTGAGTAGGTTTGCTATCGCAGGAGTCGCCTCTGACGAACCGAAGATATACTTTTTAATAAAACCTACGATTCCCCAGATGTCAAAATACCTCATTTTCATGAACAACGAAAGCTGCAGCGTATCACGCGGGATAATCATCGTCAGGATTACGAGCATAAAGAGCAAGCCTTTGAACTTGAACTTAAATTTCGCGAATCCGTAACCGACGACAGCGCAGGTTAGCATCTGAGAGACCCCGCACAGTAACGAAAGCAAGGTCGTGTTAAATAACGCAAGAAAATACTTATTATCGTTAATTATCGCCTTATATGTATCCAAAGTAGGATATTTTGCTATCAGCTTAACCGACACATCAACAAAATCGTCCCGACTCATAAACGAGCCTGCTATTTTTGAATAGTAGGGGAAGAGAATGACAAAG
This sequence comes from Eubacteriales bacterium, assembly GCA_028702135.1. Taxonomy (GTDB): domain Bacteria; phylum Bacillota; class Clostridia; order Oscillospirales; family CAG-382; genus UBA1049. The sequence goes on along the minus strand of JAQVPJ010000006.1, from coordinate 93,400 downwards.
GATATTCCGATAAGCAATAAAAGCCTGAATATTTTAAATATTGCCTGCTTTGCATAATATGCGGTAAGATACTTGTATTTCATCCGCATCCAGAAAGGGGTTTTTTCCTGTGTTCTGATCAGTCTGATCGCTTCTTCCCTTTTCCGTTGCTTTAGCAGTTCTTTTTCCGCTTTTCTGTTGGAAACAGTCTTATCCATTTTCATCCCTCCTTATGTGTCACGTTTCTGATAGAACACGTACGCGGACATTATACCACCTATTATGGCCAGTATGATGATTACTACCAAAAAGTACATCCATGACATTGCGGTTGCTTGAACATTGCCTCCCGGCTTGTTATAGACATTATGGATATATGTCATGACCTGGTTAGATTCGGATGTAAAGGAATCTATTATGGTATAGACCGAGTTAACGAGTATCATCGGGCTTATCATCGGGAAAGTAATTTTCCAGAAAGTCTCCCACGGGGATGCACCGTCAATATAGCACGACTCATATATAGCCGGTGAAATTGACTGCAGACCTGCAAGGAAAATAAGCATCTGAACACCCGACTTGTTGATGATGTCATATACGTTATTCGCCATTTCTACGACATATTCAACAAGCCCTGTACCGACTCTCATACCTCTGAACAGATTTTCAATGTCCATTATCGAAATGATTTCGGTACCGGTAGTGGTAGTTTCCATCCCCTCCGCAGCTGCATTGGATGCTTCTCCCATTATTTGAGCAAGCGAGTTCATGAGATCGATTCTCTCGATAATTCCGGTAGAAACTATAACCGGTATGAAGAATATCGCTCTGAATACCGCCCTACCCTTCATCTTCTGATTGAGAAGAACCGCAATAAAAAGTGAAAATATAATTATTGCCGGTATACTTAAGAAAAGGTCCTTAATACTTCCTAAAAGAGTAGGAACATATTGTGTGTCCTTAAACAGCGCATTGCTGTAATTCTCCCAGCCCACTCCGTTTAATATATAGCCGCCGCCGCCCTGTATTTCTATTTTGTTGAATGAGAAACGAATTGATTCGAAAATCATAGGAAGATATATAATGGCGAAACCTATCAGAAACGGTGCTATGAAAAGCCATCCCATCTTTGCTTTTTGTTTTTGCAGAGAAAGCGTCTTGCGAGGATTTTTAGCATTTGGAGTAATGGGCTTGCTGTTTGTCGTTTTAATGCTTTTATTGATTGTTTTATCCAACTTCTTACCCCTCCTCCTTTAACCTATTACCTTATTTCCGCTTCCGTCGAACTTCAAAAAGCTCTCAGCGGGAATAATCTCCGTTTGATTACCGACCTTTACCTCGTAGTCCTCCAGCAAATAGTTGATATAGAAAGATGCTCCATTGTCGTAGACTACCTTAACTACTTTGTTTTTTTCATCGAGAAACTCGTGGTAAACCATTTTGCTGTATTTGAGATCCCTCAGTGCTGTGTTCAGCTCTTTATATGTCTGAACCATATCCTGAGCCCATATTGAGTATTTAACTGAATAATATCCTGACAACTGGGAGTATGATGAATAATTCTTCAGCTCAGCGGTGTTGTCTATCGCAATTACAAAATACGGGGAAGCTCCGTTCTCAATAGTCTTGAGCAGGGTGTACTGATAGTCACCCGCAAGGTTAATCGCTTTACCCGAGTACTCGATATAACCGTGAAGCACCATTCCCATAAAGGGTATGGAGCCGGAGGAGTGCCTGTACTGTGAGTCGTCAAGCGGCAAATCCACGATATCAGTTACATACTGGAATACATAAGAGTTTCCGCCCGAAACCATCACCTTGCCGTTGTCTTTTTTAATCTGATCAAAAAGTCTTGTTATTAGAATAACAGAGTCTTCTCTGTGAAGCGGATCATCCTCGTTGAAGTCCGACGAAAGAGACTCGCCTAAAGTACCTACCGAAATAGAGCCCACATCGTAACCGGAATACTCCTTATACATATCCGAATACATCCTTGACATTACGTTCGGTGATACTACACCTTGTCTTGCAGTAATATAACCCTGCCAGGTCGGATCGTATATTTTTCTATCCGCGGGCTGATCGTTTATAGTCTTTGAACGGTCTTTGGAGCTGACAAATCCGTCTCCCGCTTTATCCTTTGATACATACGCATAATCAAAATCGGGGAACAGCGTCACACCTTTTTCCTTGGCATACTGTAAGAGAGATTTAAAGCCTTCCTCTCCGCCGAGGACATCCTCAATATCTACCTGTGTCGGAGCCAAGGGAATCAAGCCCTCGTTAGCCCAACCTGACATCTTTATTTTTACATTACTTATTCCGGCTTTCTCCCTTAAGTCCTCAAGCATCTTTTTTGTGCTTTCAAAATCCGTCAGTGCGATGGATCTTACAACGGGGATTCCCAGAATATCTCTCATAACCTCAAGTGAGCCAAGCGTCTCTATGTAAAGCGGAATATCGTCCGATTTTTCATCACCCGTGCTGTTGATTTCTGTAAGATCGCCCTTCTTTATCAGATAATCCCTGTATACCTTTGCCATTCCAGAATATGAGATATCGTCGGTAAGGATGAAATATCTGAGCTTGTAATCCCCGGTGTATTTACGCTTTGACTCAACCGTCCACATTGCGTTCGAGGAAGCAGAAAGGCTGCCCTCAAGAGTATAGGAATCCTTAGGTCTCGGATTGAAGGAGGTGAAAACCGATGCAAACATATGTGTAGAGCCACCGTTTTCAACAGTAATATCTGTCAGCGAGTCACCCTCCTCGATAACGGCGAGATAACCGATTCTGAGATCGTGCATAACCTTTTTATCTTCGGTGATAACATTGCCTTGTTCATCGAGAAGATAGTTGCCGTCTTCATCAAGCTTAGGTACGGTTTCTATCGTAGAATACTGATCCTTTACGATTTCGACCTCGCCGAATACAGGTAAGTGCATTACCTCTTTTTTCGCACCCTTTACATCATTGAGTGCATAGTCCTGACCGTATAGAGTGCTTATTGTTGTAAAGCTTTGATTTCGAATGTTTTTAAATTCTATCAATGTTCCAGAACCGTCGGGAGTGAAAATATAACCGTCGTTATTAGTGTTGCCCGCACCCGCATATGGAAGAAGGGTTACGTTAGACAGCTTATAACTTGAGGAATCGAACCTAATGTTTCCGGCATTGCACCTTACCGAAAGTCCCAACTCATCGATAGTATATTCTATTGCCAACTTGAACAGCGGCGGCGCTTCGTCGGAAGCTTCGTATTCAGTCTCCGCATGGTCTAAATCCAATTGATCAAAGGAATAATCTGTGTTGAGCTTTAAGATTTTCTCTACCCTTGTAAGTTCCTTCGGAGTTATCGCCGGGTCACAGACATAAACTGCGAATCTCTCAGAAATCGGAAAAGCCGCTTTATACTCCTCTATCGTCTTTTTTGGCTTTAGAGGGTCGTTTACGTCATATAAAACATAATATGCCTTAAAAACACGTGCGTCACGCTCTGACTGTGCGTTTGCTTTAATCTGCTCTTCCAGAGCATCCAGCTTTTCCCTTCTTATCAGTCTGGGAACCATGTATTCGATTTCCTCACGACCTAAGGTGTATTCCACTCTTATGCCGCTTCTGATGTTCTTAACGGTAATCTGATTATTAACGGCAGCATCCGGGAAGGAAAAGAATTCCTGCTCCGTGTCGTTCTGTGTATAAGCGATAATTACCTGTGAATAAAGCTCCTCTTTAATAGCGTTGGAGGACTTCTGTCCTCCGACAGATTGGCTGCTGCCGATATTGTACGGGTTTGTTGAGAAATATCCGTCATACTTGTATATTCCGTTGTCGGAAATCTCATATTCGCCGTTTTCGTCAGGATCCGAGAGCTCTAACAGCACTACCTCACCCGTTAAGGTGTCCGCATACAGTGCAAATCCGTCCTTGACGAGCATAAGCGTCATTGAAGCGAGCGCATCGTTTCCGTTGATTCTGTCGTCTATCGACTGGAAACTTGTATCCATATATGCGGGTTTAAGCTTTACCCATATATCCTCCTCAGATTCATCACCGGAGGAGTCCGAGGTGCCGGATACCGAAGAAGCGGTGGAAGAGGATTCCTCTGCGAAAACCGCGACCGACAATATTGAAGTGATTGTCAGTAGGCACAAAAGAAGTGCCATAAGTTTCTTAAATAAATTATTTTTCATATCACGCACTCCTCCTTAAGACCAGTATCGGTACTTCAACTCAATGAATATGTTGTATACGAATTTGTAAATCTCTGTAAGAAGACCTGCGAACAAAACGGTTACAAACATTATAATCGCTACACCGACGACAGATCCGATTACGGTGAGTATGTTCTTTCCAAGCGTATAATCGTGAATAACCATCATTGCGAAGAAAATCAATAATCCAAGCCAGAAATATGCGATTGATACAAGAGCCAAAAGAAGTGGCGCTTCATCCATAGTAACGAAATTCGTAAGAATTACCTGCGGCAGGACTATAAGCGGAAGCGGTATTAACGAGTAACACGATGCAATATATACATCCTTGAACGAACCTTCTCCCTCAAACAGGGTTGTAAGACACCAGTTTGCAGTGGCCCATAACAATAGTGGAAGCAGGACTGAGAATGCATGGTATAAAATGCTTACTCTGTTATATCCGGGGTTGAACAGATAACCCTGACCGACACCCTCATATACAAATACCATTATTGTTATACAGAGCCAGAAGGTTGCTCCGCGGACTGAACCTCGCTTCTCATGCTTTATATCCCAGAATCCGTCAAACGGATGGAAAATCACATGAAAACCGTAAACAATCTCTGAAACGAATGAATGTTTACCCTGTATCCTCTGTTGTTGTTTATTATATTTGTTTGCCCATTTAAAGAACTGTACCAACGCTATGATGAGAACGATGACTACCAAAGGAATTACCCAGACATTGTCCTCTATCCAGGCTTTTCTATATGCTGCATATGCCTCGGAATAATTCTTGGTTTCATAAGCGTCCATATAATACTGCATTGCCTTGACATACTCGCCGTTGCGGTATAGGCTCTGACCAATGCCCACATACGCACTGTCGTAATTGTTGTTGCGCTGAAGTATGCCTCTATAATACTTGACTGCTTCGTTATAATTTTTATCAAGGGTATTTTTTATTGCTGCATCAACAAGATCGCCGTATTCGGTTCTCTTGTAAACAGTTATGGAACTCGCGCTGCCGTCAAGCAGCAGTATTCTCGTACCTTGATATGCAATTCCGATCAGCTTTTGGATATTTCCCTTCTGGTCACCCTCGTCGCAGAATGCATATAACAGATTGCCCTGCTCGTCATAGGAGAAAACCTTGCTGCGTTCCGTGTCTATGATGCTCCAGGTTCCGTTAGGTCCGAGAGCAACATCACAGATATCAGATGGACCGACATGAGTAAATCCGGCAGTAGCGAAATTCAGATAATCGATCTCACCCGAAGGAGGCCATAAACCGTTACGGTTCATTACGTCGCTTCCATTAGGGTTCAGCTTTTTAACAGGCGCATAGTCGCCTTTTTTAGAACGCGAACGTATAGCTGCATCAACATTACTCTCATTAATAGAATTGGTTGTTATATAGATAAAGCCGTCTTCGTCTATTGTAATGTTGTTATATTCGGTTGCAACAAATCGCTCGCTCGACTCAATCTGTTCAGCCGTCTGGAACTTACGCCACATATACTGAAACACATTATATGTAACCTTCTGAGGACCGATAAATCCGTTAAAGCTACCGTCTCGGTTGAGTGAAAGAACACCGTAGTTCGTCGTTGCGGAAACCACATAAATACGTCCGGCGTTATCAACCGCAAGAGCAATCGGTTTATAAACCGAATTCTCCGGCATAACATCACTTGCGGGCTCAGGTACTATATCTACAAAATTACCGACCTTATCAAAAATTACTATTCTTGATTTGTCCTTATCCGCAACATAAATCTCGGTTTTCGTGACAAAGACACCCGTCGGAGAGCTAAGTGAGTCCGGAACTCCCTGGTCGTTGGTAAAGGTACTCAACATTAAACGGAAGTTATATTTATCATCAAGACCGATAACACGGTTGTTCCCCGAATCAGCGATGTATACATGATTTAAATCATCAACGAAAACATCGGTCGGTGTGTCCAGCGGTTTAGTCACAAGCTCGGTCTGTGATGAGTATTTCTGCTTTATCAAATCGCTTGATTTGTTAAAGGACTCTAAAATCGTCTGTGAATTGATTATCTCAAGCGGGACATATGCAGTGGGACTGACCTGCATCCAACCTCCGACATCGTATGTATATGTTGTATACGGAATAATCGCACTTGCGGAGGTTGCAAAAAATATAATCAAGCAGAAAGTAAGAAGTATAATTCTAATAATTTTGGTTTTTTTCATATCATACTCCCCTCTATTCTTTCATACCGGAAGTAGACATCGTCTGGATTACATTGCTCTGAGTTATGATAAACACAGTAATCGGAACGATCATCATTACCACCATTGAAGCGGAGCCGACGCCGGCACGGGCGACTCCCGCCGTAACAATCTGGCTTATCGCGTAGTTGAATGTCTTAAGCTGCTCACTGTATATATACATATTCGCTCCGGTATTCCATAATCCCTGGAAGGAGAGCATAAGCAGCGTAATCCAAGCCGGCTTAACCATCGGCATCGCAATCTTCCAAAAAATCAAATTTTCATTCGCACCCTCAAGCCTTGCGCTCTCAAGCACCGCATCAGTTACGTTTGTCTCCATAAACTGCTTCATCAGATACAATCCGAAGGTCGTACAGAAAGCGGGAACTATTATTGCAAGGTAAGTATCAACCCATCCGAGCAGCGACATTGTGATAAAATTCGTAATGCTTGTAACTGTCGCATTGAACATAAGGGAATACACGATAATGCTGAACAGGAATTTTCTTCCCGGAAATTTTATCTTTGCTATTGCATAAGCAGCGTACGAAGAAAAAATTACGTTGCCTAATGTTCCCACCACGGAAATCAATACGGTGTTGAATATGTATCTCGAAAAGGGTACCCATGAGCTTCCCATCAGTCGGAACAGGTCTGTAAAGTTTTTCAATGTAGGATTTACGACAAAGAATCTCGGAGGGAAAACCCACAGCTCGTCGAGCGGCTTTAACGACTGTACTATCGCATATACCATTGGCAAGACCATTATGACAGCGACTATTCCAAGAATTATAAATATCCCGACGTCACCGCCCGCAGAACGGGTAACCGAACGTTTGAAAGTATTCGGACCCTTCTTGGCAATGCGTTTGTCTCTGTATGCCTTATATTTATCAATTATCGTTTTGATGTCCATTTCCTAAGAGCCCACCTTTCTCAATACTTTATTAACCAAAAGGTTAGCTCCGATCATCATAAAGAACAGAATCGTAGCGATTGCTGAAGCATAACCCATCTCAAAACGTGTTCCTCCGTAATCCTCAAGATGATGCATAATCGTATGAGCGCAATAATCCGGGCTTGGGAAACCGGCAAGAGCGGTTATAACTGCTCCGAAACCGAAGGACTGAGTAATGGCAAGAATTGCACCAAGCATCAGCTGCGGTCTCATTGTGGGGAGGGTTATGAACCAGAGCTCCTGCCAGCGGTTTCTCACACCGTCGACTGCTCCCGCTTCATAAAGCTCCTGGTTGATTCCCTGAAATCCTGCGATAAACATTAGGAAAGATGACCCGAGTGAGGTCCAAAGTGCAACGACAATAACCAATGTGGGTATCCAGTTCTTATCCGCAAAGAAAAGTATCGGCTTTGATATAAAACCAAACTTCATCGCATAGGCGTTCACGATACCGTACTGGTCACCGTTGAAAAGGATTGTAAAAATGAGATATATATTACCCGAAATCGAAGGCGCATAAAAGAAGAGCGTAACGATCGCACGGATCTTTGGTCTGAGCTCGTTTATGAACCATGCAAAAAACAAACTCAGCAAGTAGGAACCCGGTCCTGTAATAGCCGCAAAAATCATCGTGTTTTTTATTGCGATCAGGAAAATATCATCATCTAATATAAGCCTGATATAGTTATCCATTTGCACGAACTGAGGCAACTCAAGCATGTTGAAGGTTGTAAAACTGAGCATAATCGACAAAACAACCGGAACTACCGTGAATATGAAGAACAGGAGGAAGAAGGGCATAACCATTAAGTAACCTACCCAGTTCTTCTTCATTTCAAGAAGAGTCCATCTGAACCTTGATATGTCGCTTCTTATAATTGCTTTTTCTTTTGCCATTTATCCTTTTCCCCCCTTATTCAGATTTTCCCGATTTTCTCTCGAAAGCTTTAAAATCCTCTGCTACCGGCAGACCAAACTCCTTACGCTTTCTTGATAGCTCGCTGTTAATATCGTCAATGTATGAAAGCATAGTATCGACAGATTCTTCTCCGTCATTGTAAACATCAAGGAACGCAAATCCCGCATAACGTCCTGTAATATAGCTGCCCGGGACCTCCGGTGTGCATATAACCGCGTTAAACTGAGCAACGAGATTGTCGTACTCGTCCTTGGACCACGGCATATTGGTCAATGCTTCGATATTTGCCGTGCTTTGTTTTGCGGAGGGACCGAGAAGCGCAACCATTTCGTTTCCATAAGCGCTCTGTACCTCGGCGTTAGTCCACCACTGCATAAATGTCCATGCTGCAAGAGCGTTATCATCGGTTACCGATCTCATCATGATCATAGCCGTTATACTCGCGACGGTAGTGTTATTAATCTTTCCGTCAATAGAAGGTGTTCCCGGCAGCGGAGTGAACTCCCACAAGCCCTTAATCTCGGGTGCGAATACGATTAGAGTATTATAGGTGCTTGAGTAGTCTGCTATCGCAATAGGCATTATTCCCTGACGGAAGCGTGTAGCAAGATTATACTGATAAGGAAAGTCGTAAACAGTAAACAGCTCGCATTCCTCCTTAAACGCAGCAAGCGCAAGGTCGGAATCAAGGTTTATGGTCATACCATCTGTTTTTGGTATAATCACGCCGTCTTCGTTGGTATATGCATACCCAAGCTCTTTCAACTTGTCATCGGTGTAACCGTTCTCCCTGTAAAGGTTAAGGTATCTGTCATAATCGCCCATATCATAGAGCTGTTCGTTTTGCTGATACATGCGTATAGTCGCATGAGCTACTCCTCCCGGCAGTACGCCCATATCGAGCATATTTGCCTGAAGGGTATAAATAATATCGTAGAAATCCTCCCATGTATTGGGAACCTCGATTCCAAGTTCGGCAAAGATATCCTTGCGGTAGAACATCATAGGGAAGTTCATTGTCTCGGGCAGAGCATAAGTTTCACCGTAAAGGGTTATTGGAACCATCGCTGCTTCTGCAAAGCGCTCCGTAACCTCATCAAAGGTGTCGATTTTATCCAAAAACTTACTGTAAATGGGATTATCCGCCCAGCGGGAGAAGTCATTGAAATTATATCCAACATTTGTATCCCCCGTAAGGGTATTGAGTGACTTTACTGCCGAACGGATAGCGTAGTTGACAGGATCTCCCTGTCCGCTTCCCATGGATATATCCGGTCCTGTACCTGCGAGCGTTGCGGGCAATAATGTACCTGCAACAACCAGTTTAACCTCTACAGGTATATTATAAATGGAAGAAAAATTGTCGTCAACGAGCGACCTTATAATCTGAGCCTGTTCTCTCGAAGTGGTGGTCCAGACCTCGATCGCAACCTTTTCAAGCTCTGCGGTTGTGACCCCTTCCTCTGTCATAGAACCGATGGAATTGTAATCCGCAAAGAAGGACATCCAGAACTTCTGAAGTTCGCCCCAAAAAGACTGGAAAAATCCCGGTTCTGCCTGCGGAGCTTCCGCCTCGACTGCTTGAATACAGATATAATCGAGGTACAAAGGCTGATTCTGCGTATCCGTAAGCCATGTGCCCAGAGCGGCAAGATAGTCCTTTAGTGTCTTCATACTCGCCGCAATTGTGCTTGTGTATGTACCCATGCGGTTCAAATAAACTGAAATTTTATCGAGCTGAGCAGAATGCTCGCCCTTATTTCCCGTTATTTTTGTGAGTTTGTCGGACTGATCCTGTAATATAGCAGACTGTTCCTTTAATCCTTTTACAACATCGGGAATCAATCTCTGAAAGTAATAATCGCGATATTCATCGGGTTCAGGTCCTGTTATCATAAGTATCTTTCGATAATATGTATTAATCGTAGCAAGGCTGTTCTCAATCGTGCTGAGAATCTCAGCCATATCACCGAGAACGACCTCAAGTCTTATGGTAATTTCCTTACCCGCTTCCAAATAGAACTTAAAGCTCTGATTTCCATCGTTAAGAGGATCGGTTAGCCATTTGTCCGAATAGTTGAAGCGAAGACGTGCTGCTTCCTTGAAGGGAACCTCTCCGTTTATGTAGAGCTTTCTCGAAACATACATACCCGAATACAGGTTCTGCTTCGATCGGGGTATTATATTGTAAAAACCCGTCTCTCCGACTACTACGGTCCATTCCATCCACTGTCCGACATACTGCCACTTATCACCGCCTATGCTGTTCATCATTTGCAGAGCGGGATCCTGCGGCATTGTGATTGTGGAAGATCTGTCGTTCAACTGGTATAATGTACGCTCGGAGGTTACATTTGTATACTCTGCCTGTATCATCGTAACATTGTCGCCAGAATAATCTTTCGCGTCCGAATGTGCTGTCAAATATTCTTCATAGGACATTGTAGGGTTTGCTTTTTGAAGTGTTATGCTCTTTATTGCCATCGGCTCTTTAATTGCATCAAGGGTAAATGTATGAGTTCCCTCATTAAGATAATACTTAAGCGGTTCCTCAAAATAGCCGGTCGCATCGTAAATAAAAGTGCTGTTCCATGAATCGAGAAGAGCTTTCTCAGGCTTTATCTCATTTCCTGTAATATCCTTTAAATAAAGACGCTTGCTGCCTTCCGAATTGTATTCATATTTGGTAACAAGGTCAATAAACTCCCTGGAGTTAGATAAATATGTTTGATTTTCTCCCTTATCATTTAAAATGGGTTTTCCGTTTTCATCGACAACCGTGTATGTATCGACCCATTCTCTTTCAAAAACAATAGAACGAGACTCCTTAAATGGAATCTTGCCGTCAACGAGAATCATTCTTTCAAATGCGGAGGATTTACCCTCGCTCACAATATCGCCTTCGGAATCTTTTACGGTGATATTTCCGGTATAATACTCGATTTTTATACTGTAAAGAGCTTCCTCATCGATTTCGATTTTCCAGCTTATCTTTCCGTCGTCTGCGACGAAAAGCACAAGCCCGTCATAGTCTGCGAAGCCATCGGATTTTACCTCAACGGTAGCGGTGGTTAAACCTTCCTCGTCGGTATAACCGGCAAGATCGATCTCCACCGGTTTTTTTGGTTCTCCGACGTCAGGATAACGCGATATGTATTCGCCATACACGACGTCGGTTAAAACATTCTGAATTTCTGCCAACGAAGTACGAACCAAAGAATCCGAGCCGTCGACGCTCTCGACTAGAGCCGAAGCGGACAACCCTATCAGTTGATTCAATCCGCCGGTTGTAAGCATTGTCAACGTAAGAAGACAAATCAAAAGCTTTGCGGATATTTTCTTGATTTTGGTCATTCGTTTTTCCTCCTATGAAATTTGCGAAAAGTTAAGCACAAATCCTCCGATAGGCAGAAGAGGATTATTGTGCGTGTATTCATATGAAAATACTAACATGATGGGTTTATTTTGTCAAGTGTGCATATATCGGGTTGGCTTTTTTTAGTAAATTTAGCACAAAAAGAGGTTTGATTCATATTTTGTTTACATTGTAAGAGGCGATTTTTATAATACATTTTGCATAATTGATTTTATTTGTAAAATTTATTTTCAGTTGTATTTTAAAATTCCTTTTTCATTTTTACGTTAAAAAACTCTTTATTTCAAGGGTTTTTAGGGAATTATTAAAATCCTTTTTAAGGATAATTGCAAGTTTGACTCCAATTAAAGTATTAACGAAAATTTGTATTCTTTTTTCTATTTAATCCTATCGGTATCTTTTTAGAACAATATGTTAAATATTTTTATTTTTTATTGTATATAATGCACAAATAAATTGCCTTACGTTTTACGTTGTGCGTTTTCTAACAAAACATTTGTTCTGAGCGTGCTTTAACCTTTTTTAACATATTACACATTTTTAAGTCGTTTTTTTACAGCATTTGACTTTATTCTGCTCTCAAAGACCGGCAGTCGGCTCTTTGCCGACTGCCGAATATTTATCTTTTTTATATCCGGGGAAACGAGAGCTGTCGAAACAAGTTATTGTTCCGGTAGCTTATCTGCCGAGACGGTGACTATAAATCCGTCTGTATTGTTGCCCGAAACAGAATAGGCTCTGTCTCCAGGAACATTTATCGCCGTTGAGGAATCAGTTACAGCACGCTGATAATAAATGTAATACTTCTCTCCGCCTAATCCTGTATAAATCAAAGGCTTTTTATAATCATATTCTTTTATCAGCTCTATATACTCCTCTAAGGAAAGGTTGTTTTGCTTGATATACTCGGAATGCGGCTTTCCGACATAACGGAACATCGTTGCAGATGCTTCTGCGCCTGTCTTTTCGGTCTTGTCAGCGGGATATCTGAGTATGTATCCGTATTCATGGCAATGTTCAGAAAACCAAAGGTAAACACCCTCTCCCATCTTTCCGAACTCAGAGGGATAAACTGCCAGCCTTACCGACCTGCCGGACGCTAAATCCGCATATGATTCGAACATTTTATCCTTAGTTAGGCCGTCGATAGAAGCATAAGCGTTATTTACCATTACGTGAGTCTCTGCAGTTGAAACCCCAAAGCCGTGCATCATCAGATTAAATGCATTTAAAGCCTCGGTGTTGAGTAACAGTTCCGCTGTGGAAAGTGAATACTTGCTTCCCTGCTTATTCCCGTAAATCATCATGAGGTCAAGCGAATCCTTTATGGGTGCAGTTGCGTCAGTCTTGTTTGTAACAAGGATTAGATTACCCTCAAACAGCTCACTGTGCTGTACGGAAATCTCGATATATCCGGAGACATCAACAGTCCCGTCGTCCGGAACCTTGCTTTCTTCCTGAATACTGACATCGTTGGACACGGCTTGTGCGATGCTGCTTTCGGATACAATTATCCCTGTGCTTTCCTCACCCGAAAACGGGTTTCCGTAAACAAGCACTACAGCAACTATAACAACTATAACAACACATATCACCGCCGTTATCAAATACAAATACAGGTATCGGCCTTTCTCCATTCCCTTCTTAGTCAAGGTCAACTCCCCTTTCCCGTTTTTTAAACCGGTGCAGCGTGTGCATTGTCGCACACGCTGTTCCGGATTAAATATTTAGTTTTCGGCAAGCTTCTTGAGTCTTGCATATTTTTCCTTTGCATGGTTTTCGGCAGCATCAAACAGCGTTACCGCCCTATCCGGGAAGGATATGCCGAGTGAGCTGTATCTTGTCTCGGTTTTTATGAAATCCTTATAAGACTCCGAAGGCTCCTTGCTGTCAAGCGTGAATGGATTCTTACCCTCCTCAGTCATCGGGTTGTAACGGAAATTATGCCAGTAGCCCGCTGCAACAGCAGTCTTTGTCTCGAGCATACTTGTGCCAAGACCCTTCTTAATGCCATGGTTTATACAAGGTGAATATCCTATCACAAGTGACGGACCTTTATATCTCTCTGCTTCGACAAGTGCTTTTATACATTGATTATAATCGGCACCCATAGCGACCTGAGCGACGTAAACGTAACCGTATGACATTGCAATCGCAGCAAGATCCTTCTTCTTTGTCGTTTTGCCGGATGCTGCGAACTGCGCAACCGATCCGGTAGGAGTAGCTTTAGAAGCCTGACCGCCGGTATTGGAATATACCTCCGTATCGAACACAAAGATATTAACATCCTCACCGGTTGCGATTACATGGTCAAGACCGCCGAAACCGATATCATATGCCCAGCCGTCTCCACCAAATATCCACATAGATTTCTTGACGAAAATATCCTTCATGGCAAGAGCCTTTTTGTAAAGAATGTCGAGCTCACAACCGCAGCTTCCGCACTCGGCGTCTGCTTTTTCGATAGCTGCAATAAGTTTTTCGGACGCTGCTTTTGACGCCTCTCCGTCATCCTTAACCGCAAGCCATTCCTTTGCGGGACCTTCTATAACATCATAACCCGAACCGGCGAACTTCTCAATAATACCGATTAATTTTGCTCTTCTCTGCTTTACTGCCATTGCCATGCCGAGTCCATACTCCGCATTATCCTCGAACAACGAGTTTGCCCATGCGGGACCGTGTCCGTGTCTGTTGACCGTATAAGGCATAGATGGAGCAGATCCACCCCAAATAGAGGAGCATCCCGTTGCATTAGCGATGAACATCCTGTCTCCGAAAAGCTGTGTTATGAGCTTTGCGTACGGTGTTTCACCGCATCCTGCGCAAGCACCGGAAAACTGGAGCAGGGGTTGCTTGAACTGACTGCCCTTAACTGTCTCCGGCTTGAATTTGGCAAGAACCTCGCTGTTATCCGCAAACTTATACGACAGCTCAAAATACTTTTGTTTAGGAATCTGAGTGTCGATAGGCTGCATAGTAAGCGCCTTCTCGCCCTTCTTACCCGGGCAAACCGCCGCGCAAGAACCGCATCCCATACAATCAAGTGCCGAAACGGTAACTCCAAACTTGTAACCGGGCATACCCGTCATATCAAGCAGCTCCATATCAGGATAATCCTTTGCCTGTTCCGCAGTCATAGCAACCGGCCTGATTGTTGCGTGAGGGCAGACAAGTGAACAGAAATTACACTGTATACAATTCTCGGATTTCCACATCGGAACATCGACTGCGACACCGCGCTTCTCGTAAGCTGACGTTCCCTGAGGGAATGTACCATCCGCATCTTTTAAGAAAGCAGATACGGGAAGGCTGTCTCCCTTCTGCGCATTGACAGGTTCGAGTATATTCTTAACAAAATCGACTACCTCTGCCCTGCCCTCGTACTTTTTATCGACGACCACATCAGTCGCATAAGCCCATTCCGCAGGAATTTCAACCTTTACGGAAGCGGTTGCGCCGGCTTCGATTGCCGCATAATTCATATTGACAACGGCTTCGCCTTTTTTATAGAAGCTCTTATAAGCGGCTTCTTTCATATATTTAATTGCATCCGCTTCCGGAATAATGTTTGCAAGCTTGAAGAAAGCACTCTGCAATACTGTGTTTGTCCTTCCCCCGAGCCCTATCTTCTTTGCAATCGAGATGGCGTCGACAATATAGAAGTTAACCCTCTTTTTTGCAAGGTCTCTTTTTAGCTTTGCGGGAAGCTTTTCGTCCAACTCCTCGGGAGACCACTGACAGTTCAAAAGAAAGGTTCCGCCCTCGGCAATATCCTCGGTGATATCATAACTGTTTATATAAGAAGGATTGTGGCAGGCGACAAAATTTGCATGGGTAACATAATAGGTCGAGCGGATCGGCTTATCACCGAAACGAAGATGACTTATTGTAACACCGCCTGATTTCTTTGAGTCGTATGCGAAGTAAGCCTGTATATATTTATCTGTATGATCCCCGATGATTTTAATGGAGTTCTTGTTTGCTCCCACTGTACCGTCGGAGCCGAGTCCCCAGAATTTGCAGGAAACCGTGCCCTTTGGTGTTGTGTTGGGAGCAATCTCGATCGGGAGCGAAAGGTTTGTCACATCGTCGTTGATGCTAATTGTAAAGCCGTTTACCGGCTTTGCCGCGTCAAGGTTCTTGTATGTGGCGATAATAGCGGCAGGTGTTGTATCCTTTGAACCGAGCCCGTATCTTCCGCCTACAATTATACAATCGTTAAAGCGTGTATTACGTACGGCATTTACAACGTCAAGATACAGAGGTTCGCCTATCGCACCGGGTTCCTTTGTTCTGTCAAGCACCGCAATCTTTTTTACTGTATCGGGAAGAGCCGCTATAAAGCGGTCGATCGCAAAGGGGCGGTAAAGCCTTACTTTCAAAAGACCTAACTTTTGTCCGCCGGCGTTAAGGTAATCAATAGTCTCTTCTATCGTGTCGCAAACAGATCCCATGGCGATAATGACCTTATCGGCATCGGGTGCACCGTAATAATTGAACAGCTTGTAATCAGAGCCTATCTTTGCGTTAATCTTATCTAAATATTCCTCTACTATTGCAGGAATGGCGTTATAATAGCTGTTGCTTGCCTCTCTTGCCTGGAAGAAAATGTCGGGGTTCTGCGCGGTTCCGCGAAGAACGGGATGTTCAGGATTGAGCGCATGATTTCTGAACTTCTCAACGGCGTCCATATCGAGCATTTCCTCGAGATCAGCGTAATCCCACACCTCCACCTTCTGAATCTCGTGAGAGGTTCTGAAGCCGTCAAAGAAATGAAGGAAAGGAACACGCCCCTTAATTGCGGAAAGATGCGCTACTGCACCGAGGTCCATTACCTCCTGCACATTGCCCGAGCAAAGCATTGCAAAACCGGTCTGTCTGCACGCCATTACATCGGAGTGATCTCCGAAAATGCTGAGTGCGTGTGTTGCCAAAGTTCTTGCAGAGCAGTGGATAACGCCGGGAAGAAGCTCACCAGCGATTTTATACATATTGGGAATCATTAATAGCAAGCCCTGTGACGCTGTATATGTGGTGGTTAAAGCACCCGCAGCAAGCGAGCCGTGTACAGTACCCGCAGCTCCTGCCTCGGACTGCATTTCTACAACCTTAACCTCCTGACCGAATATATTTTTTCTGCCATCGGCAGCCCACTTATCCGCATTCTCCGCCATTACAGAAGACGGTGTAATCGGATAAATGCCGGCAACTTCGGTAAACGCGTATGAAACATGCGCCGCCGCTGTATTGCCATCCATTGAAATCTTTTTTCTTGGCATTATTATACCTCCTGTTTTCATCACTATATAATACCACTTTTTTTCGTTAGTGTAAATACAATTCTTAAAATTTTTACTCATTTTTGGCTTAATAGTATAAAATCATTCGTAAATCGGCCACTTATAAAAAATAATTCGATGTTTTATATTGAAAAGAATTAAAAAATATGTTATCTTACGCTTATAGACAAATATTTACAAAACACAGCAACGCCGGAACAGGTCATAAAAACCGATTACTTATAAAGAGCCATTCAACAGAGGCGGATGGATATTTCTTTTTAAAAATAGTTTTCACATACCTGTAGAATTATTTCAATCACCGGAGGAGCAGGTCTTATGTTCAGCGTATTTTATTCCGCAGCGATCGCCGGTATCGACGGACTGATCGTAAATGTCGAATCCTCAGGTATCGGTTCGCCGATGCCGAGGCTTGATATCATAGGCCTTCCCGACACCGCCGTCAAGGAAGCGGCAGGCAGGGTTCGCTCCGCTGCGAGAGCAAGCTCGCTTTCGCTCAAAAAGGGAGTGCTTACAGTTAATCTCGCTCCTGCGGACATAAAAAAGGAGGGCTCCTCCTACGACCTTCCTATTTTGCTCTCGCTCATCGACCACCCGTCTTTTACTAAAATGGATTTTTTCAAAAAGTGCTTCGTAGGGGAATTGTCGCTGTCGGGGGAACTGCGTCCTGTAAACGGCGCGCTGCCCATGGCATTGGCTGCGAGGGACGCTGGGTTTAAGGAGATATATCTTCCCTCGCAGAACGCACTGGAAGCATCAGCCGCTCTTGGCATAAGCGTTTTTCCCGCAGAGAGCGTAAGGCAGGTTTTCGATCATCTTCTGGGAGGCAGGCCCATCATACCCGTTGAATTTTCGGAGGAGATTTTTTTCTCGTCAACATATGAGTATCCACTCGACTATTCCGACGTCAAAGGGCAGGATTCCGCAAAAAAGACGCTGGAAATAGCTGCTGCAGGAGGTCATAATGTCCTTCTTATTGGCCCTCCCGGCTCGGGAAAGAGCATGCTCGCTTCAAGATTGCCCGGCATTATGCCTCCCATGACCTTGGATGAATCGATAGAGACTTCAAAAATCCATTCTATTGCCGGACTCTCGGCGGACCTCAAGCCACTGCTCGTACAGCGTCCCTTCCGCGCTCCGCATCACACTCTCTCGCATATAGCGCTTACCGGCGGTGGCTCTTATCCAAAACCGGGTGAGATTTCACTTGCAAACAATGGTGTTCTGTTTTTGGATGAATTTCCCGAGTTTGATAAGCGAGCAATCGAGGTGTTACGCCAGCCGATTGAAAACCGTGAGGTTGTTATTACAAGGGTAAACGGTACCGTTTCGTATCCCGCCTCGTTTTTGCTCATCTGTGCGATGAACCCCTGCAAATGCGGGTATTACGGTCATCCTATTAAGGAATGTGTCTGCTCCGCCAACACAAGAAAAGCTTATATCGCAAGAATTTCCGGTCCTATAATCGACCGGATCGACCTACAGGTGGAGGTAGGTGCGCTTGAGTTTGGAGAGCTTGACGCCAAAGTAAAGGCCGAGAGCAGCGCCGAGATAAGAAAACGTGTCTGTGAGGCAAGGAATTACGCAATGTCACGCTTTGCCGGTGATACCCTCTCCGACGGCAGAAAACTGACCTGCAACGCTCTTATGCAGCCGAAGCATATACGTAAATACTGCGTTACCGACGATAAGGGAAGAGAGCTTCTCCATGCTGCGTTTAATCGGCTAAACCTTTCTGCAAGAGGATATGACAAGGTATTGAAGGTTGCAAGGACTATCGCCGATTTTGACAAGAGCGAGATAATAATGGCATCACATATAGCTTTTGCAGTACAGCTTCGCAGCCTTGATAAAAATTACTTAAAGTAATGTAAATCCGTAACGAAGTTTACATAATTTGCGGAAATAATAGTGATTTCTTCACAAAACGTTGTGGACAACCCTGTGGAAAATGTGAAAATTAAGCCCTGCCAATGAAAAGTTATCCACAAAACGTGAATAACTTTGTGGATAACTTTCAGTATGCATAAATTTAACAATAATTATGTATTATAACATTTGAATATTATGTAAAATAGTAAATGCATACTGCACTAATTTATCGCAAAAGAAGGATAAAAAATGGATTTTAACAAAAATTACGATGAGACAGATGAGGAATTATATCCTCGTGAATCAAAGACGCACAGAACCGTCAGGTATATTTTCAGATATACTCTGTACGGAATATCCTTTCTTATATGGGGTATTATCATGTATTTGTTATTTTCCACCAAAGAACCGGGTATGTTTGACGATATGATTTTTACAAGCGAGACTCACGCCGCCGCAAAGAAGGATCCCGATGCTTTTACAGTTTATAACATACAGCCCCGAACGGACATGAACTATTTCGGTTCAATCCAACTCCACAATATTTATTATGCCGATACAGTAGATCAGATTGAAATAGGAGTTATGTTCAACCTCGATAAAATTACCGGCGGAAAAACGGAAAATGCGCTTGTTTATATTTTAAAGGATAGCAAAAACAATTATTACGATATGGTAAACCTCGTCAGCGATTCAAACAGCAGATACGGTTATCAGCGTGTCTGTTTTGAAAATGTCTCGATTGACTTGGAAAAGAATAAATATTATAATCATATCGTCAGCTACGATTTTGAAAGCGAGTACAATGCCCTCTTTGAAAATGACATCTCAAAGGATACCTCCGAGCAGGAGGAGAGAGAAACCGGTATAACCTTTACTTTGAGTATTTATTATTATGACGAAATCATAAGTAAAGATTACGCCCAGTTACAAGACGGAATTGTTAAAATTGATTATGAACGATTTTCGGATGATGATACCATTACCAATGTCGATTCCTTTAGTATCTATAACAACAACACCGTAATAACTTACGAGAATTTTAAATAAAATTATTATCATAGTACCGAAAAATACCCTTGCGGATTTCCCGCGGGAGAAATGGGTTTATTATGTTTAACAGAGAATTTCATATAAAAAAGAATGCGGGAGCGTTTATTCTTAAAGGTACATTCTCCCTTATAATGGCAATTATCGCTTTGGCCTGTTGTTTAATCGCAAAGCTTAGTTATATAAGCAGCGAATATCTTACCTACATTATTATTGCGGGTTTGCTCGGCTGCGGTTATTTTTTCTTTTTGTACACGATGACCGTCATCAGCGCTTTAAAGCCGCTTGACGCTCTCGTTCTGACCGAAAAAGGAATATATGATTTTGTTACTTATCCCGAAAAAGGATTGTTTATCGATTGGGAGAACGTCTCGTCGGTTAGGTTCATCGGAACCGATAAATCACCCCTTCTCGGAATAGAACTATATGATGCTGATATAATCATCGACAGTCTTAAAAAAACATCCGGCGAGGAAATCCGTGCAAATATAGAATCAGGTCTTCCGCCGATAATAATAAAACAATCGGATATCGGTGTAAGTATATCCAAGATAATACCGGCTTTTAATGATTTTATTAACGCTACCCGCCCGATTCCCGGCTCGGTAAGCGGCTCAGGACTGAACAGTTATACGAGCACCGACTGCTTCCCGGCGATTGCTGAAGATACGGACGAGATATCCGTAATCAGCGGCAGGGTCGCTTACGTCGAAGAGGATGATTCCGACGAGGAAATACTTATACTACCGCCGGAAGCACCTGCGAAAGATTTTGAGGATGAACCGCCGAAAAGGAATATGAAAAATAAAGAGGAAGAAATATTTGTTCTGCCCACCAAGCCTGTAAAGGATATAAAAAAAGGCAGTTTTACTTTTACAAAAGAAAAAGATAAAACTGATTTCGACATAGATGAAGAAGCGGTTCCCCTGTTTTCGGAATTTGTTCTGGAAAAGACCAAAGACATAAAATCCGATGAATCGGGAAAAACCATTGATAAGGAAAAAATCAAAAAACAAAAAAGTGTTTCTAAAACCCCGGAAAAGAGCATCGATACACTTGAGGAGCTGCTCTCCTCCTTTTCGGTTCCCATTATTGAGGATTCTGCAAAAAACGGGAAAGAAAAATCCAAATAATAATGGTTCATAAAATTGCAAAAAGACTTTTTTTGCTATTGACAAACGTTTTTATGTATGATATATTGTATTTGTATTCCGAATGTATCTATGAACTCACAATTTGTTGTAGGTCATTGTTCGTTTGATGATTAACAACAGCGTGAGTTTTTTATCTTTTTCGGTATATGAAATATTTATTTTGGAGGTACCAATGAATAAGGGTACAGTAAAGTGGTTTAACGCAGAAAAAGGTTACGGTTTCATTTCCAATGACGAGGGCGGCGATGATGTTTTCGTTCATTTCTCGGCTATTCAGTCTCAGGGTTACAAATCTCTGAATGAGGGTCAGAAGGTTATGTTCGACATCGAGAAGGATCCCAAGGATTCCCGCAAGCTCAGAGCTGCAAACGTAACAATAGCTTAATTAAACCATTTTTCAAAAACACTGCTTTCACAGAGTGTAAACACTGCTTTATAAGCTCGACCTTATATATCTTTGATTTTTGTGTTTTGACAGGGGCGGAAGAAATCCACCCCTGCTTTTTTTTATTCGCTAATCAAATCAATCCCGTTTCTTACAATGATGCTTTTCAATTCCTCTATATATGCATTGCCGAGTTTGCTGAGCGTCATATTTTTATGCGTTATCAAGCCGATGGTGATTTTTTCATCCACATTCAAAGGAACGGTGACGATATCTGTGCCATTGAGCTCCGAACTGATGATTCCCGTTGAAATTGTGTAACCGTTCAGACCGATCAGAAGATTAAACAGCGTTGCCCTGTCGCAGACGACGATGTTTTTCTTCCGGAACACCGTGCTTAATATCTCTTCTGAAAAGTAAAAGGAGTTGTAAGTACCCTGCTCAAAGCTAAGATAGGGATATTCGGATAAGTCATCAAGCGTAACAGCATCCTTTTGCGAAAGCGGGTTGTACTTACTTATAAATATATGCGGTTTTGCGGTAAAAAGAGGGTTAAATGAGAGGTTACTCTCCCTGAACAGCTTGTTCATTACCCTTTCGTTAAAGGAGTTGAGGTATAGCATGCCGATCTCGCTTCTTAAATTTACGACATCCTCGATTATCTCATAGGTTCTCGTTTCCCTGAGATTGAAATCGTATTCATCGCAGTTATTTTTCTTTATAAGCGAAACAAAAGCGTTTACAGCGAAGGAGTAATGCTGAGTCGATACCGAAAAGCTCGCACGCGCCGGTTTTGCGTTAAGATATCTCGCCTCCATAAGCTCCGCCTGCTCGACCACCTGGCGGGCATATCCGAGAAATTCGTTACCGTCTGCTGACAGGACTACCCCCTTGTTTGTCCGCGCGAAAATAATTATACCCGTTTCGTTCTCAAGCTCCTTAACCGCACTCGACAAGCTCGGCTGAGATATATAAAGCCTCTTTGCAGCCTCGCTCATCGAACCGCTGTTTACAATCTCAATAACATATTTAAGCTGTTGCAAGGTCATTTAAATCGCCTCTTGTTATATTATTCTATAAGTCTATAAGACTGGAAAAACCGTTATATATACGCTCAGCGATAATCGGGTTGTTCATTGTATAAAGGTGAATACCGTCCACACCCTGTGTTATCAAGTCGATAACCTGATCCAACGCATATGCGATACCTGCATCCAGCAGTGCATCCGGCTTATCCTCATATTTGTCCAGTACTTTTTTAAATTTAGCAGGCAGACTTGCGCCGCAGAGCATAACCATGCGCTCAATCTGCTTTTTACTCGTCAGCGGCATAATTCCGGCGTCGATCGGTACGTTGATTCCCGCATTCCTTGCCCTGTCCAGGAATGAATAGAAAAAATTATTGTCAAAGAAGAGCTGGGAGATAAGATGGTTTGCACCTGCATCCACTTTCTTTTTTAAATATATAGTATCCTGCACAAGATTGGGGGACTCCGAATGCCCCTCGGGGTAGCAGGCGGCGGAGACAGAAAAATCTCCCCTGCTTTTTATATATGAAATCAGCTCGTTCGCATGACGGAAATCCTCCTTGGCGGCGGCGTTCGGGTTCTCGTCTCCCCTTAGTGCGAGAATATTGTATAAACCGTATTTTTTCAGTTTTTCCAAAATTTCATCAATATCTTCTTTTGAATGGCTAAGGCAGGTAAGATGAACGATTGGCTCGATTTTAAAATTCTCCCTGATTGAGCGTGCGATCTCCCAGGTCATTGCGTTTACGCTGTTTCCGCCCGCTCCGAAGGTTACGCTGATATAATCGGGGTTTAGCTTTTTTAAGCTCTTTATCGTCTCATCTGCGTTGACCAAAACGCCGTTTTTCTTTGGAGGAAAGATTTCAAATGACACGACCGGTTTTTTTGTATTGAAAATATCCGCTATACTCATATCAATTCTCTTTTCGTTAATAATATTAAATGTATTATACAATATTTAATCGGTATAGTAAAGTATTACTTTTTTATATCCTGATATAGATTTTTTATATACACACATTCTGTGACAAGGTTACATAAAACAAAACCGCCTTCTGGTATAATAAGGTAAAATTTACAGCACCAGTATTATGTGAGGTTAAAGAATGGAGTATTTACTGACATTTTTAGAAGGGATTATCTCGTTCATATCCCCGTGCATGCTTCCGATGATACCGGTCTATTTATTATATTTCGCAGGGGGCAAAGAAGAATCAAAATTAGCTACGGTAATAAAAAACACCTTTGGCTTCTTCATCGGATTTTCAGTTGTCTTTGTAACCCTCGGACTTTTTGCAGGTACTATCGGCTCTTTTATAGCAAGCAATTCAAGGATTTTTGACGTAATATCCGGAATAATAATCATTTTTTTAGCACTTGGCTTTTTGGGAGTGTTCAGGCTTCCTTTATTCGGTTCGCACAGGTTCACTAAGAAAGAAGAACCGCGATTTCTGTCTGCGGTAGTGTTCGGAATGGTTTTTTCCGTAAGCCTTTCCCCGTGTGTGGGTGCTTTTCTGGGCACGGCTCTTCTTCAGGCAGCTAAGTCGGGCGGTGCATTGAAGGGTGCTTTAATGCTCATATCGTATTCGATCGGATTAGGTATACCTTTCATTTTGAGCGCGATACTGATAAACCGGCTCAAATCAGCGTTTGATTACATTAAAAAGCATTACAAAATTATAAATACGGTTTCGGGAATATTTTTAATTCTCGTCGGAATATTGATGATTACAGGATATATGAGAGTTCTGACATCATTGTTGAGCTGAAACAGAAAGGAAGTTTAATGAATATGGATGACGTAATTATTATCGGTAGCGGACCTGCCGGTCTTTCAGCGGCGATATATACCTGCCGCGGAGGTCTTTCAACCACCGTTATCGGGCTTGATAACAGTGCTCTTCAAAAAGCGCATTTGATTGAGAATTACTTCGGCTTTGAACAGCCGCTCTCCGGTCGCGAGCTGATAAAAAAAGGTATAGAACAGGCAAGACGTCTCGGAGCAAAAATAATCAACAGCGAAGTTATAAGCGTTGATTGGGATGGTATTTTTACAATAACGACGGCAGATACTGTTATGCAATCAAAAACCGTAATTTTTACAACGGGAGCATCACGTCAGAAGCTGAGGGTAAAAGGTCTTACGGAATTCGAGGGCAGAGGAGTAAGTTACTGCGCGGTCTGTGACGCTTTTTTCCACAAGAATAAAAGTGTCGGAGTTATCGGCAACGGAGAATTTGCTCTTCATGAGGTCAACGAGCTGTTGAATGTCGCCTCTGAAGTCACTCTTTTTACAAACAACAATGAGCTGCAAACCGTCTTTCCTCCCTATGTGAAAATAATAAAAACTCCCATATCGGCACTCTTCGGCGGGCAAAAGCTCGAGGGAGTAGAGTTGGCCGACAACACTCGTATTTCACTATCCGGGTTGTTCGTTGCAATCGGAACCGCAGCAGCAGCCGACCTTGCTCGCAAACTCGGAGTAGCTATAAACGGGAACAATATCATTGTCGACGATAAAATGTGTACGAATCTACCAGGTCTTTTCGCAGCGGGGGATTGCACCGGCGGCATTATGCAGGTTTCGGTCGCAGTCGGAGAAGGTACAAAAGCAGCATTATCTGCAATTGATTTTGTAAGAAAAAACAGAGATGTCGGATAAAATTATGGAAGAAAAGGATTAGATATGAATCAGAAAACCACTGTTTTGATATTATTATTATTTATAGTTCTTGTTTTTGTCGTCGGAAAGCTTGTCTATGATAGTATAAAAGACGATTATACTCCAGTCTATACACAGTCCGATGAAAGTCGGGATACCGGGAGCGTTTCAAAATCGGATGAAAATAATAAAAGCGAACAGGAAAATACCGCTCCTGACTTTTCCGTTCTCGATTATGAGGGCAATATCGTGTCACTGTCGGATTTTTACGGCAAACCGATAATAATTAATTTCTGGGCGTCTTGGTGCGGACCGTGCAGAGGAGAGATGCCTGTTTTTGAAGAGCTTTATAAAGAATTCGGAGAAGAAGTCGTTTTTATGATGATAAACCTTACCGACGGAAAAAGCGAAACTGTCAGCTCCGTTAAAGAATTTATAACAGATGAGGGCTATACCTTCCCTGTTTATTTTGATACTGAGGATTCCGCGAGCACAGCATATTCTATAAATCCGATACCTCATACCTTTGTAATAAATAAAAACGGAAATGTCGAGACACATTTCATCGGCGCTCTGAATGAAAATACTCTGCGGGCAATTATTGATTTAATAAGGTAGAATAAATGTTCTTATGTTCCGAAATATTTATACTCAGCTATTGACAAGTATTTTTTTTCGTGATAGAATAACACGAAATTTGAAAACTTTTAAGTTTTCTCCTTATCTGCTCTGAAAAATGAGGAGCAGGTCGCTCCGGAGCTATGCGGCTTCGGGTATAAGTCCAGAAGGAGGTGCAATTATGAAGCAGAAAAACCTGTACGAAACAATCTTCATCATCAACAATTCTCTCGGCGAGGATGCTGTAAAGGATCTTGTCGAGAAGTTCACTTCTCTCATTTCGGCAAACGGTGTTATTGAAGTGACCAATGAATGGGGCACAAGGAGACTTGCCTACCCTATTGATGATTATACCGAAGGTTATTATGTATATGTTAAGTTCACGTCAGCTAACGATTTTCCGATGGAGCTTGACAGAATTTACAACATTACAGATGGTATTTTGCGTTCGCTCATAATTAAGTGCGAGAAGTAACAAAGAGAGGTGGGTCTATATGGCAGGCTTTAACAAGGTTATTTTAGTGGGTAATCTGGTTGCTGACCCCGAGCTTAAGCAAACAGCCAACGGCATTGCCGTTACATCTTTCCGAATTGCTGTCGGCAGGCGGTTTACAAGACAGGGCGAAACTCCGCAAACCGACTTTATCGATATTGTTTGCTGGAGACAGACAGCCGAGTTTGTTACCCGATATTTTTCAAAAGGCAAAGGGATTTTAGTCTGTGGTTCACTGCAGACACGTTCATGGACGGATAAGGACAACAACAAAAGATACACCACCGAAGTCGTTGCCGACGAGGTTACTTTTGTTGAGAAGAAGTCCGGAGACGGCTCTCCTAAAGATTACACACCGCGTGAAGTGCCTAATTACAGCTCCTCCGGCGAGTCTTCCTTTGAGGATTTAGCCGCCGACGACGAGCTGCCGTTCTAATAAGAACAATCTAATATTTTCGCAAAACTTAAAAGGAGGTTATCGATTTGGATAAAGATTATAAAGACAGAGATAAAAATGACAGAGATTCTCAAAAATCGTTTCGTCCCCGCAAAAAAAAGAAGGTTTGCGCCTTCTGTGCCGAAAACGTTGCATTCATAGACTACAAGGATATCCCCAGATTGAGAAAGAATCTGTCCGAAAGAGCAAAAATCCTTCCACGCAGAGTTACAGGTACCTGTGCAAAGCACCAAAGACAGCTTACCGAAGCCGTTAAACGTGCAAGACAGATTGCTTTGATACCCTACGTATCCGATTAAACACACACCGCAAAGCTCATCCTTAGGGGTAGGTTTTGCGGCTTTTTATTACAGAAATCAAAGTAATTAATAAGATGAGTGTTGATTTTACTTATCTGCGTTAATTATTTTTATCATTTATACCTTTCGGGAAGTGGAGCGTATTATGCTTAACAAAATAAAGTGCATTTTTGCTGATGAGGGGATAGATCAAACAGGTGTAATCAGCGCGGAGTCCTTTGAGATAATCAATCCGCATCTTTTACCCGCTGGCATGCGGATTAACAGCTGTATCGTCTTCCTTGTTCCCTATAAAACCAAAGATAAAAATACCGACAGTTTCGGAGTGGCAGATTTCGCCAGGTCAATGGATTATCATGCTTTTTTTCACGAATTGTATCTTAGAATAATACCAAAACTTAACGATGCTTTTTGCGGTGAGTATTTTTTCGGTTTTTGCGACCATTCGCCGATCAACGAAAAACTTGCCGCAGCGAGAGCTGGGCTTGGCATTATCGGTAGAAATTCTCTATTAATAAACCAGCTATACGGCAGCTATGTTTTTATAGGTTCGTTACTGACAACGCTTTCCCTGCCCGTGACCGAAACGGAAATAAAACCCTGTACGGATTGCAGGATTTGCGAGCTTAACTGTCCCGCGGATGCTATTTCGGTAAAAGGTATTATAAAAGAGAAGTGTCTATCATATATTTCTCAAAAAAAGGTTAAGACGAAAGAGGAATTTCTGTTATTAAAAAGCGGTAATATCGCCTGGGGATGCGATATATGCCAGAATGTATGCCCTCTCAACAAAGGTAAAAAGTTATCCGGACTCGATTATTTCAGCATATGCCGCCTCAACAGCATTTCCGAAGAACTGATAGCATCCTTATCTGATGAGCAATTCTCAAAGTACGCTTTTTCTTGGCGCGGGAAAAACGCTTTATTGGAGAATCTTCGCAATCTGAAGAACGGACTTTAAATCAAAGGCATTCTATTTATTAAATGAAAACGAAAAAACAAAATGTGCGAAAACGAAAGTTAAGTAGTCCTATTTATAATATTTGTTTAAATTAAGTATTGACAAAACAAAAGTTGCATGTATAATTGTATTATGTGACTAATACAATTATATAAAAACCAACAAGGAGAAAGTATGGGACTTCATATCAAAAACATGATAAAATCGTTCGGTAGTAATATCGCCGTAAACGATATCAGCTTTTCAATGGAAAAGCCCGGCGTATTCGGCCTGATCGGTACAAACGGGGCAGGAAAAACAACCTGCATAAGAACAATTCTCGGAATCATGAGTGCTGACAGCGGAAAAGCCGAATGGAACGAAAAAAAAATCAGCCGCGAGAACCTCAGCTTCGGTTATATGCCTGAGGAGAGGGGCATTTACATGAAAACAAAGGTGCTTGAGCAGCTTGTATACTTCGGTACGCTGAGGGGGATGAGCAAAACCGATGCTAAAAAGTCCGCTCTTGACTATATGGAAAGGCTCGGTGTCTCCGAATACAGGGATGTACCGGCTGAAAAACTCTCAAAAGGGAATCAGCAGAAAGTACAGCTTATTACAACACTGATTCACAATCCGGAATTGATTTTTCTGGATGAACCCTTCTCCGGCCTTGACCCGGTAAACACCAATACATTGAACAATCTAATCCATGAGCTTGTTCTTGAAAAGCGTTTTGTTGTCATGAGCAGTCATCAGATGTCAACAGTCGAGGAATACTGCGAGGATATATTAATGCTTCATAAAGGAAAATCCGTGCTTCAGGGCAATTTGAAGGAGATAAAAAAAGGTTATGGGCATACAAACCTTATAATATCCTGCGAACAGGATATTGCCCTATATGCGAATGAAGCAGGTTTGGAGCTAATAAGCAGGCGTGCGGACGAATCGGAGTACAGAATCACAGGAGATGAAATGGCGCAGTCATTTTTGAAAAAGCTTATCAACGAAGGGATTTTCCCAATAAAATATATCGTCAAGGAACCCTCCCTCAATGAGATATTTATTCAGAAGGTAGGTGAATGATTTGAATCAGATAAAGACTGTTTTCGGTTACACCTTCCGCGATGCGGTAAGAAAAAAAGCATTTATAATTTCCACAATAATCATATTTATACTCATACTTGTGCTTACCATGATTCCGAGAATAATCAACACATTTGAGGATGATAATACGGACAACTATGTAGGGTACACATGCTATTACATTGATGAGAAAGAGCTTATATCCGGTGCAAAGGAAACTTTGGCATCATCTCTACCAGGAATTGTTATCGAAGAAGGCAGTGCCGATAAAATATCCGAATATAACAACCTGCTCCAGGAAAATAAGAACCTCGCACTTATTACTATCACAGAAAAGGACGGCCTTCCCTTTATAACAATAACAACCGGAGATTTTATGTCCAGCGTGCCCTCTGAGATGATTTCGGAGACGCTGACAAAAGTTTATGTAACAAACACCCTTAATAAGCTCGGATATAACGAAACTGCGATAGAAACAGCGCAGATTGAGCTACCATATACGATGACTTTTACGGGTGGTATGAATTTCAGTGGCTATACGGTCGGTATTTTGCTGACGATGTTGATTTTCTTTGCTATTTATTATTACGGATACGGTGTTTCCATGTCAGTCGCTACAGAGAAGACCTCAAGAGTTATGGAGACCTTAGTAGTATCAGCAAAACCCTCTCGGATTTTGATTGGAAAATGCCTCGGAATGGGTGCAGTCGGGCTTTTACAGTTCTCTGGCATTATCGCTTTTTCTGCGATATGTATAAAAGCACTCATACCGGAAGATTTTCTTATTATGGGAATGCCCATATCTTTTTCCGCGTTTACGATTAAATCCGCGCTGCTTGTTCTGCTGTACTTTATTTTAGGTTACTCTTTGTACTCTGTTATGAACTCGGTATGCGGCGCTTCGGTAAGCAAAATAGAGGACTTAAATTCGGCGATGATGCCGGTAATGCTTATTTCGCTGATATCTTTTTATTTTGGTTATGTCGCCGCTGTTTCGGGCAGCGATGGATTACTGACAAAAATCGCTATGTTGCTGCCTTTCTCGTCGCCGTTTATAATGCCATTCAAACTACTTAACGGAAGTGTGGCAACGGTAGATATTATACTTTCAATCGTACTGCTGATAATATTCATCATCATTTTTGCTTATATTTCCATAAGAATTTACTCCGCTTCGGTATTGAATTACGGAAAAAAGCAGAAGCTCTGGGCTTTATACAAAACAAAGTTATAAGCAGTCTTGCTGTAAAAACGGGAGTACAGGCGGGTATTATTATACCTGCCTGAGCTTTTTAAGCAAAAAAAAAGGGATACTGATTATTATTTTAAAAATTCGGATACATAAAAAAGGTGTTTTCGAATTCTCTGCGTATATATAATCATATAAGAACAAAAATAAACGAAATCGCAAAACGCAAATTTTCTTGCGTGAAAGGATATGAAATGATATTAGAAATGCGAAATGTAAGTAAATACTTCGGCTCGCGGAAGGTGCTGAGCAATGTCTCGCTCACCGTCAGCGCGGGCGAAGTACTTGGTTTTTTGGGACCTAATGGTGCTGGCAAGACAACCGCGATAAAAATAATGCTTGGGTTGTTGAAAGCCAACGAAGGCGAAATTTACATTAACAGTTACAGCGTTAAAAACAATTTTGAGAAAGCGCTCGAAAAAGTCGGCGGAATTATTGAAAGCCCTGATATGTATAACTACTTATCAGGTTATGAGAACCTTCTGCTCTGTGCTAAAATGCACGGACTCGGAAGAGAAAGAGTGCTTGAGGTCGCCGAACAGGTAAAGCTGCTCGGAAGGCTAAACGACAAGGTTAAGAAGTATTCGCTCGGTATGCGGCAGCGTCTCGGAGTTGCGCAGGCATTGATAAACAAACCAAATTTGCTCGTATTGGACGAACCTACAAACGGGCTCGACCCGGTCGGCATTAAGGAGCTCAGGGATATGCTCCGCGTTCTTGCTAAAAACGGAACGGCGATTTTCGTATCCTCCCACCTTCTTGCTGAGATGGAACTCATGTGCGATACTCTCTGCATTATCGAAAAGGGAGTAGTGATTACTCAAAAATCGCTATCGGATCTGATTTCAGAGCGTGACGAGGACAACCGTCTTCATTATATACTCTCAGTCAGTGATAATGATAAAGCAGCTTCGTTATTGAAAGAGCATAATCTCGAAGTATCCGTTGCTGATAACAATCTTTTATTCCTTGCAACAAAAGAAAACGCCGCAGAGATGGTAAAGATGCTCGTTCAAAACGATATCTCCCTGTTTTCTATGACCTTTGAGCATAAATCACTCGAAACCGTATTCCTTGAAGCAACTAACGGCTCCAAGGGACAGATTGCTTAAAGGAGGATACCGGAAGATGAAAATGATACTTACACTTACAAAAAACGAATTTATAAAGCTATTCCGTAAAAAAAGCGTTCCGATTTTACTTGCGCTTATTCTGCTCCTGGTTTTGGGAATCTCGTTTATACGCCCGATAAACTACTATTATGCATCAGAGTATTACATCGATGGATATTATCCATTTAGCTTTGAGGATCAGATAGACTCATATAAGAGCCAGATTATACCTGAATCGATTTTGTCCGAAATGGAGGACTTTGAAAAAGCCAATGCGATAGTAAATAACAATATAAACAATAAAAAAATCGATATACTGAAAAGAGTTATTGAACTTGGTATAAAAAACCAAGATGGCAGCAGTAACTGGAAGCTGTCGATTATAAACAATCTGCTTAGTAACGTGGATGCGATTTGCTATTACGAATATGTCAATAGCGGCGGTGAGAACGCAGATTACTATAAGACTTTTTACTCGAACGAGGAATATATATCAATTATAGCTGAGCAGGAAAGCCAATTGAAGGCGCTTGAGGAGAATAATTACGCAGAATCCCAGCGCGGAGCTTATAAGACTACATTAAAGATTCTGGAGGTAGATAAAACCTCACTTGAAAAAGCGATCGCCGAAAAGGACGCCGGAAAGGATATAACTGACCTTGATATCTTTAAGCTAAAAGGTTCGGTTACCTGCTCCGAAAAAATTGCATCCGCATATGAGCACCTTCTCGAAAAGAAATACGATTTTGAATCCGTTCAAAACAAGACGGTGAAAATTGCGATAAATAACTATACGAATGCAAGAAGTCTCTATTACGGCTTGATTTCAGAGGAAGAATACAACAATCCCAATGATGAAATGTACGGAAATCCCGGTAAGGCGATAAACGTCAGATATGATGGTTATACAGGCGAAAACGAATCATATGAGGAGTATTACGAGAACAGTCTTTCAAATATAGAAGAAACCATGAATATGGGTGCCATAGCATTGTATTCGCTTGAAAATGATGTTATAGAGACGTCTGTTGCGAATTCAACGAGACAAAAGATGATGTCGTTTATAAATATTTTCTGGTTCATCGCTCCCCTCGCAATCTTTTTCGCAAGCGGAATGGTGGCGAAGGAGTTTTCGACAAAAACAATAAACCTCTTGCTGATACGTCCCGTAAAGCGTTGGAAGATTCTGCTATCAAAATATATCTGCTTGTTTATGCTCGTCTTAGGAATGATTGTAGCTTCACTCGGAGTGTATCTGATCGGCAGCGGAATAAGCATGGGATTTTCAGATTTGTCACAGCCACACCTTTATATTGAGGACGGAACAGTTCACGCGGTTAATTTTGTCGTTTGGCTTACAGGTAGGATTCTGTTTGCCTCATTACCTGTTTTCTGTCTTATCACAATTACATTTATGCTTTCCTCCGTAACTAAGGGAAGTGCAGTATCTCTGATAATCGGTGTGCTTACGTTATTCTCATCGATATTCGTTC
Source organism: Eubacteriales bacterium (assembly GCA_028702135.1). Taxonomy (GTDB): domain Bacteria; phylum Bacillota; class Clostridia; order Oscillospirales; family CAG-382; genus UBA1049. The sequence goes on along the minus strand of JAQVPJ010000006.1, from coordinate 60,530 downwards.
TATTCTTTTACGGATACTTTGAAAACACGGATATGTTGACCTACCTGCCCTTCTCCTATTTTTCAATGTGGTCATATGTTTTTGATGATGTAGTTTTTCTCGAGGGAAGCGCAGGTTCGATTTTCTCGTATATTAATGACGCTGATATTCTATATGGAATTATAATTTTGGCCGGTATTACAGCGTTATCGTTGGCAGCTGCGTTTACGGACTTCAATAAAAAAGATATAAAATAACGGATTTCTATTCATGGGGGGTACTATTCAGGCTGACGTAAAATCTGTCACGGAAAGGAATGATTTTATTATGAAAGAGATGATGCTCGCTCGCGAGGAGCAGTTCCTTTGTCCGGAAGCATTTTTGACAAAAAACTCAAAAGGCCGGATGTTTCCTATTGACGATTGTCCCGTAAGGACCGATTTCCAGCGGGACAGGGACAGAATAACGCATTCAAAGTCCTTTCGTAGGCTTATGCATAAAATGCAGGTTTTCCTTTCCCCTGAGGGAGACCATTACAGAACCCGACTGACACATACCCTTGAGGTCACTCAGATAGCTCGTACAATAGCAAGAGATTTATGTCTTAATGAGGATCTTACAGAAGCAATCGCTCTCGGTCATGATCTCGGGCATACCCCCTTCGGACATTCGGGAGAACGGGCACTTGACAGGCTGTGCCCCGGCGGATTCCGTCATTACGAGCAGAGCTTGCGGGTGGTGGACAAGCTCGAGAGAGACGGAAACGGACTCAACCTGACCTTTGAGGTGCGTAACGGTATAGTCAATCACACCGGAGAACATGTAGCCGACACACTTGAAGGACAGATTATAAAATTTGCTGACAGAATCGCCTACATAAACCACGACATCGATGACGCGGTACGCGCCGGAATCTTAAAGGACGGAGAGATTCCCGCTGATGTTATCGAGGTTTTGGGCTGCTCACACAGCGAGAGGATAACCTCGCTTGTCTCCTCAGTAATAGCCTACGGCACATCAAGCGGAAAAATCGGGATGACCGAGCCTTACGGCAGTGCCATGCTTGAGATGCGAAGGTTTCTGTACGAGCGGGTTTATACCAACCCTATGGCGAAAAGCGAGGATGAAAAAGTTATAAATATGCTTGCGTTTCTCTTCGACTACTATTATAATAATATAGATATGCTGCCTGTGGAGTATCTCAAACATCTTGACTCCGATGGGAAAGAGCGTATCGTCTGCGACCATATAGCGGGTATGACAGACCGTTATGCAATAACCACCTTTGAGGACCTGTTTGTTCCTAAGTCGTGGCATTATAAATAGCAAAAAGTTAAATTTACAGCTCGTCTGAAAGGAGGTGCGGATTTTGGCGTTTTCTCAAGGTTTTTTGGAAGAAATAAAGGACAGGAACGATATTGAGGAAGTAATAGGAAGTTATATCAATCTTAAAAGAGCCGGGTCGAATGTGGTCGCCCTGTGTCCCTTTCATAATGAAAAAACACCGTCCTTTACGGTTTTCCCCGGAACAAGAAGTTTTTACTGCTTCGGCTGCGGGACGGGCGGTGATGTAGTCAGCTTTATTATGAAAATGGAAAGCATTGATTATCCCGAAGCGATTGAGTTTTTGGCAGAGCGTGCGGGGATTCCCGTTCTGCAAGACGAGTTTGTAAACAGAAATACCTCCTCCGTTAAAAAAGAACGCATTATTGCCGCAACCACTGAGGCGGCACGCTTCTTCCGCTCCGCACTTTTTTCTCCATCGGGCGAGGCGGCTTTAAAATATCTTGAAAAAAGGCAGTTCTCCGCTACAACTGTCAGACATTTCGGGATTGGTTACGCGCCTGACAGCTGGGATGCTCTTACTTCTCATCTTATAAAAATGAAATTTACTCCGCTTGAACTTACAACAGCTTTTCTATGCGGGACAAACAAGAACGGCAGGTTGTATGATATGTTCCGCAACCGACTTATGTTCCCTGTTTTTGATATACAGGGTGATGTGGTCGCTTTTAGCGGAAGGAGGCTTAACGAGAGTGATGAGCGCAAGTATGTAAATACCTCGGACACTCCCGCCTTTAAAAAAAGCAAGCTTCTTTTCGGATTGAATATTGCGAAAAACACGAAGGAGGGGTTTCTGATATTGTGCGAGGGCGCACCCGATGCAATAGCTCTGCATCAGGCAGGATTCACCAATGCTGTCGCAACCCTCGGCACTGCGATTACGAGCGAGCATGCAAGATTGATAGCAAAACATTCCAAAACGGTGTACCTCGCTTATGATATTGACGGTGCGGGCAGAGCCGCTACTATAAAGGGTATCAACCTTTTGAATCAGGTCGGTGTCGATACTAAAATACTCTCCTTATCCGGCGACACAAAGGATCCCGACGAGTACATAAAAAAATACGGTGCTTCGGCTTTCCGCAACAAACTTATGGCAGCAAGCGGGCAGATCGATTATAAAATCAACGAAATATTGGCAAAATACAACTTGGACATTCCGGACGAAAAAATCAGAGCGCTCGAAGAGCTTACTAATTATATTTCCACTTTATGGAGCAAGAGCGAGCGTGAGATATATTCGTCAAGAGTCGCCGAGAAGCTCGGAATAACCAAGGCGGCGGTGCTTGAGGATACAGAGCGAAAGGCAAAAGCATACGAAAAAAAACGGAAGAAAAGTTTTTCGGAAAAAACCATACAGCAGTCCGGCGGATTCGGCGACCGGGTTAACCGTGATAAAATACGTTTTTCGGGCGAAACTATGCTTGAAGAATCTATATTGGGCATAATGCTTATACAGCCCGAACTTGCGCAAAAGGCAATAGGGACATTAAGTGCGGACAGCTTCGTAACTGATTTTAACAGACGGGTGTTCGATTTGTTCTTTGACGACTTTGCTGCAGGCAGAGAAGCAATACTCTCGAAAAACGGAACGCTTACGCCTGATGAGTTAAGCACCGTATCAAAATATATCGCTGCACGGAAAAAATTCAGCGAGAACACGGAAGAAATGCTCTTTTCACTTATTGAAACTCTCAAAGAGCAGAAAAAGAAGCAGGAATACGATAAAAAAATTGCGGAAAACCCTTTGGAGGGTATCAGCGATTATATTAATTCATTGAAAAGGAAAAATAACTAACACATAAAAAGTGGGGGAAGAAAAATGCCTAACGAAAACAGCAGTGTTTTAAAACCGGAGCTCTTTGAGAGCTTCCGCACAAAGGGCAGCGTCACAGCCTCGGATATAATGGAATCAATTGATGATACCGACGTTTCTATCGAAACGCTTGAAAAGGTATACGATGCACTCGAGAGCAACGGGATAGAGATTGCGACCGAGTTCGACAACAGTGTATTTGAGCTTCCGGAGGACGAGCTTGAGGATGATCCTGAGGAAGCTCCGATCGAGGTGGACGAAGTCCTGAATAAGGAGGGCGTGTCTATTGACGACCCGGTTAGGATGTATTTAAAAGAGATCGGAAAGGTACAGCTTTTGTCTGCCGACAAGGAGCTTGAGCTTGCCTGTAAGATGGCTGAGGGGGATAATAACGCCAAAAGGCAGATTGTAGAAGCAAACCTGCGTCTTGTTGTCAGTATAGCAAAGCGTTATGTCAACAGAGGTATGTTCTTCCTCGATCTTATACAGGAGGGCAACCTCGGCTTGATGAAAGCTGTGGAAAAGTTCGACTACGGAAAGGGATATAAATTCTCTACCTATGCGACCTGGTGGATAAGACAAGCTATAACGAGAGCCATAGCAGATCAGGCGAGAACAATACGCATACCTGTTCATATGGTTGAGACTATAAATAAGGTTCTCAGAGTGTCAAGACAGCTCTTACAGGAGCTTGGCAGGGACGCGACTGATGAGGAAATCAGCGAGGAGATGGGGATGCCGATAGACAAGGTGCGCGAGATTCTGAAAATCGCACAGGAACCCGTTTCGCTTGAGATGCCCATAGGCGAGGAGGAGGACAGTCATTTGGGCGATTTCATCGCCGATGATAACACCCCTGCCCCTGCTGATGCCGCTTCATATATGATGCTGCGCGAGCAGCTTTTGGAGGTTCTCCATACACTTACTCCAAGAGAGGAGAGCGTTTTGAAGCTGCGGTTCGGTTTGGAAGACGGCAGACCGAGAACGCTTGAGGAGGTCGGAAAGGTCTTTGATATAACTCGTGAACGTATTCGCCAAATCGAGGCAAAGGCTCTTCGAAAACTGCGCCATCCCAGCCGCTCGAAAAAGCTGAAAGATTATCTCGAATAACAAAACCCGCATTAGTAAGGTGATTAATTTCTGAAAGGTTAAAATAATTACAATGAGAGAACAACTCGAAAACATTAAAAAACTTGCATCAGACGATATTCAATCCTCTCGTTCAGACGCAGAGCTTGATGCCGTACGTGTAAAATACCTCGGTAAAAAAGGTCTTCTTACGGGAATACTCCGCGGCATGGGGCAGATCAGCCCGGAGGAAAGGCCGGTTATCGGCGCGCTTGCTAATACAGTTCGTGAGGAACTTGAAAAATACATAGAGGAAAAGAGCCTGTTTTTAAGGGAAAAGGAGCTTTCCGAAAAGCTTGAAAACGAGAAGCTTGATGTTACCCTACCCGCCAAGAAGAAGAATATAGGCAAGCTTCATCCCATATCGCTCGTCGAAAACAGGATGAGGGAAATCTTCATCGGCATGGGCTTTGAAGTTGTAGAGGGGCCGGAGGTGGAAAGTGCGTACAATAACTTTGACGCATTAAACGCTCCCGCCGACCACCCGTCAAGGGATTATACCGATACATTCTATATTTCGACCGACATTCTTTTACGCACTCAGACCTCTCCCGTGCAGATAAGAGCAATGCAGAAAAAAAAGCCTCCTATCAGAATCATATCTCCCGGCAGGGTTTATCGTGTGGACGAGCTTGACTCCACGCATTCACCTGTGTTTCACCAGCTCGAGGGGCTAGTAATCGATAAAAACATCAACATGGGCGATTTAAAAGGCACTCTTGCGTTGTTTGCAAGAGCTATGTTCGGTGAGAGGACAAAAACCCGCTTTCGTCCGCATAACTTCCCGTTTACCGAACCTTCAGCTGAGGTTGACGTTTCCTGTTTTGTATGCGGTGGCAAAGGGTGCCGTTTTTGCAAATCAGAGGGTTGGATAGAAATACTCGGTGCGGGAATGGTTCATCCCAATGTGCTTTCCGGCTGCGGAATCGATCCTGAGGTCTACACGGGTTTCGCTTTCGGCGTCGGATTGGAGCGCGTAGCTCTTTTAAAGTACAATATCGATGATTTACGTCTGCTTTACGAAAACGATATTCGCTTTTTAGAGCAGTTTTAGGGGGATAACAATATGAAGGTTTCTTTGAATTGGTTAAAGGATTATGTAAACATAAATACAAATATTCGGAATTATTGTGAGACTATGACTCATTCCGGCACAATGGTTGAGAGCTATGAACTGCTTGGTGAGGATATAAAAAATGTGGTCGTCGGAAAGATTATGTCGACCGAACCTCACCCCGATTCCGATCACCTTATTGTCTGTAAAATAAATATCGGAAGCGAGCCTTTTTTGCAAATAGTCACCGGTGCACAGAATGTTAAGCCCGGAGATATAGTTCCCGTATGCCTTAACGGAGCGGTTCTGCCCGTTGGCAAAACCATAAAGACCGGAAAGCTCAGAGGCGTTCTGTCTGAAGGTATGCTCTGCTCAATCGACGAACTCGGACTGACAGTAAATGATTTTCCTTATACAAATGAAGATGGGATTTTCATTTTACAGGAACAGTGTAACCTTGGCGACGATATCAGGGATGTTTTAATGCTCAGGGATACAATAGTTGATTTTGAGCTGACTTTTAACCGGCCTGATTGTCAGTCCTACCTCGGCATAGCAAGGGAGAGCGCTGCCGCGCTCGGCGTTCCTCTGAATATAAAAGAACCTGTCGTCAAGAGAACGGAAGACGGCGATAATATCGAAAAGCACCTTAAGGTTGAAGTTAAGAATACTGTTTTATGTCCGAGATATACAGCGAGGATGTTAAAGAACGTAAAAATTGCTCCCTCACCGTTATGGTTGCGCTCAAAGCTCCGCTCGGCGGGTGTTCGTCCAATCAACAATATCGTCGATATTACAAATTATGTTATGATAGAGTACGGTCAGCCTATGCACGCATTCGATTACAACTATTTAGCAAGTAAAAGCATAATCGTACGCAACGCAAGAGAGGGCGAGAGCATAATTACACTCGATAATGCAGTGAGGAATCTCAGTTCCGATATGCTGTGTATTGCCGATGGTGAAAATGCCGTTGCCCTTGCAGGAATTATAGGCGGTTTGAACAGCGGAATCAAGGACAACACAGCGACCGTTGTTTTTGAATCCGCAAACTTCAACCGCGAAAATATCAGGCATACCTCAAGAGCTCTCGGTATACGCACCGAGTCAAGCGCAAGGTTTGAAAAAGGGTTACCTGCCTGCAACACTCTTGATGCTGTAAACAGAGCTGTCGAACTTGCCGTTTCAATTGGTGTAGGTGAGGTTGTAGACGGTATAATTGACATCGTCGGTACGGATATCGGTGAGAGAACTCTCAACTTTGATTACAAGCGGGTAAACCGCCTTCTTGGAACGGATATCAGCTTCGAGGAAATGGCTCTGCTGCTTCTGCCCCTCGGGTTAAAAACAGACAGCAACAGGAACTTGGTCGTTCCGCCTTTTAGAGGAGATATTGTTAATACTGCTGATATTGCCGAGGAGGTTGCCCGTCTTTACGGTTATGATAAAATTCCTGAGAACAACTTTACCGCCGATATTGCCGAGGGTGGACTTAATCAGGCACAGAAGTTCCGGATTCAGGCAAGCCATGTAATGGTTTCGCTTGGTTTTTTGGAGATTTATACCTTCTCTTTTATATCTCCCAAACTCTATGATAAAATACGTCTGCCGTCAGACAGCGAACTAAGGGACAGCATTAAACTGATAAACCCCCTCGGAGAGGATACCTCAGTTATGCGTACCACGGCACTTCCCTCTATGCTTGAGTCGGTCTCCCGCAACTTCAATCACCGTATACCCTCATGCAGACTTTTTGAGAACGCTACGGTGTATAAGAAATGCAGGGATATGTCGTTGGAGGAAAAAAACCTTGTATTCGCTTTTTACGGTTCGGGTGATTTTTACGACGCAAAAGGTTATGTAGAGGGTGTTTTTGACGCTCTCAGAGTCAAAAACTATGAGATCAAATCCGTCAGCGACGATCCTGCTTTCCATCCGGGCAGGTGTGCCGAATACTTTGTAAATGGCAGGTTTATCGCAAAAGTCGGTCAAATCCATCCTCAGGTTGCCGATAATTTTGACATAGGCACGGTTGTTTATGCAGCGGTTCTGTCGATACCCGCAATATATGAAGAGCATGAGGCGGACATACAATATAAACCCCTCCCCCAGTATCCCTCGGTTGAGCGTGATCTCGCACTTATTACGGACGAAGCTGTCGAGGCGGGAACTCTATGCAAAAACATTATGAGTTATTCCGGCAAGTCGCTAATTAGCGCTGTTGTTTTTGATGTTTACAGGGGTAAGGGAGTTGATGAGAATAAAAAGAGCGTAGCTGTCAGACTGACTTTCCGGCTCATGGACAGGACCATGACAGAGGAAGAGGTAGATACCGCTGTTAAGAAAATTCTCAAAAAGCTCGATAGCGAGATGGGTATAACCTTACGAGTATAAGGTTACTAACATAAATAATTCTTTTTCTTTAATCTTATCTTAAGTCATATTTAAAAAATGACTATTGCAAAAACGTTTTTTATATAGTATAATTAATAAAACGATTGTAAGCAAGGAGGGTTTGGAATGCAGGATAACAAACAAAAGACGATTATGTTCCCAATTAAGGATCAGAACCAGCTGATTATACAGGAAACATTACAAAGCGTTTACAACTCACTTAAAGAGAAGGGCTATAATCCCATAAATCAGATTGTGGGTTATATACTTTCCGAGGACCCGACATATATCACGAATTATAACAATGCAAGAGCAGTTATAAGTAAAATTGATCGGGACGAGCTTTTGCGTGTTCTTGTAGAAAACTTCCTTACCCTTTGATTGCGGACAGAATCGGAAACTCATTTATGCGCACTCACGGAAAGGATTTGATTATTTGAGCGAAATGAAGACACTCATGTATAAGGGCAAGCCCCTTGTACGGCAGGGGCAGTTCGTGTTTTACGGTTTTCCCGACGATAAATATATACTCTATATGAACATTGTTGAGAGCAAAAACATAGGCAATATTGACGTAGCAACCAAAGTGCTTGTGCAGATTCAGAACACTGACAATGATATCAGCTTCAACGAAAAAATCATTAAGCAGTGTGAGAAACGTAATTTCTATGATGCTTTTGAAATCGGTACAATTTGGCTGGAACGCGAACTGAAAAAGTAAGATACAAAACCGTACCGAACTTTGTGTACGGTTTTATCAATATAATACTTCCGGGTACGACAGAATTAATTGAATTAAAATACTGATTCAGATAATATGAAGCGGTATTTTATATATTTAGGAGATGTAAAAGTGGATATTTTTAGTAAATGTAATGCCTTTACCTCCGCAGCAGAAGCCCGTGCTGCCGGAATATACCCCTATTTTCATGCGCTTGAGAGCATGCAGGACATAGAGGTTGTTATGGAGGGCAAACGCCGGATTATGCTCGGTTCAAACAACTATCTTGGACTTACAACAAACCCGGAGATTATTGAAGCGGGAATAAAAGCGTTTGAAAAATACGGCTCCGGCTGCTCAGGATCACGCTTTCTTAACGGAACTCTTAAACTGCACCTTGAGCTTGAGAAAGAGCTTGCCGACTTTTTTTACAAAGAGGCGGTTATGACCTTTTCAACCGGTTTCCAAACCAACCTCGGTATCATCAGCTCGATAGTGGGCTTAGGGGATTATGTTTATTGCGACAGGGAAAACCACGCAAGCATTTATGATGGTTGCAAACTCAGTTACGGCAAGCGTATACTCTATAACCACAGCGATATTGAGGACCTTGAAAACAAGCTAAAAAACTCACCTGAAAAAGCAGGTAAGCTGATTGTCACCGATGGCGTATTCAGCATGCGCGGTGATTTATGTAAACTGCCTGAAATTGTTGCACTCGCAAAAAAATACGGTGCGCGCGTCATGGTTGACGACGCTCACGCCTTAGGCGTCATAGGTAAAGGCGGCAGAGGGACAGCAAGCCACTTCGGACTTGAGAAAGAGGTCGATATATATATGGGCACCTTTTCAAAATCCCTGGCAAGCCTCGGCGGCTATATGGCTGCAGACGAATATGTTATAGATTATGTAAAGCATACCTCTCGCCCGTTTATTTTTTCAGCTTCAATAACTCCGGCAAGCTGTGCCACAGCTCTTACGGCTCTGCGGTATTTAAAAAAGCATCCTGAAATTGTTGAGCAGTTATCGGAAATTGCCAATCATCTTCGCGCTTCTCTCGAATCACGCAGCGTCAAGATATGTAAATCCAACACACCCATTATACCTATATATACGAAAGATATCATCACAACTTTGTCCGTCAATAAACAGCTCTACGATGCCGGTGTATATGTAAACCCCGTATTACCTCCCGCTACGCCTGAGAACGATTGTATGCTGCGTGTAAGCTGCATGGCATCACATACAAAAGACATTATAAACGAGGCTGCATCAATTATTGCCGAGGTTCTTGCAAGGAACAATCTTTTGGGCAACACTGCTGTCATACAATAATGAAAAAGATTGCAGTAATTTCAGGTGCGAGCAGCGGGATCGGACTTTCCGCTGCAGCTATGTTCTACAATAACGGATATGTCGTTTATTCATTGAGCAGGGCAAAGCCGGAGGATAACAGAATCCTGCATATCCCCACCGATGTTTCTAATGCACAATCAGTAAAAGACGCAGTAGAAGCGGTAATCACCTCCGAGGGTAGAATCGATGTTCTGGTAAATAACGCGGGATTTGGTATATCCGGTCCTGTGGAGCTTACTGATCTTTCGGATGCAAAGAGTATCTTTGATGTCAACTTCTTCGGCACATTTTTATGCATAAAATATGCACTGCCTTATATGAGAGCGCAGGGATATGGTCATATCGTTTGCGTCAGTTCTATCGCAGCGGTGCTGCCGGTCCCCTACCAGTCCTTTTACTCCTGCACAAAAAGCGCGATAAATGCTTTTGTTCTTTCTCTCGCCAACGAGGTCAGGCCTTTTGGTATCAAGGTATCAGCAGTTATGCCGGGCGACGTAAAAACAGGCTTTACATCAAACAGAAAAAAAAGCGTATCAGACAACGAGAATTACCGTGCGCATGAGCAGAGAGCGATTAACAGAATGGAGCAAGACGAGCAGAACGGGATGTCCCCGGAAAAGGTAGCACGGCGCATATTCAAAGCGGCAACTAAAAAGCGCCCGAGGGTGATTTATGCCGTGGGATTTTCATACAGGCTTTTTGCAGTTCTGCAGAAAATTCTTCCTGCCGGATTTGTAAATTACATAGAGGGCAAAATATACGGTTGAAAAAGAAAACTGCCTGATGATACAGGCGGTTTTTTGGTTTACAGAAAGGGCGGTACTAAAACAATGAAAATACATAGCTTCTCGGATTTTTGCGACGCTCTTTCTGATTGCGGGTTCTCTATGGGCGGCGGCAACGCAAAAGGTATATATTCGGTTATCCCTTATGGATGGGAACAGCAGGATAACATTGACTCGCCTGTAAAGTGGCATACCGGCAACCCAGAGACCGACCCGTGGGAATGGCGTATGCGTGTACTTGAGGAACGAAAAGACATTGCATATTCCAAGGTATTTTTCCGCGCTAGCGGTTTTATTACAAAAGACTGGTATGAGTATTTTTATGCTGTCCGCAGAAGAGGTTACAGCTTTGAGGAAGCGTATGCAGACGGTATGATAAACCGCAACGAAAAACGTATTTATGAGGTTATTCTCGAAAATGGCGAAACGGCTTTTCATGAAGTAAAGCAGCTTTGCGGTTTTTCCGGAGAGGAAAGCTCAAAGTTCGAGCAGGCTGTCATCGATCTTCAGATGAAAATGTATATAACTATTTGCGGCAGGTCACGCAGGATAAACAGGCGCGGTGAGGCATACGGCTGGAACAGCACAGTCTTCACTACCGTTGAGGATTTCTGGCAAGCACGTGGACATGATTTAAAAAGCGTAAGTCCCGAACTCGCTTATAATAAAATTATGGAAAAAGTATATTCCCTTAACCCAAATGCAAAACTGAAAACAGCGGACAGATTCATCAGGGGATAAGAATAAATCTGAATCAGCATTAACAAAAAAACAAGGAGGAAAAAGGGTATGCAAATTTTCGGTGACGGAATACATGACGATACGAGTGCGATACAGGAGTTGCTTGACAACCAAAACGCTGTCAATCTGCCGGTACCGCAGAGTTTTTATTTGATTTCAAAACCTCTAAAGCTGAGGTCTAATCAGACCCTGAGGCTTGAGAACTTTGCCGCGGTGAGGCTTGCAGCAAAGAGCAGCTGTATGATGGTATTCTGTGAGCATTGTAAAAATGTAGTTCTCGAAGGCGGCATCTGGGATATGAACAACATGGAGCAAAATCCCAACCCCCTTTGGACACACAGCTTCGGAGAGGTAAAGCATAATGATATGGATGACAGATATCTCGGTGTAGCAATGCGCTTTTTTGATGTCACCAATCTGACTATAAAAAACCTTGTCGTAAAAGACCCTGTTACTTTCGGCATACAGATTGCCAAAGCGTATCAGTTTACCGTCGATAATATAACTTTCGACTACAACCAGGGAAACCCGGTCCTTGCCACGATGGATGGCGTTCATTTAGAGAGTGGATGCAGGTACGGCAGAGTGACAAACCTCAAGGGAAAAACCTTTGACGACCTTTTGGCTATAAATGCCGACGACTTTTATTACGGTGATATTTCGGATATTTCCGTCGACGGTATTTACGCCGAGGGTTCTCATAGTGCGATCCGTATGCTTGCTGTAAAGAGCACTATCAGCAGGATTTCAATAAACAACATTTTCGGTAGTTTTTATCAGTATTGTATAGGAATAACCAAATATTACAATATAGGGAATAAATCCCTCAGGGGAAAATACGACCAGATAACCATTTCCAACGTATACGGAAGAAAGCACTTCAGATACCCGGATTTTTATACCGATAAGAGCTATGTTTACCCTTTTATTTATATCGAAAAAGAGCTTGATATTAAAAATCTTACAATAAGAGACCTTCACCGCAGGGAGACTGAAACGGATATAGAAACGGTTTTCGTCGACAGCGATACGGTTATTGAGAATCTCACAATTACAGACTGCTCGTATGAGAACAGCATCGGAAAAGCACCCTTTTTGACCGTTAAGGGAGAGGTCAAAAACATGAACCTCAGTAACATACGGCTTTACGGCGACAATATAAATCTGATGTAAATATAAAACACCGCTATGCTCTTTATTAATAGAACAGCGGTGTTTTTTATTCTGCTGACGATATGTTGTAAAACTTAAATGTGTAAACCCTTCTCAAGAACCTCTTTAAGAACCGGATAAACCGTCTCCGCCATTCTAAAAAAGCCAAGATCGTTCGGATGTAGATTATCCACCGTGCAGGTGTCACGCTCGGTTAATCCGAGGAGTGTTTTTCCGTCAATGAAACGCAGGTTTTTATCCCCCGAGGCAACGGCTTTTTCGTAATTATCCCTTAAAAGCAGATACCGTTCTTCCGAGTTCGCATTGTTTTTATACAAATCGGGGACGGGGTTTGTCATCATTATTATGGGTACATCCGGCTGCTTTAACCGAATTTTCCTATACATGGGTTCATGAGTGCTTTTTAATTCCTCAAGGGAACGGGCGTTAAAATCATAATCCATTACAAAAGCTGCCATGGGAATCGATGCGATATAATCAACAATATCGCTATCACCGAACGCATTACCCGAAAAGCCCAGATTAATCAGCTCAAAATCAAGGTTTTTTGCAAGAATGTTCGCGTAATTGTTACCCGGTCTTGAGGCGACACCTCCCTGTGTTATCGACGAGCCGTAAAAAACAACCTTGCCGTATTTTGTTTTCTTCGGTGGCAGTAATATACTGTTTTTATCAAGTCCCACCGCGAGTCTTTCAACACGGTTGTATAACGGAAAGTTGACTGTAATATCCCTAAACCCCTCGCTGTCGGCGGGTGAATTGAAATATCCGAGCTTCTCAAAGTTCAATGTGGAAATTGTTGCCGGCGCAAGGAACATCTCAAAGCTCCTTCCGGCGTAAACGTCAAAGCCAGATGAGCCCGTCAACGGCATATGGCACATAAGGTCAACCGACGGAACGGTCGCATTAAGTGCGATATACGGACTGTTTGTTCTAAAGCGGAGCCTAACGCCGGAGGTATGCCCCGCCAACCATGCAAGCTCGGGTCGGGTATTTTTTATAACACGCTCGGGTAGCCTTAAAAACCTCCCGCCGCTGTCCTCAGCAAGCCCTGTAAGCAGGAAAGGCTCCTCCCTGCAGTTCATAAACACCAAAGAACCATTCTTTTGACCTATTTCCGAATCTAAACTGAAATTTCTGTCAATATCGCTTATTTTCATTATAACCTCAATAAATTCATTCGTATATAGTATTACTTTATCTGATTATCTGTCGGTATATTCTACCATATATTTTACCGATAATCAATCCATCCTATGTGAATTTTGCTTTTTTATATACGAAAAAAATTATTGTGTCATACATCGGTCATCTATTAAACGAGTCATATATAAGGTATTTTCCGTCTACTTTCTTAAGAAAATAGGTTACATCGATATAATCTTTAAAATCCTCTTTCCCGCGTTTTATCAGCACGTGAGTAAACTGAACCCTGCAGGAAAATGTATTTTCATCATATTGGTAAAATTCGCTTGCTCTCACATCATCGAACCTGTAATCCGAATGGATGATGGCAAATTGCGTCTGGGAGGTTCTCAGACTCTCGTAAAGGCGTGTACCCTTTAAAAAATATTTCGCAGCGTCGGAAAATTTGCCGTCAAATTCCATGTATTCGGCACAACGCTTTGCAGCCTCGACTACATAATCAGATTGTTCCGATTTTAGTTTCTCGCTGTATATTATCGCCGCAGTATATATGTCATTTTCTTCATCATAAGTAATCGTGCTCTCGCCGTTTTCGTTTCTGACGTAGATTTCCGGTTTATACATTAATCCGTCGATTTTATATGTACTGTAGGTGATACCCTTAACCCCTTCAGGCATAAAATCGCAGCTTGCAGTCTTAATCTCCGACTTTATACAATGCGTGGAATTAAGAGTATAATCATTAATATAAACCGCAGCATCATCAGGAGCGCTAACCGTAACGCTCAGGCGCGGAGGATTTATATTCTCTACTGTATCCAACTCATATTCGGGAAACTCATACTTGGAGAGCTTTCCGCTCTGTTTTATTGTGAACGAGGAGAATTTTTTGCCGTCCGCCTTTACTGTAAAACACAGTGTATCATCTCCGGATTTGCTCCGCGCGCGGTGGTATGTAATCTCCTTACCATTGGTCAGTTCATTAAAAAATCTTACAAGGTCAATGGTTGTCTCGGCGGGCGATATGCTGTTTTCGGAAATACTTATCAGTCTTGAAAAGTCACGCTCATCGTAATAATACCTGAAAATCTCCTCAGCCACGTATTTTGGCTGGGTATCCTCGTAGTCTTTAAGATAATCTATAAACTTTTCTTTTACTATATTGAGCGCTACTAATCCGGCAATAACGAATAATACGATAATAGCGTAAAAGTACGGAAATCTGAATTTTTTTACATTCATTTTTGTTTTCATTATATCAGTATTATTCAATTCCCTCTCACCATCCAATATGTAGGGATTCTGCGCGGGTTTGTAAACGCCTTGTATTTGTTAACCATACCCTGCTTCTGATACTCGTCAAGCGTGCTTGTGTCGATATTATACTTGGTTATGTAATCCCTGTAATACATCATCGCAGAAGATCCTCCATCAAGCATCCCCGCAGTAACCGCACCGCAGGAAACCATCATATCGATTACATCATTACGTGTAGCTCCTATGCTGCTCCCTGTTCTTCCATCAGTGACGATAAAAATGACTGTTCCGTCAGCACGTTGCCCGATAGCTGTTCTCTGAGCGGTGCCGGTGTTGTTGTCGCTGTAATGAAAACGAACCTCATCGTCTTTTATATCTATCAGCACATTACCGCTCTGGAAGCAGACCGCATCGCGTATTCCAAGCCGGTTCGCCTCCTCTTCGGTCATTGATGAGGTGACTATTAGCTTGTTATCTTTATCCATTCCGATGAATGTTCTTCTGCAGCCGTCATTCCAAACCATTTTTCCCTGCGAGTAAGTAAGCCCTACCGGCGTCGCACCTGTTCCCTTCCCGTTTGTGTCATTAAACTCGCCTCCGTTTATAGCAGCAAGAGCGTTTTCGCGTTCAACCGCATTAAAAAGTCTTATACCTGCGGTGGCGTTGACAAAGTTGCTCGAAGTCGCTACATAAACCTTCGACGGATCTTTTATAAGCAAGATATACGCTCTATATGTAGCTCCGATAACGGTTTGATATTTTATTCCGTCCGGATAATCTGCCCATTCGTCTGTCGTTTCCAACTCGTCTTTTTTTTGCTTTTCTGTCTGCTTTTTATAATCGTCGAGATTAATCTCGTCAATGTTCAAAATTTCGCTCGCTGAGACGATTCTATCAACTTCCTCGTCCGGAAGAAAAAGTCCGGGGACCCATTTGGTAGCGCTTGCCTGCATTGCCGAAAGAACCGCTTTGTCTCGCGCAGATTGGCTGGGACCGTTTACGATGGCATCGCAGAGAGTGTAAACTGAGTATACAGAAAACACTATCAACACAAGCAGAGTAATCAAAACCCGCCTGATAACTTTAAGCACGACGCTCTTTTTCTTTTTCGTTGCGGCGGCGGATTTTTCAAGTCGTACCAAATCCACCTTTTCAAAAACGATTTCCTCGTTGACCTTCGAGTTTTTCTCTGTAATTTCTTCCATAATGACAGCCCCTGTTTATAAACATTGTAATAACTTAATAGTGCAAAAAAACAGTCAAATAGTTTCATTTATTTATTATTTTATATAATTATATACTATCCTCCTCATTATTACAATATAAACAATATTGTAATAATCTCCGAATAAATGCTTGAATTGTATATGACACTTTGTTATAATATACAATAGATCAATTTAATGAAAGGACATGTGTAATATGAAGCTTTTCGGTAAAAGGATTCTTTCAATAAATGAAATTGATAGAAAAATAAGCGATATCATTGAAAACGGACGCAACAACCCTCAAAAATACGCAGTTAAACCACAATCGTTCAGAGAAGAAATCTGTTTGATTCTTTCAAAAGCGCCGGGCGGTTATGTGCTCTCTCAATCCGATAATCAGGATCTAATGCTTATAGAGGAATATATATATTACATGGTCGAAATCAGTTCAAAAGAGTACGATCTTCCTCTTTATTCGGAGTTTAAAGAAAACTTGGAGAAATACAGACTTATTGCAACCGAGCACGGACGAGCCGAAAAGGATAAGCTTGAGCAGTTCCGTCGTGAGGGTTATAACGGAAAAAAGTGGATTTGTGACTGCGGCAACGAGGAACACAAAAATCATAAAAGAACACACACGCAGATAAGCCGTCTCGATGATCCGTTTTATCTTCCCAATAATGTAAAGCTGATGTACCCGGGCGACCCGCGCGGTCCGAAAGAGGAAACGGCAGGTTGCCTTTGCCACATGGAGCCGGTACATATTGAGCGGATTTTTAACTGAGATAGGAATAAGAAAATAAGCGATCCGGCTTTAGTAAAAGACGGGACCGCTTATTTTTTTATTGCGTGTTATAGCTTACAACAGCAATCCTCATGCGAATACGGCGGATAGTGCATTTTAGAGAGCTCTATGACATCCTCCAGTTTAAATTGAAGGAGCATCTCTTTTTTTATAACGTTTCTCAGTGCCAGCTCCACAGAACGGTTTATTTTCAAAAGCTGATCTATTGTAATATGACCGGATGGTTTACAAGGATCAAGAGTACCGAGAGCATATTGAATATTTTCAGCCTCGGCATTAATTATATGAGCCAGACCCAACTCTTCTAAAGCAATCGATGCAAGTAAAAGATTTACAACATCCTTTCTATCCAGATCAATATCGGGAGTAATATCGGGAATGTTTGGGTGTGACAAGCTGATACCTCCTTTTTCTTATTCAATACAATACATATTATGTAAACCTGTTCAGGTTGGTTAAAACGTAAAGCGCTTTGTGACATACTGGATTTTTTTAAATATAATGGATATTAAGACATAAATACGTCTAATTTAAATAAACGAGGTGAAATCTTGTCTTCCCCGATAATTCCGGATTTTACGCCATATATCGATATTACTACGGAGGATGCTGTAAAGCTGCTGATAAAAGCGATTGAAAAACAGGTAGCAAGCCTTGATAAACTGATAGAGATTCAGAATTATGGAATCTTGCATGTTTTGGACGATACAAGATATAAGGAATCGGCGGTAAAGGACATATTAAACATAAACGAGAGCGTTGACAGTATGATAAGACATATCATGGAGCTGCAGACTGTTTTGCAGCTAATGCTCGAAAAGGCAAGAGAACTGGTTCTTATGGTGAAACGAACTTTTCCAAAGGAGCCTGTTGTCTCTCAGGAAACAAATGACGAATGTTCAAGTATATACGGCAGATTTGAAGGCTTGATAAAGAACATATCCAATATATTCCATAACCGGAATGCATCTCTTTCGGTTTTTATACCCCTCTGCGATGTTACCAGGCGTTCTATGCAATATACTGTAAAAAACGAAGATGCACTCTTCCGGTTTATTTCCTACGCTCATTATATAAAGGTTGAAGAACCTTGCTACTCAGACAGAATGACCTTTTCCGGCACGGGGAACGTTGATTATAAGTCGAAAAACAACACATTAAGCGATATGCCTGTCGACTTTACATTGACGGTATGGAACAGAACCGAAAAGATTACGGAATTCAGGATTGAGATAACTTCCGCAAATATAAGGGAATTGAACCACGACAGTGGTTTTGTAAACTGCACCGCAAATTATCAGTAAATCCGTACAGAGCAAAAGAGAGTACCTTCTTCCGTGAGCTGCACCCCAATCGTTCCTCATGTGTTTAATATATCACATGTTTTTCTTTCCGGGTGCAGTTAACCATCTGTACGCTCTTTTATATTGTATTAAATTCTATATGCTCTTATTTGCTTTTTTCCTGAAATAAAGTACTGTAACTGTGCCTCCGATCATAATAAGCCCTGCGGCGGCCAGTATTATCCATACTCTGCCGTTTCCACCGGTACGGGTAGCTATCGAGCTTTCGTTATCCGTCACTGTACTATCTCCGTTTGACGACTCTGTAGTGTCGACTATTGTTACTGTTACTGTCAGAGGTTCGCTGTAAGTAAAGTTGTCATATACAACAACCTCAAAGGTATCGATTCCCGAATAATTCTGTTGGGCGGTGAAAACGATGCTTTTTTTGTTGGGCAGCGCCGTTACTGTTCCGTGTTCCGGCTCCTTTGTAAAGATTACTGATATATCCCCCAAAAGTGTATCAGAATCGGTAATCTTCATTGCGATACGAGCATTTTTCTGACCCGATGTGGTCGTAAAATCAGGTATTTCCACAGCGGGAGTGTTTGCTGTATAAGTTTCCTTTATAAACCTGTATGTTTTGTCATACAGCGAACGCAGGTAGTTGCCTTTCTCCGTATAGATCTCCGCTTTGCAGAAATTATATATTGTACCCGGTCCCGCACCCTGATAAAAAGTGTGCAGCGAGCTCATATATCCCGTTTGCAAGCCGTAATACAGATAACGCTCATAAGTCAGGCCGTATTCCTTATACTTATCGGAGACAAAGGAACCGGGCTCACCCGTTTCTATTTCGATGCCGAGATTGTGTTTATTTATCGTTACTGCAAACTCCCCGAGCATTTCCGGCTCAAAGTAATCACGGAAAACAAGGTTGGGCTGCATAACAGCAGCATCAAAGCCCAGCTCCTTCCAATGGTCAAATCCTGTCGAGAGATAAAAAGGATCGTATATAAACTTAAATTTACGCGAAGTCAAATATGTGGATGTTCGGTTTATAAGCTCCTGTTCATGATCAGTTTCATAATAATCGATCGATTCGCGGTACCAGTAAAAACCGCCGAAGTTCAGATTTTCATAACCCGCCTTTTTAAAGGTTGAATAAGTGAGGTTTATAAACCATTTGAGTATGTCCGTACGCTCCTCCAGAGTAGTGCATTTCTCGTCTATCCCGTCGCCGTCTATATCTCCGAACGCACCGCTGATAACTGTAGGGTACGGTAGGGTAAAGAAAACGGTTAATCTACCTTTTTTCCCAATCCGGGAGTAAACCTCACCGACAACTGTATTCAAAGCATCGCAGTTTATGCCCTGCTTAAAGGTGTTTTCCAAATATAAGAGCCAGTCGCTCATAACAGCGCCGTTTTTACCATTAGTCTTTACGAGTCTTCCACCCGATGGATAATCGGTATGGCAGGGAACAAAAGCTACCGAATCGAACATAGTATCGGTATAACTGCCATCGCTCTGCACATATGCGATATATGGCAGCAATTCCTCGGCTGTGTTATCGGCAACAGACTGCTCTTCATAATAGCCGTTATAAATCTTTATTATGTTCTTTACTCCGGCGATATCCATAAGGTAACCCGGATTGTTTGTTTTTTCGTCAGGCTTTATTCGTCTCTCGCTGCCGGTCTTTGTCTGTGTCCCGAAAATACGTATCTCGTCACAATAAGCGAAAATATCGCAGCAATACTCCACTTTGGCGTATCTTGCCCAGTAACAATTTTTAAAATCCTCAGCAATATCCGCCCTTCGGGTCGTTACATCGGTAATATCGAAATCAGGTGAGGTTCTGCACACAGTTTGATAATTCTCACCGTCCTCGGATAACATCACGTTCACATAACGCGGAGCGTAGATCGCCATATTTTTTATGTGTAAAAATCCCGCTGAAAAGCCACTTACCGACATCAATTCTCCGAAATCGAAGGTAACAATGCGTGACACTCCCCGCATCGCGCAATACCAAGCCGAACTGCTGTAATCTGTCATCGCAGTCACCCCGTCGGTGAGCTGTCCGTTGTCTATATTATATTTATCCGGCTCGTAGTGAAGATATGAGTGCGTCATGGGCTCACCCGTATCAATTTTATAGGGGAGTCCCCGTACAAGATTTACAGCCTCAGGGTTCGCGGCATAAACCGGAATCATGCTGCTTTCGATAATAAAAAAGCATATTGTCAGCAAAAAAACGCCGATTCTTTTTAGCAGCATCTGTTGTTTCCTCCATCGTGGTTTTATCAGCTGTACTTACGCTTAATTTTCTTTGTCGTTGTTTTTTCAAATTCCTCGGTTCTGAAGATTATCCTTTTTATCATCTTATACCCGGCTTCCCTCTCGTTGTATGCAGAAATTACCTTTCTTACCTCTGCTTCAACATCCTCCACACCGAGCTGTTTTGCACGCTCATAATCGGGGAAAATCTCGACGCCGAGCATTCTCTCATTATCCTCATCGTCCTTGACTGCCTTGACGATTACCTCGCCGATAATCTCGCTCATAACCGAGAGCTTTTCCTCAATCTCCTCAGGGTAAATATTCTTACCGTTTTTTAGTATTATAATATTCTTTTTTCGCCCTGTCAGGAAGATAAAGCCATTCTCATCAATTCTGCCCACATCCCCTGTATGGAACCAACCATCGGTGAAAACCTCAGCGGTTGCTTCCTCGTTTTTGTAATATCCGAGCATAATGTTCGGCCCTTTTACGCAAATCTCACCCTCGCCGTCCTCATTTGGTCTATCAATCATAATTTTCATACCGGGCATTAAAACACCGACCGCTTCATAATTATGATAATTTGGGCGGTTTATGGAAATCAACGGACCGCACTCGGTAATACCATAGCCATTGATGAGGGTTATGCCGATGCTATCGAAAAACTCCGTCATCTGGGGCTTGAGAGGAGCTCCTCCACAAATAATTGTCTTTAACCGTCCTCCGAAAATAGAGGTTACACTCTTAAAAAGTTGCTTCCGTAGATCTATTCCCATTCCGAGCATTGCATTGCTGAATTTAATCAGCTTGGTAAGCATCTTTGCCTTGCCGGTCTCCTCAGCCTTATCCCAAATGCCTCTGTATAATTTTTCGATAAACAGCGGTACTACCTGGATTTCGGTAGGTTTATATAACTTCAGGTTCGGTAGTAGTGCACGAAGGCTCTCATTTATACAAATCGTCATACCGTGATGCATCATCGTCAAAACTCCGGTGGTCGATTCATACGAATGATGATAAGGGAGTATAGACAGGCAGGTATCCGTAATCTGCATGAGCTTCTGTGAGTTTATTATATTAAACAATAATGATTCCGCATTTAGCATTACCCCTTTGCTCTTTCCCGTTGTGCCGGAGGTAAATAAAAGCTCTTTCATCACATTGTTGTCAGGTACAATGGAAATATAACGCTTGTCGCCGTTCTTAAGCAGCTGACTCCCCTTCTTGACGAGATCGCCCATATAATAATGCTTTTCATCATAGGACGGCAGCTCTGCCATACTTATAAAATGTGTTATGTTTTTTAGGTTTTCCTTAATTTCGAGTATCTTTTTTTCGGTGTTACCGCTCCCATATATCAGCACATCGCAATCACCCGATGTCAATATATAAAGAATATCCTCGGAAGATAGCTCTTTGTCAATCGGAACAACAACGCCCGAAGAATTCAATACGGTGAGATATGATAACACCCAGCTATAACTGTTATCCCCGATAATAGCGATGTGCTTGCCGTCGAGTCCCATATCATACAACGCAGTACCGAAGGAATCGACCTCGTCTTTGAACTGATTATACGATATGGAAACAACCTCACCTTTGTCCTTATACTTAAAAGCCGCTTTTTCACCGAAAAGCTGCGCTCCGGAATCAACAAGCTCACGCAGGCTGTCAATCTGCCTTACTTCATAAAGCGGATAATTTTCTTTAAGATTTTTGTACATAAAACAAATCAATTCCTTTCCGTACTGTATGTGTGAGAAGTGAAAACAGCTCTTATCCCATGCGGTAATAACACAAGAATATTCCTTAGATATATTATAGCTGATCAGAAAAATAAATCAACCGCATTTTGTAATTTGTGGCATTATTTACATACTTTAAATATAATGAAATATAAAGCATTTAATGTTTTGCTAAATAACCGCTTCACCTTTTCCCATGCGGTTTACGGTGAAGCTCATAAATCGGAAAAATCAAACCGCTGGAGAAGAGGATTGCTTATGTTTGATTTTATACCCGTTTCATTTGTTCTGCCTAATCGTCTTGCCGCTGTTTCCTGTACGATAAGTAAAGATAAAATAGTTGCCTGCGATGGCATAACAAACTGCCTGTTCTGCTTCGACAAGCACGGAAATCTGCTCGAAATAAAGGAAGGTATAAGAAATTACAGAAAGCTGCATTATGATTTTGTTAACTGCCGTTATCTCGCCCTGTCAGGAAACGACAACAGAAGGGTCTATTTTTTAAACTGTTGCTTTGACGAGGTCGGCAGCGTGAATCTTATTATCGATGATTCCGACGATGAGGATGCTGAGGATACTGCCGAAATCATGGATGCTTCTCCCGACACACGCGACGGTGAGAGCATAATAATAATAACCCATAGACGCAGCGTTCGCGCATATACAATAAACGGAGTTGAGGTGGGGTTTGTAAGGCCGATTGACGAATCCAGACTTAATATGAATTTTATTTACTCTGGGTTGACCGAGGCGTTCCATTACATAAGAAACAGCATTTCATTTGTAAATATCAGAAATAGCGTGAATTCATTTACCGGTTCGGTACCCGAAGCGTTCAGCTTAAGGACTCTCATATCCGACGGCGAGGGCGATGTATTCGGTTTGTTCGGATATAAGTATATATATAATTATATACTGCCTATTTATGAGAACGGTATTTTTGTTCTTCCAGCAACGGATGAAGCGGGTACTATTATCGGTGATATAAGCAGCTGCTGTTGAAAAATAAAAAATGATATGATAAAATAAAAACAGTAAGTAATACTATTATTAAAAAAGGAAGTGTAAAAATGCCGAACACGGTTTTTCATACGGGACAGCATATTATGTCGCTGATAAAAAAGCGTCCCGATTATTCAAACAAGGGTACTTTTGGTACACTTGTTTCTCTCTGCGGGACAAGAAATATGACGGGTGCGGCCTATCTCTCTTCGATGGCTGCGCTCAGAAGCGGTGTGGGGTTGCTGAAGCTCGCTGCGGATGAATATACCCAGATGGTTCTTAAAAACAGTCTTTTTGAGGTTGTGTTCATAAAGCCGGAAGAAATTCTTGATCAGGATGGCGCTGCTTATCTTGTCGGCTGTGGTCTGGGCAGGGAGAACGATACCTTATTGAAAGAGCTGCTGCCTTCATTTGAAAAAAAGACTGTCATTGATGCAGACGGAATAAATTATCTTTCTGCGAATATAAATGTATTAAAAAATATGCGTTGCGAAAAGATACTCACACCGCATCCGGGTGAGATGAGCCGTCTTATAGGCAAAGATGTCGCTTACGTCGAATACGACCGAGTCGGGGTAGCCTCCTCGTTTGCTGTTGAAAACAACTGTATTCTTGTTCTAAAGGGGAAAAATACCGTCATCGCTCTGCTCGACGGCAGCGTTGTTATCAATACGACCGGTAACAGCGGACTTGCAAAGGGCGGAAGCGGAGATGTACTTGCCGGACTCATCGCATCGTTATGTGCTCAGGGCTATTCTTGTGCTGATGCGGCAGTACTTGGAGTATATCTGCACGGAGCGGCGGCGGATATCCTTATTCCAAGATACGGTGAACACGGAATGCTCCCGCGTGACCTGCCTGAGCAGATAGGAGTTCTTTTGGGCTGACGCAACTTATAAAATGAGGTGCGGTTTTTGAAAAGAATTGCGGTTTCAGCTCTGGTTTTTATATTTTTATTTTTGTTTTGCTCCTGTTTCCCGAACCAAACGGATTTCAATGATGTAAAAAATATGCTTAAGTACCCAGTATGTATATCCGCGGAGGTCGAGCAGGAAACAACCGTGCGTTTCAAGCTAAACGCTTATGAGGAAGAAACGCTGTTCACATTTACAGAGCCGGAAACACTGCGACTTTTATCCGTAAAAAAGAACAAAGACGGATATCTGGCGCAATATGATGGGATTGAATCGAAGTTAGACAGCTGCAGCGTTTTGGCGGTTGACTCGCTCAGTCTTGCCCTGAATGCGATTACTATGAGCGAAACATGCAGCAGACAGATAAAAAACGATCAGAATGTACTTCTGTTCTCTATTGACGGCGTTACCGTTTTGGTGTATTATGATGTTGAACAAAAGATTATCACAAAAATAATAGCGGAGGCAAACGGGCAGCTTTTTTCATACCGAATACTGTCCGTAAGTACTATTCAGACATGATGAAAAACAGAGTTGAGGCGGTTATAAACCTCGACAATATTGAGCATAATTATAAATATATAAAAACCCTTGTGGGCGATAACTGTCGCGTAATGGCAGTTGTCAAAGCGGATGCATACGGTCACGGAGCGCTCAGGGTTTGCAAAACTCTTGAAAAAGCAGGTGTTGATTTTTTCGCTGTCGCTTGTCTTGAGGAGGCGATTGCACTCAGGAATTATGGTATAAAGAGTGATATTCTTATACTCGGGATAACGGATAGCGAATGTGCTCCGACGATTCGCGAGCATAATCTGATTCAGACTGCAGGTTCTCGCGAATACTGTGTCAGGCTCTCCGAAGGCGGCGGGGCGAGGATTCATCTCAAGGTTGACACAGGTATGTCAAGGCTTGGTATATACTGTCATAATGAGTCGGATATCCCTTCGGTAAAAAAGGACATAGCCGCGATATCCGGGCTACCAGACATAAAAATCGAGGGTATCTTTACTCATTTCGCCGATTCGGACAACCCGTCACCTCTTTTTACCGAAAAACAGTTCGCTGTCTTTTGCGCCCTGCTCGATGAAATAAAAGCCGCAAATATCAATGTGGGTATCAGACATTGTTGCAACAGCGCCGCTATACTCAAATTTCCTGAGATGAGGCTTGATATGGTCAGGGCGGGCATAATCCTTTATGGCCTTTTGCCCTCACCTGAAATCAAGGATCAAAACCTGCTTCCCTGCATGACACTAAAGAGTCGTATCGCCTCCGTTTCAAAGCTGAAAAAAGGTGACAGCATAAGTTACGGCTGCACCTTAACAGCAAACAGAGATATTACAAGCGCTGTTATTTCCATCGGTTATGCTGATGGATTTTCCCGTGCACTCAGCGAAAAGGCATATGTGAAAATAGGAGGAAAAAAAGCTAAAATTCTCGGAAAAATCTGTATGGATCTCTGCGTCGCAGATGTCAGTGGAATTAAATGTGCCCCGGGTGATGAAGTGATAATTTTTGAAAACACTCAGGATATTGATGTATTAGCCGGGATTTTAGGCACTATTAATTACGAGATAATTTGTCTTTTAAAACAAAGAGTAAAGATAACTTATACGCATTCGAATTGATTCATCGATATAATTCGTTTTACTTAAGCAGCTTTGTTTTTATTCATCCCGATAAACATCATTAACATAGCAGAATATTTTATGGTATTAGTTCTGCATAGTAATCATAAAGGACTGTTGACATGCATATAGGACAATTTTGTGATGTTTACCCTCCCGAAACCGACGGTGTGGGCATGGTGGTCAAGAGCTACACAGAGGAGCTGACAAAGCTAAATCACCGATGCTATTATATCTCACCCAAAATCCCGAATTACTCTGATACGCATGATTTTCCCACATTTCATTATATGAGTATAAGACTCGCAAATGGGATATACCGTGCGGGAGTTCCTATAATAGATATACCTTACAGAAAAAGCATAAAGAAAACCAGCTTTGATATAATACACGCGCACAGCCCGTTTTCCGCCGGACGAGAGGCTTTGCGGATTGCAAAAAAACAGAATGTCCCTTTGGTGAGCACATTTCATACAAAGTACTATGACGATTTCTACAGTAAGACTCACAGCAAGCTGCTGGCAAAAACCGGTATCCGTTATATCGTAGATTTTTATAATGACTGTGACGAGATCTGGGCAGTCAATAATTCCACTTCAGATGTTCTGAGGGAATATGGATATAAAAAAGATATACAGATCATGCCCAACGGAACAAATTCCTGGCATCCCGCCCCCGGAGGCGAAAACGCCGCAAAAGAACGGTTCGGGCTAAGAAACGACAGGATTTTTTTGTTCGTAGGTCAGCAGGATTGGAAAAAGAATATAAAGCACATTATAGAGGCTTTAAAAATATATTCATCATCGGAATCCGATTTTAAAATGGTGTTTGCGGGCAAAGGATCGGACGAGGAGGAGATAAAGGAGTTTGTAAATAATCTCGGTTTAAGCAGCAGATGTCTGTTCACCGGGCATATATCGGACAGAGAGCTTCTTATGAGCCTGTATGCACAAGCAGATCTGTTTATATTCCCTTCCTTGTACGATAATGCCCCTATGGTAGTCCGCGAAGCTGCAGCGGCAGGAACGCCCTCGCTACTGCTCAGAAACTCGTGTGCTGCCGAGGGAATTACCCACGATTACAATGGTTTTTTATGCGATAACACTCCGAAATCCATCGCTGAATGTATAAGTTCGTCCCTGCCTAAAGCAAATCAAGTCGGCTTGAATGCCCAGAAAACAATTCCAATTTCATGGAGCAGTATAATGATTGATGTGGAATCACGTTATAAAAACCTAATACTCAAAAAAAAATGTGTGCCGCTGTAAAGAAAGTATTTATATAAAAAGCGCCTGAAGCAGGCGTTTTTTATATGCTTTTTTATTTTATAACAAAAACGCCCTTTGGACAGCGACGGGTACACTTACCGCATTTTGTGCATTTACTGACATCCACGACGGGCGGTAAATGTTCGATCTGTGTCAGTGCTCCGGCGGGACAAGCCTTTACAGCTGAGCATGAATGGTTTCGGGGACATTTTTCCGGTAATAATACAAGAGTTTTTTCAGGTTTTTTCATATATGGTTCTCCTAAAGATATGTCTTATTTCATTCTATAATACAGATATATATTATATGTGACCGAGCGACCGGTAAATTAAGGAAAAAATGAGCAAACAAAAACCCGCATCATTAAAATGCAGGCTGTTTATTTACATTACAGATTATTCCTGATCATAGTTTTCAAGATAATTTACCACATCACCAATCGTCACAAGTCCGGGCAAGTCGCTTTCCTCGAATACCACATCGAATCTGTCCTCGCACAAAACGACCAAATCGGCAAGTTCAAGTGAATTAAACCCTAAGTCATTAATCAATTCCGCCTCGGATGTAATATCCTTAGGGTTGATGCTCATCTCCTCAACAAGTAGATTTTTCAGTTTTTCAAACATAACGGTTACCTCTTATTGTTTTATATTTTATGTCGGATTATTTTTTTTGTGGTGGTCTTCTCAAACTCGTTTTTCTTAAGCTCGATATTTCTTATCTGCTTGAAAATCGGAAGTTGTTTGTTAATCTTTAGAACCTCCGCTTTCATAATCTCTATTATAGCGGACTCGTCAAGTCCCTCGAACTTACTGTAATCGGGATAAATAATCGCCGTGAGCATAATTTCACCGCTCTCAAGCTCCTTACCCACAACCACACATTCGCTGATGATATCAAGCTTGTAGAGATATTCCTCTATCTCCTCAGGATAAACGTTCTTTCCGTTCTGTAAAATTATTATATTCTTCTTTCTGCCGGTAATGTAAATATAACCGTCCTCATCCATATAACCGTAATCACCGCTCTTAAAGAAGCCCTCTTTGTTGAAAGCGTCTGCGGTGGCATCCGGATTCTTGTAATAACCGAGCATAACCTGCGGCCCTTTAATACAAATCTCGCCGATTTCACCGGGTAATGCATCGGATTCGTTACAGAACTCATCCTCTACGATAATCTTAACATGACAGCCTCTTATCGGTATTCCCACCGAGCCGGGCTTGTAATGGGTATAGGGATTAACGGAAACGAGAGGCGAACACTCTGTTATACCATATCCCTCGGAAATCTGTATTCCGAACTCCTCAAACCTCTCCTCAAGAGAGGATTCCAAAGCGGCACCGCCGGAGATAATCTTTTTTAAATTTCCGCCCAGCGACTTTTGCACCTCACTAAAGGCAAGGCTTCTAAAATCGATGCCTACTTTACGCAGGTTCTTTGTTACGGTAACTGCACCTTTGAAAAGACGCTCCCTGCCCTTCTTTTTGACTTCCTCCATAATCTTCTTGTAAATAGTCGTTATAAACAGAGGAACAACGGTCATTCCGGTCGGTTTAAATATTTTTATATTTTTAAGGAAGTATTTTAAGCTGTTATTAAAGCAGACGGTAGCACCTATAAAAATCGGAGTAAGGACACCGCAGGAGAGCTCATAGGTATGATTAAGTGGCAGAACCGAGAATAAAACATCATTCTCACTAAAATCAACCATGTTTGCGGACGAGTATATGCAATATAGTATATTATCCTGAGAGAGCATTACTCCTTTGCTTGTTCCGGTAGTGCCGGAGGTAAAAATTATAGCACATAGTTTTGAGGTGTCAACCCTGATTTTATCGTATGAATTGTTCCCCTCGAAGAGCAACCTGCGTCCGTTGGCACAGATGTCCTCGTAATTTCTGAATCTATCATCATTTCTTCCCGTAGTAGAGTCAAAACATACGAAATACTTTACATTGGGCAGCCCGGGAGCCATTTCCCGTACTCTATCCTCATATTCGCCGGAATAGAAAAGCACCTCAGTCTCCGCGAGTTCAATGAAATTAAAAAGCTGGTCGGGCATTAATTCCTTATCGAGGGGGATAGCGATTCCGCCTATACAGAGAGCGGTAACATAAGCTTCAACCCATTCGGGGCGGCTCTCCGCCAAGATTGCAAAACGCTTGTCGGTTAGCCCCATGCTTAATGCGGCGGTGCCCACCGCTCTTACGTCGTTATAAAACTGGGTGAAAGATACCTCACCTATATCATTGTTTTTTTTAATATATTTAAATAACGGTTTGCTTGCGTATTTTTCTGCACTCTGCTTGATAATAGTTCTGAAACTATCCGGCTTATCGTATCTTTCAGCTGGATGAAACTTACCCATCTCATCAATCTCCTCTTTTTTATGACTAATGATTATTATATTCAATATCGCCGACTTGTCAATACATAGAGTATAAAAATCGATTAAATGACAAAAATATTCATCAAAAGCATCGAATTGTGGCTATTTATGTTTTCTACACACAATTATTCTTTGCGTGAATCATTTGACCGGCGGCAATTGATTTGCGGAAAAAATACAGTACCGCCGGAGAAACGGATATGCACATGAATAAGAAAGAGTATATCGAGTATGCGGGAAACCGTGCAAAAAAATCCAACAGCGTAGTCAATTGTATAAAAGCCTTCATATTCGGCGGGTTTATCTGCTGCTTAGGGCAAGGTTTTAGGGATTTGTACGTTTTTCTCGGAGAAGAGGAGCTTGTCGCATCAACTCTCTCATCGGTTACCTTGATTTTTTTAGCCGGATTATTTACAGGAATCGGCTGGTTTGACAAAATAGCAAAACATGCGGGTGCCGGCACTCTTGTTCCCATAACTGGATTTTCTAATGCAGTCACCGCTCCCGCCATCGATGCCAAAAGCGAGGGCTTTATAACGGGCGTTGCTTCCCAGATGTTCGTTATTGCAGGTCCCGTAATAGTTTATGGCACAGTCGCCTCTATTATTTACGGAATTATTTATTTTTTTATTTATAGGAGCGGAGGGATATGAAAAACAGCGTTTTACAGTACGAAAATGTTTTTATTGCAGATACCGCAACACATGTTGGGAAAAATGAGCTTGAAGGTCCCTTAAAGGATTACTTTGATATGTATGACGAAGATATATATTTCGGCCAGAAAACATTTGAAAAAGCTGAAAGCGAATTGGTCAGACGGTCGTTAAATCTTTTGTTTAAAAAAACCGGCAAAAAACCTGAAGATATCTCGTTGCTGCTCGGCGGCGACCTCCTTAATCAATGCGTCGCCACGAGCTTTGGTGTAGCCGGTACACAAATTCCGTTTTTGGGTCTTTACGGAGCCTGCTCAACAATAATAGAGGCCTCTATCGTCGCCTGTTCCTTTATAAACGGGGGTTTTGTCGATAATGCGGCGGTAGTCTCCTCCTCACATTTCTGTACTGCGGAGAGGCAATATCGTTTTCCTCTCGAATACGGTAGTCAGAAAACACCTACCTCTCAAAACACTGTAACCGGATGCGGCACTTATCTGCTGCAGAACACGCCGACACCATATCGCATATGCGAAGCAGTAATCGGTAAAGTAGTCGACAACGGAATAAAGGATGCCAATAACATGGGCGCAGCAATGGCCACAGCTGCGGTGGATACTTTACTCAGGTATTTCAATGAAAGCAACGCAAGGGCTGAAAATTTCGATATAATCGCAACCGGTGATCTCGGAAAAGAAGGTCATGAATTATCAGTGGAACTGTTAAAGCGTTGTGGTCTTGACCTCGGAGATAAATATACCGATTGCGGAATGCTTATTTACGACTTGAATAAACAGGATATGCATTCGGGCGCTTCCGGCTGTGCTTGTATCGCTACCGTTTTCGGAGGTTATATTTTTAAGCGAATGCAAAAAAAAGAAATCAACAATGCACTTATAATTGGAACAGGTGCTCTCCTTAACAGAAACAGTTCTCTCCAGAACGAGAGCATTCCTTCCGTAGCGCATCTGATTCATGTTGTCAGGGATTGACTCTTAGTAAAGGAACGATCATAATTATGAAATTGAATGATTATTTATACAGCTTTCTGGTGGGTGGCGCACTTTGTGTTATAGCGCAAATATTCATCGATAAAACAAAAGTCACAGCGGCAAGGATACTCGTAACCTATGTTGTTTTAGGTGTAGTGCTGACCGCATTGGGTCTTTATCAGCCATTGATTGATTTTGCAAAATCCGGAGCCACCGTACCTTTGACCGGTTTTGGATATTTGCTTGCAAAAGGAGTTGAAAAAGCTGTAAAAGAGGACGGTTTTTTCGGCGTTTTGTACGGAGGATTAAAAGCGACTGCAGCGGGAATATCAGCTTCATTTTCTTTCGCACTTATTTGGTCCATACTGTTTAAAAGCAAGGAGAAATAATACAAATCCAATAAAAAAGCGCGGAGCTGTTGCAATTTTACTTGCAACAGCTCCTTCTCGATTTTGCTGTTATAATCTAAAATAAGCTTTTACTCAATTTCGACATTTACTCTTGTGTCGATCTTCGCTTTCTTAGGTATTGTAACTGTCAGAACACCCTCTTCAAGTTTCGCTTTTATCGAACCTGAATCGGTATTCTCGCCGAGGTAGATGCTTCTTGTCATCGAGCAGGAGCGTCTCTCCTTGTGCAGGTAATTGTCCTTGCTATCCTCGCTTTCCTCGTTTCTGTTAACAGCAATACTCAACCTGCCCTCATCAACGGAAATACTGATTTCCTCTTTCTTTATTCCGGGCAGATCCGCAACGACGCTGAAGTCGTTTTCGTTTTCCTTTACATCGAGCCTGAAAGTATCTCTGAGAGAACTCTTGTAAGGTTTGATATCTGTGAAAAAGTCATCAAGCATGTTATAGAATTCACCAAAACCTGTGTTGAATAAACTGCTTGGACTTGTTCCGAAGGGTATAAGTTTTGCCATGTTCAACAACTCCTTATCATTTAGTTTTGTTAGCACTCTTAATGTTCCTTTGCTAACCTTCAAACTCATTTTACTCAAATAAGAGTATAATTTCAACAGTCATATATTAACATTCTGTAAATTTATTTATTTAATCGCTTCCGGTTCATCGTTTGAAGTGTCAGACTGCCAATTTAGTAACGTTGAACATATATAGAAATACATACTGTAAGGAGCTTGTTGGTGTAATTCTTGTACTCGGTGTAGCAGTATATACTGCACTTTTTTTCCAACAATAATCGTAGCAACAGAGAGATGCTTGCCGGAAGGAAACCGACAGTTTTGCCGTTTAATGCTTTTACGGTAAGCATAATATTGTCGGGACTTTCCCTGCTATCACAGATATCGAGTTTTTCACCGATTGACAACCCGTTATAAAGCGATTCTGTATCCTTCAGCGCATAACTTCCCTCAACCTCCGCAACATCAAGGATAATTCCTCTTTTTCGGTTTTTACTCATCTCGTTTACTATTTCCCAACGCTGCTTTTTTATACTTTCCGGAGTAATTAGATTTTTGGTGATTTTCATGATAAATCCACCTCGATTGATTTATCAAGCGAGAAGGAATATAAAACCGCTTTTGAAGTATTCTTACCGGTCATCGCTCTTACCGCCCTGCTATAATAACCGAGCTGCTTCCGGTGACGTTCAACAAGAATCTGCTCTCCGCCCTCGTTTGGCAGAAAATCCGTCTTGTAATCTACAAGTGTATAGCTGCCGTCAGCATTTTCGAAAAAGCAGTCGATAACTCCCTGAATTAGGATACTTTCGTCTGCAGGTCCACCTATGATGTCTGCATTTTCGCTGAGAGAAAAACGTTTTTCACGGTAAATGTTCTCTGATACACGCATTTCCCGATATAGCTCGGACGAGAAGAACGATTCTAAATGCTTGTAAGATAGCAGCTCATACTGCTCTGATGTAATCATTTTTATGTTTAAAAGCCGTTTTCCCTCCGCAAAAACGTCATTTTTATCAACAAATTCAAAATCCGCAAATTGCATGAATATATGATTTGCAGTTCCCTTCTGTGCTCCGAAACGATCCCGTTCTCCTAAAAACTTCGGTCGGCTTAATATCATCTTCTGGTTGATGAGCGCTTTTCTTTCTTCGCCAAGCGATAACTCCGAAACCGAGAGCTTAGCTGGGGTTCGTTCAGCACAGCGATGCGGATAAGTGTACTCGATGATTTCTCGTATTCTCACTGCAAAGTCCGCGTCGTTCTGATAGGACTTATCCAAAGGCTGGATTTCGTCCGTATGTAACTCCTCATTCTCGCTGATTGTATTTATATCTTCGGGTATTATGTAAACATTGACGGACGTGCTCTCAGACTTAGTTACTTTTTGCAATATCCAATCTGCAAAACATTTGGCAGAGAGCGGGTTATATCTTCTGTCCGCATAATCCTCAGGAACTCGGGCAGTGATGTATAACATCTCCCTTGCTCTTGTAAGCGCCACATACAACAACCGCAGTTCCTCACTCATTACCGCTTCGGTATCCTCCACCGCTGCAAGCCGCCTTATATATGTATCCCTCTTTGTATGCCGTTCGCTGTCCTTTAATCGGCAGGATATGCCCAGATCTCTTGACAATACAAGGTCTTCTTTAGCCTCTTTGCTACCGAACTGCCTTGCGGTATCGGCAACGAAACAGACGGGAAACTCCAGTCCCTTTGATTTATGGATAGACATAATACGGACATAATTCCCCTCGACCACGCTTACTTTTGCGTTGGCGAGGTCGCCGCCGCGCTCTGCAATTTCGTCGATGTACCTTATGAAGGAGGATAATCCCTTAAAGCCCGTGTTTTCAAAGTCGCGGGCATACTGATAGATCAAGAGCAGATTGCGGACTACCCTGTCGCCCTGAACAAATCCTCCGGCAGCGGATAACAATCCGCTGTGCATATAAAACAGCCATAGAAATTTATAGCACAGCATTCCCTGCGCTTTTGTACGATAAAAGTTAAGTTCCTTGATAAACCAGCGGCATTTTTGCAACAGTGATCTCGGCGGCGCGTTCTTTTTTTCGCTTAATTTATAGACACCACCCTTGATTACGCTCCGGCCGTATGTATTCAAGCAGGACGCCGCAACTACCGAATCATAAAACGACAGTCCCGGTAAAGAGTAGCGTATCCGATATAGCTCGTCCGCTGTAAAGCCGTAAACCGGACTTCTTAGAAGAGCACATAATGAAATATCGTCGGTGGGATTATCTATAGTTTTCAATGCGGAGAGGACAAGCATAACCTCCGGCATTTCAAAAATACTCTCATTCTGCTCGGTTATACAGGGTATTCCCCTGCGGTTAAGGGCATTTTCGTACAAGCGTGACTTTCCCTTGACTGCCGATAATAATATCGCAAAATCCTTGTACTTAAGAAGGTTTCCGTCTTCTTTACGTTGTCTTCCTACAAGCCGCTCTATTTCCGAAGCGATGTATTCCGCTTCGTTTTCTTTAGCTTTGCTCTTATCCTCCTTATCAGTCAGCGAAAGAGCAAACGTTACGGGAAAGCTTGTTTCCCCGCTGTTTTTTGCGTAAACTAACTCCTCTCCCCTATATTCCTTCTCAAATCGGTTGCCGTTTGTAATCTCGAAAAAAACCTCGTTTACAAAATCTATAATCGGTTTTGCACATCGAAAGTTCTCTCTTAAAAAAATCCTTGCGCAGTCTGCGACTGTATCATTATAATCTGGAAAGCTCTCCTTGTAACCGACAAAAATATCGGGATAAGCGTTGCGGAAGCGGTAAATACTCTGCTTAATATCACCGACCATAAAACGACCCGAACCGGAAACATCCTTTTTGTCTGAGGATAATAGTCTGAAAATATGATCCTGCAGGGGATTAATGTCCTGATATTCATCTATATATATTTCCTTGAACTTTCTTTGCAGGCGCAAGCAGAGAGCTGTGGGAGCAGGTTGACCGTCCGAGTCCTTTTCTTCCAATAATTGAGCAAGATAATGTTCCAAATCGGCAAAATCGAGAACAGCCTTGTTTTTTTTCGTATCTGAGAATAACGTGTCAAAGAGAAAGATTGTCTTTTTTAAAGCATCGCCGATTTCAATAGTGCTTATAAAATCCTCATATATATCCTGCTCTGTAAGATAACAAAAAGACTTCTTAATGCTTTTAATCTCCCCGATAATCCGTTTTTTCTCCTCGGTCAGGTATTTTCCGTATTCTTCGGGCATTCCCTTGATTTTTAGTGAAGGAATTCTTTTGTTTGACGAAAATGCGGATAAAAGTGTGTCATAGCTGGTATTTGTGGCATTTATCAGGGTGTCTATGTAAGAATCGAGCGTTTCAATAGGAACGATATTCCCCTCACTATCGCCGTTATTAGACAAAAAAAGTAAAAGGTCTTCGGTTGCGGTTTTTGCCTCGCCGAGCCTGAATAGGATATTTAGTCTTATCTTATCTCCGTATATACTATCGAAAAAGCCCCCCTTTACAAGCTGCGCCTGTTTTACCAACTGCTCCTGTCGTTCCTCAAACCACTCCCTGTAATTATGAAAGGCGCGAATCCGGTTATACAATGAGAGTAGCTTTTCTATCAAAGCGTCATCGCTCTTCTCGCCCCCGAAGTTATCAACAAGCAATAGAAACTCCCGGTCGCCTTTTTGATAAAAAGAATCGACAAGCTCCTCCATGCATATGCGCGCTATCATCGCTGATTCTGTTTCGTCGGTAATTCTCATCCTCGGCGATAAGCCGAGTACAGCAAAATTCTTTTTTATAAGGTCATAACAAAACGAATGAATCGTGCTGATTCTTGCACCCGGGAGAAGGTAGAGCTGGTTTATCAGATGGCGGTTCAAAGGTTGCTCTGCCAAAGCATCGGATAGTGCATTATAAAGCTTGTCCCGAAGGTCTCCCGCAGCTGCTCTTGTAAAGGTTACGACCAAAAAATCGTCTACCGAATCTCCTGCAATAATTCTCTTTGCGAGCCGGTGAGTGAGCACAGTAGTTTTTCCGCTGCCGGCACCCGCAGAAACCAACAATGTTTTTGCTTTGGATTCAATAGCTTCACTCTGGGATTTTGTCCAGTTCATACTTACCTCCCACCTATTCCGTATAACGGCAGATCGCATTGTAATCGCAGTATCTGCAGGCATCATGTACAGCATCGAGCTTCTTGGGTTTTATGCTCATATCTCCGCCGAGCACCCGTTCTGCAAGACTGTGGATCTGTTCTTCAAGCTTTCTTTTTATCATATCGAATTGTTCACTATCCACAAGGCGGCTTAAACAGTTTTCGTAATAATCTCCGTCATTTTTTATCCTTATGGGAATAAATCTGCCGCTACCGGTTTTATCCATCGCCATGACTACCCTTTTATCGTTAAGAATCACTCCGGTACGCTTCAACTCCTTGTGGAGTTTGTTCTCGATTTCCTCGTCCGTCTCGTCCCCGTCTATATCGACGGTAGGTAATTTTGCAGTATAATACAATATCCCCGCAGGTTTTCTGTTTTCACCGGCATCGCAGTAAGCAAAAAGATAATTCAGCATCTGTGTGTCAATACCCTCGTCCAGCAGATCAAGTGAAAAGCTTTTGCCATAGGTTTTATAATCGACTACTCTGACATAGGTAACACCGTCAGCGGAATAAGTATCAACACGGTCGATTGAACCTCGCACCGTGACTTTTTTGTTATCTCCTAAATCATAAACCACGGGAGGCAGGCTGTTCTCGTCATCATATCCTATTTTTAACTCAAACCCCACGGGGAGAAAGCTGCTTTGCGAAAACTCATCGGAAAGGTTTTTCAACAATAGTCCAAGGGTTTTTTTAAGGTTTTTAAAGGTATGTAAAAACCGCTTTGACTTAACTTCTTCTCCCCCGACAACATTCAGAAAGTATTTATCGGCAAGCGATTCAACCGATTTTTTTATCTCGATATCGCTTGGGACAGAGAATACACCGTTCTCTGTGTGTTCGATTAAAAACTGCTCTAAGATTCTATGTATAAAGTTTCCTATTTCGGGAGTTGTGAATTTTATTTTCTGGTTCTTTCTGAGCTTTAAAACAGAGCCTGCGAAATAAGAAAAAGCGCAATAGTTATATCTCTCGATTTTACTCGGGGAAAAGTTGACGATGTCGGTTTTCATTCTGATATGAGCATCCTCGTCGAATAGTGTCGATTTCGGTGTGTTAAATCTGATGCCGTTTTTTTCAAGCAACTTTTTTGTGTAATCCTTAAGCTCTTTATTTTTAAGAGTACCGCAGAAGAACGCCGCGGAAGATGCAGAATAT
This sequence comes from Eubacteriales bacterium, assembly GCA_028702135.1. Taxonomy (GTDB): domain Bacteria; phylum Bacillota; class Clostridia; order Oscillospirales; family CAG-382; genus UBA1049. The sequence goes on along the minus strand of JAQVPJ010000006.1, from coordinate 23,225 downwards.
AAAAAGTCCTCCTCCTTTTCTCCGAATCGGATAGTTTTTATATCGGGCAGCAGTTTTTTTATGTGCGAAACCGCGATGGAAGGACGCTTCTGCACACCGGAAAAATCGCCGGTGGGATATGTTATAACAAGATAATCTGTCGGTGCAGCAGCTGCCACATAAAAAAGAAAACGCTCCCTGTTCTGTTGCTTTTGACCGGAAACGGCAATATTGCAGCCCGCTTCCTCAAGCAGCATCATCTCGTCGTCCTCAAAAAATTCGTCACCAAAATACATTGCGGGGAAAACGCCATCGGTTACGCCGCCTATTATCTGTGCCCTGCAGGAATCAACACGGAACAGGGATGCGCTGCCGATTCTCACTTGATCTACCGAGCTCGGAATTGATCCGACAGTATACTCCTCACACATTATTCTCATCAGATCGTATAATTTATGAATGCTTAAGATTTCTGAACCGCATATAAGATGAAGCTGATCGAAAATGTTCATAAGCATATCCCATAACTGCCGTTCTTTCTGAGCATCCTCCTCTTCCCCCGCGTCACGCAGGAACTGTGCTTTTTTTAATAGCTTTGCATCGATCTCGCAGTCCAGCAAATGCCCGTAAAGAGCTTCTATGACAGAAGATACGGTTATCTCCTTTTGGATAAGCGTTTGACGCAAGTTTGCAAGATAAGGCATAATTTTATCTTTTGCACGGTTTACAACAGAAAGTATATGTTCACCATATGAGGAAAGTTCCTCCCGGTAACCGTCGGGATTCATCTGCCATTCACTGCCGTCATACCAGCGTTTACCACGGATATCCCACATTTCAGCATAACGCAGCAGAATATCGCTCTCTACGACAGTCAGGGGAGTAAAGCCCGATTTTATGTATTTTTTTATGCTTTGCAGAGAAAAATCGGTCGTAACAGCCTCAAGGCAGGCAAAAATAAATGAAAACAGCGGTTTTGTGCTAAGCTCATCCTTTGACAACATATAATAAGGGATATTGTTACGTTCAAGCACGACATCAATTACTCCCTCATAATCGGCTAAAGCACCGAACACAAGGGATATGTCGCGGTAACGCAGACCCTTTTCCCTAGTAAGCCTGACTATCTCGGAAGCGATCGCCTCCGCCTCCTCAAAGTTGCTGCCCGCTTCAATTATTTTAACATTGTCGTCAGTACCCGAAAGGGGAACTGTTTCTGTCTCCCAAAGGTTTTTTTCAATATGTATCAGAGACGGAGATTTATGACGCTTGCATTCCCCGGTATAAATATCCTCGCTTATACCTCCCGCCATACGCTTTATTCTGTTCGCACTTATGAGGTTATCTTCAAAAATAGGGTTGTCCGAGCCGTCGCAGGTAAAGGAAATAGTTATGCTTACACTCTGTTTAACAATCTTTTCTATTATTGCATATTCCTGCTCGGTAAAAGTATAATACCCATCTATGAAAACATTATAATCCGAAAAAAAGCTATGCCGCTCAAGAACTTTTGTAAGTGCGCTCAGCGTGTCACATGTATCCCGCAGCTCGTCCGTTAATCGTTCCTGATAATTTTCATAAATAACCGCTATATCCTTAAGCTTTGAGTATAGTCTGTCATTGCTTTTTATAGTTTCGCTTAGCGTGATTCGTGACAGTATTTCAGGGGATATACCTCCTGCTTTCAGTCTGTTGATTACAGACAGGATACTCTTTACAAAATCTCCGTTACCGCTGATTGACCGATATTCCTCAAGTTTATCATTTAACGAATCAAGAGTAAGGGACATAAGAATGTCCCTTGTTCCGTCATCGATATAATTTACCGCAAGGTCGCCGTATTCACGTGCAATACGGTTTGGCAACCGCTCAAAATTTAAAACCTCCACGGTCATATTGTAGCCATCACCGAGATACTCGCTTAACTTTTTTTCGGCGGAGAGTGTCATCTGCTCAGGAACAATGTACAAGCAGCGGCCGCCCTTTTTATATATGTTTTTGAGCTGAAAAAGCATATATCCGGTTTTTCCGCTTCCCGCTCTGCCCATCACTCTTTGCAGCATCGGACATCTATCCTCCCAAAAAAATTTTATCGGTTAAATAACTCAAGCAGCTTAAACCTAAAAACGTATCTTTTCTTAGTGTAAACCTTTTTTCCGCTGTCGCTTACACCCATCTCCGAAAACTTTCGGTTTGCGCCCGAAGCACTTGTACAAAGCGGTGGAAACAACACACACCACCAGTTTTCGCCCTCCGCTCTGCCGAGATTTATACGCAGTGAATAATACTCACCTGAAGGAAAGCTTATTCCGTCGTATTCGCGGGTCGGATACCTTTCGGTTCCCCATACGGCGTTCGCACTGTATGTAAAACCGTTCTCTTTTATAACGCGGTTTGCAACAGAAGCGAATTTCTCTCCGAGATACTGCATTTTTTCAAACGGAAGAACGCCTTCCTCACAACCCTCAAAAAGCTCCTCACCCTGCGCTATTATGGCATCTCTTACCTTCAGCTTCAGCTGCTGATCAACCTCAGAATCTGAGTTGGCAAGAATGTGAAGACGAATCACGCTGTCATATATTTTGCTCTCGTCGCGTGGAATAAAACAGTCTACTGTAATCAACACAACAAAAGACATACAGAACGCCAGAACCGATTTTAAAAGCAAAGAGCTTTTTTTCATTAACCAAACCTCCGAAAATTAATACATAATGCTTACATTTATAATGTCCACATCAATATTATCGGCGGTTAATCACTGCTTCAAACTATTTTTTATCGTCCTTATTCTCTTTTTTATCCTTTTTGCTACTGCTTTTTTCTTTTTTTACCCTTTCCTTTTCGGCGTTCTCCTCGCGCAGTAGTCGCAATAGGCTTTCGCATACCAAACGAAGTCCCGCCGCCTGTAGCGCTATGGAAACGATATATCTCGGCAGGTTGTCCTCCTCAAGATTATCATCGATATTATCTGCGGTGGTTTGCATCGTCTTTTCTATATCGGCGCATAATAATCCATAAAAACTCTCTGTATCGATATTTTCATTCTGGCTTTTAAGAAGATATTCCATATCGCTTACGCTCATAATCGGTTTTAAGGCACATATTGCGGTAAGTAAAGCGATATGCTCCCTGCCGTATTTTTTACCGTTGGGACGCGGAAGCGCACCGGCTTTAATGTAATTGTTTATCATCGCTCCGGTCAATAGCTCGTTATCATCATATGAAATAAGTTGTCGTTGCATATAGGCGATTATCTGATCCTTGTACAGCTCAATATCCGGAAGCTGCTCCCAGATTACTGGCTTTGTTGTCCTCAGCTTTTCTTTTATTCCTTTTACCGATTTCATAAACAGCCTCCGATATATTATATATGCGTTTTGGAAATGTCAGCTTTAGTCAGATTAATAAAGCATATTGCAATTATTATAGCATGTATCAGATATTTTGTAAATAATTAATTTGCCTATTGACATATTAGATGCTGTGTAATATAATTTTGAATATTACATTTGGCAATACGGAGGATGATATTAAATGAAGGTTTGTGTTTTTGGGGATTCCATTTCAAAGGGTGTCGTATTTGACAATGAAAAAAACAGATATACCCTATTAAGAGAGAGCTTCATTAATATGATTCAGAATAAAACTGATGTTGAGATCAACAATGTTTCCTGCTTCGGCTGCACAGTTTCAAAGGGTATCGGACTGCTTGAAAAGGTCGAGGGGGAATTAAAGGATTATGAGTTTACATTCATTGAATATGGCGGAAACGACTGTGATTATAACTGGGCTGAGGTCGCAGAGAATCCGGACTTTGACCATCAGTGCAAAACCCCGCTTTCAGCTTTTAAGGAAAAATACGGGCAGATGATTGAAAAAATAAAAAAATTAGGCAGCAACCCGGTACTGGTTACACTGCCTCCCATTGATTCCAAGCGTTTTTTCGACTGGGTCAGCAAGGGTTTGAACAAGGACAATATTCTAAAGTTTTTGGGTGATGTCAATCATATCGGGCGCTGGCAATCACTATATAACGATACAGTCAAGCAGCTCTCTATTCTGTATAAGCTGCCTGTTTTAGATATAAGAAGCATATTTCTAAAACAGAACAATATCATGGATTTTATATGTGAAGATGGAATACACCCTAATTACTACGGTCATAAGCTGATTTATCAGGCAATAGCGAACAGTACATGGCGCCGCCTGCAAAATGGCAAAATCCATGTTCTTTCAACATAAAAAAGTTTATAATGCTCATATAAAAAACTGACTTCGCTCTTATCTGCGTTGTCAGCTTTTTTTGTTGGCTATGTTTATCGTGTTGCAATAAAATGCATAATAGCCCTTGGAAATCAACAGCTTTGAGCATCTTGCCGCTTCTTCTTTATCGTGAAAAAATCCAAAAACCGAAGGACCGCTTCCGCTCATAACCGCACCTAACGCGCCGTTTTGGATCATTATGCTCTTTATTTTTATAATAAAAGATCTTTTCTCGCAACAAATTCTCTCAAATGTATTGCCCAACCTTGCAGCTATCCCTCTCGCATCGCTCTTATTTATTGCGTCGAGCATACCATCGGTATCTATGGTATTTTGTTGCATATTGTCATCAAATTTTGCGTACATGGCAGGAGTTGACATCCCTTCTCCGCCAATCGAAATAACAAGATCCATCCTCGGGAGAGGTTTGAGAGGAGTAATAATATCACCGATTCCCTCACAAAGAGCCGTTCCTCCGCTAATACAATAAGGTACATCAGCACCGAAGATGGCACCTATTTTACGCAACATATCCTCCGAAAATCCGGTTTTATAAAGACGGTTCAACGCTCTAAGAGTAGCCGCTGCATCACTGCTGCCCCCTGCGAGTCCCGCTGCAACTGGGATATGTTTTTTTATCTCAATTATCGCACCGCCCTTAATTCCCGCCGCTCTAAAAAAGCTCTCGCATGCTTTATAAACGAGGTTCCTCTTATCTGTCGGAATATTGCACTTATCAGACTTTATTATGATTGCGTCAGATTCGTCTTTCTTAACGGTGATGTAATCGCACAGAGAAACCGTCTGCATTATTGATCTTATATTATGGTACCCGTCGTCGCGTTTTCCGACAACTTCAAGTGTAAGATTTATTTTTGCATATGCCCTTTCGACCATAAAATACTCACACCCTGTTCATCTCAAAATTTAACGTATCAAACACATATACTGATGCTTAAAGACTTCTTATGAACTCGCCCATCAGTGTAATCGCTTTTTCGATTCTCTTTACGGAATAGGCATACGATATTCGAGCAAAACCCTCTCCGCAATTACCAAAAGCGTTGCCGGGTACAATAGCGACACCCTTTTCCATCAAAAGCCGCTCGCAGAACTGCTCGCTTGACATTCCATAATGAGAAATATCGGGGAACACATAAAAAGCTCCCTCCGGCATAAAGCAATCCACTCCGATTCCTTTTAAAAGGTTAACAATAAACCTTCTGCGTGCGTTATACTCGCTTTTCATATATTCTATATCTGCGTCGCCGTTAATAAGTGCCTCGACTGCTGCGTACTGGCTTGTCGTTGGCGCACACATTATTCCGAACTGGTGCACCTTTGCCATCTGTCGTGTAAAATGCTGCGGAGCAAGCGAATACCCCAACCTCCAGCCTGTCATTGCATACGCTTTTGAAAACCCGTTTATAACGATTGTACGCTCACGCATATCCGGAAGCGATGAGATGGATGTATGTTGTTCATCAAAGGTCAGCTCTCCGTATATCTCGTCCGAAATTACGACTATGTTTGTTCCCCTTATTACCTGAGCGATAGCTTCAAGATCGTTTTTGTTCATGCAAGCACCGGTCGGATTGTTAGGAAACGGCAGAATAAGAGCCTTTGTCCGTGAGGTTATTGCATTCCTTAACTCGTCTGCTGTCAGCTTAAAAGCGTTCTCCTTTTTCAGGCATATCGGAATCGGAACACCTCCCGAAAGCGTTATAAGCGGTGAGTAGCAAACAAAACAGGGCTCGGGAACAATGACTTCATCGCCCTTATTCACAAGCGTGCGTATGGCGAGGTCAATAGCCTCACTGCCGCCAACCGTAACTATTATCTCTGTTTTCGGATCATATTCAAGACCGAAACGGCGCGACTGGTATTTGGCGATCTCCTCACGCATCTCTATAATCCCGTTGTTTGAGGTGTAATATGTTTTACCCTCCTCAAGACTTTTGATCCCCGCCTGCCTTATATGCCACGGAGTTATAAAATCGGGCTGTCCCACCGTAAGAGACACGACATCCTTCATCTCATCAAGGATATCAAAAAACTTTCTTATACCGGAGGGTTTTATATCAACTATTTTCTCCGATAAAGCTTTATTATAATCAAACATTACCAGATGTTTCCTCTCTTATCGGTTGTGTCGGGTTCGAATACAATATTGTTTTCCTTGTATTTCTGCATAACGAAATGCGTTGCGGTTGAGGTTACTCCGTCGATAGTCGCCAGCTTTTCCGCAACAAACACCGCCACATCGCGCATGGTTCTGCAGGTGACCGTAATCGCAAGATCAAAACCACCCGACATTAAGTAAACGCTCTGTACCTCTGGGTAACAGCTCACTTTTTCCGCAATAGTATCGAAGCCGCTGTCCTTTTGAGGCCTTGTTTTAAGCTCGATAAGCGCAACAACACTTTCTTTTCCCGTTTTATCCCAGTTTACAACCGCGCGATATGAAAGTATCGTGCCATCCGCTTCGCATTCGTCAATAATAGCCTGCACCTCGTTCTCTGAAATGCCCAGCATAACAGCGATTTGTGCCGGTGTAAGACGAGCTTCGTCCTCGAGATAGGATAAGATTCTGTTTTTCATGCGTTGTACACTTTCTTTCTTTTTCTATATTTCTACCATATAAGGCTTACGATTTTTATATCTTGTAATTTGATTGAATCCCATATTTTTAAGTTTTTCGGTAGTATTCGCTATATCCGCGCCTATGTCAGATGCATTATGCGCATCGCTGCCGATAGTTATCAGCTCACCGCCGAGTTCCCTGTAAAAGCGGACAAGCTCGTCTCCGGGCATGGTCGTACCGAGTCCCTGACGCAGACCGGAGGTGTTGACCTCAAGGCTTATTCCTTTTTGGATGATTGCTTTAAGAACATCCTCGAAATATTCCCTGCTTTTGTTTTTTAGATCAAGAAGCTCTCCCCTGCCCGCGAACTTCATATATCTGTAAGGATATGTTATATGTGCCAGTGTGCAGAAGTTACCCCAATCGATAAGCTCCTTGATCTCGGACAGATACCTGTACCAAATCCGCATAAGCTCGTCGTCTGTCATCTCGTTTATTTTAAGAAATGAATAATCGACAATTCCTCTTACCGCATGAACCGAACCAATAACATAATCGAACGGATATCTTGAGAGCAGTCTGTTTGCTTCAAGAGGCATATGAACTGCCTGACCGATTTCAATACCGAATAAAATGTTCAGTTTGTCTGAATAAACCTCTCTTGATGCAAGGATATCCCTGTAAACACTGTCTATATCAAGCTTTTGAAAATTACCATAATATATCCCATCCATATCATAATGGTCGGTGATGGCAATTTCCGTAAAGCCTTTTTGTATTGCATTTTCGCATAACTCGCCGACACTGCTTCCCTTTCCCTTTGGAATGTCCCCCGAATATTCCGAATGCATATGATAATCAAACATATTAATAATATTACCTCTTGTCCTTTTTTGGAAATATGTTTTATATTCTATCACATAATATAATTCATTTCAACATAATTATTTCGGTAATCAGAAAAACGAGATCTGATCCGAAATGGGAAGGCCGCCAAGGCAGTTATTCTGCTGTAGAATCTCGACAACATTTTTATTCAGGCAGGCTAATGTTTTTAGCTCCTCCAATGTCGTTGCCGTGCCGTCCTTTATAGCTCTGTGTATATTTGCAGCAGCAGTTTCTCCGAGTCCGTTAAGAGAAGATAACGGTAGGCGGATTTTCCCGTCCTCGGGAACAAACGCAAACGGTTCGGACTTATATATATCGACAGGAAGAAAATGTATATCCCTTGCAAGCATCTCGGAAGCGATCTGAAGAAATACGATTGTATCCTCATCCTTTGCCGTGATTTCGGGCATATTCTCATATTCTTCAAGCTTTTTACGAATGGCTTCCGCACCCTCCATAACGAGCAGTCCGTCAAAGCTGTCCGACTTGACTGTAAAATAACTCGCATAAAAAGCGACAGGATGATAAACCTTGAACCAGCCTATACGAAGTGCCGCCATAAGATAAGCTACGGCGTGTGCTTTCGGAAACATATACTTTATTTTCTTGCATGAGGCGATGTACCATTCCGGAACATTCTTCTCTCTCATCGCATTTTCCATTTCCTCGCTGAGTCCCTTACCCTTACGCACGCTCTCCATTATTTTAAAGGCGATTGAGCTGTCAAGTCCCCTGTGCATCAGATAGATCATGATGCTATCCCTTGTTCCGATAACCTCTTTTATTGTACAAATCCCGTTTCTGATAAGCTCATCGCCATTTCCGAGCCAGATTCCGGTTCCGTGTGACATGCCGGATATCTGCACAAGGTCCGAGAAATTCTTGGGCTTTGTGTCTATAATCATCTGGCGAACATATTTCGTTCCCAGTTCGGGAAGTCCGAAAGTGGCTATTTCACTGCCTATCTGTTCCGGTTTAATTCCTATACTCTCGGTCGAGTTAAGAAGCTCCAATACCTTACTGTCGTTCATCGGTATAGTTCTGACATCGATACCGGTATATTGCTCAAGTACCTTATACAAGGTAGGAGCATCATGTCCGAGAATATCGAGTTTAAGCAGCGTATCATGAAGGTATTCAAATGCGAAGTGGGTTGTAATTACGCCGCTGCCCGCCTTGTCCGCCGGGTGCTGAACGGGTGTAAAATCATATATGTCGTACTCTTTCGGTATGACGACTATACCTCCGGGATGCTGCCCTGTCGTGCGTTTTACTCCCACCATTCCGCTTATAAGACGGTTCTGCTCCGCTTTTGTCAGGTTTATACCCTTACTCTGCAGAAAATCCTTAAGAAAACCGAAGCATGTTTTTTTCTGTAGAGTGCCCACAGTCCCCGCACGGAAGATATTCTCCTTTCCGAACAGAACCTCGGTGTATTTGTGCGCCTCACCCTGCACATGGCTTGAAAAATTCAGGTCTATATCCGGTGCTTTTTCTCCGTGAAATCCTAAAAACGTCTCGAAAGGAATGTCTTGCCCGTCCTGAATCATCTTGACTTTGCATTTTTCGCAATATGTATCCGGCAGGTCAAAGCCACTTGCGATCTTTCCATCAGTAAAAAATTCTATTTTTTTGCAAACCGGGCAAAGACGGTGAGGCGGCAACGGGTTTACTTCCGAAATCCCCGCTAAAGTCGCGATAAAGGAGGAGCCCACCGAGCCTCGGGAGCCAACCAGGTATCCATGTTCCTCGCTGTTCTTTACCAGCCTTCTGGCGATAATATACAACACCGCAAAGCCGTTTTTAATTATTGAATTAAGCTCCTTATCCATGCGTTCCCTGACAATATCGGGAAGCGGCTTTCCATATATCTCATAGGCGGTGCTGTGACAGATTTGCGTAAGTTCCTCCTCGGCGCCATCGATTTTCGGAGTAAATTGCCCATCGGGAATGGGTTTGATATTTTCAATCATATCCGCGATCATGCGGGTGTTTGTTATAACGACCTCCTCCGCTTTCTTCGGACCGAGAAAACTGAATTCGTCAAGCATTTCCTGTGTCGTTTTAAAATACAGGCGGGTGTTTCTATCGTAATCCTGAAATTTCATACCGAACTGCAGGATTTTACGGTATATCTCATCCTCCTCGTTCAAAAAGTGAACGTCGCCCGTAGCACAAACAGGTTTGTTCAGCTTTTCACCGAGTTCGATTATTTTTAATACATTGTCACAGAGCTGCTTTTCGGCAGCGGCTTTGTCCGCACCTAAACGCTCCTCCTCTATAAGAAAGTGGTTGTTTGAATTCGGCTGTATCTCTAAATAATCGTAAAACGAAGCGATTTTCACAAGATCGCTTTGTTTTTTATTATCGAGTATCGCTTGATAAAGCTCGCCTTCAACGCAGGCGCTGCCTAAAATCAATCCTTCCCTGTACTCCTTCAGCAGAGTTTTGGGTATTCTCGGATACCGGTAAAAATACTCGAGATTCGAGCGGGAAACCAGCTTATAAAGATTTTTGAGGCCTATCCGGTTTTTCACGAGTATGATGATATGGTGATATTTTAAGCGCTTCGGATCCGAATTCCGTGACATTTCTTCAAGAACTCCGTCGGTATCGAGGATTCCGTTAACAGCGAGCTTTCTTATTAGCTGCTCGAAGATTTTCGCAAGCATCTCCGTATCATCGCCAGCGCGGTGATGGTCAAACTCACCGAGCTTGAAATATTTTGCAAGCGCATCGAGGGTATGCCTGAAAATATCGTTGTTTATGAACCTTGAAACTGACACCGTGTCAAGAAAAGGATTTGTAAACTTCATCCTGTTGTCCGATGTTACTTTGCGTATAAAGCCTATATCAAACTGTGCGTTATGGGCAACAAGCATATGGTTGCCCGCATATTCAAGAAAAGCCTTTACCGCTTCCTTCTGGGAAGGCGCGTCTTTAACCATATCGTCGGTTATACCTGTCAAGGAGGTTATCTCTTCAGGTATAGGCATCTCGGGGTTGACAAAGGTCTCAAAACAATCTATAATTTCGCCTCCGCGGTATTTGAGCGCACCTATCTGGGTTATTCCGCAATTTTTGGGGGAGAGCCCCGTTGTTTCAATATCGAATATAACAAAGGTTCCGTCCTTGAACGAAACGTTATTCTCCTGATTATATTCAAAAATCGCACGCGCGGAATCATCTACAAGATAGCCCTCCATTCCATAGATGGGCTTGATATTTTTATATTTTTTACATGCCTTCATAATTTCGGGAAAAGCCTGCAGGTTTCCGTGGTCGGTTACAGCAAACGCCGGCATACCCCATTCCAAGGCAGTACGGACAATATCCTCCGGATTAGAAAGCGCATCAAGTGCGGACATAATTGTGTGCATATGCAGCTCGACACGAGGCGTTGGATGGTTATCCTTTCTGTTTACGGGTTTTACCGACGCTATGTATTCACCCTTTACAACGACTTCATCGTCGAATTTATTATAAGCCGCCTTTCCCTCAACGATAAGGCACGTCTGCTTTCCGGGCATCTCCAGAGTGTTATCCTTATTCAGGGAAAGACGAACAATAACAGAGGAATCGAGATCGGTCATGTAAAGCTTATAATTTATCTTGTTTCCGTCATAATTCTCCTTGGATTCTATATCAAACATTCTGCCTACGAAACGAACGATATCTCCGTCTGTAATCTTTCTTATAGGAATAAGATCGTCTATTCTGCTCTTACCGTATATTGCAACCGGATTTGCTATATCAAACTCCATTCCGCCAGACTTTACTATATTTTCATTGTCCCTGTCATAAAACACCTCATCCGCATCTTCCAAAGGTGAAAAAGAGCTGACCTTCTCACCCTGTGTTTCCTCCTCCTTAAGCTGTCTGTAAACCCTGCTTGCAGACTCTCTTAAAGTCTGAAATCCGGGAGCTTCATAATTTACCGCTGCCTGACCCTGCAGGAAAACCTTTGTATTAAGCCCGAACTGATGCGCGACACATTCCTCAAAAAACTTGTCTACCCCGCTTTCGGTAAGTAGTCTTGCGGAAAGACCGTCCCGCAGGAGGATAACAAGCCTTCTCTCATCGGCATCATACTCGGTCTTGCTTCCCTCAAAAAAGCCGTTTCCGATACTGCTTCCGAATATACGCTTCAATGTCGCGACTAAACGCTCCGTACATTTTTCCGAAAAGCATTTCGCTGGGTATGATGGGAAGAACCGTACGCTGTTAAGCTCATATGCCTTTTTTATAGAATCCTCAAGCGCAAAAAGGTGCTTGTATTCAACAAGCTCGAAAAAAACAACATCTATTTCGATAGTTTTGTTCTCCCTGTCGATACGCACCTTATAGCTCTGTATTTTTTGTATAACTTCCTCCTCCGCTCTGCTCGGACATAAGCGCTTGAAGGTTTTTTTGAATTCCTCTTTCATTTTTCATCCGTTCCGTTTAAGTATTATATCAACTCTTTTATCTCATTTACAAGCACTTTCACAATCTCATCCTCTGCGATTTTCCTGATTATCTCGCCCTTTCTGAACAGAACCGCCTCACCTCTGCCACCTGCAACGCCGACATCAGCTTCCCTCGCTTCACCGGGACCGTTTACAACACAACCCATAAGCGCAACGTTCAGCTGCTTGTCGCAGGATATCTTATCTATCTCGTCCTGCAATCTGTTTGCAATTGTAATCAATTCAATCTGCGTTCTGCCGCAGGTAGGACAGGAAATAAGGTTTATACCATTTTTCAGTTTAAGAGCCTGTAAAATATCATTTGCCGCTCTTACTTCGGTTACAGGGTCGTCGGTAAGGGAGACACGTATTGTATCCCCAATCCCGTCTGCTAAAAGAGAGCCGATCCCAATTGAGGACTTTACAATCCCATGTGCTGCTGTTCCGGTCTCGGTAACTCCGAGATGAAGGGGGTAGTCGCTGTTATTTGCTATAAGCCTGTTAGCTTGTATCATCGCTGAAACATCCGAGCTCTTTACTGAAAGTACGATATCATAAAAATCGAACCGCTCCAGCTTTTTCGCCGATAAAATCGCACTCTCAAACAGCGCTTGAGGTGTGGGAGAACCGTACTTTTTAAGCACCTCCTCCTCAAGAGAGCCGCTGTTTATTCCGATTCTTATCGGAATACCCCTGCGCGCGCATTCCAAAGCCACGCTTTTCATTCTGTCGTCGCTGCCGATGTTTCCCGGATTTATCCTGATTTTAGAGATTCCTGCTGCTGCTGATTCTATAGCAAGCCGATAATCGAAATGAATGTCGGCAACGAGGGGTATATTCGTATTTTCGCGAAAATACGCTATATTCCGCACCGCATCCATACTGTTGACGGTAAAACGTACGATATCGCAGCCGGCTTTCTCAAGCCGTTTTATCTGCTTCAAAGTCGCATCCCTGTCCGAAGTTGGCGTGTTTGTCATCGACTGGACCGAAATTCGATTTTCACCGCCGATTTCAATACCGCCGATTTTCACGACCCTTGATTTGCGTCTGTACAAAAAAGACTCACCTCATTTAAAACAGATTGACGATATCTTTCAGGAAAACAATCACTGTCATCATTATTAAAAGGACCATGAACACCGCAGTAATTGTCTGTTGTAAATTCTTGTTAAGGGGCTTTCTGCGGATAGCTTCGATTATATAAATCACCAGCATACCTCCGTCAAGCACCGGGATGGGCAGCAGATTCAACACGCCGAGTGAAATGGTTATAAAGACAAGCATCATCAACAGATTGCGTGCTGTGTCCCAAAAGGTAATGTCCTCCTCCTGTATGCCCTCGTCTATAACTTCACCTATCTGGCCGCCGATGCCGACAGGACCGGAAATCGCATCGATGCCATACCTGCCTTTTATTGTGTCAATAAGAGAGTCCACTGTCATATAAACTGTGGAAACAGATTGGTAGAAGGATTCATGAAGTACATTTCCAACGGTTTTTTCCTCAGCATAAATATAAAAATCAATTGTTCCCGTGCTTATACCGTCAGCGTTTACGACCGGGAATTGAACATCCCTGAGGACGACCTCGCTGCCGTTACGCAGGACGGTTATGTCGATCGGTTCAATACCGTCGCTTACGATTTTATAACTCATATCGGTAAACACATGAATCCTTTTGCCGTTCACCCTGATAATTTCATCGTCTATCTGCAAACCATATTCGTCGCTCGTCGCTTCCTGCCTGAACTCTGCTACCTTTGTGGAGTAAATGTTCTCGCCTGTCGAAACGAGTATTGTCATAACTATAAAACCCAGCAGAATATTCATAACAGGACCTGCCAGCACTATTAGTATCCTGTTAAGCACGGGCTTTTGATCAAGGGGGGTCTTGCCCCTGTCCTTCTCCTCTATCACATCCGAGTATTCCCCGACCATGCTGACAAAGCCACCGATTGGTAGCAGCCTGACGGAAAAGGTATTCACTTTACCCTCCCAGCTAAAAACCTTAGGTCCCATGCCGATGGCAAACTCTATGATGCCGACACCGCATCGGCGGGCAACAATATAATGCCCGAGCTCGTGTATGAAAATCAGAAGTCCGAAAATAAAGATTGTAATTAAAATAGTCGTAATCGATGAAAATAAACCTGTCATATTATACCGTTTCTCCGGCGGATAAAAGCAATGTATACGGTCGTTTTTGCCGGGCAGACGACTGCTTTATCTTGTTTTCGCTCTCACGAATTCCCTTGCGGCTTTGTCAGTCTGCAGAATATCGTCAAGCGAAGGTTTTTTTATATAAACGGCGTTTTCAGCCGCTTGTGCCACCAGGTCAAAGATGTCGAGATAGCTGATTTTTTTTTCCAAAAACAGTGAAACTGCCGACTCATTTGCACCGTTTACCGCAGCGGGGATGTTTCCTCCCTTTTTTATCGCATTGCGAGCCAGCGGCAAAAGCGTGAATGTTTCCTCGTCCGGTTCTGCGAACGTAAGCGATCCGATTTTAAGGAAATCAATACCCTGCACAGGACTCTGCAAGCGGTTGGGATATGTGAGTGCATACTGTATGCAAAGCCTCATATCCGGCTTTGCAAGCTGTGCGATAACCGCACCGTCCGCATACTCTACCATAGAATGTATGACGCTCTCCCTATGAATTATTACTTCAATATTTTCGGGAGCGACTGAAAACAAGTGCACCGCTTCGATTAATTCCAAACCTTTATTCATAAGTGTGGAGGAATCAATTGTTATTTTTTTGCCCATACTCCAGTTCGGATGTTTTAAAGCTTCTTCGGGCGTTATTTTGTTAAGTTCAAAACGCTTTTTGCCGAAAAAGGGTCCTCCAGACGCCGTCAGTAACAGCTTTTTTGGCTTTACGCCTCCTTGAAGGCACTGGAATATCGCTGAATGCTCGCTGTCCACAGGCAGTATGGTTGTTCCTTTTTCCGCCACTTTTTGCATGACAATTTCACCACCGGCCACAAGGGTTTCCTTGTTGGCAAGAGCTATCTGCTTTCCGCTGTCAATTGCCGCAAGAGTGGGTTTTAGTCCCCTCATACCCATAATTGAGTTCAACAGCAAGTCCGCTTCTGTTTCATAAGACAGATTGTCAAGCGCATCGTTGCCGGTAATAACTTTTGTGCCCGTATCGGCAAGTGCTGTTTTTAGTTCATGATATTTTGTTTCACTGACCCAGCAGATGAGGGGCTTGAACCGGCGGCACTGCTCCTCCAGTACCTTCACGTTATTATAACCCGAAAGCGCTGAGACATTCAAACCAAGATTATGTGCGACCTCAAGCGTCTGTCTGCCTATTGACCCCGTCGAACCGAGGATGATTATGCTCTTTATCATCTTTTGCCTTTCGAAAAAAGATATTTAGTTTATAAAACCTTAATAATACTCAGGAGCAGGTATGCACCGATGGATAGCGGCAAAATACTATCGAATCTGTCGAGCACTCCACCGTGACCGGGGAAAATATCCCCGAAATCCTTAATTCCGTAATGCCTTTTTATTGCTGAGGCGGAAAGATCGCCGAGTTGTGAAACTATACTTGCGAGTATTGCCAAAAGACTATATTTAAATATCGGAAAGTCGCCGCCCTTATTCACCGTCACTATTAAATAAACTGCAAAACATATAACAGTACCTGCCACACCGCAGATTGCACCCTCAACCGTCTTCTTCGGACTGAGCTCGGGGCATAGCTTTTTTTTACCGAAAAGGTATCCGCCAAAATATGCAAAGGTGTCCGTACCCCATGCCGTGATAAAAATCAACAAATATCTTTCGGGTGCTCTATCCCTTACCATAACAAGCAGCATAAACGCAACGGCGACATAGACAAATCCGAAGAACAGAGCGGTCGCAGAGTTTATATTGATCCTGCCATAACCAAACACCAGAATAAAAAGCAGATATATAAAAACCGAGAGCCCGGCAATTACAAGCCACTCCCGTGCATATCTCGCCAACACCGGTAGAATTGCCGAAGTCAATATTACCGGCGATACGATGAGCATCATTTTTTTTATGCCGATGCATCTTGCAAATTCATAAACGGCGATTCCCGACAACAAACCAATTACTGCGGGAAATATATATGTCCCGGAAAAATATAAAACCGGTATAAAGACAATCAATGCCACCGCACCGGTAAGAATTCGTTTTTGCATCCCAAACCTCAAATAAAAATTTTCACTACCTGCCGAATCTGCGCTTCCTTGCCGCAAAGGATTCAATAGCCTTAAAAAGCTCTTCTTTATTAAAATCCGGCCATAACACGTCGGTAAAGTAATACTCGGAATATGCGCTCTGCCATAGCAGAAAATTGGAAATGCGTATCTCTCCGCTTGTGCGTATAATCAAATCGGGATCGGGTATGCCGGATGTGTAAAGATATCCCTCAAAATCACTCTCGGATATTTCCCTTTTTCCCTCGTCGAGCAGTCTGTTCACCGCTTGAATTATCTCCTGTCTGCCCCCGTAAGAAAGGCATATGGATAAAAGCATTCCGGTATTGCCCGAAAGCGTTTTCACACTGTTTTCGAGCATAGTACGGGAATTTACATCAAACATCAAAAGGTCGCCTAAAATCCTCAGCTTTACATTATTTCGCTGCATTTCGGGCATATATTCTTTAATACCGCTGTTCATAAGCCTGATCAGATCGTTTACCTCGCTCTTTTCCCGCTTCCAGTTTTCTGTAGAAAAAGCATATACTGTTAAATATGAGACTCCGATCCGTCCGCACAGGTCAACAATATCGACAAAATTATTGAATCCCGCTTTATGTCCGACGGTTCTGGGCAGGGCACGCTTACGCGCCCAGCGCCCGTTTCCGTCCATAATAATCGCAATGTGTGCGGGAATCTCCGCCGGAGTATTTTTGGCGTTGTTAGATACCGTATTCTTCACATTAAGCTCCGTTCTGATGCAGATCGATGGAATAAGCGCAAAAAAGGTTTACGGCCTATCAGATTTCCATAATTTCCTTGTCTTTCCTTTCAACTACAGCATCTACTTCCTTGCTGTACTTGTCGGTCAGTTCCTGTACGCTTTTTTCGGCCAACTTCTGTTCGTCCTCTGTAAGTATCGAGTTTTTCTTCTGCTCTTTGGATTTTTCATTTGCGTCGCGCCGTATGTTTCTTATTGCAACCTTAGCGTCCTCACCCAACTTCGAGACCTGCTTAACCAGTTCCTTTCTGCGCTCCTCGGTCAGGGACGGAAACACCAGACGAATGGATTTTCCGTCGTTTTGGGGGTTTATTCCCAAATCAGAAGCCTGTATCGCTTTTTCAATATCCTTTAAGACAGAAGACTCCCAGGGAGTAATCGCCAGAGTTCTCGCATCCATTGTTTTAACTGTCGCAACACCGTCGATAGAGGTGGGGGTGCCGTAATAAGGAACCTTGATTTTTTCGAGCAGCTTTGTACTCGCTCTGCCTACCCTGATGCCTGAAAGCTCCTCACTGAGTGCGGCTATCGTTTTTTTCATTTTCTCTTCGTATAAAGAAGTATCGAATTTCACAGATATTCCTCCTTTTATTTTATGTTTAATCAGTATGGTCAATTACTTACTATCGTACCTATATTTTCTCCCGAAACAGCTCTTGTAATGTTAAACGGATCCTCAAGTGCGAAAACAAGAATTTTTATGTTGTTTTCCTTGCCGATTGCGGATGCCGTGGCATCCAGAGCTTTAAGATCCTTCCTCAGAACCTCTTCATAGGTAAGACGCTCATATTTAGCTGCGTCAGGAAATATGTGCGGGTCCTTGTCGTAAACACCATCGACATTCTTTGCTGACAGAACGATATCGCATTTTAATTCTGCCGCCCGCAGAATCATTCCGGTATCTGTTGAGAAAAACGGATATCCGACCCCGCAGGGGATTATAACCGCCTCACCGTTATCAAGAGCATCGATCGCTTTGTACTGCGAATAAGGCTCGCATACCTGCGAAATTTCAAAAGCACTCATAACACGGGTTTTTAAACCTGCTTTTATCAGATAGTCCTGCATAGCAAGCGAGTTGATGACGGTTGCGAGCATACCCATATGGTCGCCACGAACGCGGTCTATATTCAGTCCGTTCTGCCGCGCGCCCCGCCAAATGTTTCCGGCTCCTATAACGATTGCGAACTGCACACCATTATCGGAACATTTTTTAATCTCCGCGCTCACTCTTTCGAGAAAATCTCCGCTCAGAATCTTTCCGTCCTGACCGGAGAGGGCCTCACCGCTCAGCTTTAAAAGAACCCTTTTATAAGAGACCTGTCCGCATTTCGATTTCAACAACGACCACATCCTTTATTTTAGACTTGTTTATTGTATTATAAGGCTAATAAACACTTAACTCCGGCTCCTCGCTTACCGTTTTTACACAAAAAGAGTGGAACTGCCTGTCGAGTTGCTTACTCAATCCCGCCTGATATGCGGTAAGCTCGCTTATAACACTGTCCTCGTCACCGCTTAGCATAATGTCGTTTTTACAGTAGCTTGTCAAAAGCTCCTTTAAATACGGGTCGGATGGTGTTTGTGCCCCGAAAACCGAAAGAATATTCCTCGCAAGAGCGATTTTACCATCATTCGGGAACATAACACAGCGTTCCGCGGTAAAAATATCCGCTTCTTCCTGTGTGTAGGGTTTTGCATAACCGCTGCCGGTTTTGTTCACACACACTATCGCAAGGTAGCTGTCGTATCCGAAGGTGTTGAAGTTTTCATTTATATATTTGTCTAAATTTTTATAGTCTGTAGTAGCAAGGACAAGATCAAAATTTGTCTGGTCTTCCGAACTGAAAATAATGCTTGATTTTGAATGTTTAAACTTAAGTTTCTCATATTCAACTTCAAATTCGCTCCCGTTAGGTGCAGCATTTTTTATATATTCGAAGCTTTCGCTTACTTTTGTTTCAAAGGCGGTTATATCCTCATCCGTAAAACTGCTCTTGGAATCCGAAACAAATATTTCAACCACCATAATCCTACCTGTGAGAGCTTTTGCCGTGCCCTGATTCATCAACGGGAAAACATAATCGCTCTCGGGCTTTCTTTCCGCTTCCCGACTAAGAAAATAAACGCTGTCCTCAAGCAACCAAACTCCGCCGTCATAAACCATAGGTATTCTGTATTGCCCTGCCGTTATATTCTTCACATTTTCATTCTCACCGTCCGAGATTGTAATAGATTCAATATCAATCCCGTCAAAATCCTCGGTATAATGAAAGCTGAAGTAAGTTTTTCCGCTTACCGATAAGATTGAACGGTTGCCGTATTTCGGTAAAGTCAGGTACTTTGTTATCGTGTTTCCAGCAATCGAATAGGTTTTAGTCAACAGCTTTTCAATTGCAGTGAAATCCTCATATTCCGTGCCGGCTGCTGATGCAAAGTCGATTGGATTTTTATTGCTAACATCTACAAGCTTTGTAAGCTTGCCTCCGACAAAAAGCTCTGTTACAAGTCTGTCCGAATATAAAAGCTGCTTTGCAGTATCAATAAGACTATCGTTATCCCATTCTATTACCTGGTTTTTCGGCATCTCGTTTATGGATTCTGTCAGACTGTCTTCTGTTTTTGTATCGCATCCCGCAAGAATAAATAATAAAACAAAGAGAATTGCTGTTATTCTTTTCAAGAAAAGCACTCCTTCTGTTGATTATACCAAAATCCGCAGCGTATATCAACATTTATTTATAAATAAATTTTATGTCATCGGCTGTCCTCTGCTGTTATAAAGGCACAACCTTCTTATAAGGCAGTAATCTATATTGTCACCTAAAAACGCGGTTATGTAATTAGGGTTGAGATAGTTTGCGTTATCTGATTCAAGTGTAGCTTCCATTATAACAAATCCATCACGCTCATAAAAGTACATATCCGTTATTTGCGGGGAAATGTCGCACTCCTCTTCCCTTGTTTTGGTCTTTTTAAGGACTTTTATCTCTCCCGATAGCAACTCCCGAATTTCATCGGCGCTCTTTGATGTCGTCATGGTAAGACGGTATCTTGCAGTACGACACGCGCTGATTTTTTCTTTTGGTTCTGTTATCCTGAATATCTCCAGTCCCTGCGGAAGCAGGTTGCGGAGCTTTTCGCCGATTTCCTCCGCAGCAGTATCGGTATTAAGCTTAAAATCAAGTATTTCATACTCGCTCTCGTGAAATATCGAAAGCGGAACTGCAAACGCCAGTTTCGGACGCGGATTATACCCTTTCGAAAAAGCGATGTCGAGTCCGCTTCGCATAAGAATACGGCTCATAGTCCTCTGAAGGTCAAGATGAGAGATATATCTGATGTTTCCGATTTTTCTGAAAAACAACCTTACCTGTTCCATTCCGTCTCCTGTTTTATTAAAATACAATATTATTCATTATCAGAGCAACCAGCTCCGCAACCAGAGCAGGCGGTTCTGCAATCGGGAGTAACCTCCGCATTATATGCCTTTTGTGCTTCTTTAATAAGATACTGCTTTGTAACACCTGCGTCTATATGATCCCATGCAAGGGTTTCTTCAAAACGAATCCGTCTGTTTGCAAAAAAGCCGGGGTCTATATTTGTTCTATTAAAGATTTCCAGCCACTTATTGTAATCAAAATATTCATCCCAACCGTCAAAACGCTGTCCTGCGCGTACCGCCTCTGCGAGTGCCGCAGACAAACGCCTGTTACCGCGCGCAAAAACACCTTCAATTCGACAGGTTTTGGCGTCGTGATACTTATATGATATTTTTTTTGTTTTAATTGAGTCTTTCAGGAGCTTTTGCTTTCTTTCAAGCTCATTAAGACTATCCTGCGGCTCCCATTGGAAGGGCGTAAACGGTTTTGGAACAAAGCAGGAAACGCTGATAGTTACATTCACACCTCTACGGGGACGTTTTATCGAATAAAATTCGTCCACAATCTTCTGTGCCAGCAGAGCGATACCCGAAACATCCTCGTCCGTCTCTGTCGGCAGACCGTTCATAAAATACAGTTTTATACTGTCCCTCCCGCCGTCGAACGCCTTACTACAGGCGCTTATAATCTCCTGCTCGGTGATGTTTTTGTTGATAACATCACGCAGACGCTGTGTTCCAGCTTCGGGAGCGAAGGTTAGACCGCTCTTACGCACACTCATGACCTTTTCCATCAACTGCTCGTAAAAAGCGTCTATTCGCATCGAGGGCAGGGATAGGCTAATCTTATTTTCGTCAGTCCATGCGAGAAGATTATCAATGAGCTCATCAAGCTGCATATAATCGCTAATGCTCAAAGAGGAAAGCGAGATCTCACTGTAACCCGTGTTCTCAAAAGAAACAGCCGCACACCTGTCAAGGGTTGCCGCACTCTTTTCTCTGTACGGGCGATATACCATCCCCGCCTGACAAAACCTGCAGCCTCTGATACATCCTCTAAAAACCTCAAGCACAATCCTGTCATGAACGATGTCGAGGAACGGTATAAGTGGTTTTGTCGGATAACTGACCTTATCAAGGTCCTTGATGATTCTCTTTTTAACCGTTTTCGGTATGTCCTGATATTTAGGAGCAACGGTTTTTATCGTGCCGTCATCATTATATGTCACCTCATATAACGAGGGTACATAGCAGCCGGATATGCGGGTCGCCGCAATGTGAAGAAATTCACTCTTTTTCATGCCTTTTCGATTCGATTTGCAATCCAAATAGAGTTCCGTAAGCTCTAAAATCGATTCCTCGTCCTCTCCGATAAGGAAAAGGTCAAAGAAATCTGCAACCGGCTCGGGATTATAAGTACACGGACCGCCGCCGACTACAAGCGGATACATGCTTAAATCATCATCATAACCTCTATTTTCAGTAAACAGGGGTATACCAGCCAAATCGAGCATATTCAACACATTTGTGTATGACAGCTCGTATTGTAAAGTAAAGCCCAGCATATCAAATTCACTCAGCGGATCACCGCTTTCCAGTGCGAAAAGCGGTGTTTTTGTGTCACGGAGCTGCTTCTCCATATCCGTCCAGGGCGCAAAACAACGCTCACACCAGTAATTTTCTTTATTGTTTAGAACATCGGCAAGTATTCGTATACCGAGATTGGACATTCCTATCTCATAAATATCAGGAAAGCAGAAACAGAAACGAAGGTCGATTTTTTCCTTGTCCTTGATAACCTCGTTTATCTCACCACCCGTATATCTTCCCGGTTTTATGCAATTCTGTAATAATATCTTATATTTGTCCGTGTTCAAATTCCCTTATTCCTCTCTGAATATCTTTCAGTTCCTTCCATGCAGTGCTTTTTTCAGATATTGACCTGTATAGGATTTCTCATTGGCGGCTATCTCCTCGGGTGTTCCAGACGCAATGACGGTTCCTCCGCCGTCTCCGCCCTCGGGACCCATATCTATAATATAATCCGCGGTTTTAATAATATCAAGGTTATGCTCGATAACCACAACGGTATTACCCGCATCGACAAGACGCTGTAAAACCTCGCGCAGCTTGTCCACATCATAAGAATGAAGGCCGGTTGTCGGTTCATCCAGCACATACATGGTTCTTCCTGTAGACCATCTGGAAAGCTCGGTGGAGAGCTTTACACGCTGTGCCTCGCCGCCGGAAAGCGTAACCGACGACTGCCCGATTTTTATATAACCCAATCCGACATCTGACAAGGTTTTCAGCTTTCGGTGTATTGAACGGTAATTTTCGAAAAACTTCTTTCCCTCTTCAACGGTCATTTCGAGAACATCGTAAATATTCTTGCCCTTATATTTCACCTCAAGCGTTTCCCTGTTGTAGCGTTTGCCCTTGCAGACATCGCAGGTTACATAAACATCGGGCAAAAAGTGCATCTCTATCATAATGGTTCCGTCACCCTGACACGCCTCGCATCTTCCGCCCTTTACATTAAAGGAAAACCTGGCATCCCTGTATCCCCTTGCCTTCGCTTCCGGAGTTGCGGCGAATACACTTCTTATATCAGTAAAAAGTCCGGTATATGTCGCAGGATTGGATCGCGGCGTTCTGCCGATGGGTGACTGGTCGATATTAATGATTTTATCGATTTCCTCCACTCCGGTTA
>JAQVPJ010000005.1 GCA_028702135.1 Eubacteriales bacterium | reverse complement strand
TCTATATAAAGAAATATTGAGCGACAATAAGAACAACTTATTAGGAGCAATTCATGAATAACGTTATCTGCATACTCGTCGATTCCGTAGTGTGGGATTGCATAGGAACGACGAGAAATAAATGCAGTCCTACTCCTTTCATTGACTCGTTAAAAGGTGAGAGCATTACTGCTGAAAATTTGTATTCACAAGGTCCGTATACGGATGCTGCAACGAAAAGTCTGTATACAGGCCGAAACACCTTGGATAATTTCGGGTATTATTTTAAACTAAATACATCCCCGAGTAACCACTTCGAAGTGTTTCACAATCATGGATATGAAACCATCGGTTTATATTATCCATATTACCTTATCGGCAAGACAATTAAAAAAAGCATTGATAAAACTTATTATACCAGTAAATTCCTATATAATAGTGAATGGGGCGGTATTTTTTCATATTATTCCGAAGCCTTGAAAACAAGAGAATTAACTGATTCGGAATATGCTCTGCTTCGCAAGCGTGTCGATTTGATGTTTGAATGTTGGATCGATTTTTATCAGGATGCTCTAAATAATAAATCATCTGTCAGTTTGATTGAAAAGAGCTGCCGAAATTTTGATTTTCAATCTGCTTTGAAAAAGCTGTATATAGAAAAGGACAAGTTTTACAATGATTCAAAAGAATATATAATTACATTGCTGAAAATGGGAAAAAGCCATTTACTCGCTTCTTTAGATACTATCGATGCTGATGCTTACATTGACAGAGATTATATGCGTCAGGAAATATATTCAAAGTATAAAGACTTTTTCGCAAGGGTTAACCGTCAAAATATAAATACAAACATAAAGAATAATCGTCCTGGCATAAAAAGGATTGCATGCGGTATGTTACATTACTTATCATCTCGTGATAAAGATGAATTGCGATTTCTTTCTAATTACAGATATTGTCTCAGAGCATCGAATGATATGATAAAAAACAGCTTTCAATCCGGCTGGCAAAACATGCCGTCCGCGGGACGACAACTTGAGTTTGCTTCTCAACTACTTACGCAACGTAATAACGACAAGCCGTTTTATTTATCCATGCATTTTCTTGACCCTCATGAATTTATTTCTTATTTTACATATGATATACAAGATCCCGATCTGCACAGTCAGGAGTTCGATGTGCTGGGATCATTCTTAAAAAAAATAGAAACAAATTTCCGAGGTAGTCTGCCATATTTACTGACACTCAGATACGTTGATTATTGTATTGAGAAGTTTTGCAAAGAATTAAAGTTACTCGGTATCTGGGACAATACGACTTTGATGATTGTTTCTGATCATGGTTCATCATACAGTTATTATCCTTTACACGGCATACAAGTGAACTGTTTTGATGATGAGTGTTATCATGTTCCAATGATGATTCGTGTTCCCGGATTTACCGGGAAAACCATCTCTTCATTTCACAATTCAATGGATGTTTTTCCAACTTTGTTTGACACACTTGGATTTAAGAAACCTGATTCATTTGTCGGATATTCGATGATTGATGAAAATGCACCAAATAAAGATACCGTAATAACAGAGTACATGGGACCCGGTTGCCCGGATTTGCTTTCCCGCAGGATATGGTTCAGTGCTCGGGATAAAAAATATCTTGTTGCATATAAAGTCGGATTATATGAAAATTTCGAAGATGGTGAGATAAGCAAAGTGTATGATTTGACTAGTGATCCGAATGGTTATTACAACATCAGTAAAAAAATAAACAGGAAAAGAATTGCTTATTTACTGGAAACCATTGAGAAAAGGTATTATGATATCAAGAAAGAAACTGCAAAAAACATGATGGAGATTCTAGATGAAGATTTCGAATGAAATTAATAGTTCACGAAAAGCCCGAGTGTTACTTTCTTCAATTACAGGAATAATTTTTGCATTAATTTCGATGGTCTTATCTTTTGTATTAAGAACCGTCTTTATAAAAAAAATCGGCATAGAATATGTTGGCCTGTATACATTCCTGACGGAGATTTTTGGTCTGCTATCAGCTGTTGATGGTGGTATATGCAGCAGTTTGTTTATAAAGATACATAAACCGATTGCTACTAACGATACCGAGGAGTTAAGAAACACTTTTTCCTTGATACGAATTGTGTATATGATACGTTCCTTGGCAGTATTGTTGATTGGTGTAATTTTGTTTGCATTTCTACCTTGGCTTGTACATGGCGTTGAAATCCCCATTGATTACATTAAATATATTTATATTGTATATTTATTGATAAATGCAGCAAGCTACTTGTTTATTTATTATGAATTCTTATTGGAGGCATATCAAAAGCGTTATTTAACGAATACTATTAGTTTTATCGTTACGGTAGCTTCGACAATCCTGAATATTGCTTGTATATTACTGTTTCAAAGCTTCTTTGTGTATATCTTAATAGTTACATTGTCACAAATTTTAACATTCTACATTTGTAAGATAATCGTAAAAAGGGAACATCCGGAACTATTTGTAATAACGAAAAGTAATCGGCCGGCACTTCCGCAGGTTAAAGAAATGTTCAGTATTACATACTACACATTGTCGAGTGTCGTTGTTAAAAATACTGACAACATCCTGGTCACAAAACTCTTGGGGTTCACAGTTAACGGCATTTACTCTTCATATAAAATGTTAAATAGCCAGATATTTAGTTTAGTGGCTAAAATAAAATATGCAGCTCAAGATTCATCACGAAATTTTATAGCAGTATCTGATGACGCTTCTTCAATAAAATTGATTGATAATCTTTCGTTTCTATACTTTTGGATATCTGGTTTTTGTATTATTGCATTATCTGTGCTATCAACACCGTTTATTTGGCTTTGGCTTGGTGAACCATATATACTGACAATATTACCTGTTTTTTTAACTGCACTAACATTATTTATTGATACTACCTGTTACCCGATGGATGATGCTTTTTATAGTACTGAATCCTACAAGTACCGTAAATGGGTACCCATTGTAGAGGTAATTATTAATTTAGTCGTCTCAATTATTCTCGGTATAAAATTCGGTATTGCAGGTATTATGATAGGTACATTATGTTCTCAATTATATAAAACAACGAGAAGGGCATACATACTATACAATATCAGATTAAAAACAAGTTGTTTGTTGTATCTGAAAAAAATAACTTCCTACACAGTAATCACAATTTTTGCATTCTTGTGTACCTATTATATAGCGAATGCGCTTTTTTCGACAGTAACCATATGGAATTTCATCATAAGGATTTTATTGTGTATCTTGATTCCCAATGCGATTTTTTATATAGTTTTCAGAAGGCATGAAGAATTCAAATATACTAAAAATGTATTAATTGAAATACTCAAAAAGGTAAGGAAAAAAAATGATAGCATTGATACTTAACTCAGGGCTCGGTCATCGTATGGGGGTTCTTACCTCGGAACATCCTAAATGCATGACTGAAATTTCATCGAAAGATACAATTTTAAGCAGGCAGCTAAAACTGCTTGCAGCTGCCGGTATTGATGAAGTTATAATGACGACAGGGTATTTTGATGATGTTCTTGTTAATTATTGCAAATCTCTTGAATTGCCTCTTAAATATACCTTTGTAAATAATCCCTTATATTCACAAACAAACTATATATATTCTATTTACTGTGCTCGCGAATACATAAAAGATGAAGATATTATTTTTATGCATGGTGATCTTGTTTTCGAAGCCTCTGTTCTTGATGATATCTTAAGCTTTGAAAATAGTTGCATGAAAGTAAGTTCAACTTTACCCATTCCAAAAAAAGATTTTAAAGCTGTTGTTCGTAATGGCAGAGTACAAAAAGTCGGTGTTGAATTTTTCACAGATGTAATGGAAGCGCAGGCTCTATATAAGCTTAAAAAGAACGATTGGAATTTATGGCTTGATAAGATATGTGATTTCTGCGAATCAGATAGGCGTAATTGTTATGCAGAAGTGGCATTGAATGAAATTACTGACGATTGTGTTATTTATGCGTTTGATGTAGAGAATAGATTATGCATGGAGATTGACATACCAGAGGATCTTGCTGTTGTTAAAACGAAACTTGCTGAAGTTGAAAACCGAACGGTTTACATGTGTTTTTCTACAGATATGATTCATAGCGGTCACATTGCCATTATAAAAAAAGCTGCTAAACTTGGCAAATTAACAATAGGCGTGCTTTCTGATGAGGCTGTTGCGAGTTTTAAGAGGTACCCCCTTCTACCTTTTGAGGAAAGAAAAACATTAGTAGAAAATATTAATGGTGTTAACGCTGTTATTGAACAGAAGCAACTTAGCTATGCAGAGAATCTTCGTTTATTAAAACCTGAATATATCGTTCATGGAGACGACTGGAGAGAGGGGTTCCAAAAACCCATTCGCGATGAAGTAACAGAGGTTTTAGCTGAGTACGGAGGTAAACTTGTTGAATATCCTTATTCAAAAGATGCAAAATATACTGATCTCGAAAAACTAAGCAGAGCTCAACTAGGTATGCCTGATGTCCGTCGCGGTAGACTCAGAAAGCTCCTCGGCATGAAGGGATTTGTTAATGCTATTGAAGCGCATAGTGGCATAACAGGATTGATTGCAGAAAAGACAACAGTGCTTAAGGATGGCAAGACATATCAGTTTGATGCTATGTGGGTATCTTCACTTTGTGATTCAACAGCAAAAGGTAAGCCGGATATTGAAATTGTAGATATGACCTCTCGTTTCCGTACTATTGATGATATTATGGAAGTTACCACAAAACCTATTATATTTGACGGTGACACCGGTGGGTTGACAGAACACTTTGTTTATACCGTTAAGAGCCTTGAACGCATGGGTGTTTCTATGGTTATCATAGAAGATAAGACTGGACTTAAGAAGAATTCTTTGTTTGGTACGGAAGTGGAACAGACCCAGGATACAATCGAAAATTTCTGTGAAAAGATAAAATCAGGCAAAAGGGCACAAAAAACCAAAGAATTTATGATTTGCGCTCGTATTGAGAGCCTTATCCTGGAGCGTGGAATGGAAGGTGCTCTTGAAAGAGCTTTTGCTTTTTCGGGTGCAGGAGCAGATGCTATCATGATTCATAGTAGAAAGAAAGACCCTTCAGAAATTTTTGAGTTTGTCGAAAAGTTTAGAGCGCAGGACAAGATAACCCCTATAGTTGTTGTTCCTACTTCATACAATTCTGTAACAGAAGAAGAATTTAAAAAACGCGGGGTCAATGTAGTTATTTATGCTAACCACCTCACAAGAAGTGGTTTCCCGGCAATGCAAAATGTAGCTAAAAGTATTCTAACACATCATAGATCTAAAGAAGCGGATGATATGTGTATGCCTATCAAAGATATAATCACATTAATTCCAGAAGAATAACAAGGAGACATTCAATGTCGCAAAGAATAATTAGCGGAAATGGATGTATAAAGGAGCTCAATTCAATTTTAAGAAGCATAAAATCTGAAAAGTTTATGCTGGTCTGTGATAGCTCTTTTCCTTTTCTTTCGATTAAAAATCAAATATGCGAGTTAGATATTCCATTTGTGTCTTTCAGCGAATTTACACCTAACCCTATTTATGAGGATGTTGTAAAAGGTGTAGATTTATTTCAAAAAGCAAACTGTGATGTCATAATGGCGGTTGGTGGCGGTAGTACGATTGATGTTGCAAAATGCATAAAACTGTACTCGAAAATGGATTCATCGAAAAACTATTTGGAGCAAGAATATAATGATAGTGGTATTCCTTTGATTGCAATTCCGACAACTGCCGGAACCGGAAGTGAATCAACACGCTATGCTGTTGTATATTTTAAAGAACAAAAGCAGTCAATAACCCACGAAAGCATTATCCCTAACTATGTATTACTTGAGCCGAGTGTTTTAAAAACGCTACCAGTATATCAAAAAAAGTGCACTATGTTAGATGCACTTTGTCAAGGTATTGAATCCTGGTGGTCTATAAATTCCAACGACGAAAGTAAAGCCTATTCAAAAATTGCTGTTGAGAGTATAATTAAATATATGGATTCTTACATATATGACAATGATGAATTAGCAGCTGAGAAAATTATGTTAGCTGCCAATTATTCTGGTCGTGCTATCAATATTACCCAGACTACAGCTGCTCATGCAATGAGCTATAAATTAACCTCAATATACAATCTACCACATGGACATGCTGTTTCTATTTGTCTTCCTTATATATGGCGGTTTATGTCAGACAATACTAATCTCTGTGTAGATCCGAGAGGAGAGAAATATTTACAAAATATATTTTCTGATATCAGCAGGGCTTTGTGTTCTAATAATCCGACTGAAGCAATAGACAATTTCACAACTATGTTAAAAAGAATGCAAATAATTGCGCCAAATGAAGTAAGTAAGGATGACTTACATAACCTTATTAAATCTGTTAATCCAACAAGATTGAAAAATAATCCTGTTGAACTTAATGCAAGTGCTATTACTTTATTATATAAAAAGATATTATCATATGGCTCAGATGAAGAAAGAAATAAAAACGATTTAGCGTAAGAGGATCAGAAAGGCAAAATATGGACTTAAACTTTTTAAAGCAATATGATTTTTTTACAGGTGTTCCTGATAGTTTATTAT
This sequence comes from Eubacteriales bacterium, assembly GCA_028702135.1. Lineage (GTDB taxonomy): Bacteria > Bacillota > Clostridia > Oscillospirales > CAG-382 > UBA1049. Next base: position 112,992 of record JAQVPJ010000005.1, on the reverse strand, counting down.
CCCCGGTGTGTAGTTATTTAATTTCAAATTATGGAATATCTAAGCAACATATAATAGCTGCAAATGAAGGTAATGCTGTTGCATTAGCAGCAGGTTACCATCTTTCAACTGGAAAGGTACCAGTAGTATATCTTCAAAACAGTGGTATTGGAAATATAATAAATCCAGTCGCTTCTTTGATGAATGACAAGGTTTATGGCATCCCTTGCATTTTCTTGATTGGGTGGCGTGGCGAACCCGGAGTTCATGATGAACCGCAACACATATTCCAAGGTGAAGTCACTATGAAACTTTTAGAGGATATGGATATCAAAACATATGTCATATCAAAAGAAACGTCTGATGAAGAGTTTAATAATGTAATGAAATTATTCCAACCTTTATTGGATGCAGGTAAGCAAATAGCTTTTGTCGTAAAAAAAGATGCGTTGCATTTCGACTGTAAAGTTAAATATCAGAACCAAAATACTATGACTCGTGAAGAAATAATAAAAAGAATTGTAAATGCCTCCGAAGATGATATTATAATCTCGACAACTGGCAAGACTTCTCGTGAGTTATTTGAAATCAGAGAAAATAATGGTCAGGGTCATGAGAAAGATTTTTTAACAGTTGGCAGTATGGGTCATAGCTCTTCTATTGCGTTTGCACTTGCGCTTCAAAAACCCGATAGAAGAGTCTGGTGTATTGACGGAGATGGCGCAGCTCTGATGCATATGGGTGCTATGGCAATTATCGGAACGAATAATCCAAATAATTTTGTCCATATTATTATTAATAATGCAGCCCATGAATCTGTTGGTGGCATGCCAACAGTAGCTGGAAGTATAGATATGTGTAAAATCGCAGAAGGATGCGGATATCCATATGTGTTCAGTGTTTCCGATTATGAGCACTTAGACAGAACATTACTTTATGTAAAAGAAAATAATAAACTGGCTTTTATAGAAGCAAAAGCTGATATAAGTGCAAGAGCCGATTTGGGAAGACCGTCAACGACCGCTAAAGAGAACAAGAATTCATTTATGAAGAATCTTTAGGATAAATTATAAATTTATTAACAATTAAAACAACAGTAATAAAATACAAAAGGTTCTTTATGAATGATAGTTTGGATCATTTTTAACGCAAATGAGATTTAACATTCAACAGATAAAACAGCATGGAAAGTCTCTTCTCGGTTTGTACATTAACCCCTGGCTTACGACGGGTTATTATGGAACGAGTCATTGAAGTCGGCTGTTCAGATGTTTTTTCCTAGCATTTGGTTTTTGAATAATGTGGAAATTTTGTTTATAATACGTTATTCTATTTAGGAGGGGCAAGGTTAGTGAAAGAGATAACGCTGGAAGAAAAGAAAAAGTTGATGTTGGAAATGCTGGAAGAGATTGATACTTTTTGTAGGGAGAATAATATTAAATATTTTCTTACAGGAGGAACACTCATAGGGGCGATTCGTCACAATGGTTTTATACCATGGGATGATGATGTTGATATAGCACTACTTAGAAAAGATTACGAAAAACTTTTAAATGAATTTTCCAGTAAAAGTGAGAATATTGAAATTATTGATTATAAAAAAAGAAAAAATTATATATGGCCATCAGCTAAGATAATACACAACAAAACTTACCTTATTGAAAGCAACATAAAAAAGTCATCAATTGGTGTTTTTTTAGATATGTTTCCTATAGACTATGTTGGTGGATCATATGACGATGTTAAAAAATATGTCAAAAAAGCTTGTAAATGGAGAAACATACTTACAATTAAGCATTTAGAAACTTCAAAGAACCGTTCTTTTTCAAAGAATATGTTAATTATTGTTGCAAGAATACTTAATTTAATACCGGATAAATTTATTATTAAAAAGCTTGAATTATTGAGTAAAAAGTATGAAAATCAACCACAAAGCGATTTTGTTTGTAATTTTGCTGGAGCTTGGGGACTGCGAGAAATTGTACGGCGTGAATTTTTTGACACCGCAATAAACCATCGATTTGAAAATTTGAATCTTTGTGTGCCCATTGGATATGATGGATTTCTTAAAGCCGTTTATGGAGACTATATGACCCCACCACCCCTGAATAAACAAAAGAGCACTCATACTTTAAAAGAATACTATACTTAATTCATATATAGTTATTTGTAGGGTTGCTGCAGCAGTATGAATTAAGACACTCATAGTGATTAAAACAGCATATGACGATTATTGTTATAACTCGCACATAGTAAGATTGTATGGAGGCGCTAAAGTGAATTACTCAGCAATTCTACTTGCTGCTGGCAAGGGTACACGATACAAATGTGCCAAGCAGGATGTTCTTTTTCACGACAAACCTTTGTGGAGATATGCATATGAAACCACATTAGATGTAGTAAGCAAGGAAAGAGTTGTCGTAGTAGGCAAGGATATTCCCGGAGGTGAAACGCGAACAGAATCTGTCTTAAAAGGATTAGAATTTCTACCATCGGATACTGAGCGTGTTATTATTGTTGAAGCAGCGCGTCCTATGGTAACCAGAGAACAAATTCTACAGTTGCTTTTAGATCCATATCCGTCATCAACATTCGTACAGCCCTTAGTTAACACTGTTATTTACAGAAACGGTACATACATAAATCGTGAGGATTTGTATGATTTACTCACACCTCAAGCCTTCGATTATAAAGAATTGATAGAAGCCTACAAAAGTAATAGGTTTACTGATATGACAGATGAAACAAGAATCATGTATGAATATCATGGAATAAGGCCACATTTTATTGAGACCGGCACTAATCTGGTAAAAGTAACTTATCCTGGAGACTTGGAGATAATCGAGCACATTTATAAAGCACAATATCGAAGGAAGGCGAAATCAAATGATTAAGAAAGTTTTGATAACCGGAGGTAACGGAGATATTGCTAAAGCTATAAAAGTGCAGCTTGAATCAGAAGGATACGATGTTTACGCACCATCTCGAACCGAGATGGATGTTACCGATTGGGAGAGCATTGATTATGCAATGAAAAGCTTTGTACCGGATGTACTAATTAATAATGCTGGTTATATTTCTCCTTGTTCAGTTCGGAATGCTGACTTAGTCAATACAAAGAAACATATAGATATTAATTTAGGCGGTATATTTTACTGTACAGAAATAGCATTAAAATACAACCCGGGATTGATTATTATTAATATTGGCTCAGCTGCCGCAATCGAAATTCATGCAAATTGGAGCGAATATTGTGCCACCAAAGCCGCTGTTGTAATGGCAACAAAATGTTGGGCAGAGGATGGTTTATATGCCGTTGTTATTTCTCCAGCAAGAACGAGAACAAAAATGAGAAGAAACTTATATCCACATGAGGATCAGGACACATTACTTGAACCTCATGACTTTGCTAAGGTTGTATCAAAAGCTGTCAACCAAGAATTTAAAACCGGCACTCATATAGTGGTTCGTAAGCAGAATGTAAATAACATTTTAAAAGGGGAAATATAGGTGAACTGTTCGGAGTACTTAGTTGACTTTTTAATTAACCATGGAGTAACTGACGTGTTTGGTTATGCCGGAGGATATATAGTACCATTTATGGATGCACTATATTTCAGAAAGAATGAAATTAGTGTTTATGTTTGTTATAACGAGCAAGGTTGTGCGCTTGCTGCAAGTGGATATGCAAGAACAAGTGGCAAATTAGGAGTATATTTTACAACCTCAGGTCCAGGGGCAGTTAACGGTCTTGGTGGTCTTGCAGATGCTTGGTTTGATGGATTCCCTATCATGGGGATTTGTGGTAATGTACCAACTAACGAGATGAAAGGTTTTTCTGGTATACGACAAAACGGTTTTCAAGAGATGGACATTGTTTCAATGACCCGGAATATTACTAAGTATTCGGTAACTGCAAACAGTAGCGAAGGTTTCCCGGATATAGTAAACAGAGCGTATAATATGGCTTTACTTGGTAGAAAAGGTGGTGTTATCATTGATTTTCCGCTCAACATACAACAAACCGATATTATTAGTCGGTAACGGAGTGAGACAAGCGGGTGCGGAAGCGATGGTTCATGAGTTCGCTCGCAAGACAAACATTCCCGTTTTAACAACAATGAATGGAGTCGATTTGACACCAGAAGATATTCATATTGGATTTATCGGCGTACATGGGAACAGAGTCGCAAATATGATCCTTGAAGAGTGTGACTTGATAATTTCCATTGGGGCACGTTTAGGAATTCGTCAGGTTGGGAGATATACACAGAGATTTGCTCCCAAGGCTCATTTAGTCAGAGTAGACATAGATGAAAATGAACTTAGTAGAAATATTAAAGAAGATGAAAATAAGTATCAAACCGATGCAAAAGAATTTTTAAAAATGCTTTTGGATGAGAATGTTCCAGGTTATTCTTCATGGAGAAAACAGTGTTTAGAGGCTAAACGAATTCTGGACAAATATGATAAGCAAGAGGGTAATTTTGCTGTTGAAAAAATAGCATCTCTGCTACCGGAAAATTCTGTTGTTGCTGTTGATGTTGGACAACACCAGTGCTGGTGTGCACAATCTCTTGTTTTAAAAGGAGATATTGGAAGAATTCATATCAGTGGCGGATATGGTACAATGGGGTGTGCGCTACCATACGCGATAGGTTCATGTATATCAATTAATAAAAAAGTGACTTATTGTATCGCTGGTGATGGCGGATTCCAAATGAATATTCAAGAGCTTGAAACTGTAAAACGAGAAAACTTACCTATTAAAATTTTTATTCTTAATAATAGAGTTTTGGGGAAAATAAGTGAGACACAACATACAAATCATAAGGATAGGTATGCACAAACAACGGTTGAAAGCGGATATACTGTCCCTGATTTTCAGAAAATTGCTGAAGCATATGGAATAAAAGCAGCAACATTAAAATCTTATCAAGACCTCGATAATTATAAGGATTGGTTTTTTGACAGTTCACCATGTCTGCTTAATATTATGCTTCCAAAAGAAAGTTATCTTACACCTAAAATCAAATGGGAGACTTCAGCCATATACCCGGTATTACCAGAGGATATCATTTGCAATGTGAAAAATATTCTAAGAGGTAATAATTAATTGTATAAATAAATATACCCCCCAAGCGTTACTGCTTGGGGGTATCTGTTAGCAAGGAAAAATACAATCTTGTGCTTTTTCGGCACTGAACCTTGTTTTATTATAGATTTTTGTAATGTGATAAAACCAATTTACACAAAATTTTACGCAGTGCCTATGCACTCTTTTTCTGAACAATAAAGTGATTATTACTGTTTATTTATCCCAGAATAGACTCTTTGGATTCTGAAATGTTTTGTTTTCTAAATTCTTTTTATATTTATTTTCTATCCTTGACAATCATTCGAAAATGTTCATCAAGGATTTTCCCACTAATTATTACATTTGTTCGTCAGTTTTTAGGGGTAGAAGCCTTAATTTGATTACACTTATTACATCGTTCTAATTTCCACTTTTGTTTGTTTCGGTACATTGCTTGATCCACAGTAACAAAAAAATCTTCTATTATGTCGCCCTTTTTATATGTAGAGTACCCCATACTAGGATGCAGAACATAGTCATATATATGCCTGTCATTGTATTCAGTAACTGCTGACGATATATCGTCCATTAACCGGATAATGTCTTCGGTTTTTGTCCGCTCTCCCAGTATTATAAACTCATCGCCACCCATTCTGGCAATAAAATCATCGCTTCCCTTACACACCTGTAGAAGTAGCTGTGCCATCTCTGTAAGAGCAGTATCCCCGGATGCATGTCCGTGTTCATCATTGATTTTCTTAAAATCATCCAAATCAATCATAATCATAAACAGATTATGCCCATCCTTACGCATCTTCAGTCTCCTTTGAAAATGCTCTTCAAGCTGGCGTCGGTTATACAGGCCTGTAAGATAGTCAGTTGAAATTGTACTGTTTTGAATGTTTATGAAGATACTTGCAAACGCGATCATCGAACAGGTCCAAATAATAGAAACGCCATAAAACATGATTTGTATTACAGTAGCTGCAATAAGCCCAATAGGGAATATTACTAAATGTATGTTTACATTTTTATTTACTCGCCAACCATTAATTATGACATCTCTTAAAGACATTCCGAACGATAATATCAAATAGAAGGCAGATCAGAGGGTTGGAAACATAGTACAACATAGTCACGATATAATTAATAACTCTAAAAACCGGCAGAGGATTTCCGTCTACCAACCACATGCCGGCGTCAAATATAAAAATCAATATGTTCATAATCATACATGCATTAAATATATGTTGTTCAATCGGTGCGCTTTTGTGGCTTTTTCTATTTATATTATTAAGAAAAAGCAACAACAGCACGATACCTATTACATTTATTTCTGCATATAAGAATTTAGTCAATCCATTGACCTCCTACGGTGAAATGATGCTTGGGTATAGAAATATAGTAATCTTTTTGAAAATTACTGTAGGTTAGATAATCCTGTTTTTTTCCGGCAAAGCGAAACACAGAGTATTGCCGGGAAGTCTGAGCCGGGGCAGATATTTTTATAGATTATCGGTTCTGATATTATAAAGAATAGCGATCCGGCATTTTTATATACCGGGTCGTGAAAATTCATATACTAACGCAATTGCTTGCCAATTGCGGTATTATTTTTTGTCTGTTTTTTCTTTTATTGCATATTTGGAAAAATCATTGTTCTTCAGCAGTTGAATCGCATATTCCTCGTCTAAGGGGCGACTTATCAGATACCCCTGAATCATATCGCATTTGTGTTTTACCAGATATTGCATCTGCTCCTCATGCTCTACGCCCTCGGCGACGACACAGTGTCCGAGCTTGTGCGCCATGGAAATAATATCGTTGGTTATTAAGCGCTCGGGATTCAGCACGATAAGTCCGTCTATAAAATACTTTTCGATTTTCAGACCATCGATATTAAGCTCCCGTTCACGTGCAAAGGAAGAATATCCGGTTCCGAAATCGTCTATGGTAATACAAATTCCCCGATCCTTCAGCTTGTTGAGTTTTTCATTTATCTCATGATAATTATCTGAAAACACGGATTCGGTTATCTCGATTATCACCTTCGAGGGATCTATGTCAGCATTGTCGATGAGTTCAATCAGCGACGAGGTAAAATCATTATCAAACAGCTGAATTGCGGACACATTTATCGAAATCCGAATATCATTATTCCCATTTTCAATTAGTTTTCTAAGGAAGCACAGGGATTTATGTATTATACGCTTGCCTATTGGAATAATCAGCTTTGTTTCCTCAGAGAGCGGGATAAACTCGAGCGGTGAGACAATTCCGAGCTCATCGCTCTTAAGGCGTGACAATGCTTCAAAACAGCATATACGGTTTTGTTCCACATTATATATCGGCTGGAACTGCAAATAAAGGTAGTCGTCGTTCCCGGTGGCAATCTTCTCAAGCAAATCCTTGATTTTTGCCTGCCGTATAATTTTCAGTTCCATATCTTTATCGAAAAACACATAACGGCATTGATTATTTAAGTTGCTCACCGAGTTTTCGGATGCGATCAATACATCCCTGAGAATCTTCTTTACGTCGGTTTCGCCCTCGTTTATCTCGAGTATTCCTATGCCGACATTGTTCCCTTTTGCCGATAATATAGTTATAAGAATCTTTACAACCTCTTCGCTTAGCTGTATCAGATCATTTTTATCTTTATAGTTTTTCAGATATAATGTAAAACGGTTGGCATAGGTAGAAAACAGTCTGCAATCATTCGTACATAATGTTGTAAGCTCCGCAGCGATTTTCTTTATCAGCTCCTGGCTGTAATGGAATCCATAAGCCAGCGTAAAAAGATCTGTTTTTTTCAGATTTATATTCAATATGGCCTTTTTAACATTTGGCTCCAAATCAAGCTCATACTCGAGAAGGACCTCGAAATATTCTCGGTTATACAACCCGGTCATTAAATCGTGTTTGCCGAGAAATTCATTTCTTTTCTCATTGACTTTTCTTTCAGTTATGTCAATAATGATTCCCTCGAGCGCTTCTACATCGCCATTCTCATTAAATACACCCTGACCAGTTTCGAGCACCCATTTACGTTGTCCCGTAGCAGTTATTATCTCGTACTCATACATAAGGGATTCCCTTTGAGAAAGGACATTATTCCACCTTATCCACAAATACTCACGGTACTCAGGTGCAATTATATCGTTAAAGCATAAATCTCTGTTACCGATAAGACTTTCGGCTTTATAGCCTGTCAGCTCAAACGAAGCATCCGAAACGAACTGCATTGTCCAGTCTCGGTCAAAATTGCAACGGTAAACCATACTCGGCAAATTATCGAGCAAAGCGGATTTGTTTATCTCGCCCTCGTTAAGGTCTTTTCCCATATTGATGACCATCCCTTTCCTTTGCGGTATAACACCGAAAGCGGGAATGTGCCGTTGTTGCTTTAGTCGAGAGAACAACCATGATATACGATGTAAAAGGCATAGAGCTGCCATATACTGAACCACGCGAATATGACTTTATTCACGTATTCTCAAGACCCAGACACATCACCGCAATATTCAAACAAACGATCAAACCATCGGGCTTTTTATTTTTTTACTTCTATATAGCATCCAAAACTGCCGGACAAAAGTCTTGCGGGGTTCCCGATTTCTGTTTTTACATATAATCGGTCACTTCAATCATTATTAGATTATCATAAAAAAACTTAAAAATCAATGTTTTATTACAAAATATAATTTTTCGTGTCAATTAATTAACATCTGCGACACTTATTTATGCTAAATTGCTTATTTTGCAGCAGTATCGGACACAAAAAACACTCAGCTTTATTTTAAGACAGTTTAGGCACATGTTGAACAAACGTCATATAATGTACTGATTGTATGGAAAAAAAATTTCCACGCATCAAGATATTATGAAAGGTGAGGTTATAATGGGAGATTTATATTACAATCCTTGCGAAAAAAAGGATAAGAAAGACGAGTGCAACTGCAATGTTAAGGTTATCACAAAATGTGATAGCGAAGATAAGAAGTTTTGGGGCTGCGAAGACAAAAAAGATAAGAAATCTGATGGATGCGAGGTTACTGTTATAATTAACTGCGACAGGAAAAAGGACGGTAAGGATTACTAATCGTCGTCACGGAAAGTACGCAGGCAAAAAGCCTGATTAACCGTAGTAATATCAATAAAAAATTATAACATGTTTCGTAGATTTATTTATATTGTCATATTGTCCGATTTATTAAAAGTATCAGACTTTTATTAGGTTCGGGAGCGGATGTATACCGACATCTGCTCCTGCTTGTTTTATATTTAAATACAGTTCACACAGAAAACCGAAATACATACTATATATTGAGTATCGATGTTTTGTGCATAATGCTCAATAATGGCATAAGGAGGTTATGCTATAATGTCCTGTAATGATAGTTGCGGCTTTAATGCGTGCGGCTCCATCGGATTAATAATCAGTCTCGTTATCGGTATTTTAGTCGGAATCCTGTTCGCTGTAGGTTTAATCCCTTTGATAACAGTAGTAGTATGGGTTGTTTTCGGCTTAGCAGTTCTGAATCTTATTTTTCTTATTACCGGCTTGTATCTGGGCGCGGTGGCTTTCCCGGATATTCTGAAAAATTGCTTTTGCGAAAATGCGATTTGCTGGCTTGCAGGGATTATCGGTACTATTATATCCGCAATCATATTGCTTTCCATTATAATAATCCCCGCCCTTATCGCCGTGATTATTTTCGTAGCGGTATTGGCATTTTTTTTCGCGCTTATGCTGGTTGGTCTGATAGCGATTATCAGTTGTATAGTATGCAAACTTTGCATCAGGCAATAAATTTGTTCTGATATGTGGCTCCTTATAGAGCGCATATAAAAAGAAGTGCCCCCGCGGTGTTACTCTGCGGAGGGCGCTTTATTTAGCTCAAAATTTTAATGTACTATAATTATAGAGAATGCTTGTACCTACAAGTACATCCTCTATGCTATCTGAAATAAGTAGTTCGTCCATTTTGCTCTGATAATCATTGTTTTTGAGCCGTAAGATATCTTTTTACGAAACTTTTTCCTTGTCGTCGCATTGAACCAAATGGATTATTATTCCGTTTCCTTTCTTTTTTATATTACTGTCTTACGATAATATATTTGTAATCGGCCAGCTTTGACATTAAAAACTCACGCGTCTGCATGGGAGTTGCTTTTCGCAGTGCGTTTTTTGGGATTATATAAGCGTGCTTTTTGTCCTCATAGAGATAAAAAGCATCCTTAACCTCATAGACCATATAGATATCCTCATAGAAGATATCCTTTCTGTTCTCGGCACCTGAATCTCCCATTACCTCAATTATAAACCCTTCAGGTGCGAACACATATTTCTGGGTCGTATTCAGCAGGTTATGGTTCATCCGGCATTGTTTTTTAAACTGCCTTTTTGTCATAAACGAGAACATGAGCAGTAATATTACAGCTAATGCGCCGATAAACATTATCTGCATGCTCTGCTTTAATAGCCCGTATAAAATCAGCAAAACGGCAAAGACCGAAACGGACCCGTAAAACAATTTTTTAATAAGCTGCGGGTTTTTGCTTTTAAACAGCTGGAACTCCGCAAAACGAAGATAGGTTGAAAAATCTACCTTCCCCTCTCCTATTATCTGCTTTTTCATATTATATTTGCACCTTTCCGCAATACAAAGATTTATGTTTCCTTTATGAAGTAGTCCATAAGGAGCTCACCTTTGTCGAAATAAACACCGCCGCATACACCACTCTGCTCGTCATAAATACTTATCAAGCTGCTCTTTTTGTTATTTGAGGAATAGACTACAAAAGGTACGGGATCAATAGTGTGGGTACGCACATATATCGGTGTCGGATGATCCGGTAATAGCAATATTTTATAAGGCTGCAAGTGCGAATCCATATATTTTAAAAGCGGGACGAGCACCTGTGAATCGATAAGCTCAATCGCTTTGATCTTATTGTCAATCTCTCCCCTGTGACCGCACTCGTCAGGAGCTTCAATGTGGATATAAACCAAATCAGCACCGCTTTCCAGCTCTCGTATAGCTGTTTCAAGCTTTCCCTTATAGTTTGTGTTAAGGTTTCCGGTCGCTCCCTCGATAAACGGCGCTCTCATACCCGCGCAGAGACCTATTCCCTTTATAAGGTCGACCGCGCAGACCACCGAGGCGTTCAGACCGGTTTTTTCTTTAAAAGAAGGTAAGGAAGGTTTTTTCCCCGGACTCCATAACCAAAGTGAATTCGCTTTTTTAAGGCCTCTTGCAGCTCTGTTTTTATTTACAGGATGATTGTTCAAAAGGTCGAAGGATTCGGACATAAGCCTTCTCATAGGTACGCTCTCGGGCTTTGATGGCAGATATTCGGTAATCCTTTTACCAAGAATGTCATGCGGCCGCGTAAAATCGGTAAAATCAGGGCAGTCCTTCCAGATAAGGCAATGACGGTAACTCACCCCCGTATAAAAATGGAGATTTTCATTTCCGAATCTGTTATTAAGGGCCTCTATAAGCACCCTCGCTTCTTCAGTGGGTATCTCATCGGCCGAATGGTCGAGCATTATTTTTTGCTCATATGGGAGACCGTCATCTGACAGAGCGACGATATTTGCACGAATCGCCGTATCCTCCGGCTGCATATCTATACCCATGCTCAACGCTTCAAGCGGCGAGCGTCCCCTGGAATACACCTTGGGGTCATAGCCCATCAGAGCCAGGTTGGCAGTATCGCTCTCTGGCGTCATATCCTCAGGCACCGTAGACACCATACCGTTAATACCATACTGCGCCAAATTATTCATGCCGGGTTTTTCGGCTGCCTGCAGCGGAGTTTTACCTCCGAGCTCTCTTAAAGGAACGTCTGCCATCCCGTCTCCGATTAAGACTATATATTTCATATAAATTATCCACATCCTTTTCCAAACAAGTATAACAAAAACCAGGATATAAAGCAACATTTTAAAACTAAATAATTTTATTACGGTTGACAAAAATACCTGCTCGGGATATAATGATATAACAATGTTAACAAAAAGGATAAAAATCGAAGATGAAAAAATATTCGGTAGCCTCCCTTGTGGTAGCAATGCAGCCGAAGGAAAAAACTCTCTCGATACAATCCCGGCCATATGAGTTAAAAACCGAGCGCAAAGCCGATATAATAATCTCCGTTTCTTCAGATAGTATACGGGAGATTTCCGACGACAGTAACGAGTACATCTATACCGGTGCGGAGTTTTACAGGAAGCTGCTCGATTTCGGAGGTATGGTATTGCACGCTTCCGCCGTAGTTTTAGACGGTCGTGCTTATCTGTTTTCTGCAAAAAGCGGTGTGGGGAAATCCACTCATACCTCATTGTGGTTAGAATACTTTGGCAAAAGAGCGTATATATTAAATGACGACAAGCCCGCATTACGTCTGATAAACAACCGTTTTATGGTCTGCGGTACTCCGTGGAGCGGAAAAACAAACAACAGCAGAAACGAGATAGTCCCTCTCGGAGCGATTGCATTTATAAAACCAGGCATTAAGAACGTCATCAGGCGGCTCTGCGCGGAAGAAGCCCTACCCCTTATGCTGTCGAATACGCTCCGTCCCTCTGATAAAGCGGTTATGTTGATGACGCTGCTTGACAGACTGCTATGTTGCACACCCATTTATAAGCTGCACTGCGATATGAGCATGGAAGCGGTTGAATGCTCATACAACGGGATGAAAGGCTGATGTGCTTTATGACGATAAAAAAAGGGTATATTCTAAAGGAGGTCGCAGGTTGTTTTGTTGTTGTCGATACAACCGGCTGCCTGGACTTCAACGGAATCATAAAGCTTAACGAAACCGCCGTTGTTTTATGGCAAGTTTTGGAGAAGGGTGCCGAGATGCGGCAACTTACCGAAGCGTTGGTCTCAGAATATGAAATAGATTACACGGAAGCGGAAAAAGATGCTTTGTCTTTCGTTGACAGCTTAAAGGAAGCAGGAGTAATTGAGTAGGTTATATACGCTCACCGAGCTGTATCCGCTAATTGACCGGCAGTTAAAAAGCGGCGGCAGTATGAGCTTTACTGTAAAGGGAACAAGCATGAAGCCGACGTTGACGGGCGGTGTGGATACTGTAAAAATCATTAAACCCGCACATCGGATGCAAAAATATGACATTGCTTTTTACAGGCGTGATGACTGCAGATTTGTTCTTCACAGGATAATTAAGGTTACAAGGAACGGTTATATATGCAGAGGGGATAATCAAACCTTAAAGGAGCGTTGCGTCACCGATGATAATGTCATCGGCTTAGTCAGCGAGTATACACATAAAAGCAGGAGGATAAAGACAGACAGCGCAAGGCACAGACTTTATGCGGCCATATGTGTAAAAACGGCGATACCCCGATGTTTCTTCTATTCAATCTGTCAAAAGATTCGGAGTTTATATAAATGAAAGTAGCTGTTGTCGGTTCAAGGTCAATTACTGATATAAATATAGAACAGTATATACCTAAGGGAATAACCATGCTTATAACCGGCGGCGCGGTCGGTGTTGATACGATTGCGGAGCGTTACGCAGATCGCAAGCATATAAAAAAACAGATAATTTTCCCCGATTACGGAAGATACGGAAAAAGCGCACCGCTTTACCGTAACAAGCTGATTGTAGACACCGCGGATATTGTGATAGCGATTTGGGACGGTGTATCCGGCGGCACGAACTTTACTGTAAAATACGCGCAGCAAATAGGCAAGCCCTTTGAAGTGCATATTGTGTAAAAACAAAGAGGAAAATATATATGAAGATGCCCACACATATAGTTGCAGCGGCAGGTTATGTTTTTGATAACAATGGTAAAGTTATTTACAGTTCGTATATAACAAGACCGGAGTTTAAGATACTTACATCCAGATTTATCTGAAAAAAATAAAAATATGGAGTTTATTATGTTCAACGGTATTTGTTCAGGCTTATCGGATATTACAAAGCTTTCAGATGCGAAGTCACGCTCGATTTCTGCGGAGAATTTTACAGGAGAAAAGGGCGGAGGGGGCAAGGCGACCGAGGGGTTCGGTGCAAACGCTGCGCGTGAGCTCGGAAAAGGCTGGAAGATTTCTCCCGCCATTCACTTAAAGCCGGGTGAGGAGCATACTATCGCGGATATTGAAGGTCCGGGTGCGATAAAGCATATCTGGATGACCGAGGGTTCACCCCGTCCGAGGCTAATTATTCTGCGTATTTACTGGGATGATAATGATTATCCTTCTGTGGAATGTCCGCTCGGGGACTTCTTTGCATCTGCAGATACATCGACGCATAATACTCTGACCTCGCTCGCGGTATGCGTAAACCCCAGACGCGGCTTTAACTGCTACTGGGAGATGCCGTTTTTCAAGCGTTGCCGTATTACAGTTCAAAACCTCTGGTCTTATGAGTTTCCGCTTTTTTATCAGATAGATTATGTACTTACGGAAATACCCGAAAACAGCGCATATTTTCATGCTCAGTTCCGCCGCGTAAACCCGGTAAAATATATGGATGTCTATACCATACTCGATGGAGTCAAGGGCAGAGGACAGTATGTCGGAACATATATGTACTGGGGCGTTAACAACAACGGCTGGTGGGGCGAGGGGGAAATAAAATTTTACCTTGACGGCGACAAGGAATTTCCGACGATATGCGGTACCGGCACGGAGGATTACTTCTGCGGTGCTTTTGACTTCGACGTCGGAAACAGGTATGTCGATTTTTGTTCACCCTACACGGGCTTTCAGGCATCAAAGCAGGATGGCTGCTATAAAGCAAACCAGAGGTTTTCGATGTATCGCTGGCATATAACCGATCCGATATACTTCTGCAGCGATTTAAAGGTAACAATACAGGACCTCGGATGGCGTAGCGAGGGCAGATACCTTCCCTTGCAGGATGATATTTCATCGATCGCATACTGGTATCAAACACTGTCTTCCGAGCCGTTTCCGATTCTACCGGATACAAACGCGCTTGAGATAATATAGCGTTGGTATAATCAATCGAACACAGCAATAAAAAATCGTGCCGTTTCAGCACGATTTTTTTTACGAAAATATGTTCACCAAACCGTTATTTACAGCCGCCCCTGTTGTCATTGCGGTCGTTTCTTTCGTTTCTGCATTGTGAAGCAGGCTCCTCCGCGAACGGGAAGAACTCGGCGAGCGGGAAATTCATTTTTCCGAAAACCGAGCAGGGATCCGTGTTTTCGTTTTGTCTGCTCTCTCTTTCGGGCAGGCAGAAGTGGCAAGCTGGAAGTATTAACTGAACCTCGCGTTCCATACGGATTACCGTAAAGACGCCTATTGTGACATAACAAGTATTTGCACCGATATTGTCGACAAAATCACCGCCGAAACGTGCACGCACTACATCGGGAATGGCCTCGGGATTAATGCAGCAGTTACCGAATGGCTTGCATCTCTCGACCAGCTTTGTATCGAGTGCGATCGGCTCCGCAACCTCAACAACCACTGTCGGCAGAGTGGGATCTCTGTCGCATTTAAGATCCTTGGGGCGCATACAGAAACCGTCCTCTGTGGGATCAGATTTGAAAATGGCAACATTCTTTTCGCTTCCGAACAGAATTATTTTTTTATCAAAGACGCAAAGTCCCTGAACTTCCTGTGTTCTACCGTTGCTAACGCAGCATTCAAGGGTTACGCAGAAGAAATATCTAATTGTTACATGATAGTAGCCTCTGTTGAAGGGTACCGTTTCGATGCTTATGTTAGTGTTGATTACCTCAACATTTTTACATCTAACAGCACTTGCTCTGTCTATAACCTCTTGCGCATGGTCGCAAAGATGAACGCGTACATCCTCCAAACAGTCTTTATCTCTTGCAGAATCAAATATCTTGTTGACGCTGACACAGCAAAACTGTTCCGGTTTACCGCAAAGCCCGCCGAGCGGACCGTTTCTTTCAACCATTAAAAAGTCCTCCTTAATGTGATTAAATACTTCGGTGAGTATTATCAATACTATTTTATGCCGCTATCGCATGTAGGTGCATTTATTGTAAAAAAATAAGAGAAAGCGTGCTTCCGGCAAATCATAAATCTCAGCATATCACGTTATATGTATATAATATCTCTTTTTGATAAAGAAATAATTTCATATTATGTTTGACTTTAACGTATATTTTTGTTAGAATAAATAATCAACACAATAAAGCACATTCAAGGATATTTCAGCATGTATTTAAAAATAAATGGCATAAGCGATTCGGCGCAGAATAATATAATATTGGGAATCGATATAGGCTCGACGACAACAAAGCTCGTGCTTATCGAAAACGACGAGGTGATTTTCTGCAGCTATGAAAGGCACCTTCTTCAGGTTCGCCAAAAAACACTCGACCTTGTAAAAAAAGCCGAATCATTTTTAAGAGGACGCAATCTGAAAGTCGCCATTTCAGGTTCGGCGGGTCTCGGACTTGCGAGGGCTACAGGTATCCCCTTTGTTCAGGAGGTCTTTGCCACCGGCGAAACCGTGAAAAGACTTGCTCCCGACACAAGCGTTGCGATTGAACTTGGCGGTGAGGACGCTAAGGTTATTTTTTTCGAAGGCAGTATAGAGGAGCGTATGAACGGGTCCTGCGCCGGCGGCACCGGAGCGTTTATCGACCAGATGGCTTCTCTTATGAACATCACTAACGAGGAGATGGATCGTCTTAGTCTGAACCATAAAAGGATCTATCCCATCGCATCACGCTGCGGCGTTTTTGCAAAATCTGACATTCAGCCGCTTCTTAATCAGGGCGCAAGCAAGGAGGATATTGCCGCAAGCATATACGCGGCGGTGGTAAACCAAACGATTGCGGGGCTTGCTCAGGGCAGAAGGATCAAAGGAAAAGTTATGTTTCTCGGCGGACCTCTGTATTATTGTTTGGGACTGCGTCAGGCATTTGTCGAGATGCTGAAGCTTGGCAAAGAGAACGCTGTTTTCCCCGAATACGCACGTTTTGCGGTAGCTATAGGAGCATGTATATATACAGCAAAGCAACAAGGAGAATATACATACGAACAGCTATGCAATATCCTTGAAGACGCCACATCGGAAACAACACAAACCTCCCGCCTTCGACCGCTATTTAACAACAATTCCGAATATGAGGAATTTAAAACACGTCATTCAAAGGCTTCCTTAGAAACCATTGACCCGAATAATTACGACGGGGATGCTTATCTTGGTATCGACTGCGGCTCGACCACTACAAAGCTGGTGCTTATGAGTGCGGACAAAAGAATTTTATTTTCGTATTATGACTCAAACAAGGGCAATCCCTTGGAGATTATCAGGGAGCAGCTTCATAAATTATATAATATATGCGGTAATAAAATCAAAATCATGGGAAGTGCGGTTACAGGCTACGGCGAGGAACTGATAAAGCATGCTTTTCATATAGACACCGGCATAGTAGAGACCATGGCGCATTTTAACGCAACAAGGCATTTTAATCCTGAAGTTGATTTTATTCTCGACATCGGTGGTCAGGATATAAAGTGCTTTAAGATAAGAGGCGATGCTATTGACAGCATCATGCTTAACGAAGCATGCTCCTCGGGCTGCGGCTCGTTTATAGAAACCTTCGCGCACTCGATGGGACATAATGTCGAGGACTTTGCAAAGCTCGGTCTTTTCGCAAAATCTCCCGTCGATCTCGGCTCGCGCTGCACAGTTTTTATGAACTCGTCCGTCAAGCAGGCGCAAAAGGACGGAGCAACCGTGGAGGACATCTCGGCAGGACTTTCCGTAAGCGTGGTAAAGAACGCAATATATAAGGTAATCCGTGCCAACTCTGCATCGGATTTGGGGGAGAACATCGTAACTCAGGGCGGGACATTCCTTAACGATTCGGTGCTCAGGAGCTTTGAGCTTGAGATAGGGCATAATGTTATCCGTCCGCAGATAGCGGAGCTTATGGGTGCTTTCGGTGCGGCTCTGCACGCCCGTTCGCTCAATCTGCCGCAGTCGTCTATATTAACCCCGGATGAATTGAATCGGTTTACGCATACTTCAAAATCCGTCAACTGCAACGGTTGTACAAACCGATGTTTCCTTACCATAAACAGCTTCCAAAACGGTGAGCGGTATGTATCGGGATATAAGTGCGAACGAGGTGCGGGCAACGGGGATGCGGTCAGCAGCGAGGTATTGCCCAACCTTTTTCATTATAAGCGTGAAAAAATTGCCGGTCTTTCACATATATCAGGCAAACGCGGAAGAATCGGTATCCCGCTTGCTCTCGGAATGTATGAGATGGCACCGTTTTGGACGGAGATTTTCTCAAAGCTCGGATTTGAAGTGGTGCTGTCAGGATTCTCAAGCAGAAAACTTTACTCAAAGGGGCAGTACAGCATTCCCTCCGATACTGCCTGCTACCCTGCTAAAATCATGCACGGTCATATCGAGGAGCTTATTGAGCGGGAAGTCGATGTTATTTTTTATCCCTGCCTTACCTACAACTTTGACGAAAAAACAGGGAGCAACCACTATAACTGTCCCGTAGTCGCCTATTACTCCGAGTTGCTGGCT
The DNA here is from genome assembly GCA_028702135.1 of Eubacteriales bacterium. GTDB lineage: Bacteria > Bacillota > Clostridia > Oscillospirales > CAG-382 > UBA1049. The sequence goes on along the minus strand of JAQVPJ010000005.1, from coordinate 94,382 downwards.
GGAAATATGGATTCGCTTAAAAAAACAAAATTTTTATATCCCTACCTTTTTATCAATAAGCCGAAAGAGCTTGCGAAAGGGTTATATAAATGCTTTTTCGACGATTACGGCATAAAATTAACGGAAATACGCAGAGCGGTTGATGCGGGTTACGTCGCGTATGACAAATGGATGCAGGATATACGTGCTAAAGGTCTTGACGCAATCGAATACGCGCGTAAGAATTCCAGGCGTGTTATGATACTTGCAAGCCGCCCGTATCATATCGACCCCGAGATAGGTCACGGTATCGACAAGCTCGCCTCGGCACTGGGTTTTGTTGTTGTAAGCGAGGACAGCGTCGCTTCGCTGACCACCCCTGCACAGGTTGATGTAATAAATCAATGGACATATCACGCACGTCTTTATAACGCCGCAAAGTATGCGACGGAGCACGCCGACACGGAGCTTGTTCAGCTCGTTTCCTTCGGCTGCGGAATAGATGCTATTACAACCGACGAAGTGCGTTCTATTTTAGAAAGAGGCGGAAAACTCTATACTCAGATAAAAATAGATGAAATAACAAATCTCGGTGCGGTAAATATCCGATTACGCAGTCTTTTGGGCGCACTGGAGCAGAAAAGCAGAAAATCCCGTAAAGGCGATCTCCTCTTGAAAGGTTAAATTCAATGGCAAAATCAAACCGGGTCATATTTACAAAAGCTATGAAGAAAAACTATACAATCCTCATTCCCACAATGCTGCCGATGCATTTCAGGATGTTTGAGAAGATACTCCGTACCTATGGCTATAATGCAGTTTTGCTCGACGACAGAGGAAAGAACATCAAGGAGCTGGGACTGAGATATGTACATAATGATACCTGTTATCCTGCGCTGCTCGTTATAGGTCAGTTTATCGAGGCTCTGCAGAGCGGCAATTACGATGAAAACAAGGTGGCTTTGTTGCTTACGCAGACAGGCGGAGGCTGCCGCGCTTCCAACTATCTCGCGCTGCTGCGCAAAGCTCTTGCCAAAGCCGGTTATCCGCAGGTTCCGGTAATATCCTTCAATGTGGTGGGAATGGAGAAAAACCCCGGGTTTAAGATTACGCTCCCGCTATTGCACCGCCTGATGTACGCGGCGTTTTACGGAGATTTGCTGATGCTGCTCCGCAACCAGTGCAAGCCTTATGAGATTAACTCCGATGAATCCGAAAGATTGGCGGAGAGATGGACTGATACCCTTACCGCTCAGATGGCTCAAAACAGGATTTTATATAAAAAGGTAAAAGAAAATTATACCGCCATAATAAAGGATTTTGAATCTATTCCCAAAAGAACCGAAAATAAAATCAAGGTTGGCATAGTCGGCGAGATATTTGTAAAGTTCTCGCCACTCGGGAACAATCATTTAGAGGATTTTTTGTTTTCAGAGGGTGCTGAAGTCGTTATGCCGGGCCTTGTGGATTTTTGCCTTTATGTTGTGTATGACGGAATCGTGGATTACAAATTGTATAATATCCGCTGGCTTAAATCTGTTTTAACAAGTATCGTTTATAAGATTTTTATTAAAAAGCAGCAGGATATAATCGATCTGATAACAAAAAACAGTAGCTTTATGCCTCCGACATCGTTTGAAAAAACACGCACGCTGACAAAGGACTACATAGGTCTCGGTGCAAAGATGGGTGAAGGCTGGCTTTTATGTGCGGAGATGCTCGAGCTTGTCGAGCAGGGCGTTAACAATATCGTCTGCACGCAGCCCTTCGGGTGCCTGCCGAATCATATTATGGGGAAGGGAATGATGAAGCCGATTCGGGAACGTCACAGTAATGTTAACATCGTCGCCATCGATTACGACCCCGGGGCAACGAACATCAATCAGGAAAACCGAATAAAGCTGATGCTCTCAAACGCAAAGGAAAGACAATACCCCGATACGGAAAATCAATCTCAAAAAAAAGAAGAAACACTTGCCGGAGTATAGATGCTCCCTTTACAGATGGACATCAACTATGTTTTTTTACAAAAGATAAATATGTTTATATATAAATCTCTTCTCTATGCAAAAAGCGACCGAGCTTAAACTCAGTCGCTTTTTGTTTTTATGCTGATTTATTTGGCGAATATATTATATGTTCCGAGGAAGTGACGCTTAATCTTTAGATAGTCGATAGCTGTGGGTAGTGGTTGACCACTGAGGCAACCCGCCTTGAGCTGAACCTCATCGAGCGTATATGTTTTCAAGAACGCCCTCTTTGCAAACATATAGTCCTTACCGTCTATTTTTCCGTCGCCGCTTATATCACCTTTGACAATTACGATAAAGCTCTTTGAGCCGGCGGTGATAACGCTGCCGGTACCGACAAGTGCACTGCCCGTAATGGCTTTGTTGTTTCTGTCCTTTATTGTTATGGTGCCGTAGAACATTGCCGCTATCTCGGTTACGGTCATTTCATCGGTAGCACCCTCAATATAAGCACCGTTTATCCTTATTGTGCTTGATTCTTTCAGGGGATTACCCTGCGTAACGGTAATGTAAGAGCCGGGACGCATTGCCTTGCCGGACACGTCTATTCCGTGCATAATCATAAGATCGCCTACTTTAACCGTATTCGCATATATCCTGTTCTCGATCGAACCTGCAATTTCACCGTGAACCCCGAGCACAAAGCCATTTTCGGGAACCGTGTTTATAACATTGCTGCCGTTTCCGTTGGCAACACGGGTTACCTTGTAAGCTCCGAGCTCTGCATCCCATTGTGCGGCGATAGCTCTTGCCCAGTTAAGGTTGGCGTTTTGTGTTGTAAGCGTATCCGCATAATCCGGAGTGAAAATCACGCTTTTTCCCGTAGTAATCATCTGGTTGAAACCGTTAACGAAAATAGCTTCGTCTACCGGAGCGTCTTTCTTGAATACCTGAATCTCGGATACGAACACGAAAGGTTTGTCTTTATTGCCGACAATATGGAATTTAACATGCTTTCCGCTTACACCCTCGTCGAGCATTAGAGTGTACAAAATATCCGTGGTGTTTACTTTACTTGTATCGTCATTATCCTCTAAACTCTTTTTATAATTGGAAACATCGGGAATAGCGGTTCCGACTTCGGTAAAGTCGGTTCCGTTTTCCGATACCGAAACGAGAACCTTTGTAGGTGCACTGATTCCCGCTCCCCATTCAACCTCAGAGTATACGCAGAACTTTGAAAGTCCGCTCTGTACCGAATCAAAGTTAATAGTCACATCATAATAAGGTGCTCCGCTCTCTGTGCCACCCCTGTATTGCTGGTGGAAGCCTACCCAGTCCGGGCCATAAGCGCTAATCTTAGAGGATGCGATTACACCGTCAGTAAGCTCCTTATCATCAGTATCCTGATAGTTCGGAGTATCGTTCGTACCACCGTTCTTCGTATAGCTTACTCCTTTGGAAATGTTGAAATAAGCCGTGCCGGTCAGATTGATAAGACTGCGCAGCTCCGCAATAATCTCTTCAATCTCTTCAGAAGTGGCTTCATTATCGGCTCTTATATCAATGGCTCTGTCATAAACATCCCAAAGCTGTGTCAAAATCGTCTCGCTGTAATCCTTATAGGATATAGCCGAAACATCCGCGAGGAGTTTATCAAGCTCCGACTTGCCGGAAAGAGCCGCTTTTAAGGACATATATGCTTTTACGTAATCGCTGGTAAGGCTCTTTGTATTTGCTATAATCGTCTCTGCGTCCGTTATAGCCGTAACTACTGCAGCCGAGGTGTTGCTCTCATTTTCATCGATAAGAGCGTTTAGAGCGTTTGCAACATCTGTATCGACACTCTGTCTTTTTACTATATAAATATTGTTTGCGACACCTCTGCCGTATGTACCCTCATTGGATTTCACCCGTACGTCAAATCTGTTTTCCGATGTGCTCTTTGTTACCATCGTTGTAGATCCGCCGCCGTCAAGATTATATGCGGTTTTGCATCCGAGCTGAACCATTAAATCGGCAAGCTCGTAAACGGTAAGACCGGTCGCACCGTCCGTAATGTTTCTGCCCGCTGTGCAAATGAACAACACGGTTCCGTCTTCTTTCAAGCCTATTGACGTCCTCTGTGCTCTTGCGTTAAGGAATTCCGCACCGAGCTGGCTTAACGATTCCGTCAAATCAGCAACTCCGTTTTTAACGATGGGATACTGCGCTGCAAGGGATGTGTTTGCGGTTTCGGTATAGGGCTTTGAAGCCTCTATCATCTCATTTACTGCGATTTCAACGATATCTCCGACCTTCGCATTTGTGACTGATGCCTGAAGGGGTGAGCCGTTCTTAACATAGAGCACGAACTCGTCCTTTCCGACCGCGCTGTAATAAGAGTCTGCTCTAACCTCAAGGACCTCGCCTTTCAGCGTGTTGCCGATGGACAGCTCGCCGAAATCGAGCTTTTTGCATAATATCTCAGTGCCCGCAATTAAGGAATCGGTTTTAGTTCCGCACTCGGCATCCCAGTAATAGAATCTATCATCCACATTATCTACCACAGACTTCTTATTAACATGGATAATTCCGCTTCCGCCTTTGGAGGAAATCTCCCTGCCGTTAAGGTAGAGCTTGAAATCGAGCTTTGAATTGACTATTCTGACCTCGCCGCCGGAGCTGAAGGTTATTATGTCGTTTTGCATTCCCGCCGTTGCCTGTGCGAGTCTTCCGTCGTGAACCCAATAGCCGGCATAAGTACTGCCGGTCGCTGTGGCGTAGAAGGTAGCATTAACTCCGCCTATTACCTCTGCACCGTATTTATCCTCTGCTTGTATAGCCGTATTGTAAGTACTGCTTCCCGTACCTGTATATTTGCTATATACATACGGTAAATAATCGCTTGTTTTAGGGTTGAACTCAAGTGCATATACCGCCTGAGTTCTGCTTCCGCTGTCGGTATATGTAGCTTTTGCATATGTAACCTTACCATCTGTAGTAAGTCCAACATTCTCAGTCGTCTGAACTTTTCCTGTTCCGATATTGTTTCCAACAGTAAAGCTGATTGCCGATGCGGTAAGTGTCATACTGCCTAATAAAACCAGTAAACACAGTAACGCTGATAATAGCCTTGTTTTTTTGCTCATTTCGTTGTTCTCTCCTTATATCGTATTTTCAGCACAGTTCATTATACAAATTAGATGAGTAAAAGTCAACATATTATGAGTAAAATTATGAGATAAACATATCGACAATTACTGATATTTTACAGATCGGCAGACCGATAACATTAAAAAAATCCCCCTCCACACGCTCGATAAAGGCTGATGCCCTGCCCTGTATTCCATATGAGCCGGCTTTATCGAATGGCTCTTTGCTTTCGATATATTTTTCTATTTCCTTGTCCTTTAGAGTACGGAACTTAACCGCCGTAACCTCGCAACCGGTAACGCTGCTTTGTCCGCATAGCACCGCATAACCCGTAAAAACGTTATGCCACACGCCCGATAACGATTTGAGCATACGGAAAGCATCGTCGGCATCCCTCGGCTTTCCAAGTAATATTCCGTTATGAAAAACCATTGTATCCGCTGCGATAATTATTGTTTTGTCGGGGGAGACGATTTTATCCGGCGGCAGGCTGCTCCTTACGCTTTGAGCTTTTTTTAGTGCAATTTCGGTCACGGCTTCATCCGGGGGGATGCCGTCAGGTATATTTTCCACGTCTTTTGCCTCGACTACTTTAAAAACATATCCCGCATTGGTGAGAATATCACGCCTGCGCGGTGATTTCGATGCTAAGAAAATCGTATAATCTTTCATTATTTTCATACTCCGCTGAAAATTTATCTTGCAAATATTACCATTAGCTATTATAATAGATAATATCTATATTGTAAAGGGATTATAACGACATGAAGCTGAACACGGATAATACAAAAAGAATTGTGATAAAGGTGGGAACCTCAACCCTGACCTATGATACCGGACTAATAAATATACGGCGCATTGAGGAGCTTGTAAAAGCCATTGCCGACCTTAAAAACAGGGGCAAGCAGGTTATATTGGTTTCATCGGGAGCGATAAGCTGCGGTCTTGCCAAAGTCGGATTCCCCTCACGCGATAAGCTCAGTGTCGAGCAAAAACAAGCAGCGGCAGCCGTGGGGCAGTGCGTTCTTATAGATATGTACGATAAGCTTTTTTCCGATTACGGTCATAAGGTTGCGCAGATTCTGCTGACAAAGGATGTAATCGATAACGAGCTTAGGTGCAGCAATGCGAAAAACACCTTTAATCTACTTTTAAATATGGACTGTATCCCCATCGTAAACGAAAACGATACCGTTTCCAGCGAGCAGATAAGCATTGGAAGCAACGACACCCTATCTGCGATCGTAGCTGTTCTGACAGATTCCGACCTGTTGATAAATATGTCCGATGTAGACGGTCTGTATACAGAAAATCCCAGAGAAAATCCCAATGCAGGGTTTATTGAAAAAGTGGATACCATCGACGACACCATAGAAGCATATGCCGGCGGCGCGGGTACCGCACGCGGAACGGGCGGCATGATCGTAAAGTTAGAAGCGGCGAAAACCGTCAGCGATTACGGGATTCCCATGCTTATTATAAACGGATATCACCCCAAGATTCTTTATGATATATTTGAGGGTGAATTCAAAGGAACTTATTTCGCCGCAAATAGAAAATAACTTAAGACAGGAACGGTGCCGATATGTTAAAGGATAAATGCATAAAAGCCAAACAAGCGCAGGCGGCTCTTTCCTCCGCAAGCGGACAGGTGCGCAACAACGCATTGGAGTTGATGGCCGGAGCGCTTAAAAGAGAAGCAGAATATATCTTATCGGAGAATGAACGCGATATAGAAGCTGCACGCCATAAGGGGTTGTCCGAATCGTTGATCGATAGATTAATGCTGACAAAAGAGCGTGTCGACGGCATCTGTGCCTCGCTTATGAAGGTTTATGCACTTCCCGATCCGCTCGGTAAGGGCAGCGTTTGGACACGTCCCAACGGTCTTACGATACAGAAAGTACAGGTCCCGCTCGGACTTTTGGCGATTATTTACGAATCCCGTCCTAATGTAACCTGCGACGCCGCTGCTCTATGCATAAAATCCGGCAACGCCGTTGTTTTACGCGGGGGAAGCGAGGCCATTAAATCCAATATAGCACTTGCGAACGTACTTCGCGGAGCGATAGAAAAAGTAGGGCTCTCAGCCGATTGTATCCAAATAGTGGAGGATACCTCGCGTGAGACGGCGACTGAGCTTATGAAGATGAACGACTATATCGATTTACTTATCCCGAGAGGTGGAAAATCGCTGATACAAGCGGTTGTAAAGAATTCTACGGTACCCGTAATCGCCACAGGAGCGGGCAACTGCCATATTTACATAGACGAGAGTGCGGATATGAAAATGGCGCTCAATATAATCGAAAACGCAAAAACCTCCCGCCCGTCGGTATGTAACGCCGCAGAGAGCCTGCTGATAAACCGCTCTATTGCGAAAACACTGCTGCCTCTTATTAAGGAGCATTTGCCCAAGGTAGAGCTGCGGGGCTGTTCGGAAGCGTTGGCTATTCTGCCGGGAATTACAGCTGCGACTGATGAGGATTTTTACACCGAGTATAACGATTACATACTTTCCGTAAAGGTTGTCGGAGATGTCAGGGAGGCCGTCGCGCATATAAACGAGCATAACACAAAGCATTCCGATGCAATTATTACACAGAACACCGCCGCCGCGGAATATTTCATGATCAATGTCGATGCCGCCGCCGTTTATGTAAACGCTTCTACACGCTTTACCGATGGCGAGGAATTCGGCTTCGGCGCCGAGATCGGCATTTCCACGCAGAAAATACACGCCAGAGGACCGATGGGGCTTGACGAGCTTACGACCGTTAAGTATAAGGTTATCGGCAACGGTCAGATTCGGTAAAATGCAGCGCGGTCGTAAAAAAAACAGTCGATATTATCCTCACCGCTATTCTTTTTTGCGGTGAGGTTTCTTCAATAAGGAGTGCGTTTCGTTTTTTACGAGAAAGGAAGTTAATTTGGAATCAGTAATACTCTCCAAACAGGAAACCCGGACAAGAATAGATAAAATCATAACGGCGATGAACGAATATCATCCCGACTGGGACACGGTGATTATTGTAAGCAGGGTAAACCAATATTACTTTTTGGGAACAATGCAGGATGGAATACTTTTTATTGAAAAAAACGGGAATGTAAGCTGTTTTGTTAAAAGAAGCTACGAAAGAGCGATCGATGAATCACCTTTAGCTTCTGACGGTGTTATCAGGCAAATGGACAGCTACCGTGATGCTGCGGCTGTAATAGGTGAATACCGTGGCAATACCTATGTCGAGTCTGAGGTTATGACGCTTTCGCTTCTTGGAAGGCTTAAGAAGCATTTCCGGTTTGACCGTATCGATTCTGTCGATAAAACAGTTTTTTCGGTAAGAGCTGTAAAATCCGATTATGAAATCTCTGTTTTAGAGGAGGCGGGCAGGCGTCACGACGATTTTCTTTTGAACGTGGTGCCGACTCTGTTATTTGAGGGAATAAGCGAGGCAGAGTTCGTCGGCGAACTGTATTCAGAGCTGATGAAGCGGGGGCATCAAGGTCTTACCCGGTTTTCAATGTTCCAGACGGAGATGGGGATAGGACAGGTCGCATTCGGCGAGAACTCCCTTTATCCTACAAGCTTTGACGGTCCCGGGGGTTCCCGCGGTATGAACGCCGCCGTACCTATTATCGGCAGCTATAATAGAAAACTAAAAAAGGGTGACTCGGTATTCGTCGACGCAGCATTCGGTATACTCGGATATCACAGCGACAAAACCCAGGTCTTTGTTTATGGCGGAAAACCTCCGCAGGAGGCGGTTAAGGCACATAACTTATGTATGGAACTTCAAAACACACTTGCTTCACGGTTGATAACAGGCGCAATACCTTCTGAAATATACCGCACAGTCATGCAGGAACTGGATGAATCAGAAAAGGAAAACCTCGGCGGTTACAAAGACAGAAAAGTCAGGTTTTTCGGTCACGGAATCGGGCTTCAGGTAGACGAATACCCCGTTATCGCCGAAGGTTTTGACAGCCCTCTTGAAGCGAATATGGTTATCGCTCTGGAACCGAAGAAGGGTATTGCCGGATTCGGCGTGGTGGGCGTTGAGGATACTTATGTCGTGACTGCAAACGGAGGCCGCTGCATCACAGGCGGCGCAAGGGAGATCGTAGAGATTTAACAGATTTGGTCCGTGTATTTTTACGGGATATTTTACATTAAAAAATATAATTTGACATTTGCACCCATTACGGTTTTCCCTCATATTATAGCTATTGAAGGGAGGATATGTAATGGGTTGCTTCGATTCTATGTTTGGAAACAATAACAGTTGTTGCTGGATCATCATTCTCATTGCTATTATCATAATTTGCTGCTGCTGCTAAGCGGTGAATTAACAACATAGCTAAGAAAACGGGCATCCGCTTTTATACACGGTACAAAAATATAATGCACTGTTTTGAAGCCTGCCTGCGGCTTTGTAGGCCGCCTTACCTTAAGCACTGAGAAACAAACGGGTATTTCCCCAACAAAAGTGTCTGCGAATCAGTAACGCAGGTACGGCAACACTGAAGCGCCTTCCATGGAAGTGCCTTCTTTCGGAATAGGATTCCACGGAATAAGCTACAAAAAAACCGCTTTGTAATATAGTGTTTCGCTTGTACGTCTACACTATGTTTTTGGCGGTTTTTCTCTATTCCGGCGACGGAATAAGCTACTTCTATTCCGGCGATGGAAAAATCAATATTTTGTATTTTTCGGGTAAAAACAGGTAATAATAACCATGTAAAGCCAAATAAATTGTATGGGGGAAAACTGTTTATGAACCGTCTTAAAAAGCTTCTCTATGTGATTACACCTGCGGTAATAATGACGGTTATCATGCTGCTGTATTCATATCTTGCAGGCAATTAAGCCTTGGTATTTTTGCCGATACTGCGCTCGTAATAAAACAGGTATTGCTGTGCGATTCCCGCGTTTTTACCAAAATATCCGGGGGTGAATCCGTCTTCGTAGTATTTTTCTATCACCCTCTTTACCCATACATCACGCGGGAACGCTTCGCAAAATCCAAAGCCGAACAGCAAAGTGCAGTCTGCTACCTTTTCGCCCACTCCCTTGATTTTCATCAATTCCTTTTTTGCCAGACTGTATTCAAGTTCCGCAAGCGTTTCGAGGTTAATCTCCCCGCTGAAAACTTTTTGCGCCGCGTCTATTATGTATTTTGCGCGGAAACCGCTTCTTATCGGAGCGATACCCTCAACCCCCGCTTTTACAACCCTCTCCGCACTGGGAAAAGTATATACTCCATCGGATATCTCCTCCCCGAGGAGCATACAAAGAGAAGCGATTATTTTTTTTATTCTCGGGATATTATTGTTTTGGGATATTATAAACGAGCAGAGAACCTCCCAGCCGTCTTGTTTTAAAATGCGAATACCACCTGCCGCTTTTATAGCGGCTTTTATTATGCTGTCAAAGGACAGCTCCTTTATTATGGCTCCGTAATCCCTGTCGAGGTCAAAAAAGCTCCTCCATTTTTCGTCGAACTCCTGCTCGTTGACATCATACAGAGTTACGGTATCTCCGTCCTGCTTTATTTTAATCAGTCTGCCGTTTGCAACTCCGCTGTAAAGACCGTCTTCGATTTTTTCAAAGCGGAAACATTGACCGCATTCAAAAGTCTGACTCAGGTCGAAATTGCTGCATGAGCTGATTATTATGTTGTTATTTTCCGTTATTATTTTCATAATTTATCCAGTCTTTTGGTTTATGCTTGTAAATTAGGCTTTTTTGCTGTATAATTTTCATATCATATAAAGGAGAAGATATTATGCAGGAGAAGATATATACCATACCGGTAAACGAAGCATTTGAACAGAGCGGCGATGAATGCCCGTTTTGCTTTTTGTATAAAAAACTCGAGAAAATCGAGCTTGATGCGATTTTAGGCGCAGCAATGATGGAGCCGGATATAAGAATAATGACCAACAAAAAAGGCTTCTGCGTCAATCATTATGAGAAAATGTTCGCCTACAAGAACCGTCTAAGCCTTGCTCTTATGCTGGAAAGCCATATTGCCGAGCTTGCAAAAGAGTTGAAAACAGGCGGCTTTTTATCAAAGGATATAGGCTCAAAACCTGCAGAACGCATTGAAAAGCTTGAACATAGCTGCTATATATGTGAGCAGATAGACGAAAAGTTCTCAAAAATGGTCTCAACGGCAGTATATCTGTATGAAAAAGAACCCGAATTCTTAAAAATGTTCAATTCAAAAAAAGTTATTTGTCTTCCACATTATAAAAGGCTCCTGAGAACTGCTAATAATTCTATGGGTAAAAAGCAATATGAGCTATTTGTAAAGGACACGGATAAGATAATATCGGGTTATATTTCCCAATTATCCGAGGATGTTTCCTGGTTCTGTAAAAAATTCGATTACCGATATGAAAAAGAGCCGTGGAATAATTCAAAAGACGCAGTGGAACGTGCGATTAAATTTCTCGGCGGTCCGTCGGATATCGACTGATTTCATATAAAATCGCCATTTCATATTTTGGCACAAACCGGCAATATTTGCCGGTTTGTTTGTCATTATATGGTGATTTTATCGTGGTTTCGTTTACATAATATAGCCGTTTTTCACTTGTTCGATATTATGGCTTCCACACTTTCCACATGGTTATCCACCGATATTGCGGGTTAAAACGATTATTTTCTGATACTTTTTATACAAAACCACCTGTTATCCACATACTTTTCCACATTTTGTGCATAAACATTATGTATTATTGATTATTCGCAATATCTGTTACAAGCTGATAAAAGCTATACGCTTTTTGTCGCATATGCGTTTTGCCTGAGCGGTGCATAAACACCCTTTTGGCACTCATAAAAACCCTGTGCTGCGATCATTGCCGCATTGTCGCCGCATAAGGTGAGCGGAGGCATATAACAGCCCACACCGTAACTCTGCGAAAGCACATCTACTGCATTTCTCAGATGTGAATTAGCCGCGACTCCTCCGGCAAGCACAATCGGCATAGAGGAATCCCGCTGCAATAACAGCTCAAGACGGGAAGTTATAGTCCTTACAAGTGCATCGGTATAGGATGCGGCGGTATCGGCAATAAAAGCGTCATCAAGCTCCCTTCCTCTCGATGTTTCCGTATGGACATAATTTATTACCGAGGTTTTTAAACCCGAAAAAGAAAAATCGTATTCGGCTCCGTCAACATTGCTTACGGTAAACCTTACCGCCTTTTTATTACCCTTGGAAGCGAGCTTGTCCATCGCTGCACCACCGGGATACGGTAGCCCGAGTACCCTTGCCGCTTTATCAAATGCCTCTCCTGCGGCATCGTCGCGCGTCTGACCAACCAAAACATAATCCGTATAGTCGCAAACTTTTAATAACGAGGTATGTCCTCCCGAAACTACAAGCGCAATAAACGGCGGCTTGAGTTCGGGAAAAGCGAGATAGTTAGCGGCGACGTGCCCTCTTATATGATGTACCGGCGTCAACGGTATTTCCGAAGAATAGGACAACCCCTTTGCAAAGGACAATCCCGTCAACAGCGCTCCTATCAGGCCGGGTGCGTATGTCACCGCGATCGCATCGATATCCGTAAGTGATAACGATGCTTCGCTCAGAGCATTCTCTACAACTCCGTATATTGCTTCCGTGTGTGCGCGTGACGCAATTTCGGGCACCACACCTCCGTAAAGCGCGTGCATATCCGCCTGCGAGGCTACAATATTAGATAAAATCTCTCTGCCGTCCCTGACCACCGAAGCCGCAGTTTCGTCGCAGGAGGATTCGATACCCAGTATCAACATGCTTTTTTCTCCTTAATTATGTGTAGATAAATCACTCTACTAATTGTTTAGGGCGAATAGTTCATTATCACAGCGCCGGTTCCGTCATGCAAACCCTTACGCCGACCCGCTTCTATAAAACCGAAACCGCCATAGAGCCTTATGGCGGCTGTATTGCAGGGATCGACCTCAAGCGTGAATACGCTCACACCATGTGCTAATCCTCGTTTTATCAGTTCTCCGAAAATTCTTTTGCCAATCCCGCGCCTCCTGTATTCCGGCAGTACGGCTACATTGGTAATCTGCCCTTCCCCGAGTACGATATACATTCCGGCAATACCGCATACCTTATCGCCATCCACCGCAACAATATATAAAGCATCCTCGCGGCAGATCAAGTCGTTTATCGCGGATTTAGACCATCCCTCCGCAAGGCACAGCCTTTCAACCTCATATGCACCGTCGACAAAACGCGGTTCAAGAATTTGCAGCTCGATCATCAAAAGCCCATCCTTGCCACAAGATCGTCACGCGCCAGGACATATTGATTTGTTCCCCTGTCAAGAAGATACTGCTCGCCATTTACATCGGTAACATACACTACCGTGTAATATAACCCCGGGTAATCCGCAGACAAAAGGCGAAGATAATACATTTTATCCGTAAGCTCCGCCGTAACCGAAACCTTCTCATCATATATCAGTGAATCCCTTATCGAATACACAAGCTCACTGTCGTCCTGCAAGTTGGGATTTTTATCTTCTTCGTCAAGATACTTCTGTTCGCAATAGAAGGTTGTAAGGTACCGGGAGCTCAATCCCTCCATATATACCCTTATCGCTATCGGATTAAAGTTGTTCACCGTAATATCCTCAATCGTTGAGGCCCGGTAAACGATACTGACTCCCCCGACGTTGTCGCAGATGAATTCCTTGGGCTCCTGCCAGGGAATTGTATAATAAGTCAGTTTGCCGTCGGTAGCGTACTCCTCGCCGACCTGAAGAGGTCTGACTGCTCTTTCGGCACAGGGCACATACAGGATATCGTTTTCCTTGTCATAGAAGCTCGCTCCCTTTTCCTCAAGCTTGATTTTATTATCACATCCGCTTAAAAGAAAAGTGAATATCAATGACAAACATATGATGCTCTTTTTCATATCTATTGTTCCTTTTGCTACTCAAAATATTGCTGCGGCACAAAATACATATCTATACATTCTCTATCTTACTACAAAATAAAGTACATAGATTAAATTCAGCTTAAATATTTGTAAAATAACGCTGTTTCTGTCTAAAAAATCCCCGCCGAGCTATGTGTATACTCGGCGGGTATGTTTTACAGCATATTATTACTTATCGCTTTACTGCTTCTTTTTCTTAATTACGAGGAAGTATACGGCAGCGCCGATTACCAATACAGCAACAACAACGATTATAATCCATAATGTTTTATTATCGCCGTTGGGTACATCTTCGCTGGAATCTTCCTTAACTTCGGGTTTGGAACTAGTATCTTTTGAATCTTCCTTGGAATCCTCATTAGAGCTCTCGTTGCTCACTTCGGAGGATGTGTCGCTGACATCGGCAGCGAGGTCTCTCAATACATAAACAAGAGCATCCGAATTTGCATATTCGCCCTCTGCAAGGTCAAATCCCTTGAAGACAAGCTTATCACCGACTGCAAGTTTTGAAGCATTTTCTAATGATGTGCTTGTGGCGTCAAATGCGATGATAATATCGCCGTCTTCAAAATCGTCGAATGTGGGAATAGTGCCGGATGCCTGTTCCGATGAAGCAATCTCAAAGGTGTCCTCCTCGCCGTCTACCGGCTTTAAAAGAATATTCAAGGTGTCCTTGACGTTCTTTGAGGAAATCGTCTCGGTTTCAACAATTATCGTTGAAAGTATCGCAGGGTCGTTCTTAGGAGCGATTGCAGCTCTGATTGCGTCGATTTCTATCTCGGTTGCGTCGTCAGGCACTTCAAAGTTGCCGGGAGTGAGGACATCGGTTTTTTGAGAAATGTCTGTTTTGCTGTCATCAGATTTACCCTTAAGGGTGATAACCGCACCTGCGTCCATTTTCTTTCCGTCGAGTATAGCATCCTGCCACTCGAGCATACTCTTTTCGTTATCATAATTCTCCTGGTCGGAAACCGCATAGGTAAGACCGAATTGTACACCGTTTCCAACCTGTGTAATACCCGATTTGTTCCAGTCTATTCTTACCTCATATGTAGTTGTCTTCTTCTCTTCATCACGCTTTCCGACAAAATCCCAGTCATCAGTAGTAAGGTTCTGGCCGCTAAGCGGTTTGCTCCAGGCAACTTTATAGCTCTCACTGTTAGCCAATATCGAAAGACCTACCTCAAGGTAGTCACCTGACCATTGTCCGGTCTGATATTTTGCTTCATCCTTATTGGGAGCACCTGTGCATAACATGAACTGCACGCAGGAGTACTTCCACATATGTCCGAGATCTGCAGCATCACCGGTGACACCATCGTTGTTGTAGTCGACATCGGTAGCAACCGGAAAATGCTCGTCTGCTCTTACAACCCAAGCCATATAGAGGCTCTCGTCATCCCATACCATATAGAAGTCCGAGTCTACACTCTTATCCTCGTCGAGAGCAAAGATAAACTCATCGGTATCGACCTTTGAGCTGTTTATCACCATCTTGTACTCTCCGGGTTGTACAACACCGTCAAGAGAAGGCGCGCTGTCTACATAAGAAATCTCAACCTGAGCATTTTCTGTTACCGCAGAAGCCGGCAAAGCCATAATTGCATTTATCATTATTGCAATTATGGCAAATGAAATAATCTTTTTCATAAAAATTAACTCCTTCTAAAATAATATTTCGGAAGTTTATATTCTTCCCATCTGTGGTTTCATTATATACTACTAAATATCAAAAATCAAGAGATTTTTTCCTTATTTATAAAAAGGTGAACAATAATATCCGAATTTCCTTGTATTTATTTGTTTATTACATAAAATACCAGCGCTTATTTTCTTGTCATTACATTATACTTTCAAAATATGGAAATGATGTCATAAAGTGTTGACTTTGAAAAATCGGTATGCTATAATACATCTCGCTTCTTTGAACATAACGCCACGGAAAGATGGCTGAGCTGGTCTAAGGCGCACGACTGGAAATCGTGTGTTCGGGTAACACCCGACCGAGGGTTCGAATCCCTCTCTTTCCGCCAAGAAAAAACCGGGCTTGTCCCGGCTTTTTTATTGGACTTTGTAAGGATTCGAACGGGCACGCAATGAATAACAGTCCGGTGGACTGTCAGAACGTGCCCTGACCGAGCCCACAGGCGAGAACGAATCCCTCTCTTTCCGCCAAGAAAAAACCGGGCTTGTCCCGGCTTTTTTATTGGACTTTGTAAGGATTCGAACGGGCACGCAATGAATAACAGTCCGGTGGACTGTCAGAACGTGCCCTGACCGAGCCCACAGGCGAGAACGAATCCCTCTCTTTCCGCCAAGAAAAAACCGGGCTTGTCCCGGCTTTTTTATTGGGTTTTGCAGGGATTCGAACGGGCACGCAGGCGAGAACGAATCTTTTTTTTTGCCATATGAGAACGCATGATAATTGTTGTGGACATTTTCCTTTTTTTACAAAAACAGTCACAAATGAGAGAGGATTGATTTGAACTAAAAACAGTGAAAAACGATCAAATAATCATTCATAAAAAGAAAATGCTTGATTATTACGCTATCATATGCCATAATAAAGCTATAAAAACAGGAGGACTCGAATTTGGCATTTTCATATGATATTAAGTTTATTCGTCAAAAAGCGTTATTAAGTCAAGAGGGTTTTGTAAAAGAATTGGATTTGTTTTTTCCACAGTAAAAAGATGGGAAACTGGCGGAACTATACCAAAATATACAGCTATGATATTTATAATCAACTTCTGCGATAAAAACAAGATTACCTATAAAGCCATAGAAACTGAGTGGATAGATTCGATTCGTCCCACCGAAAAAAATAAACTAAAATGATTAGTCATACGGAGAGTATAATGAAAAAAATGTTAAGTTTTGAAGAGGCTGCAAAATATGCTTCTTCGATTGTGGGTAAAGAAGTTACCCCGTCAAATATTAACTACTTGGTACAATATGGAAGGATCGACAGATTCTCCACAGGCCACGGTGTATTCGTTGATAATGAACAACTTGATGCATATTATCGTTCCTTTGTAGGTAAACGTGAAATTGAGTGGAAAATGAAACTTGGAGAAGATATTAACTGGGCATTATCTTTTGATAACTACAGCGAGGCGCAAACGACAAAACATGTACATCGGCTTCACCCATACAAGGGAAAATATATACCTCAACTTGTAGAATATTTTCTTGATAGTCATACCGATGACTTCAAAACAGAGACATATTTTTCGGAAGGTGACATCGTGCTGGACCCGTTTTGTGGAAGTGGGACAACACTGGTACAAGCGAATGAGCTTGGTATGCATGCTGTCGGTATTGATATCTCATTATTTAACTCACAGATTTCTAATTGTAAAATTCAAAAATACAATATTGGAGTATTCGAGGAGAAAGTAAAAACCATTACCGAGCTACTTGAAAACTATGAAAAACAGCTTAATGTCCAACCTTTTGAGGAGGAACTTTTGCAAGCTCTTTATGAGTTTAACAGTAAATATTTCCCATCGCCGGAATTTCGAAAAGCAGTATACAACAAGCAAGTAAATGAAAATTCATATGCTTTAGAAAAGGAAAGAGCGTTTCTCCCTGTTTTCAATAATATTGCGGCGAAATATGGCGTAAGCTTAAATGTATCAGACACGAGTTTTATTGACAAATGGTATTTTGACACAGCACGAAAAGAAATATATTTTGTAAATTCTCTTATTTCATTGATTGATGATAATCCGATAAAATGTATTCTACAAATTATTTTATCACGTACAATCAGATCTTGCAGAGCAACAACCCACTCTGATTTGGCAACTTTAATTGAGCCGATTTATACCACTTACTACTGCACAAAGCATAAAAAAATCTGCAAACCATTATTTAGCATTCTAAAATGGTGGAAAACATATAGCAATGACACCATAAATAGAGTAAAACAGTTTTCATCGATTCGAACAAATACTGTTCAGTTTTGTTTTACAGGTGATTCTGCAACGATGAATTTAGATGACAAAATTAGTTTACTGGGTGGAAATCTTTCAAAGCAATTTAATCAAAACAAGATTAGCGGAATTTTTTGTAGCCCACCATACGTCGGACTAATTGATTATCATGAACAGCATGCTTATGCGTACGAATTGTTTGGTTTTGAGCGCAAAGATTCCTTAGAAATAGGTTCCATGGCAAAAGGTAGAAATCGTATATCAGTTCAAAAATACATTGATGATATAGCGAGTGTTCTGATTAATTGCAAACGATTTTTAAAGCCAGATCATAACGTGTTTATCGTTGCTAATGATAAACATAATGTATATCCAACTATTGCAAAAAAGGCTGGAATGCAAATAATTGAGCAGTTCAAACGTCCTGTTTTAAACAGAACAGAGAAAGACAAAAATGCGTATTCCGAGATTATTTTCAGAATGAAGGAGAAAAATAATGGATAAAAGAAAGAAGCAACTCATTGCATTTGAAACGATAAAAGTATTAAAATCAAGATTTGATTCTTTTCCTGATGATACTACATTAACACGCAATGCTCCTTTTCACAAAGCATTTTTACGGGCTTTTGATGATAAATTCACAGATTTAAACACCAATATTGATTCGCTTATTAACATGAGTTCATGGATGCATGGCTTAAATACCACATTAGGTCAATCTTTTTTTGAAAATGTAGCGCATATTCTTTCATGCGGTGAAAAGAAAACTTTCAAAAACAATAGAATATATACAGCACAGTCGAATGTAATCTTCAACATAATGACCGACTTAAAGAATAATACATATACCCCCAGTGTTGCAAGGGAGGAATCATTGATTGCTGCTGCGGCACATGGAGAAATATCGAATGCTCCTGATTTTACTGCTGATTGCTTTTTTGAAGACGAACACCAAGTAGTAGCAATCGAGCTGAAATCTGTTCGCCCGAACTCTGGCGAAATGCGTGGTGAAAAACAAAAAATCCTATCATCGAAGACGGTATTAAAGTCTCTGTATCCGAGTAAAGAAATCCATTATTATTTCGGCTTCCCGTTTGATCCGCTTTCTGAGACAGACACAGGACACAACAAAACAGATTTTATGAATAGCATTATTGAACTCAATAAATTTTGCGCACCGGAAGAAATACTCATTGCAGACGAACTTTGGTCGTACTTATCAGGTGAAGAAGGTTCAATGCAGGATATTCTGAACACAATAAGAGATATATCAAGTGCAACATTTAATAATGATTTGAACTTACTGTGTGCTTTGCACAGCATAACAGATTCAAAGACACAATACCGCGAAATAGTAACCAAGTGGCATATAATTGATGAACTAGATATATTAGATAATTGGGAAATAATCTCAGCTGCTACCAGACGTGACATAGTAAAATATCGCAACGCATGCATATTCAATAATGATGGAAAATATAATCAAAATCGTGCTAATACACTCTTGAGTTATATTAGCAGGCAATAATCCAGCGACAAGACCTATATTAGATTGAATACTGCTTTTCACATAGGATAATAAATATTATGGTATTCATACAGGAATGTTAAAAACAGAATGATATTTTTGTTTTCTTACCCTTATTCTGTGATGTTAAGACAGTCTTACTCATATAAAAAACCGGGCTTGTCCCGGCTTTTTTATTAGGTTTTGCAGGGATTCGAACGGGCACGCAATGAATAACAGTCCGGTGGACTGTCAGAACGTGCCCTGACCGAGCCCGCAGGCGAGAACGAATCCCTCTCTTATATCCTATTATCAACGATTTGTTGTTTTCGTAAATAAACAAAAAGCAAATTGCAAGCTTTTATTCTTTACTTCACTTCATAACCCTGTTCGGTAATCTCAGATTTGATTCTTTGGATATTCACCAATGACGGATCATAATCAACCGTTACGGTTTTCATCGCCAAATCGACCGTTACTCCGGCAACGCCCCGCAGTTCGGATACTGCTCTTCTTATTGCGTTTTCGCAATGCGAACAGGACATACCCTCCACGTCTAATACTGTTCTTTCCATAAAAATCTTCCTTTCCTATACTCTAAATCTCTTTAATCTCAATGCGTTTGTAAGCACCGAAACCGAGCTTAAGGACATAGCTGCTGCCGCAAGCATGGGATTAAGCAAAGGCCCGCCGAAAATATAGAGCACTCCGGCTGCTATCGGTATACCCGCTATATTATAGGCGAACGCCCAGAAAAGATTCTGCTTGATATTACGCATCGTACTTTTACTCAGCAGTATCGCCGTATGGACGTCCATAAGATCGCTTTTCATAAGGACGATATCCGCGGATTCCATTGCGACATCCGTGCCCGAACCGATTGCGATTCCGGTATCTGCCCGGGCGAGTGCGGGGGCGTCGTTTATACCGTCGCCGACCATCGCAACCTTTCTTCCCTCCGATTGCAGCTTTCTCACTTCATTCGCCTTGTCGTCCGGCAGCACCTCCGAGAGAACCCTGTCAATACCGACCTGCTCTGCGACAGCCCTTGCCGTCCTGCTGTTGTCGCCGGTAATCATAACGACTTCAATACCCATTGAACGAAGGCTTTTTATAGCCTTAAAACTGCTTTTCTTTACCACATCCGCAACGGCTATAATTCCGCATATTTTTTTGTCTGCAGCGATAAACATAGGGGTTTTTCCCCCGTTTGCAAGCCTGTCGGACTCAGCTTCAAGCCCGCCGAGTGCCACTTCATTTTCGTCCATAAGTTTTTTATTTCCAATCAAAACATGTAAACCGTCTACATCAACCTCTATGCCGAGCCCGGGAAGCGCACGGAAGATATCGGCTTTTAGCAGCTCTATGCCTTTTCTTTCAGCTTCGCTTACAATAGCTTCTCCCAGCGAATGCTCCGAACCTTTTTCTGCGGATGCAGCGATCTGCAAAAGACGCTCTTTTGTAAAATCCTGTGTTGTGATAATATCGGTCAGTTCCGGCTTGCCCTCTGTTATCGTACCTGTTTTGTCAAAAATTATCGTATCGATTTTATGAGCGCTCTCAAGTGCCTCTCCGCTTTTAAAAAGTATTCCGTACTCCGCTCCCCTTCCCGTACCGACCAAAATCGCTGTCGGGGTGGCGAGTCCCAAAGCACAGGGACAGGCGATAACCAGCACCGATATAAAAATTGTAAGCGAAAAAGCGAGCGTCTGACCGGAAATAAGCCATGCCGCAAACGCAAGAATCGCTATAACGACGACGACTGGTACAAAATAACCCGATACGATATCCGCGGTTTTTGCAATCGGAGCTTTAGAGCCCTGTGCCTCCTCGACAAGCTTTATTATCTGTGCCAGTGCCGTATCCCCGCCGACTTTTGTCGCCCTGAACCTTATTGCACCGTTCTTATTTATGGTTGCCGCAAAGACTTTGTCGCCCGGCTTTTTCTCCGTGGGGATGCTCTCACCCGTAAGCATCGATTTGTCTATCGAAGTATAACCCTGCGTAACCTCTCCGTCGACGGGGATTTTTTCGCCGGGTTTTACCGATATGACATCTCCCGCTTCTACCTCCTCAATGGGAAGCTCTGTTTCCCTGCCGTCCCGTATCACGACTGCGGTTTTTGGCGCGAGTCCCATCAGCTTTTTTATTGCCTCCGAGGTTTTCCCCTTAGAGACCGCCTCCAGAGTTTTTCCGAGCAGAATCAAGGTTATTATTACACCCGCGGACTCAAAGTATAGGCCCTCATGTACTGCATTTACCTCTCCTTTGGCGATTCGTAAGGTAGTGAAAAGACTGTAAATAACCGCTGCGGACGTGCCGATTGCAATCAATGAATCCATATTTGGGCTTCTTTGCAGAATAGCCCTGAAACCCGCCGTATAGAACCTTCTGCCTGCTATTATTATCGGAATAACCAGCAGAAGCTGAGTCAATGCATAAACAAGCGGATGTTTCATCGGGTCAAGAAAAGCCGGAACCGCAAAGGAAAACTGCGGAATCATCGGAACCATTGCGATATACAGAAGCGGAACCGCAAAAACAGCGGAAATCGTAAACTTTCTCCTAAGCGTCCGTATCTCGCTTTCTTTTTTTTGTTTGTCCCTGTCGACTATAATTTCCTTTTCTATATCCAAAGTCTTATAACCGGAGTTTTCGATAACCCGCCTGACAGCCGATAATCTTATAATATCCGGGTTATATTCAACACTAACCTTTTCCGTCGCATAATTGACCGAAGCGTTAATGACACCTTCCGTTCTGCCGAGAGTTTTTTCTATCCTTAAAGCACAGGCGGCGCAGGTCATACCCGAAACAGGTATTGTAACGCTTACTGTTTTTATGTCATCAACAACACCATAACCAACTTTTGTAATTGTTTCTTTTATTTCTTCAATCGTGGTTTTCTTTTCGTCAAACCCGACAGACAGCGTTTCCGTAGCGAAATTTACCGAGGCTCTGCTTACGCCGTCCTTCTTTCCGACTGCATTTTCTATCCTTGCCACGCAAGCGGCGCAGGTCATTCCGGCGATTTTAAGCACTTCGTTTGTCATACCATCCGCCTTTCTTACGTTACTCTAATATGATTAGCTTTTTTCGTGCATTTATTATCTGCTGTAACATAAATGCTATGTGGTTAATTTAACACGGCTAATAAGTAAATGTCAATAATGATTGTTTTTTTATCAAATAAATGGTATACTATTGCCAACATCGATGTATAATCGAGTTTAATACGTTTGTACAGTTGGCTTTATTTTATTTTACATATATTTTCATTGATCTTCAATACGAAAGGTTGCGTTCTTATGAAAACGAAAATCAAAAAATCCATCAAGACAGCTCAGCAGTTTATTTCTCTTTCCGTAACGGTTGTCCTCATCTTTGCGATATTTTCATGTATCCCTACATATGTTTCCGCCAAGGCAGAGGTAATCCGCTTTAACGAACCCGCCATACTCGCAAACAAGGGCGACACGGTGAAACTTGACGGTTATTCCGTGGAATTTTCCGACGGAGAGGCTTTTGACGGTATAACATGGAAATACAACGGTAATGAGATAAGCTCACTTACCGTCGAGGAAGCCGCTGTTTATCCTCTTATCGCGTCAGCAAACGGCAAGAGCAAGAATGTATATATAGTCTCGAAAAACAAAACTGATGACGAATATGTACTGTATTACAATGATTTTTCGTCCGGGGACGCTATAAAAGACTGGAACAAAATCGCAGACGAAAGTCTTTATACCATTAATGATGGCAAGCTTACAATAACCGATACGACAGGAGCGAACATACGCGCATACCTGCCCGCCTGGCTATCCGACTTCGCAAATTACAGAATAGATGCGGTAGCGACGCAGACAGATGCTAAGGATGCCTCAAGGTGGATATCCTTTATATACCGCGCAGGCAAAGCGGATACCACCGGAACACCCTATTATCACATGGCAGTAAGGAATAATATGGCATCGCCCGCAACATCCACAACGGGCGGAATCGAGTGCTGCTCCAATACGGGTAATTGGAATTACTACAAATCGGCAAGCTATACAGAGAAGATAAACGGTTCCAAGTTTTACACCTTCTCTGTACTCGCAAAGGATTCCGTCGTTCAGTACCAGGTAGACGGAAATACCGTGATACATTTAGACGAGCTACCCGAGATTTCCGAAGACATCAGGGGCGGAATCGGTCTGCAGGCAAACTCATCGAAGCTCGTTGTAGATTCAATAAAAATCAGTGTTTTGGAGAAAAAGCCCGTATATACCGAACCGGAGGCTAAGCAGATACTTCAGTTTGTCGAAAATCCGGTATGCAACATACTGAACCCGCCCACGAACATAGCGATAATTGACTCCATGCAGACTCTTGAAGGTCTTCAGGACAGAAAGCCCTCCAACGCTTTGATGTATGTCGATTCATATCTCAACGTAAACAGCGCGGACGGTGTAAAAATCACTTCCGTAGCAGATGCCATGCCGTTTTTGGGCAAGAACATAATTCCCGCTTTTTATATAAATAACAACGCTGCGGCAGATGCTCTGGCAGCCTATCTTGAAAGTGAAGAAGCCAACGATGTGCTTATAGTAAGCTCCGATACGGAGGTTCTGAAATACGTCCGTACAAAATACCCGGTAGCCAGAACAGCTGTCGATTTTTCCTCTGCTTATCCCGATGAAATCGGAGACGAGGAGCTGTTAAAGATAAGGCGCGAGGTTACCTCGGCAAACTCTCTTATCGCAGTGCTTCCGGTCAGTCATGCGGATGCGGATAAGGTCTCATATCTGCAAAATCTCGGCGTTACGGTATGGATTATGGATTTTTATACCCTGAACGATACCGATGCCGTAAAAATGATAACCTCTGGCGCAACCGGAATCATAACATACAATTACAAGCGTATAAACGAATGCTTCAATGCGTTTTTCGAGGAAAACACTCTTGTTAAAACGCCTTTGATAATAGGCCACCGGGGCAACCCGACACAGGCACCGGAAAACTCCATCAGCGGCTATTTAAAAGCATTTGAAAACGGATCTGATGTTGTTGAAACCGATATAATGCTGACAAAGGACGGCAAAATCATCATTATGCACGATGATAAAATAACGCGCACCACATCCTATAACGGCAGCACGCCGGTTACGCAGATGACGCTTGAGGAAATAAAAAAATACAATCTCTGGGGCGAAAACGATAAGTACAAAACATTTTACCCGGAGGAGAAGGTTCCAACTCTTGAGGAGTTTTTTACCGCTTTCAAGGATATAGACTGCAAAATCTTCCTCGAAATAAAAACGGCAAACCCAAAGATAATTCAGCCGACTGTCGATTTGATAAACAAGTTTGGTTACGAGGACAGAATCTTTGTAATCTGCTTCAATTCCTCGCAGATACAAGCGTTCCGCAAGGCGATGCCCACTGTCGGAACAGGTTTTCTGACAGGTGTGACTCCCTTCGGTTCGGTTTCAAAGATGCACGAATCGCTTTATAACAGCTATCTTACTTATCACGGCATAAACTCCACCTTCAACCCCTCATTCGGTGGCTTAAACGTTGAAATGTATGCAGCACTCAGGCACAGAGGTATAACCTGCTGGCCCTGGACCTATACCATATCCTCCGCGGCAGATTTCAACAAGGCGTTTATCTGGGGTATCGACGGACTCACGACTAACGACGCACAATATTCAAAGCAAATGGCGAAAAAGCTGGTCACCTCCGAAAACAAAATCAACCTTATTGCAGACGACTCATCAGATGGTCCGGAGAGCAGGGCGGAGATTAACGTTGATATGGTCACATACGCACGGGAGAGTAAAAGCGTAATCGGTGATGAAAACGCTTTTGTAACCTTTATCGAGGGCGCAGATGTCATAAAATACGAAAACGGAACAATAACAGCTCTTAAAGAGGGCATCGCATCGTTCATGATAGGCTACAAAACCGAAACCGCGAACGGGACACCTTATGTGATTTATTCCCAGCCCTTTGCAGTCGATGTCAAAAACGACGATAACGGCGGTGTAATTACCGAAAGCAGAACAATTATTATTTATATAATAATAGCTGTACTAGCAGTGGTAATAATCGCCTGCACCATATACATAGTCATCAAAAAGAGAAAATCAAAATAACCTGATTCATTTTTCGAAAAGACAGCCCGTGTCGGCTGTCTTTTTTGGTTTAAAGTAAATATTCCGCTTTTCATCACATTTGTCAGGTAGATAGAATCATTTTCCAAGTTTAAATCTTTTCTTTTAAGATTAATATTCAACAAAAATATTTGCTATTGCATTTTTTACCTTTTATTGTATAATTGTTTATAATAGCATATATAATTGCATATTATTAATAATATGAGTAGACTTTTTCAATATTCATTACCGTTTTTGGGGTTCTTAAGATTTCGAAAAATATTTTTAAGATTGCTATTGACATTCATCTGAACGTGTGTTATAATTGGTTGAACATCAGGAAAGGAGCGTTGCTTTTTGAATGTCGGAATGGCAAATAATATGATACCCGGTACCGTTTTTAAGAAAAGTGACATGGGGAACACCAACGGACTGGATTTTCTCAACAAGATATTCTTTATCACGGACGGAATAATGCTATCGCAGATAAGAGAAATAACCGGAATCGACAGCTCCACTCTGCAAAACTGGATTAAACGGGGTTGGGTGAGCAAGCCGAAAAACAAGCGCTATTCAAAGGATCAGCTCGCGCGGATTCTGATTATCAATATGCTCAGAAAAAACACAAAGTTAGAGCGAATCAGTTTCATTCTCAGCTATATCAACGGCAGTGCCAACAGCCGCGACGATGACATTATACCGGAGTCGATTCTATATGATTTCATAACCGATATAATAGATAAAATCGCCGCAGGTGGGGATGACGGAAAGCTGCAGGAGCAGGTCTTCTCCTTAAAGGATGTAATCGATTCCTGCGTGCATGATTATGTCGAACCGGTTGCAGGAGGCACAAAGAGGCTAAAAAAAGCTCTGGAAATAATTGTGCTTTCATATTACTCAACGCTTATTACAACCTATACCGAGGAATTGTTTGATAAATTATAAAGGAAAGGCTTGATTATTATTATGATTCAATGGTTTGACGATTTAAGTTCTCTGCAACAGATATTTGCTTTTTTTGCCATACCGTCGTCTCTGA
The DNA here is from genome assembly GCA_028702135.1 of Eubacteriales bacterium. Classification (GTDB taxonomy): domain Bacteria; phylum Bacillota; class Clostridia; order Oscillospirales; family CAG-382; genus UBA1049. The sequence goes on along the minus strand of JAQVPJ010000005.1, from coordinate 67,723 downwards.
TTCTGATAATACAGACGATTCTTCTCCTTATAGGTTTTTCGGGGGATTCGGATATCGATGTAGACGGCTTTGATAGCGATGTTTCCTTTGATCAGGACGGGGATTTAGAAGGGGGAAGCGATGGCTTTGCGTTATTCTCCATAAGGGGAATCATGGCTTTCCTATGCATAGGCGGATGGAGCGGCATCGTTTTCGCCGGAACAGATATGGGCAGTGCGCTTGCAATATTCCTTGCGATACTTTGCGGGTTCGCCGCTTTGGTCGGAATGGCATATATGCTAAAGCTGATACTATCTCTGCAATCATCCGGCAACATAAACCTCGCAAACGCCATAGGCAAGGTCGGACAGGTATATATCCCTATACCGGGTGACAGAAAGGGCAGCGGAAAGGTCAATGTTATCATACAGGACAAATATACAGAGATAAATGCGATAACCAACGAACCTGAGACCCTCAAAACCGGTGAAGCGGTAAGAATTGTATCCACAGACGAGACCGGTCTGTTGGTTGTAGAAAGACTTAAAAGACAGTAAAAGCATCAAATAAACATATTATAAGGAGAAAATCATGGACCCAACAACAACTCTATTTTTGGTAACAGCAGCTGTTTTGCTTGTGTTTATTACCTTCATGATGTTCCTGACGAGGTACAAAAAGTGTCCCTCAGACAAAATCATGGTTATTTACGGTAAAGTAGGCAACAACAGCGACGGTACCCAGGCAAGCGCAAAGTGTATACACGGCGGCGCAGCGTTTATTTGGCCTGTCGTGCAGGCTTATCAGTACCTTGACCTGACGCCCATCTCTATCAGCGTTGATTTGAAAAGCGCGCTTTCCCGGCAGAATATCCGTATTGATGTTCCCTCCCGCTTTACGGTCGGTATCTCAACCGAGATGGGAGTTATGCAGAATGCAGCCGAGCGTCTTCTCGGATTAAGAGCTGAGGAGGTTCAAAAGCTTGCTGAGGACATTATATTCGGTCAGCTGCGTCTTATCATAGCGACGATGGATATTGAGGAAATCAACACAGACCGTGACAAGTTCCTCGATGCCGTTTCCGGAAATGTGGAAACGGAGCTTAAAAAAATCGGTCTTCGCCTTATCAACGTTAACGTTACCGACATAGACGATGAAAGCGGCTATATCGTAGCGCTCGGTCAGGAGGCAGCAGCCAAAGCAATCAATGATGCCAAGGTTTCTGTCGCAGAGGCGGACCGCGAGGGTTCGATCGGTGCTGCCAACGCACAAAGAGACCAGAGAATAAGCGTTTCACTTGCCGACGCAGAGGCGATAAAGGGTGAAAACCAGGCAAAAGTTCAGGTGGCTGAATCTGACGCTACCCGCCGTGAGCGTGAGGCAGAATCCCAGAAGCGCGCCATAACTGCGGAGAATGTGCAGAAAGCTAAGGCGCAGGAGGAATCCTATGCAGCACAGCAACGCGCCGAATTAGCACGCGCTACGCTTGAAAAAGCAACTCAGGAAGCCGATATTATCGTAAAAATGGAAATTGAGAAGCAGAGGCTTGAGCTTCAGGCAGAGGCCGAAGCGGAGCAGATCAGAAGACGAGCAAAGGGTGAATCCGATGCTATTCTGATGAAGATGCAGGCGGAAGCAAACGGTATGCGCGAGATACTCTCAAAGCAGGCTGAAGGTTTTGCCGAAATCATTAAATCCGCAAATGGAAAATCCGACGACGCAGTAAGACTCCTTATAGCAGATAAACTTGAGGAGCTTATGAAAATTCAAGTTGATGCGATTAAGAACATCAAAATCGACAAGGTTACCGTTTGGGACTCCAACGCAAACAGTACGGATAAAAGCGCAACAGCCGGCTTTTTGTCGGGGATAATGAAATCCATACCTCCGATGAACGAGCTTTTCAACATGGCAGGTATGAAGCTGCCCGAATATCTCGGAAAAGAGATAGAAAACAAAGCAGAAGCCATACAGCCGACTGAAAGCACCGATACGGCAAAATAGAAAAAACGCAATAAGCAAAAAATAAAAATTCCCCCTTAATGCGCCGGACTTGAGAATTCAAACCCGCATTGGGGGGATTTTTTCCCGTCTTTTTCCAACCGCATAAATTTTTACGGAAAAATATGGTAATAAGGTGGTTTTTGTGTTATAATTATATAGATAGGGTATATGTTTAAATTTTCGGGGGAAAAGTTTTTGAAGCGTGATTTCAGATTCTATATAAAACTGTTCATCTCCTGCTTTGAGCTTAGTGCGTTCACTTTCGGGGGCGGATACGTTATGATCTCGCTGATGCGAAAGAAATTCGTCGAGAAGCTGGGCTGGCTAAACGAGGAGGAAATGCTCGATTTTACGGTTATAGCACAATCCTCTCCCGGTGCGATAGCGATAAACACCACCCTGCTTTTAGGCTTCAGACTCGCAGGAATACCCGGTGCGATAATCACTGTTTTTGCTACTGTTCTGCCGCCATTTTTGATTATATATGCCCTTTCGTTCGGCTACTCGGCGCTTCAGTATAATGCTGTTTTTCAGGGTGTTATGAGAGGTATGCAGGCGGGTGTGGCGGCTGTAATCACCGACGTTGTGATAGGAATGGCAAAATCGGTTCTCAAGAACAGGGCAAAAGCGGTCATTTCGCTTGTTTTGATGATTGGTGCCTTCGCGGCTGTAAGCCTTTTTTCAGTCAATCCGATGCTCGTTATCGCTTTCGCTGCCGTAAGCGGTCTTTTGCTGTTCAGGGATGAAAGCGGTGAAAAGGAGGACAGAAAATGATATTTCTGCAGCTTTTCTGGTCCTTTTTTCAAATAGGTCTGTTCAGCATCGGGGGCGGTTATGCGGCTCTGCCGCTTATAAAAGAGCAGATCGTAGAGCTAAATCAATGGCTTACACAAGCCGAATATAACGATATAATCACAATTTCCCAGATGACACCAGGTCCGATTTCGATCAATGCCGCGACCTTCGTCGGCACAAAAATCGGCGGTGCTTTAGGCGCGGTCATAGCTACAGTCGGCTTTGTAATGCCTTCGGTTATTATTATATCAATACTTTATGCGGTATACAAAAGATACAGAAAATTATCGGCTCTCGGTTCGGTTCTCGCAGGTCTCCGCCCCGCCGTGGTGGGACTTATCGCCTCCGCGGGTGTTGCTATGGTAATCTCCTCTTTTTTCAAAGACGGTACTGTTGCTTTCAGAACCGATAATATGGATTTTTTTGCGATTATAGTCTTTGCGGCCTGTTTTTATACGATATGGAAGCATAAAGTAAACCCGATACTTGTCATTTCCGCCGCCGGAGTTGCCGGCGGGGTGTTTTACAGCGTATTCTGACCATTAAAAATGAGTAAAAAAAACCGCGGAGACCGTTAAGCGTCTGCGGCAAAAAGGTTATGCTGTATAATTACTTTCCGTTTGGGGTAATCTCGGGTATAATAACTTTTTTTATGTCAGCTCCGACAGCACGCAGCTTTTCGACAAGGTTTTCATATCCCCTCTCGATATGATAGATATCATCTATCCATGTAACTCCCTTTGTGGCAAGCCCCGCGATGACCATAGCGCCCCCCGCCCTTATGTCCACGGCTCTGATATTCGCCGGGTGAAGCTCCGGCTTTCCCTCAAAAGTTGCGGTTCTGCCCTGAACGGTTATGTTTGCCCCCATTCTGATAAGCTCGTCAGTGTATTTGAAGCGGTTGTCAAAAACCCCCTCCGTTATCGTGCTCTGCCCGTCGGCAAGACACAAAAGCACGCCTATAAGTGCGTTCATATCAGTGGGAAAACCCGGATAAAAGAATGTTTTTACCTTTATTTTCTTAAGCGGAGTATCACGTTTCGAAACTATTACCGAGTCGTCCAGTTCTGTCACCGAAACGCCCATATCGATTAATTTTGCTGTAATAGATTCCAGATGTTTGGGAATAACATTTGTAATGGTGAGCGTGCAGTTCGTCGCCGCCGCCGCCATCATATATGTTCCCGCCTCGATCATATCGGGGATAATCGCATAACTGACGCCGTGGAGTTTTTTTACCCCTCTTATCTTTATAACCTCTGTACCCGCGCCGGTTATATCCGCACCGCAGCTGTTTAAAAAGTTTGCAAGGTCAACTACATGAGGTTCTCTTGCCGCATTGTCTATTACAGTCAATCCCTCGATTTTGGTAGCGGCGAGCATTATGTTTATGGTTGCGCCGACAGACGCTATATCAAGATAAATCGAGGCGGCTCTCAGCCCGTTCTCGGCGATGCAGGTGTAAACCTCATCATTCTCGGTAACTGTCGCTCCCAACGCTTCAAAACCCTTGACATGCTGGTCGATAGGCCTTGCACCGAAATCATCTCCGCCGGGGCAGGCGGCTCTTGATCTTCCGAACCTGCCCAGCTCCGCTCCGAGTACATAATAAGATGCCCTCATCGTCTGTGCAAGATTCTGGGGCATTAACCCGCATTTTATATTTGTTGTATCAACCTGAACCGTTCCGCTGTCAAGCTCATTTACCTGCGCTCCCATGGCGGTGAGAATATCAAGCGTTGTTTTTATATCGCTTATTCTCGGTAAATTCTCGATTACGCATTTATCCTCTACAAGAATTGTCGAAAATAAAATAGGCAGGGCGGCGTTTTTCATGCCTCCCACCTCTATTCGTCCCGATAACGGCTTTCCGCCGTTGATATAGATTCTTTCCATTTATTAATAACACCCTTCGGCCGTATTGATATAACAACATCATACATAATAACATTTTTTCATAAAAAGTCAAGTGATAAATGCTTGCGGCGCTCCCTGCATCTAAGGCGGCGTTTTGCCGCGTTTTCCCGTATCTATTGACAAAATAACATATTAATTGCATAATATAATCATAAAACGAAAGGAAATATTTATGACAAAAAACTCAAAAGTAAGGATAATCCCTCTCGGAGGCGTAGACGGAATAGGCATGAACATTACCGTCTTAGAGTACGAGAATGATATAATCGTAATCGACTGCGGCGTATCGTTTCCGGAAAACGATATGCTGGGCGTGGACCTTGTTATACCCGACATAACATATCTTCAAAAAAACGCAGATAAAGTCCGTGGAATTATACTGACACACGGTCACGAGGATCACATCGGAGCTGTACCCTATTTTTTAAAGCAGATAAAAACGAATATTTACGGCACAAGACTGACTCTCGGAATCCTTGAGGGTAAGCTCTCGGAGCACGGAATGCTAAAGTCATCTACACTCATCGAGATAAAAGCGGGCGAAAAAACCGATTTCGGTTCGTTTTCGGTAGAATATGTCCATGTAAACCATTCCATCCCGGATGCGGTTGCCCTTTATATATCCACCCCGGTCGGAAAGATATTTCACACGGGGGACTTTAAAATAGATTTTACTCCCATCGGAAGCAGGCCGATTGATCTCGGCAGGATAGCGGATATCGGAAATAAGGGAGTAAAGGTTCTCATGTGCGACTCGACGAACGCGGAGCGTCCCGGCTACACCGCGAGCGAGAAGACGCTTGCTGCCTCCTTTGACAGAATATTCTATAATCTCGAAAAGCGTGTCGTTATTGCGACATTCTCTTCCAATGTTCACAGAGTCCAGCAGATTATTAATTATTCGGTAAAGTATAACCGCAAGGTGGCGATTACGGGGCGCAGCATGCTCAATGTCATAAAAGCGGCGAGCAGACTCGGATATATCGATATTCCCGACGGTCTTATCATAGATATCACCGATATGAAGCGTTATTCCCCCAACCAGCTTACCCTGATAACTACCGGAAGTCAGGGAGAGCCTATGAGCGCGCTTTACAGAATGGCGTTCGGCGAGCACCCTACAATCTCTTTAGGTGCGAACGACCTTGTCATCCTCTCCGCCTCTGCGATTCCCGGCAACGAGAAGCTGATTACAAAGATTGTAAACGAGCTTTGTAAAAGAGGCGTAGAGGTTATCAACGACAGCAACGAGGTCCATGTCACCGGGCACGCCTGCTGTGAGGAGATAAAGCTGATTCACTCCCTTGTCAAAGCGGAATATTTTATCCCCGTACACGGTGAATATAAGCATCTTACAAGACACGCCGCACTGGCAAAGGAACTCGGCATGGACGGAAGCCACATTTTTATTCCGGAGGCGGGTAAGGTGCTTGAGCTGAGCAAACGCGGTATCAGAGTAAACGGAAGCGTCGAGGCAGGGCAGATTATGGTTGACGGTTATGGTATAGGCGATGTCGGAAGCGTTGTTCTGAGGGACAGAAAGCATCTTTCGGAGGACGGAATCATCATCGTCGTCGCAAACATAGATACCGAAAACAGGGAGCTTTTAAGCCCGCCGGAGATAGTTTCACGCGGGTTTGTATATGTCAAGGAGAGCGAGGCTCTTATGGATGAGCTTGGCAGCACCTCTGCAAAAATAATCTATAAGTACCTTGATAAAGGCGTAACCGATATGGGAACTCTTAAAAACAAGCTCAAAGATGAGCTCGGCTCGGTAGTGTATTCAAAAATAAAGAGAAATCCCATGATACTGCCCATTTTTACAAAAACGGTAGTTTAAAAAGCGGGAGAATACCCTGTAATACATCTTTATTGAAAAGAAGGAAAACATGCGCATGAAAACCGTTTTGGTCACCGGTGGTTCAAGAGGTATCGGCAGAGCCGTCTGCGAGGCATTTTCCAAAGAGGGCTATTTCGTTATTATAAATTACAATAAAAGCGTCAAAGAAGCGCAAACGCTCTGCGATTCGCTTAAAAATGCCGTAACCTTCAGGGCGGATGTTTCAGATAAGGAGCAGGTTGCCGCTATGGTAGCGGCATTTCCGGATATAGACGTGCTTGTAAACAATGCCGGAGTGTCCCTTTTCGGGGTTTTTGACAGTGTTTCGCGGGAGAGCATCAGGGAGCTTTATGACGTAAATCTATTCGGAACCCTCAACATGACCCGTGCCGTTCTGCCGTCCATGATCCGCCGCAAAAGCGGCGCCATAATTAACATTTCCTCCGTGTTCGGAGAATGCGGCGCTTCCTGCGAGGTCGATTATTCAGCATCGAAAGCGGCGCTTATCGGTTTCACAAAAGCGCTGGCAAAGGAGGTCGGACCAAGTTACGTTCGGGTAAACTGCGTCTGCCCCGGCGTGATTGACACGGATATGAACGCAAGGCTTACCATCGAGGAGGTTGAATCGCTCGTCGAGTCGATACCGCTTGAACGGTTGGGAAAACCGGTTGATGTCGCAAACGCCGTACTGTTTTTAGCGAGTGAAAAAGCCGATTATATCAGCGGTGCGGTGCTGGCTGTCGACGGAGGTCTTGTATAGCCGTTTTTGCCAAGGCTCTTTTTTTGTTTTTTTAATAAATATATATGCTTGACCGGGAATGGTGATTAAGATGCCGAAATCAAAAAACCAGAAGCTCAAAATTCTGTATATTCTCAACGCGCTCAAAAAAACCGACGAAAACAACCCGATTACAGTAAATGGGCTTATCGGGATGCTCAATGCAAATGATATAAAAGCGGAGCGTAAAAGCATTTATGACGACCTTGAATCGCTTGAAAATTTCGGTTATGACATTATCAGAACAAAGGGCAGAAACTGCGGTGTTTTCCTCGGGGCAAGAGAATTTGAGCTTCCGGAGCTCAAACTGCTCGTCGATGCAGTGCTGTCCAGCAAATTCATTACGGAGAAAAAGAGCAGGCAACTGATCGAAAAACTCGCTTCTCTTGCCGGTGGCGGGGATCAGACCTCAATCCTTAAGCGTCAGGTCTTTATTGAGGGAAGGGTAAAGGCACGCAACGAGAGCATATTCAACACCATAGACCACATACATACTGCGATTGCAGACAACAAAATGGTCAGCTTTCAATACTATACATATATTGTCCGGGACGGCAGAATCGAGCGGGTTGCCCGTCACGGGGGTAAAAAGTACGAGGTAAGCCCGTGGTCTTTAACCTGGGACGATGAGTTTTATTATCTGCTCGCCTATGACGAAAAAAGCAATATGATAAAGCACTTCCGTGTTGATAAAATGACCGATATTTCAATTATGCAAAAACCGAGGAAGGGAAAAATGCTCTTCGGTGTTTCCGGAATCGCCGCCTACACAAAGAGTGTGTTTTCCATGTTCGGCGGAAAGGACGAGAGCGTGCGTATATCCTGCAGCAACAGTCTTGTCGGCGTTGTAATCGACCGCTACGGCAGCGATATACCCATATTAAAGGAGAGCGACGATAGGTTTATCTTCACGGCAAAGGTAAAACTGAGCCCGAAGTTTTTTGCCTGGGTTTTCTCCTTCGGCAAAGAAATGGAGATAGTTTATCCCGAAAATGTCGTATCACGGATGAGAGCATCCCTTTCCGAGCTTTATGATTTGTATTCCGATAAGAAAAAATAACCCGAAAATCCACTTCCGCACGCTTTTTAAAAAAGCGTGCTTTTTTTATTTTTTATACAAAAATTGAAGTTGTAAAACCACTTTTGTATTATTTTCACATATATCGACAAAATATTTTATTAATAATACATAAAGAATTTCCGACAAATTCAGGACGCTTTTTATTAATATATATGTTATAATAATTCCACGGATAACTATGCCGCCATGTTGGACTTAACCGAGAGCATTCGGCGGCGGACGGGCGCGCTTGTTCGGTTAAGGTTTGTATAAAAACTTATTTCTTTGGTTTTTGCCGATATAAATAAATAAGAATGCTTGAGGAAACCCATCTGCCCGGTATTCTGCTTTGATGTCATAAGCTTGTTTATATCGGCTTTTTAAAAGAAAGAAAGGGGATTATGGATTACAGAGATTTTGCTAAGGATTTGCTTAAGAGAAAGAATCAGCTCACAGTGGCGCGCAAATCCATCAAGCAGCAAATTGAGGAACTCGAAAGGGAAAAGTATTCTTGTAAAACCGCGTCGCTAAACGCAAAGCCGGTAACGAGCAGCGGCACAAACAAATACGAGGACAGGCTTATCACTGTCATTGCTCTGCTCGACGACTGCCGGTTCAGGTCAAAAGTTGTTGAACGTGAATTGAAGATGATAGAATCGGGATTTTCCGATCTTGACGATTATCAGGTTCAACTGCTCGAGGGATTTTTTATACATAATACAAAAGGAGCTGCGGAGAGCCTTATGAGCCGTTTTTATAAGGAAAGAAGCAGTCTTTACGAAGACAGAAACAAGGCTTTGGAAAAGTTCACCCGTTCTGTTTACGGTATTGTGTTGATTTGATGCCGGATATAAACGAATATCCGTACCACATTTTTTACAGCGCGCCCTCTTATCCGTTTATTCCGCAAAAAAGGGACGCACAGACAACCTCTGTACGTCCCGGGCAGTTTTTTGCAATTTAGTTAATCGTATAAATAATCCCAGTAGAATTCAACGCCGCCTACAGTATAAACATCCCCGGCCTCGACGCAGTCATAAGACGCTGTTTCGCCGTCTTTGAAAGTCAGATCAAGTACATCGTCTTCCAAAGTATACTCAAAGGGAGATTCCGAATCACAACAATCATCGTATACCGTGATAATTATGGTTTCGCCCGAATCCGTTATCACATCACAATAATCGAATTCCTGCAGCGTATAGCCGCCAAAACCGTCTATCGTTACATCCGAACCGTTGACAGAATAGGTGCCGGAATACTCTTCATCCATAAATTCCGCTGTGTACTTTCCGTTGCCATAACTCATGTTCGTGTAACTGCTTACTAAAGAACCGCTGCCGTCATAATTGAGACAAATAGTCTGATATTGGTTATAAAGGTATATGCCCGTCTGCTCTTCGCTGCCTAAATAATTCGATAAATAGTTATAGACATCAGGATATTCGACAAGTATCTTCTGAATGAGAGCCTGAAAATCAAATTCTTCATCAAGGATTTCCGCATCATCGTCGCCGGGAGCAGTTATTTCCGTATAGTCGGCAAGCTTTACGCTGCTGCCAATCGACAGTTCTATATCATAATCGAGAGCATCAATTGATAAGTCAGCTTTTACGCTGTTTTCGGTGTCGGAAACCTTCTCGTATGTTGAGGTAACTTTAATCGGTATTGAAATATCTTCGCCACCGTCATGTACGGACATTTCTATATCGCTGTCCACTACAAGCTTGTTTTCGGTTTTTGTTCCCTTGAACTCGACGGTCAGTTCCATTTCGTCGGAAACGCCTATAGAAAACTTTCCGTCCGCGCTGCCGGCATCGTTTGCAGTCTGCTCATATGAAAAATCAAAGAATTTTTCCTCATCCTTACCCGAAACAGAGCCCTTTACATAGTGTCCGCTGTCTTTTTTCACGGTGGTAAGAGCGGCTGCAAAGCATTTTTCGTCTTTTTCGTACACCTCAAGGTTTACGCTTCTTAGATTTTCATCTTCAAAAATAACAGCTATTGTGAGATAATCGCCTTCTTTTGCGTCTTCAATATCGTCGTCGAGCTGGTCGATCGCTTCGTCTATTGCTTCCTCATAACTGTCGGTTGACTGATCGGTTTCATATAACGCAAGCATGCTTTTTAGATTATCCGCTACTTTCTTTAACTGCAGATCGGTTTTTGCCTGAACAAGAACAGCTTTTATCGCCGTCATTAACTGGGCAGACGTTATTTGTGCTTTGATTGTCGTCGCATTGCTTATCGCAACCCCGTCAACAGTTACATCACCCTTTTCCTCCGTGAATAGCTCCGATGGGAGATTATCCATAAAAGTATCGGAATATGTATCGATAATCTGTCTTATCTGCTCTAAGTCAAAATCGGGCATCTCTTCCTCATACGGGAATTTCAGCATTTCTTCGGTTACTTTATCAATTTCGAAATAAATACCCGATTTAGTGTTGAGAATCTCCACCGGCAGCTTTGCTTCATCCGCCCCAAGCTCAAGCAAGGACTTTGTTATATTGTTTTTTTGGTCAGTCTCGGATTTTACGGTAATTTTTATCGGGTCGGAAATTATATCCGTTCCGGCATATGAGAGCTTTTTAAGCTCGGCATCAAAAGTTGTGACCGGCGTTTTGCCTTCGACGGCCTTAACTTCGGAATAACTGTATCCTAAACCGTCACTAAGCTCCTTAAGGTAAGCGGCGGCAGCGGCAGCTGTCGTTAAGAGCTTTTCCTTGGGTGTCAGTACGATTTCCTCCTCGCTTTTATCATTCTCACCTTTTTTATCATCACATGACGAGAGCAAAAGCATTGAGGACAGCATTATAATCGTAAGCAGAATGGCTAATACTTTTTTAAACATGTCTTTCCTCCTGTAATTAAAATATGTTAAAATATTACTAAAGCGACTTATTTTCAATATCCCCTCTTTTCCTTATTTTTCGAAAAAGACAGCTCGCCGCACATATCGCAGCAACGCCGAAAACAGCGCCTGAAAAATCTATCAAAACGTCGCTGAGCTGCCCCGAGCGCCCGTAAGTAAACAGCTGTATGTATTCGTCCGTAACGGCGATGAGCCCGCAATAACCCAGCGAGATCAAAACATGGGCGAAGGTCCTTTGCGTCAACGCTCTGAACATGGGCAGGCAAAGCATTCCGAGTATACCGAATTCAATAAAATGTGCGCTTTTTCTTACATAATGCGGCAGTAAGCTACCGTCGGCTATATCTATTCCCAGCGCTTGAGCCACTCTTTTTACCATAACGACGACAGTATCACTCTGTTTATTGGATTCCTCGGCGTTATTCAGCGACAGCGATATTATAAAAACTGTCCATGCGAGCGTTAAAATAAGGAAAATCGCTATCTTTATGCGTTGATTCTTTATTAAAAAAGGATTTTTCATCCCGATTTTTATCCTTTCGAAGCACCCGAAGCAGACGCTTACTTTTTATGCTTTCCGTAAAGCGCGGCAAGCTCCTCTCCTGTAAGGTCCCGCCACTTTCCGCTCTCGAGACTTCCCAGGAACACGCCGCCTACCGAAACCCTCCTCAACTGCATCACCGAAAGCCCGAGTTGCATGCACATACGCCTTATCTGGCGGTTCTTTCCCTCGGAAAGCGTTATCTTAAGCCTGCTTGAGTTTTGGTTCCTCTCTATAAGAGCGACCTCCGCCTGAGCGATCTTCTCATCGTCAATCATCCTCATATTACGCAGCGCATCGATAGTGCTGTTCTCTATTTTTCCCTTTACATTCACATGGTAGACTTTTTTTACATTGCCGCGCGGGTGCATTAACATATTTGCAAACTCGCCGTCGTTTGTGCATATAATAAGCCCCTCGCTGTCCATATCCAGCCTGCCTACCGGATAGACACGCTGCCCGACATCGCTTATCAGCTCGCTGACGCTCTTTCTGCCAAGCTCGTCGCTCATTGTTGTTACATAACCTGACGGCTTGTTGAGGCATATATAACGCTTGCGGTTTACCGGCTTTATTACCCTGCCCTTGTATTTGACAATATCTTTTTTCGGGTCTATCCTGTCGCCGATAACCGCAACAACTCCGTTTATTTCAAAAAGACCCTGCTCGATTTCTTTTTCACACGCCCTGCGGGACATAAGTCCGCAATCGGACACAAACTTCTGCAATTTAATATCTATTTCTTTTCACATTCCTTTGAAGATAATCTCCGGACACCTTATTAAATCATTTTTTGCAAACTAAGTCAACGGTTATTTTTTAAATGTTTGCTAATCTTTTATTAGCTTTTCAAAAAAAGAAAGCCTTTTAATTTCCACATCCTCTGTTGCAACCAAACAGAGACGATAAAATAAAACGCCATCAGAATTATAATATTCAATATATCCGACAATGTCACCGCTTCTTACAGGCGCATACAGAAAATGCGGAGTGATCACTCTTTCGAATACATCGCTTCCCTTTAAAACGACTGAATATGCCGCCTCTTTATTGACAGCGTTCACAAACGGCGCCCTGCCGCCGGTGACCGGCACCTGAACCGATACCGAATTCTCCGCCGCAAGCTGTATGCGTTCATACATGGAAAAACCGTAATCCAGCATATTTTTGTGCGAGGTCCAGTCGTTTCTGTCATTGAGCGTAACGGCGATCAGCCTCACTCCCCCACGCTCTGCTGCACTTACAAGGCATCTGCCCGTTGATTTTGTATATCCGGTTTTTACGCCTATAACTCCGTCATAGCAGTTTAGAAGCCTGTTGTGATTGGTAAGGCAGCGCATATTTTTCTCTCCCCCGCGGGAAATACAGATATTCTTAGTCGACACAATCCTACGGAAAACATCGTTTTTCAACGCCTCGGCGGTAATTGTGGCGAGCGAATATGCGCTTGTGTAATGATCCGGGTCGGGCAGCCCATGAGGGTTTGTAAAATTGGTGTCGGTGATGCCCATTGCCACGGCGGTGTCGTTCATTTTCTGCATGAACTTTTCATAGCTGCCGGTACAGGCGAACGCAAGCGCGACCGCGCAGTCGTTCCCCGATTCGAGCAGCAAGCCGTAAAGAAGCTCCTCAACCGTGAGCTTTTCGCCCTCCTCAAGATGGACCGACGAGCCCTCGACTCCGACCGCCTCTTTCGGGACCGTCACAACCGTATCAGTCGGCAGCGTATTTAACACCACCAGCGCGGTCATTATCTTTGTCGTGCTTGCCATACCGGCTTTTCCACGCTCGTTGCTGCCGAACAGGATATTGCCGCTGCCCGCTTCTATAAGTACGCTTTTTTGCGCCGTCACCGCAACATCCGCATCCGAAGCGGTAATATTTGCGACCTGACCTGTCTTTTTCAGAAAAAAATCCTCGTATCCCGCGCCCTGCGGAAAGTCAGGCACCGCCAGAGGCAGTGCCGATAAAATCATAAATACGGTAACAATTACCGCAAAAAACATTATTATACGCCTTTTCAACGAATATCACCCCACGGTAAATATATAAATTTTTCGCGGTTTGTATTCGTTTTTCTGATTATTTGAATGAAAAAGCGGCGTTATTTCTCCTCAAAAGCTTTTTCCACAGCTTGTTCGACTTCGCTTTCGATATCCTTTTCATTCTTGTTTTTCGAAAAGGTATCCTTTATCTTGGTAACAATCGCGGGAGCTTTTTCAATAATGCTGTTCACAGAGTTCAGCACCTTGCTGACAGGGTCGCCGGAGATGTTGAAGCTCTCGGAATGCTTCAGATCGAGCATCCTTACGCCGTCCTTGTCTATTACAAGGAATCCGAGCGGCACAACGCTTACGCCTGCGCCGTTTCCTCCCGCAAAATGAGGCGGTTTTTCAGCTGCGGCAGCCTTCTCGTCGGCTTTGCCCTTTCCGTCGTATTCAGCTCCTCCGGAAGCAAATCCGACACTTACCTTTGAAAAGGGTATAACGATTATATCGTCGGGGAGTTTTATCGGCTCGCCGATAACGGTGTTGACATCAGCAACATTTCCTATTTTTGAAAGCGCGGCGTCGATTATTTGTTTGAGCGGCATTTCGTTACTCATAATTACAATTCTACCTCCGTGATTTTATTTTTTGCGTCTGTTTCCTTCCGCAAGCTGTTATATCTCAAAAATCCCCTTGTAGCCGTTATTCCCATCGAAAAAAACTGCCATATACGCATTGACATCGCTGCCGAAACATACAGCTCGGATTGCCCCGCTATAAAATCCGGCGTTACTTCGGTATATATCCTGCCCTTTTTACGTGTACGCTTTTTCAAACGGTCAATAAAAACGCTTACACTACCGAGCGTTCCGCAAACGATTCCGTAAAGCACGCCTGTTTTGGCGGGATCGTCGGTTGCCACGAGAACTTTGATTCTATATTCCTCAAGCTTTATATATCTGCCGAATTTTGTGATGATTTCGATGAAAAGCTCTTTTATCAGGTTGATTGTTTCCGCAAGCGGAGGCTTTGGCTTTTCGGGCTTCGGCTCTTTTGGTTTTTTCTGTTTTTTTGCAATAGGAGGAGCTTTTTCCTCTGCTTTTTCCTTTAACGGATATATTTTAAGTTTTATAAAAAGAAACCGTATCCAGACCTGTAAATCCCCGATATAAGAAACCCTGATCGTTACTTTCATAAATAAAAAAAGCAGTAACAGGATAAGAAATCCGCCGATAATATACAACCATACCAAGTCTTCATCCCCCGCCGTTTCGCTTATTTTTTGTTTTAATCCCCCGATAAATCCTGTGATTCAATAGAATCATCTGATTTCATCGAATCAATATTAAGGCTTATTTGCCCGTCTTTTTGCTCCGGAAGCGTGTCGGGCAGGTCCTTCAGACTCTCAAGACCGAAGCAGCGCAGAAAGTTATCGGTAGTAACGAACAGAGTCGGTCTTCCCGGCGCATCAAGAGTGCCGCTTTCGGCTATTAAACCCTTATCCGCAAGGCTTGCGACTATGTAGGAGGAGTCCACTCCCCTCACCATCTCAATAAAAGATCGCGTAACCGGCTGGTTATACGCCACAATAGCGAGAACCTCAAGCGCCGCTTTTGAAAGAGGAGGCACTTTTCTCAGCTCAAGAGCTTTTTTCACCTGCTCGGAAACAAAGGGCTTTGTGCATAGCTGATACGCTTCGTCAATGAAAATCAACTCGATACCGCTGCTTTCGTCATCAAAACGGCGCTTAAGCTCCCCGAAGACCTCTTTAAGTTCCTCGGATGATATATTCAGTATTTCCGTCATTTTCTGCTGCTCCACGGGGCTGCCGCAGGCGAATAAAACCGCTTCCGCCGCCGCGAGCAATTCTTTTTTTACCGACATTCTTTATTCCTTATCCGGTTCGGATTTTTTTCTGATAAGAGTCAGGTACAAAAGCTTATTCTCCATTACTACGCCGACCCTGCCCTTGCTGACAGTTTCGAGCACCGCGAGGAAAACGGCTATTATCTCACTCCTGTTTTTGCATCCTTCAAAAATTTCTTCAAAGACATAGTTACGCTTTGCAAGCTTTCGCATTACCGACAAAATCTTCTCTTCAACCGTATAATATCTCTCTTTTTCGATTTTGACAAACAGTTTTTCTTCAGAACCGCCGGGCTTGGCTTCGCTTCGTTCGGACATCCGCAGAAAAGCCTCCTGAAGCAGAGAAACCGCGTGAGAACGCATATATATCCCGTCGCTCTCATCGGGCTCTTTTGTAAACCTGTCGTAATACACCTCGCCGCGCTTTTTCAGAAAAACCGCCGCCTGAATCGCACGCTGATGCTCAAGCAAAGCATCGACGAGCGGTTGTCTCGGGTCTTCCTCGTCCTCTTTTTTCGGCAGCAGCATTTTTGACTTTATAAGCATAAGCTCCGCCGCCATTGCGATAAAATCGCTTGCTATCTCCATATTCAATATCCGCATGCCGTCGATATACTGCATATACTGTTCGCATATCTCGTGAATCGGAATGTCAAATATGTTTATCTTGTGCTTTGAAATAAGCGCTAACAGCAGGTCGAGCGGACCTTCGTACTGTTCTGTTTTGAGGTTTAACGCTTCCATATGTTTCCTAACCGAAGATAAGCTCGGCAAGCCATGAAAAAGCGTTTAAAATGCCGCTTCTTGCATAATAGAAAGGCATCCACAGCAAATCGTTTATGATGCTGAAGGGAGCGGGAAGAAAGGATAATAGGATTATACCCAAAAATATATATTTTGAATAAAATTCCAATCTCAGATATTTTGCGGCATAGGCTGGCGGCAGCAAAGACGACAACACTTTTGAGCCGTCAAGCGGAGGAAGCGGTATAAGATTGAAAACCGCTAAGCCCGTATTAAGTAACGAAAAGATATAGAAAAACGAAACCACCGCAGCTTTTGCGCTGGCGGGCAAAAAACCGATATGAGTACTCGCATACATAAGCATCATGCCAATAAGTGCGAGCAGAAGGTTGACTGTAACTCCGGCTATGGAGACCAGAAATAAATCACGGCGCGGCTTTTTGAAGTTCCGAATGTTTATAGGAACGGGTTTCGCCCATCCGAAACCGATAAGAAACATCATCAGCGTTCCGATGGGATCAAGATGACTTATCGGGTTAAGTGTAAGCCGCCCAAACGACTTTGCCGTATCATCGCCGCACTTGTAGGCGACATACCCGTGTGCCACCTCATGCAAAGTCAGCGAGATCAATATTATCGGTATCATCATCAGCGTCTGAATCAGCGCCGAGGTGTTGAAACCGGTTCCCGAGTCGAACAGAGACCTAATCATCTTTTCTAATTCCTTTACTTAAGTTTTATCATGGACTTTTCCCAAATAGCGGGAGGTTTAAGCCCCATCATGGTAACAACAGTCGCCGCGATGTTTGCAAGCCCGTAGTTTCCCTCGACAAACTCATATTTTTCCGAATAATAATTATCATATATAAAGCAGGGAACGGGGTTGAGCGTATGGCTTGTTTTTGCCTTATAGCAGCCATTTTTATCTATAGCGGGTTTTCCGGTCTTTTTGTCAAGCTCATACATCTCGTCAGCATTTCCGTGGTCAGCCGTGACTATTGCGACACCCTCAGCCCTGTCAACCGCTTTCAGGATTCTGTCAAGGCATAAATCGAGTGCTTCTATCGAGATTTTTGTTGCTGTAAAGCTTCCAGTATGTCCGACCATATCGCCGTTGGGGAAGTTTACCCGTATAAAATCAAACCTGCCGCTTTCAATTTTCTCTATCAGCTTGTCCGTAATTAATGCGCATTGCATCCAGGGACGCTGCTCAAAAGGAACGATATCCGAAGGTATCTCGATATACTCCTCAAGCTCCTCGGAAAACTTGCCGCTGCGGTTTCCGTTCCAGAAATAGGTGACATGACCGTATTTCTGAGTCTCGCTGATAGCGAGCTGACGAAGGCCGTTTTTCACTAAGAACTCGCCCATGGTGCCGCTTATCTCGGGCGGCGAAACAAGATATTTTGAGGGGATGTGCGCGTCCCCGTCATATTCGAGCATCCCCGAGTATACCACTTCAGGGTAGCGTATTCTGTCGAATTTATCGAAATCCTTCTGCTCAAACGCCTTTGAAATCTCTATCGCCCTGTCGCCGCGGAAGTTGTAGAACACGACACTGTCGCCGTCGTTTACAGTTCCAACGGGTCTTCCCTCCTGTGCGATTACAAAAGGCGGCAGAAACTGATCTATATTGCCGGTCTCCTTACGCAGGGTCTCTATCGCTTCGACTGCCGAGCCGAACTGCCTGCCATCTCCCAAAACATGGGTATGCCATCCCTTTTCGACCATCGGCCAGTTCGCCTCGTAACGGTCCATCGTGATAACCATTCTGCCGCCACCCGAAGCGATTCTCGCATCAAAGGTGTCGCAGTTTAACGACGACAGGAACTCCTCAAATGGTAAAACATACTCTAAAGCGCTCGTCTCGCCGACATCCCTGCCGTCGAGCAGAATGTGTATTCTTACCCTTTTTATTCCCTCTTGCTTTGCTCTTGTTATCAGCGATTTAAGATGATCTATATGCGAATGAACGTTTCCGTCCGAAAAAAGCCCTATCAGATGCAGCGTGCCGTTCTCCCTGCAGTTGCCGACAAGAGCCCTCCATGTTTCGGAGGCGAATATCTTCCCGCTTGAGATTGCGCTGGAAACGAGCTTGGCACCCTGCTCAAAGACCTGCCCAGAGCCGAGAGCGTTATGCCCGACCTCGGAGTTGCCCATATCGTCGTCTGAAGGAAGACCGACAGCGGTTCCGTGCGCCTTTAGCTTGAAGCAGTGGTAATTCTTTGCTAAATAATCCAAAGTCGGGGTGTTTGCTGCCTTTACCGCATTGCCCTCGGCTCTGTCTGAAATTCCTACTCCGTCCATGACTATGGTTATTACAGGCTTTTTCCGACCATCGAAAATTCCGTTCTGTTGTATGCTCATCTTTTCTTTTTTTCCCTTTCGAAAAAGATATATAAATTATGTGTCGTACAAATACAACTATGCAAATTAATTTTTATATATTCATTGTATTATACCAAAATGATGTCAATATATCAATAGTTAATTTTATTAAATGTTTGACAAAG
This sequence comes from Eubacteriales bacterium, assembly GCA_028702135.1. Lineage (GTDB taxonomy): Bacteria > Bacillota > Clostridia > Oscillospirales > CAG-382 > UBA1049. Next base: position 48,826 of record JAQVPJ010000005.1, on the reverse strand, counting down.
GTACTTGCGCTTGTTATAATATAGTGATAAATTATAGCTGCCTATAAAAAGCAAAAAACCGCTGTTCCGGCGACCGGCGGTTTGATTTTCTCTTTGGAGTTTTTTTATAACTATGCCCGCCGGAGAAACGGAATATCTATGACGAGAAGAGAAGCCAGGGAAAAGGCTCTCTGCCTTATATATGAATACAGTTATAATCCCGAAAAATCCCCGCAGGAAATACTTGAACACGCCTCCGAGGAATGGGAGGACAAACCCAGCGGCTTTGTAAAGGAGCTTTTTTTCGGAGTATGCTCACACCTTGACGAGCTTGATGGGATGATCTCCGCAGCCGCCGAAAACTGGCGGATACAGAGGATAGGCAGGGTTTCCCTCTCCGTACTGCGCTTATGCGCCTTTGAGCTGACATATATGCCCGAAACAGGCAGGGAGATTTCAATCAACGAAGCACTCGAGCTTACAAGAAAATACGATGATGAAAAAGCCGTTTCGTTTGTAAACGGCGTGCTTGGAAAAATAGCGAACAAATGAACGAACAAAGAAGTCTTACGGTTTCACAGTTGAATACGTTAATCAAGGATTACCTTGATAATTTTCCGATGCTCAAAAACGTTTATGTAAAGGGCGAGATCTCCAACCTCAAGATTTACGGCGGTTCGGGACACCTTTATTTTACGCTGAAGGACGCGGATTCCTGTTTGAAAGCGGTTATGTTCGGAGGGGCCGGCAAGCTGAAGTTCCGCCCCGAGGACGGGATGAAAGTCCTGTGCCGTGGAAGGATCGCCGTGTTCGTAAGGGACGGCACATATCAGCTCTATACAGAAAGCATGGAGCCGGACGGGCTCGGCTCTCTTTACATAGCCTTTGAGCAGTTGAAGGCGAAACTTGAGTCGGAGGGTCTTTTTGCCGCGGAGCATAAGAAAAAGCTGCCCAAAGTTCCTTTTAGAATCGGTATTATCACAGCGCCTACGGGAGCTGCGGTAAGGGATATGATAAACGTGACCGGAAGACGTTTTCCCGCAGCGAAAATAATTATATACCCGTCGCAGGTTCAGGGAGAGAACGCACCCGCACAGCTTATAAAAGCGCTCAGATATATGGATGAGAACAATCTCGCCGACGTCATTATAATAGGCAGGGGCGGGGGTTCGATAGAGGATTTATGGGCGTTCAACAGCGAATCCCTTGCAAGAACGATTTACGCCTGCAAAACGCCGGTTATATCCGCAGTCGGACATGAGACCGATTTTACAATAGCGGACTTTGTCGCCGACAGACGCGCGCCGACACCTTCCGCAGCGGCGGAAATCGCCGTACCCGATTCCGCCGAGCTGAAAATCAAGTTCGGAAATGCGCAGAACAGGCTTGTTTCGCTCCTTAAAGCACAGACCGATAACCTGCGGAAGCATCTTCATCTTTTATCCGACCGCAATGTGCTGCAAAATCCGCTAAGTGCATTTGACGACAAAAGGATGCTCGTTACCATCCTTGAGGGAAAGCTGAATGGCAGCCTGAATTTTACAAATCATCATAATAACCTGAATTATCTCGGAAAGCAGCTCTTCCAGTTTGCGGTCATAAATACCGAGCGGAATGCCCAGAAACTAAAGCTTCAGAGCGAAAAGCTCGCCAGTCTTAATCCGTTACAAGTGCTTGAACGCGGTTATTCGGCGGCGTTCAATTTAGACGGAACCGTGATAAAAAGCGTTGACGAACTTGAGGAAGGCGCATTGTTTGACCTTAGGGTTAAAGACGGGAGCATCCGCGCCAAATCTATGGGTGAAAAAGCAGAGGACAGATGATTGAAAGGAAATTCTTTATATGGAAAACAAGAAAGCAGTAAAAACCGAAGAGCTCACCTTTGAGGAAGCATTAGCACAGCTTGAAAAAATAGTACGCACTCTTGAGGAGGGCAATGTGCCGCTTGACAAATCTCTTGCTCTTTTTGAGGAGGGCACAAGGCTTGTCCGATTCTGCAACGATAAAATAGACTCCGCCGAGCAAAAGGTAAAGATACTTACAGAAAAAAACGGAAATATTACGGAAGAGGATTTCGGAAAATCATAACACCTGATTTTCCGCATCATATTCTTAGAAAGGGAGAGGTAGCGTAAGTGACACTCAAAAACAGAATGTCCCGCGTGGCGGAAGACACCGACGCTTTGCTTATAGAGCTTTTGAGTCCGTCGGGCAGCGTAAATCAAATCGCTCTTTACGATGCGATGCGCTATTCGGTAGCCGCAGGCGGCAAAAGGATACGGCCTTTCCTTACTACGGAATTCTGTGCTCTATTCGGGGGTGGGGACCAGAAAGCTTTATGGTATGCCGCCGGCATTGAAATGCTGCACACCATGTCCCTGATTCACGATGACCTGCCCGCTATGGATAACGATGTTCTCCGGCGCGGAAAGCCTACTAATCATGTCATTTTCGGAGAGGCGACTGCAATTCTTGCGGGCGACGCTTTGTTGAGTGAGGCATTCCGTACCACCGCCAACAATCCCTGGTGCAGTCCCGGGCAGAACCTTGAAGCAGTCCGCGTTCTTGCGGAATACGGAGGAGCGGAAGGAATGATGGGCGGTCAGCAGATTGATTTGCAGAGCGAAAAAATCGTTATATCGCGCGATGTTTTAGAGGACCTTGTCTCAAAAAAAACAGCGGCTCTGCTGTCATGCTCCTGCTTACTCGGCTGTATTGCGGCAAATGCGGATGATACTGACAGGAACAAAGCGATTACATACGGATATAAGCTCGGAATGGCTTTCCAGATTGCGGACGATATACTCGACTGTGAGGGTGACAGTGATACGCTCGGAAAAAGCACCGGCAAGGATGAAAAGAGCGGCAAATCGACTTTTGTTTCGGTTTTGGGAAAAGAAAACGCAAAACAGCTTGCAAAAACGCTTACAGAAGAAGCGAAAGACAGCATTTCCGACTCCGGAGACAGGCAGGTTCGAAAGCGTCTTTTAGAGTTCTGCGACCTTATGCTTTTCAGAAAATTTTGAAAATATGCAAAAAATGAATAATACTCAACAAATGGTAATTGATATTTTAATAAACATATGATATAATGAACGCAGATGGTGCAGTATCCTAGTTAACTCGTCGTTGTTGAAAGCGTACCTAAAAATGCGCATAAAGGCAAATCGATGAAGCTCCTTGTGCTTGCTTTATACGCCCAGTTTAGGGTGGGTGCTGGGAGAAATGGGATTGTGGGCTGCCCGCAACGGCATGTGGAATCTGACCCACTTTCCTTTGAGGCCTTATTAGCGTGGGCGAATGTAAGCGGCAATTTTTTGCCGCACATATCGTTTACGTGATAAGGATTAGACCTATCTCGCGGTGCGGTTAATAGTCGCTGTGGATAGATGTAGCCTGCCTTGAGTGGTTATAGCGGATAGGGGATCATACCAACGGAGATTAGCTACCGAAGTTCGGGAATACCTCCCCTTGAAATTATCGCTGCAAAAGAGGATTAGGCAACGGAACCGGGTTATTGAGGAAAACTCCTAGGCTGAGAAATCAGGCACAATATGGATTGCAGTGCGGACTAACAGGCAATCAAGTCACGGATATGGTAACATACCGTCTGCAGCTTTAAAGGGAAACCGCTTTATTGGCGACAAGAAGTAGCTGCCGGGGAAAACCAACTTGACTATATGCCGCAAAGTTTACACATTGTGCCGCCATCATCAATCTTTTAATATGGCTTTTTGTTAATTATGCAAGGCTGTATTAAAGGATATCAGAAGAACCAAACCATTTTGATTTTTCTGATAAGATTTATATTATTTATTGCTTTAAAGGGCGGTTTGCACCGCCGAAGAAAGGAATGTTCATAGGTATGAACAACAGCGAGCCTCCCCGAAGTACCAACATCGAAGGAAGGAAAACAAACGAAAAGCCGGCAGAACAAAAAAACGGTAAAAGTTCTTCCGGCAGAAAAGAACAACTGAAAAAGAGATCACAAAAACGCTGGGTAATTACGGCGTTCGCTTTGTCTTTTTGCATAACAGCGGTGCTTTCTCTGGGCTCAGGCGAGGTGGTCGACAAGCTCGATATTTTTGTGGCGATTCCGGTACTGCTTGTCATTATTTTATTAGGTATAATATTTGATATGATCGGTTTAGCGGTTGCTGTCGCAGATATAAAGCCCTTTAATTCAATGTCCACCCGCCGCCTTAAAACGGGTAAAAAAGCGGTATGGATGATTAAGAATTCCGAGAAGGTCAGCTCCTTTTGCGGTGACCTTGTCGGTGATATTTCGGGAGTATTGAGCGGTGCGACCGGCGCTGCAATAGCTGCAAAAATTTTTAAGGGCAATGTCTGGTTTACGCTTGGGATGACCTCACTTATCGCGGCGGTTATGGTCGGCGGCAAGGCGATAGGCAAGCTGATCGCCGTAAAGCACAGCTACAAAATCGTTCTCTTTACCGCTAAAATAATGTGCGGCTTTAAAAAATAGCTCAGTCTTTGCTTTTTTAAGCGGGCGGCTAAAATAATATAAGGAAGATAACAAGATTTGATTTTAGATAACATAAGCACTCCGAGGGATATTAAAAACCTAAAAAAGCCTGAGCTCGATATGCTTGTGAGCGAGCTCCGCGAAATTGTGATAAGCACGGTGGCAAAGACGGGCGGACATCTCGCCTCCAATCTCGGCGTGGTCGAGCTTACCGTAGCCCTACACCGCGTGTTCAACTCACCGGAGGATAAAATAATATGGGATGTAGGTCATCAGAGCTATATTCATAAATTACTGACAGGAAGAAAAGACCGTATGAGCAGTCTGAGGCAATACAACGGTCTTTGCGGCTTTACAATGAGAGCGGAGAGTGAGCATGACCCGTTCGGGTCGGGACACAGCTCAACCTCAATATCCGCAGCGGTAGGCATAGCAGCGGCAAATAAACTTGACGGTAACGAGAATTATACAATAGCTGTTGTCGGCGACGGTGCTTTTACGGGCGGAATGATTTACGAGGCACTCAACAACTGCGCCGAGGCCGAGCGTCTTATTATAATCCTCAACGACAACGAGATGTCCATCTCGCCGAATGTCGGCGGAATGAGCCGTTATTTCAGCCGTTTCCGAAACACAAAACGTTATTTCAGCATAAAACACTTTTTCAAGCGCTTTTTCGGAGCAATCCCCTTTGTAGGCGGAAGGCTTGTCGATGCGGCAAGGAGATTTAAAAACAGAATCGCAAGATTTTTATTGAGAGAGAACTTTTTCGAGCTCCTCGGTCTGACTTATTACGGTCCGCTTGACGGCAACAACGAAAGCCAGCTTGAGCTTGTACTTAACGAGGCAAAGAATAACAAAAAGTGCAGTGTAGTGCATATATACACAAAAAAAGGAAAAGGTTATTCCTTTGCAGAGGAAAAGCCCGGTCTTTTCCACTCGGTGGGAGGCTTTGATATAGCTTCCGGAGAGATAAAAAACGGTCATCGGAAGACTTTTTCAGACTATTTCGGAGAACTTTTGACAGAGGCGGGAAAGAGAAACGAAGATATTTGCGCAGTAACGGCAGCTATGTGCAGCGGAACCGGACTGGATATGTTTTCGGAATATTTTCCTCACAGATTCTTCGATGTCGGGATCGCCGAGCCTCACGCTCTGACCTTTTCCGCCGGGCTTGCCTCACAGGGTAAAAAGGCTGTATTCGCTGTATATTCCACTTTTTTTCAACGCGCATACGATCAGTTCCTGCATGATGCCGCACTCCAGAAGCTTCCTATTATGCTTGCGCTCGACCGCGCGGGCTTTGTGGGCGAGGACGGTGCTACACATCACGGCGTGTTCGACGTTGCCATCATAAACAGCATACCCTATACCGAGATTTATTCTCCGGAATGCTTTGAGGACATGAAGTATTCCTTTGACAGAGCGTTAGAGAGCAGGAGATGCGTGAGTGTGCGTTATCCGAAGGGCTCTCCGGAGGAATACGATCGTACCATTTTTAAAAAAACCGGCGATCTGTTCTATTGTGATTTCGGGTCAGAGCCTTCCGTTTTTATTATTACTTATGGCAGAATCACAAAAAACGCACTTCTCGCCGCTTCAAACCTCAATGAACACGGTGTAAGTACAAGGGTTGTAAAGCTCGTCTGTATTAAACCGATCGATTTTGATGTCCTCACGGAACTTGGCATGGGTACACGGTGCATATATGTACTTGAGGAAGGTATTAAAACGGGGGGCGTCGGAGAAGTTATAATAGGTAGATTTTGCGAAACCGGATTTACAAACGGAAAAAAGGTTAAAATAAGAGCGATTGACGATGTTTTTGTACCACACGGCAGTAACACCTACCTGTATAGAGAATGCGGCTTTATGCCTGAACAGATAGCCGCCGAAATACTGGAAATGACTAACGATGAATCAGCGTCTTGATGTGTATCTTCACGAAAAAGGTTATTTTGAGAGCCGCAGCAAAGCGTCAGCGGCGATTTTGGAGGGCAGAATAAACGTCGGCGGCGTCACGGTGAAAAAACCCTCTTTCGAAGTCGGCGAGGATTCAGTGATTTCCGTTGCGGATGGCGACGATTTTGTGTCGCGGGCGTACCGTAAGCTCTCCGCCGCGCTTGACAGCTTCGGTTATGCGGTTAAGGGCGCGGTCGCCGTGGATATAGGGGCGTCTACAGGAGGGTTTACGCAATGTCTTTTAGACCGCGGTGTAAAAAAGGTTTACGCAGTCGATGTCGGTACAGGACAGCTTCATCCCCGCCTTAAAAACGACAGCCGTGTTGTGAATATGGAGTCGACCAACGCAAAGAATCTCAAAAAAAGCGATTTTTCAGACGAAATCACCCTTGCCGTTATGGATGTTTCATTTATTTCCCAGAGCAAGCTGTATCCCTCCGTATCCGGAATACTGCCCGAAAACGGTGTTCTTATCAGTCTTGTAAAGCCTCAATTTGAGGTCGGAAAGCAAAATATAGGCAAAAACGGCATCGTAAAGGATAAAAGCGGAAAGCTTATAGCGTCCGTAATGGAATTTTTAAAAAGCTCCGGTGCCGAAAATAATCTTTTTTTGGAGGAGTTCATGACCTCCCCTATTACCGGCGGTGACGGTAACACAGAATATCTTTCTCTATTCATAAAAAGGAGTAACTCCTGATGGCTGTAAGCAAGGTGCTGTTGTACCCGAATATCAATAAAAAATCCTGTCTCGATGCGCTTGACGTTGTATCGGATAAGCTGCATTCGCTCGGAATAAGAACAATAATGTCGGAGGAAACGCAAAAGGTTGTCGGCAAAGATAATATAAAAGCGGATGAATATCTCCCGGTACGCAGTGCTTTCGAGTCCTGTGACATCGCGGTTATTCTCGGTGGCGACGGAACAATGCTTACGGCCGCACATACCGCCTGTATAACGGGCACTCCGCTGTTGGGAATAAATCTTGGAACCCTCGGCTATATGAGCGAGCTTGAGATCGGAGAGCTTTCGCTTCTGGACAAACTTAACAGCGGTTTTGAATACGCAGACAGAATGATGATCGATATAACCATTGAGCAGGGCGGTACGGAATCAAACAAGCTGACAGCTCTTAACGATGCTTTGATATCAAGGGGAGCTGTTTCAAGTATGGTCAGGCTTAGCCTGAACTGTGACGGCTCAAGGGTAGCCAATTACCGCGCCGACGGGCTTATCATCTCAACACCGACCGGTTCTTCCGCCTACTGTATGTCGGCCGGCGGACCGATAATAGACACAAAACTCGACGCATTCTGCGTTGTTCCGATATGTTCACACTCGCTTTCAGGCTCAAGAGCACTTGTTTTCTCACCGAATTCGGTTATAACGGTACAATCCGTTTCCGAAAAAGGCGGCGATTTGATTTTGACCGCAGATGGCAGGTTTTCGGTTCCGCTCACGGAATCCGATAGAGTCATTATAACGAAAAGCAAGCTTAAGACACGCTTTGTGAAATTGAAGAAGGATGCTTTTTACGACGCTCTAAACCGAAAATTGATTTAATAACCGTATTATTACGAAAGGTAAGGCGATGAAGGTGAAAACAAAAAGACAAAAAGCAATTTTGGATCTTATTACAAAAAACGAGGTAAAAACACAGGAGGAACTTCAGTCGATACTGATGAACGCCGGCTTTGCCGTTACACAGGCGACCATTTCCAGAGACATCAGGGAGCTTGGGCTTGTAAAGGTTACCTCCGCGTCGGGCGAATACAAGTATAGTCCTAACGCCGCCAAGGAGAGGGAAAGCATCACGGGTAAGTTTTCATCAATTCTTGCACAGGCTGCACGTTCGGTCGATTATGCGGGAAATCTTGTGGTTATCAAGACTTACACAGGTATGGGCAGCGCTGCGGGCGCCGCTGTGGATTCAATGGACCTTCAGGGCGTCATAGGCTCGCTTGCAGGCGACGATACCCTGCTTATCATCACATGTGACGACGAAATCGCTCGCAGAATAAGCGACAGCATCTCTGCGTTGATCGAACAAAACATCTGATTATGCTTTCATCCGTACATATTGAGAATATCGCTCTTATAAAGAATATCGACATTACATTTAGCGGCGGCTTCACCGTGCTTACCGGAGAGACGGGGGCGGGAAAAAGCATTATTATCGATGCTTTGTCGCTACTTTGCGGTGCACGCGGTGACAGGGAAATCATACGCTCAGGCGAGGAAAACGCAGTAGTTGAGGGCCTTTTTACCGATCTCGGCAAAAAGACACTTGCCGCTCTCGCAAGTTTTGATGTCTCTCCCGACGAGGACGGGATTCTGCTTATAAGGCGGCAGTTATCGTTTGATGGCAGGACTGTCGCCAAAATAGGCACAAGGCAGGTTCCCATATCAAGACTGCGCGAGATTTCACCCCTTCTGATAGCTATTCACGGTCAGCAGGATACTCAGATTCTTGCTGACGAGCAGGAGCAGCTGCGACTGCTTGACGGATTTGCTGAAAACGGTGATCTGTTACGGGGTTACGAGGCGGAATATACAAAATACACCTCCCTTAAAGAAAAGCTGCGTGACCTGAAGCGTGCTGAGGAGGATAAGAGCTTCCGCCTTGATATGATTAATTATAAAATCAGCGAGATAGAGAAAGCGAAGCTTTCGGAGGGCGAGGAGGAAAGGCTTGTAAGCGAAAAAACTCTGCTCTCCAACAGCGAAAAAATCATTGCCAACTCAAACGAAGCATATGATAATATTTACCGCGAGCCTGGCTGCGCCCTTGACAGGATATCAAAAGCGATAAGCTCGTTGAAACAGCTCTCGGGTATCATACCCGAGGCAGATGGGATTATAGAACGCCTTAACAATATCAGCTATGAGCTTGACGATATATCCGAAACCCTGGTAAATTATTCATCGCCGGACGAGGAAAACCCCGTTTTGCGTCTTGACGCTGTCGAGGAGCGGCTTGAGCAGATTTCATCGCTTAAACGCAAGTATAAAACCGATATTGAGGGTATACTCAAAGAGTATTCATGTTTAAGAGAAGAAAAGAACGACATTGAATATTCCACGGAGATAATAGATAAACTCGATTTACAGATAAAGCAACAAAAGCTTTTATTGGAGGAAAAATCCAATCTTTTGAACAAATCCCGAAAAAACGCCGCTGCGGTTCTTACCGAAAAGGTAAAGGATACCCTCACTTTTTTGGATATGCCCGCGGTAAGGTTTGAGATTTCCTTTTCGGAAAATGAATACGGGCGAAACGGCAACTGCGGTGTTAGCTTTCTGATAAGCGCTAATACGGGGGAGGAACCCAAACCTATTGCAAAAATCGCCTCAGGAGGCGAGCTTTCCCGTCTTATGCTTGCTCTGAAGAGTATCCCGGCGGAGCTTGAAAACCCCGTAATGATTTTTGACGAGATAGATTCCGGCATCTCGGGTAAAACCAGCGAAAAGATAGGAATAAAATTATCGCAGACTGCAGAAAACACGGGGACACAGGTTATCTGTGTAACCCATTCGGCTCAGATTGCTGCGAGAGCGGACACGCATCTGCTTATCAGCAAGGACGAGTCGGACGGCAGAACCTCCACAAGCGTAACTGAGCTAAACGGCGAAAGAAGGGTCGATGAGTTGGCGCGTATAATAGGCGGTGTAAAAATCACCGATACGGTAAGGAAAACCGCAGAAGAGATGCTCAAAACATAAAAGCGAGTGTTTTAATAATATAATCGAACCGTTTTACCGGCGTGGGCGGCAGAAATAATTATCGCCGGAGAATAGGCCTTATCTATGATAACAACCAAACAACGCGCTTTCCTTCGTTCCATTGCCGGCACTACGGAGGCTCTGTATCAAATCGGCAAGAACGGACTTACGGAAAACCTGATAAAAACCCTTTCCGACGCACTTGAAGCGCGGGAACTCATAAAAATCAACGTTTTGGAAACCTGCCCCGAAAGCCCAAAGCAGATTATAGCATCTCTGTGCGAGTCCTTGGGATGCGAGGCGGTGCAGGTTATCGGCAGAAAGGTTTGCGTCTATCGCCCGTCGACAGAGCAACCGAAAATAAAACTGCCGTAATATTAAGGAATTTGTATATGAAAACTGGCATTTTCGGCGGTACCTTCGATCCCGTTCATATAGGGCATATCCGGGCTGCAAAGGCTTTTCTTTCAGAAGCCGGACTTGACCGTCTGTATTTGCTGCCGAATTTTATACCGCCGTTAAAGGATAATAAGGGCGCTCCCGCAAAGGACAGATTAGAGATGCTGAAAATTGCTTTCAATGGTACGGAAAAAGCCTTAGTGGATGATTTTGAGCTGAAGAACGGCGGCACAAGCTACACATACAAAACGATCGGCCATTACAAAGAGTTGTTTCCCGATGATGAGATCTTCCTTTTAATCGGTGATGATAATCTCAGGATATTCGAAAAATGGGTCAGGTTTGAATATATTCTGGAAAACAGCGTAATCTATGTCGCTCTACGTTCCGGAGAAAACACCGTCTGCGATACAAAAAGAGCCGCCGTGGGTATAATGCAAAAATACAAAGCCGATATACGGCTGCTATACTATACACCCACGGTCATCTCCTCTTCCGAGCTCAGAAAAGCGATATGCGAGAACACCCTCTCGCCCGATTATCTGGTCCCGGGAGTGTACGAATACATCCGAAAAAAAGGTTTATACAGATGACACTAAACGAAAGAATACTAAAAGACCTGCGATTGTCCGAAAAACGTCTGCAACATACAAAAGGCGTTGCCGCCTGTGCGAAGCTGCTTGCAGCGCGTCACTTCCCTTCACTCTCTCCCGAGAAAATGGAAACAGCAGGGCTGCTGCATGATTTTACTAAGGAATACACGCTTGAAGAACAAAGGGCGCTATGCATAAAATACGGTATAGAGATTCCATCATCAGAGGCAGATATTCATAAGCTGTACCACGCAAAAACAGCCGCCGCAATTGCAAAATACGAGTACGACACAGACGAGGAGATCTCATCGGCAATATACTGGCACACGACGGGAAGGTCGGGAATGTCCGACGCAGAAACAGTTTTGTATTTTGCTGATTATATAGAGGAATACAGGACCGACAAGGGTTGCATCAGAGTCAGAAATAACTATATCAGGCTCTTAAAAAAAGAATCCGATCCGCTTATTGCTTTAAAAAAAGGGGTGCTTTATTCTTTTGAAGTAACAATAAAGCACCTATTACATAAAAACGAAAAAATATGCCTTGCCACAATCGAGGCGAGGAACTATATGATTGAACGACTGCGGCAGCAGGAAAAGGAAGGAACTCCATTATGACAGAAAAAGAACAGGCAAAGAAAGCATATGAGCTTGCGGAGGTTATCCTAAAAGCTCTTGAAGATAAAAAAGGTATTGATGCGACACTGTTAGAGGTGGGCAAGCAGACGGTACTCGCCGATTATTTTGTTATTTGCACAGGCACCTCCAATACCCATGTAAAAGCGCTTGCCGACGAGGTGGAATTCGTTGTTGACAAAACCCTCGGGCTAAAGCCGAGCGGGGTGGAGGGCTTTAACGACAGCATCTGGACTTTGATGGATTATTCCTCGGTCATAGTGCATATTTTCACAAAGGAAGGCAGGGAGTTCTATAAGCTCGAAAAGCTATGGAACGATGCTTCTGCAGAGACAATCAAGCACTTCGAATAGACAATATTATACTAAGGAGATATTATTTTTTCCGTTTATCGGGTTAAATAACCGTTATATATCATGAAATACGACTACAAGGTAATAGAAAAAAAATGGCAGGATATATGGGATGAAAAACAGCCCTTTGCCGCCAAAAACGATTATACAAAGAAGAAATACTATGCGCTGGTGGAGTTCCCGTACCCTTCCGGAGCAGGGCTGCACGTCGGGCATCCCCGCCCCTATACCGCGCTCGATATAATTGCGCGCAAACGCAGGATGCAGGGTTATAACGTTCTTTTCCCCATGGGATGGGACGCTTTCGGTCTGCCGACCGAGAATTATGCCATTGAACATAAAATGCACCCCGCCGATGTGACACGGAACAATGTCGCGCGCTTTAAAGGTCAGCTTAAATCGCTGGGACTCTCTTTTGATTGGTCAAGGGAGATAAATACAACCGATCCTGCATATTACAAATGGACACAGTGGATTTTTCTCCGGCTTTTCAGAAAAGGACTTGCTTATAAAAAAGACATGAATGTCAACTGGTGCACCCACTGCAAGGTAGTGCTTGCCAATGAAGAGGTTATAGCCGGTGAATGTGAGCGATGTCACGGTGAGGTTGTTCATAAGACAAAAAGTCAATGGATGCTCAAAATCACCGATTATGCCGATAAGCTCTTGGATGACCTCGATACCGTGGACTACGTCGAGCGTGTAAAGCTTGCCGAGCGCAACTGGATAGGACGCTCATATGGCGCCGAGGTGGACTTTGATACCACAGCGGGCGATAAGCTCAGAGTATTTACCACCCGCGCGGATACACTTTTCGGAGCGACCTATATGGTTATCGCCCCGGAACATCCCTTTGTGGATAAATGGAAGGATAAGCTGAAGAATTACGATGCGTTAATGGATTACCGCGGGATGGCGGCAAGAAAGAGCGAATTTGAACGTGCGGAGCTCGTCAAGGAAAAAACCGGCGTAATGCTTGACGGCGTAAAGGCTGTAAACCCGGTCACGGGAAAGGAAATGCCTATATTCGTTTCTGACTATGTGCTTGTAACCTACGGAACAGGTGCGATTATGGCCGTTCCCGCGCATGACGAGCGTGATTACGAATTTGCAAAAACTTATAATCTTCCGATTATAGAGGTCGTCGCAGGGGGAGATATTTCAAAAGAAGCATACACCGATGTTTCCGAGGGAAAAATGATAAACTCCGGATTTTTAAACGGGCTTGATGTCGCCGAAGCAAAGGAGAAAATGGCGGAGTACCTCAGAGCGCATAATATAGGTGACAGAACCGTAAAATACAAGCTGCGCGACTGGGTATTTGCAAGGCAGAGGTATTGGGGTGAACCTGTCCCGCTTGTATGGTGCGAACACTGCGGATGGCAGCCCGTTCCCGAAAGTGAGCTTCCGATCAAGCTGCCTGAAGTGGCAACCTACGAGCCTACAGATAACGGTGAGAGTCCGCTTGCGACAATAACAGAATGGGTAAACACTACCTGTCCCAAATGCGGTGCGGACGCTAAAAGAGAGACCGACACCATGCCTCAATGGGCAGGTTCTTCATGGTATTTCCTTCGCTATTGCGATCCGCATAACGACAATGAGATGGCTTCAAGGGAAGCGATGGATTATTGGATGCCAGTCGACTGGTATAACGGCGGTATGGAGCATGCAACGCTTCATCTGCTTTATTCCCGCTTCTGGGCGAAGTTCCTTTATGACGAGGGGCTTTTATCCTGTCCCGAGCCCTATCTCAAGCGCACCGCCCACGGAATGATTCTCGGCGAGGACGGCGAGAAGATGAGCAAATCCAGAGGTAACGTCATCAACCCCGATGATGTTGTAAATGAATACGGTGCAGACACTTTGCGGCTTTACGAGATGTTCATCGGTGACTTTGAAAAATCCGCTCCCTGGTCTACAAACAGCGTAAAGGGATGCAAGAGGTTTTTAGACAGATTTGCCGTTCTGGACGAGATGATTGTCAGGGAAAAGGACGAGGAGCTTGAACGGGAGCTCCACCGTACTATAAAAAAAGTTACCAGCGATATTGAGGATATGAAGTTCAATACCGCAATCGCCGCTATGATGAGCTTTATGAACTCTGTTTACGCAAAAGGCGGCATAGATATAGAGAGCCTTAAATCGTTCACGATAATTCTCTGTCCGTTTTCTCCGCATATATGTGAGGAGATGTGGGCATCGATAGGCGGAAAAGGTCTTTGCTCGCTCGCTCTGTGGCCTGTCTATGACGAGGAAAAGATAAAGGTTACTGAAATTGAAATCGCTGTTCAGATAAACAGCAAGGTCAAATTTACATTATCCCTTCCCGCAGGTTGCGATGAGGAATCCGCATACGACATTATTGAAAAAAGCGGAAAACTCAATCAGTATATCGAGGGAAAAACTATTGTTAAAAAGATATATATCAAGGACAGAATATTCAATATAGTAATCAGATAAGGAAAAATTAATGTCAAAACTAATAAGAGCGATGACAAGGGACGGTTCGCTCAGAGCATTATTGATGGATTCAAGAGATATTGTCTCAAGAGCCGTTGAAATACACAAAACGCTTCCGACGGCGACAGCTGCTCTCGGACGGACGCTTACGGCAGCTTCGCTGATGGGCAGTCTTCTCAGTGAAAAAACCGACCTGCTCACCCTGCGGTTCAAGGGTGACGGCGAGGGAGGAACGATCGTTGCCACAAGCGATTATATGGGAAATGTCAGGGGTTTTATACAAAATCCTTTATGCGACCTGCCTCTTAAAGAAAACGGGAAGCTCGATGTTGGCGGCTGTGTCGGAAAGGGCTTATTATATGTTCTGCGCGATACGGGAGGAGTCGAACCGTATGTAGGCATTTCAAATATCATCAGCGGAGAGATTGCTGAGGATATCGCTTATTATTACGCATCAAGCGAGCAGATTCCGACAGTATGTGCGTTAGGTGTGCTTGTTGACAGGGATTACAGCTGTAAATCTTCGGGTGGTTTGCTGCTCCAGTTACTGCCCTTTTCGGATGAAAGCATAGTAGATAAAATCGAATCCAATATCTTAAAGGCTGGTAATATCACCCCGCTTTTAATTAAGCATAGTCCCGAGGAGGTATTATCAATCTACCTCGATGGAATGGAGTATGATATTTTCGACGAGTTGGAATGTGAATACAGATGTGAATGCAGCCGTGAAAAAACAGATGCGGCGCTGGTGTCCCTCGGGGTTTCGGAGCTTGACAAAATGATTTCCTCCTCGGAAAAAACCGAGCTGACCTGCCAGTTTTGCGACCGTGTCTACACATATTCGAAGGGAGACCTGCTGCAGATTAAGAGCAGGTTAGAGAAAAATGATTAACGGCAGAGAGATTTACAAAAAAATCGAAAATGAAGGCTATGACGCTGCGGTTTTCTTTGACGAGATAAGCCAGAGGTATCTGACCGGCTTTTACACCACCGACGGAATCGTGCTTGTCTCAAAACAGGAAACGGCACTTATCACCGACAGCCGTTATTTTGAAGCGGCTTCAATTGCAAAATCGAACGGAACACTTCTTGACGATGTAACGCCCTACCTGTTTTCCAACCGATTGCTTGACAGCCTAGCGGAACACATAGAAAAGAAGGGCATAACCTCTCTTGTTTATGACAAAACCCTGCTCACGGTCGCACAGGCTGATAGAATCGCTGAAGCGTTCCCTAATCTGAAAATCGGCGGTAGTTCGAATATATGCTCTGAGTCAAGACGAATAAAGAGCCAAAGGGAAATCGAGAGCATCAAAGCAGCACAGCAGATTACCGACAGCGCTTTTACCCATATCCTTTCTTTTATACGGGAGGGAGTGACAGAAATCGAAGTCGCCGCAGAGCTTGAATACTTTGCGCGGAAGAACGGTGCAGACGGAATGGCTTTTGACACAATCGCAGTTTCCGGCAAAAAAAGCTCGATGCCGCACGGGGTCCCCTCCGATATTGAACTGACGAAGAATTCATTTTTTACAATGGATTTCGGAGCAAAATACAACGGATATTGCTCCGATATGACCAGAACCGTCGTGCTTGGGAAAGCCGACGGCGAGATGAAGCAGGTTTATGAAACCGTTCTTGAAGCTCAAAAGAAAGCTCTTGGCGTTATAAAAAGCGGCGTTACGGGAATAGAGGTTGACGCCGCCGCACGGGAACATATATATTCTGAGGGTTACGAGGGATGCTTCGGACACTCGACCGGACATTCCTTAGGACTTGAGATACATGAATCCCCAAGCTTTTCTTCTGCTAATAAAGAACCCGTTTTTGCATGTACTGTAATGTCTGTCGAGCCGGGCATATATATACCCGGCAAGTACGGGGTCAGGATAGAGGATATCATAATCGTTACCGAAAACGGATGCGAAAATCTTACCCGCTCACCGAAACAGCTCATTGAGATTTAAATTATACTTGACAAAAACCGTATTGAGTTATAAAATATAGGACAGAATATTTTTATACACAATAGCTTTTACTGCTCTTGTGAAGGAGGACATATGGTATCAGCAGGTGATTTCAGAAACGGCCTGACCTTTGAGATGGATAACAACATTATGCAGATAATTGAGTTCCAGCATGTTAAACCGGGCAAGGGCGCAGCTTTTGTCAGAACAAAGCTAAGGAATGTTGTTACGGGTGCAGTTACCGAGACAACGTTCAACCCCAACTCAAAGTTCCCCACAGCAACGGTTGAACGCAAGGAGATGGAATACAGCTACAACGACGGCGAATTATATTATTTTATGGATCTTGATACCTACGATCAGGTTCCGATCAACAAATCAACCCTGCCGGACAACTTCAAATTCGTAAAAGAGGGAATGGTCGTAAAGCTTGTTTCCACAAAGGGCAATGTTTTTTCGGTTGAGCCTCCTATGTTTGTCGAGCTTTTGGTGACAAAGAGCGAACCCGGCGTCAAGGGCAACACCGCAACCAACGCAACCAAGCCGGCAATTCTTGAAACCGGTGCGGAGATTAAAGTTCCTATGTTTATCAACGAAGGCGATGTTTTAAAGATAGATACACGCACCGGCGAGTATCTTGAGAGGGTCTAAAACATATCGAATACTTTTCTATGTAACCGCATATTCGATCGACTAAAAATGAATTTTAAAATGTCCCTTTCGGGGACAGAAAGGAGCCGAAAATGAACGTATCAGAAAAAGCAGCTCACCTTAAAGGATTAATGGAGGGCATGGAGTACGACCTTAATACCAAAGAGGGTAAGCTGTTCGCGGCTATTGCCGATTTGCTGGAGGATCTCGCACTTACTGTATGCGATATCGAGGACGATACCGCTATGATTAACGATTACATTGAGGAACTGGATGAGGATCTCGGCGAGGTTGAACGCATAGTTTACGATATATATGACGATGAGGATTACGACGAGGATTACGATGAAGATGACGATGAAGATGACGAGTGCTGTTGCGATGATGAGGATTGCGATTGCTGCGATGAGGTAATTGAGCTTACCTGTCCCAACTGCGGAGAGATAATCAGTATTGACAGCGATGAAATAGATGAGATCGATACTGTCGAATGTCCCTCCTGCGACAAGGTTCTCAGTGTCGTCAAAGGTGATGAGGATGAAACCGAAGACGATGAGAGCAAGGATTGAAAATTAAAATGTAAAACTTCGGGGCGGGAGCATTCCCGCCCCGATGACAATTATATGTCTTTTTACACAATATTAAGCTCGGTTAGGCACAAAAATGAAAATGATAAAAAGAAGAATCATAGATGTACATACGCATATTTTTCTGCCGAAGCTTGCGGTAAGAGCAGCGGAAAATGTAGTAAGCTATTATGGCCTTACAAGAGAGGGCGACGGCACTGCGGAAACTCTTTTAAACGGCGGAGGGTGTTTTGAGAATATTAAATTTGTCATCTCCTCAGCTGCAATAAAGCCGACGAATGTTGTTAATGGCAATAAATTTCTGCTTGAAGCTGCAAAAAACGAAAACAGGTTTATTCCATTGTGCTCATTCCATCCCGATATGGATTATAATGACGGTATCGCAGAGCTTGAGCGCATAAAAGAGCTGGGAGCAAAGGGAATCAAGCTGCATCCCGATTTTCAGGGTTTTGCGATTGACAGAGAGGACATTTTTCCATTTTATCGCACCTGTGCCGAATTGGAACTTCCGATTCTCTTTCATGTGGGAGACCAAAACAGCGACATTTCATCTCCGACAAGGCTTTATAATGTAATAAACCGCTTGCCGGAGCTGACTGTAATCGCTGCTCATATGTGCGGTTATCAGGCGTGGGACGAGGCAGAGCAGGTACTTATCGGCACTCCCGTTTATACCGAGACCTCCGATGCACTCATAGGACTTGCTCCCGAGCGCGTTTACAGAATGATCAAAAAGCACGGCGCCGACAAAGTTATGTTCGGAAGCGACTATCCTCTGCGGCTTACAGGCTCCGCATATGACGAGCTGGATAAGCTACCTCTGACCGAAGAAGAAAAGCAGAAGATATTTTACTCCACCGCAAAAAAAGTGTTCGGATTGATGTAGAAAACAATATAAAACAACCCGTCGGAATTTTTTTACCGGCGGGTTATTGTATGATGAAAATACCGTGTTAATCCCTGCTTAGAATCGAATCAATGGTCTCCTGTAATTCCTTATCAAAAGCAGACTTCCTTCCTTCTACAAATGAAACCACATTATTATTTTTGGAGAAAAGCATTTTGTTGTACCATTGAATACAATCGCTCCAGTTATATATTACGGACAGGTCGACAATACGGTTCTGGAAAATAATATCGAGCATTTCGGGAGATTCCTCGTCATCAAAACGTTTTAACTGCAGGGTTCTCTGATAATACTCAGGCGTTACAAGCACTCTGCTCGTGTATGCCATCGCCTCCAGAGCAAACGTTATAAAATCAAGGTCATGTTCTTGATTTGTAATCGAGAGGCAGTAGAACGCATAAGGATTTATCGTCGAGGTGTATTTTTCCTGATTCTCGTCAAACTTTGGTTGTGGCAAAATACCATAATTTACCTTTGTTTCTCTCATTTTCCCACTATTTACAGTATACATAAACGCCGCATAAAACAACGCTTGACCTGAATAAAAATTATCCACAACCTTACTGGCATCGGCATGATCCCACGCATAATACTGTTCGATATAGGCTGTAGTGCTTCTATCGGTAAACATCTCAAAAACCTTTGTACAAGCATCAATTGATTTCTCTTGAGTCATACCGAGATACGGAATATCGTTTTCGTCCTTAAAAACCTGAGGACAATTGCAGCCGAGTATGTATTTATACGCCTCAAAAGCACCGCCGACAAGTCCCCATACATCGTTTCCGGTTACGTTCATTTCGCCGTCGCCGTCCTCCTTAGCAACGGTCTTTGCCATCTCATACATTCTATCCAAAGTCCATGTACCTTCTTTTACAAGGGTATACGGGCTATCAAGGTTATATTTGGAAATAAGGTCTTTATTAAAGTATGTGACGACAGTGTTTTCGTCGTCGGTGACAAAAATATCTCCGGTCGCAAAGAAGAGCTTGTTGCCTATTGTAAAACCGGAATGTGAAGCAACATCCCACCACTCCTGGTCAAGTCTCAGATGCGAACCCTCTATGGTTTTTAAATCGATCAGAATATTCTCCGTTACAAGCGGAGCAAGCGCCATAACGCCGGAGGATATCACGTCGTAATCGTCCGAGCCTGCGAAAATATCGTCTTTAACTCTCGCTGTAAACTTGTCAAAGGAATCCGTATAAATAGCTTCTATCTTAAAGCCGTATTCCTCCTCAAGCTTGTCGTTTCTATTCATAAAAGCATCATTGACAATCTCCGACTCGTTCTCAATAGGAGCTATCTGGGATGCGCCGAAAACAGCGTCTTTGTGAGAAGCGAGCACCCGCAGCGTCTTTCCCGAATAATCGGCCTTCCCGAGATGCGGCACAAAACCTTCTGGTCCTGAAACAAGCTTGCTCTCGTTGTCCTCTCCACCGTTTTTACATCCGGCTATTAGGGGCAACAGCATAAGTATCACTAATATTAAGGTTAAGTATCTGATTATTTTTGTCATGATTTTCTCCTTTTAATGTATAATTGTTATTGCCATTATAAGCATTATACTACAAATTTTCATTAATACAACACATTTTTGAAAAAATAAAAAAATATTGAATTAAAAAACAAAAATTTATCTTTGGGAAAATAAGCACGATTTGTCAAGATTAGTTGAAAACACAAAAAGAAACGACAACTTTCTTTGAAAAATCATCGTTTCTTATTATAATAAAAAATTATAAATATGCAGAATATTTGCAATAGGTGTATAATTTTATCTTTAAACCGGGAGTTGTACTGCGATTAAAAATGTGCTTCATAATAGAAAAAATGTTCTCCGATTTTTTCTACATAATATTCATTGTCACCGTCTGATTGCATGTACTTGTATCCTTGCCCGCACTCGTATAATCCATCTGCAGGGCAAGCTCCGCTATTCCATGCGCATAAATCATCATCAACCGAATAGAAGAAACCGTAATAATGAGTGCTTGGACCAAAACCTGCTCCGCAGCAAGTAAAATCAATATAATCATCAGAAATATATATAGATTGAATACCACGGATTTTCTCAATTTCGCTAAGACTCTCATTCCTAACGGCAGATACTATCGCGTCTTCATTTTCATTGAATAGGCTTATAATATCATCTTTTTCAGTTATTCCATCTGACAATGAACAGGAAGTAAGCGAGAAAACCAAAGCCAGCAAAATGGCTATTGATGTAAATGCCTTTTTTGTGTTATCCATCCTTTTAGACCTCACCCTCCATGTCAAAATAAAATGTAATAATCGGAATGTTGTTTGCTATTTTTCTTAAAAGCAAGTGATTTATGATTTATCCAATACAAATGTTTCAAACGCTTTTATTGCACGATCTCTCATATTAAAGTCGTATATTCCTTGGTTGATTAAACGCAAAGTAAAAAATATATTTTCCGCGACAGACAACTTATAATCTTTAATAAAGTCATTATGCGAATATCCTTTCACTTTTTCACACAGGCAATTATAGTAATATTCGAGTAATGGTTCAGCTTTTTTCTTATCTGGCTCTAAATGAAGCGCAATCAGCATAGCCAAATCTTCTGTACATAAGCCCTGTCGTATATTCTGTAATGATGTAAAAACAATATCTCTTTTTTCATGTTTTGACATTAACATTTGTCCGGGGTGTAAATCACCGTGTATTACAGTAATGTTTTTACCTTTACTAAACCTTTCATCAACATATTTTGGATATTCGGATTTTAAGTAATTCAGAGCTTCTGAAAAATAATCAAGTTCTGCATTAGTAATATGGTTTTCAAAACGGAACGGTGTTCCGGAAAAATCACCCTCCCACACATTTGGAATTTTCCCGCTGTCTTCACTTTTCCGATATTTTTTATAAGGCTTTTCCATTGCATCGTAAATCCATGACAGTACGTGTTCTTTAGTTTCAAAATGCCATGGTATAGTTAATTCTTTTTTGTCTTCCCAAAAAGCTGCGTGTAAATTCGCAACTGCTTTTAGTATGGTGTTATAATTTTTTCTTATTCTAATGCCGTTTTCGTTATCTTTGTCAAAATCAAATCCCCTGAAATATCCGTCACTCAAATCATCAAGTAGAATCAACTTTCTATTATAATCAATATGGTAGATATTAGGAATCTCATTTATACTTCCATTAAGGTAAGCATAACCATAAAATTCGTCTGGCTTTTTGTGATAAATCAACTCAATTAAATTCAATTTTATCTGAGAAGAAATAATGTTTATTTTGGTTGATATTCTTCCGTCTGCTCTCGATTCTTTTTCTCTTTGGATAGTGAAGTCCTTAACAAAATGCGATTTTTGAATAATCTCTGCTATTTCATCATCGCTTAACCCGATATAATCCTTTTTCTTTACACTGCTTTCCATTTTATTTATAACACGTTTTGCTATATGTTCTGCTTGTTGTTCTATGATTGTTGGTTTTTCTTTTTCTATTTTTTTATCAAAAGAGTAAGCTGTCATTATGATATCGTCAATACTACATCCAAATATTTGAGATAATACCGGCAACAAAGATGTTTCAGGTAGAGTATGACCGTTTTCCCATTTACTCACTGCCTGCGGAGTTATACAAAGCATTTCAGCGAGTTTCTCTTGCGAATATCCCGCAGCTCTTCTTAATGAAGCAATCTTGATTCCTACTGTTTTATTATCAAGCATAATAATACACCCCTAATCGTTATTTCAACGTTGATGAGTTAATTATAGTATCTATTTATATATATAACCATACCAAAAAAAGAAAGAAAACTCAACTTTAGGTTAATAATATAGAAAGAAGCTAGTTGTTTTACAACAATCAACTTCTTTCGGAAAATGCTTTGTAAAGAGGTGATGAAATAGAGCCAAAAAAATAAAGTGAATTTGTCCATCATCTCCAATTATAAGAGAAATAATTGCACAACAAGTCTATAGAATCTTTATCTAAGAATGCAAACTTGATTTTCAAATGCTCCTCTAATTTTTGTTTTCCGGTAATTAATGTATCTACACTCCAATTGACCTGAAAAGTATCCACTTCATATATTATTCTCTTGATTTCCTTTTCATATATGTATGTTGATTGGTCAAACGAAATATTTGGATATCCATTTGAATTTTTTATAACTTTTTTAATTATTTTATTTAGTGATTTTAATTCTTCCATTCCCACTACCTGCACTATATAAACAATGTATAATTTGATAACATTATACCATAAAAAATAAAATAAGTCGACAGCAAGCAATCGACTTCATTCGACATTTTTTCTATAAAGAAGTAACTAAAAAGATGCTGGTGATTGTAAGTACATATGGTGGAGTTGCATTTAGAAGCAAACTATGCTAAAATTCAACTAATGGTTGAGCTTTTAAAAGTATATTCAACGAATACTATATGGTTTTGAATATTTCTTATGCTATAATTAAATCATTAAATAAGAGAGGAATAGATATGGATAATTACTTAAAAATATTAGCAAATAACATTGCCAAACACCGTAAAGCAAAGAATCTTACACAAGAAACACTTGCAGCAAGGTTGGGAATTTCATTTCAGGCGATTTCCAAATGGGAAAATGAACAGTCTTGCCCGGATATTCTACTTTTACCACAGCTTAGCGAAATTTTTGGCGTTTCTATCGATGAGCTATTTGGTAAAGAGGTTCATCACGACAATGTAATTGATTTACCTTGGCTTGATGATAATACTATAAGAGGCGTTGTTTTTTCCGGACATAAGATTTTAGATAACTGTGATGATATGTCCACGTTTACTTTTAAGCTCGAAGGGCAACCGCTTAACGTTATTAGTTATTGTAACATTGAGTGTAAAGGCGATATAAAAGGATCCGCAAAAGCTGAGTGCGGGATAAACTGTGGTAATATAAACGGTGATGTTGATGCTGGTTGCGGTGTTAATTGCGGTAATATTGAACAATCTGTTAATGCCGGCTGCGGTGTTAATTGCGGTAATGTCGGTGGTTCAATTGTGGCAGGACTGGGTGTAAATTGTGGAAATGTTTTCGGCTCAATTGAGGGTCAGGATGTTAATTGCGGTGATGTTAAAGGCTCTGTTGAGTGCCAGAATATTGAATGTAAAAAAGTAGTTGGAGATGTTAATTATATAGGTAATATAACCTATAAATAATAGGAATTCAATATTGTGTCTTACATTATATAAGTAAAGCCTTTTTTGAAAAATACACTTCATATAGATGCAACGAAAAAGGTGCAAATGATGTATAGAGATTATACTCTTTTTCTTCCCAAATATAGTTGAAAAACATAATCCACTTTGTAATTTCCGCCACTATTTTCTATTTCTTCCTTTATTTTTGCATAAAAAGGGATTTTAATATGATTAGGGATGCTTCTATGATCAGAAAGAGTATCGAGAAAAGCTAAATATTTATTTGAATCATACTCTAAAGTCACATCATAAAATTTCATGGTAACATCATGAAAGCCAAATGCTTGCAGATTTTCAAACCTATATCCTTTATAGATTTCACTGGGCAAACAAAAATCATCATGAGTTTGCCGCACTGGTTGTCTATATGGGATTTCGTAAAATGGATCATAATACTGATTGTAAATTTTTCTTATCCTATTGTACAACTCATCTGTAACCGACGCTATTTCATTATATCGAAATAATGCTATTGTTCCCCCCGGACTTAGTAAACGCAAGGCTTTTGGTAGTCCAACTTCTGCATTTACCCAATGAAAAGCAGATGCTGCATAAATCAAGCTGTAAGAGTTATCTTCTAGTAATGCATCTTCAAAAGAGGAGACAATTACCTTGAAATTATTATAATTTCTAAAACGATTTAAAGAGAATTCTGCCATTCGAGGATTTATTTCAATAGCGGTTACATTATATCCAATATTTAGAATAGGGGTGGTTGCTTTTCCTGTACCCACACCTATTTCGATTGCATTTTCATCAAGATGGGGTTTTGCATATTCAACAATATCGTCATAAATATTATGAATCCATTCAGGACGTGTTTTTTCGTATTCATCTACAATGCTGTCAAAATGTGTTCTGTATTCTATTTCCCAACCTGTATGTTTGCCCACCGACTACCACCTCGCATAATATAAATAATCCTTTTTTGAATAATACCACAAATAGATATTTATTTCCATTATAATTAAAGAAGACTGTCGATAAAAATCAACAGTCTTATGTAAAGAGGTGCCGAAAAAGATGACTACGCTTAACAATTTTATTTCTCGAGACCAAAATGCTTTTCTAGAGCTTTCAAGGTCTCTTCTCTTGTATCTAATTCACTATCTTTTCTAACAATAGTAAAAAAACCACTTTTCATAAATTCATCATAATACTTTTTACTATTAATTCTTGCAATACATTCACGGAAATTATTAAGTGTTTTTTGTGGATTTTCTGTTTTTTGTATTTCTGAAAGCAAAAACTGCTTATCGGGATCCTCCCTATCAAAAAATCTATCCACTGACATTTGCTGAGGCGATACCATGATTGCAACTCGACCGTAATCTGATATTTCTCTTAATACATCACAGGGAATATTTGTATCGACTATTGTTTTTTTATCTGATGATATTCTTATTAATTCTGCGATTTCAAATTCCATAACTTCTCTTTCGTTACCGTTAATCCAACGCTCATACTCATCGGGAGTGCGGTTGAGGAACTCCTGCCAATCCCTTTTAGAGTTAAAATAATTCATATTTGGTTGATCTTTCTCAGTAACAACTGAAAGAATCATCTCCATATTATAATTTTCTTCGCAGTGAATCATATCATATTTTTTTGCAAGCATTGCGCACATAGTTGATTTTCCTGCAAATGCTGTACCATTTATAAAATAAGCATTTTTTAAGTAGTGTTTAATAATATTGTTTGAAATATTCATAATCATTCTCCTTGTGTAATTTTACATAATAAACTAAGCTCAGTGTTACTGAACTGAAATCGATAAAAATAAATTTTAGCGAATTCTATTATTATTGAAAAGCCACAAGGTTGAACACATTTAAATGCCTCCAGAATAGAAAATTTACCTTTGACCAAATAATAATACCATACATATCCGCATATTTCAATGTAAACAAAAGAAGATTGTTGACAAAAATCAACAATCTTTCTGTAAAGAGGTAATGAAAAAGATGCCGTGGTTTTATAAAGATTATGCTCATTATCTTCGGGAATGAATAACAACTACCTTAACTCTTTGACAAAGACGTCATCTTTATTTTTCGCAATAATAGTTGAATCTTTTACATAACCATTTTTTTCGTAAAACTTTTCAGCTGTATCTGTTGTCAGTATAGATTTTTGCAATCCGTTCTCTTTAAAATAAGCTTCAGCAAGATGTAATAAACTCTTTCCATTACCCGTACTTCTGTATTCCTTTGCGACCCAAAACTCGCGTATAAAGCCTAATTGTACGCTAAAAAACCAATTAGATAATACTATGGGTTTAAACTGAACAAAACCAACAACGTCGTATGTGTCTGTGAATCTTACATATGCACGACTATCCTTCTCGTCGTTCATTTCATTAAATAGTGCTTCCCAATCCTTTACGTTTATCCCCAATTCATCAAAGTATAGTTTAAATGCTTTTTGAAAATGATGATTAGTAAAATCTGAAATCAATAAATCTTTCACCATGTTTTCCTCCATTTTGTAGGAGGGTCAAAATATAGCCCCTTACTGTTTCGTTTGTTGATTTATGGATATTGTATTTTTCATAAAACATCACCCTTTCATTTAAATTTTATTATAAGGCAAAAGCAGTATAACTGGGCAAAATATAAATAATCTTTGCTTAAATAATATCACAAATATCTATCTATTTCCATTATAATTAAAAAAGGTAGTCGATAAAAATCGACAATCTTTATGTAATGAGGTAACGAAAAAGATGAAAGTGAGATTAAGCTCATTTTGTTCGCTTATCTTTAAATAAACAAACCCACATAAATTGCAAACCTTGTATAGTATTTGGGACACCATTGCAATATTTTCTAATTTCTACAACCTCAAAATAAGGACTGAATAATTCAATCAATCTCTCTTTTTTAAAAGCTACTCCAGCATTGAATTTGTGGTTATAGTATTCCCAGTCATTTACTTCATCTGCACAATCTTCACCCCATGCAAAACAAGTCAATCCAAAATAACCACTTGGTTTGAGAATCTTTTGAAGTAATTCAATATATGTGATTCTTCTGTGAGGAGGTAAATGATGTAGCATACCTGAATCATAAACAAAATCATATTCTCCTGTAACGATTTTCTTAAGAACATCTTGGCATATAAAATTTACGTTAATATTATCATCTTTGACTATTTTTTTCGCATTCTCGATTGCCACAGATGAAATATCGTAAGCAGTCACAGATATTCCTTGTTGTGCCATGTAAATTGCATTTCTACCTTCACCGCAACCAAGTTCAATTGTCGATTTAATAGATTTTTCGTTATTCAAAAATTTAACTAAATTCTCATCAGGCATTGTGTTTTGCGTAATAAACGGAGCTTGAAATCTTCTTTCAGCATAAAATTCGTCCCAAACTACTCCTTCTACCTTGTTATCCAGATAATCCATTAAATCATTGATATTGTTAATATTAGGTTTCATTCATTTTCTCCTATACATAATAAAATATACCACTATGAGAATGACAAGACCGATGGCAATATTAAGGTTTATTGTGGTCAAAGATTTAAAATTGAAAAGCAAAAACCCTTGAAACCGATTGATTTACAAGAGTTTTTTACTGGCTGCGGAAGAAGGATTTGAACCCTCACAAACAGAGTCAGAGTCTGCCGTGCTGCCGTTACACAATTCCGCAAAATTATTCGCCTATGCGCCGCATTGCGGCCGCGGAAAATATATTATCATCATTTGTGCTTGTTGTCAAGAGCTTTATGCTCAAAAACCGGAAAATCAGAAACAGAAACCGAAATAGAAACACAAAGACCCAGAAAACCTGATACTTTTTTTGTGCGCATTAAAAAGAATCCTGCAAATTTGCAATAACCATATCTATAGCAGCAGCGGCGGTTTGATTTCTGACAGACTCCCTGTCGCCTTTAAACAGAAACTTTTTCACTTCGGTTTTACTGCCTGAGGATATCCCTATAAAGACTGTTCCGACCGGCTTATCGACACTTCCGCCTCCCGGTCCTGCGATTCCTGTAACCGACACGGCAACATCTGCCCCCGAGAGTGCAAGAACACCCTGCGCCATTTCGGCAGCAGTCTGTTTGGAAACAGCACCGAACTCCGAAAGCGTTTTTGCACTGACTCCGAGTATACTTTCTTTTATCTTGTTTGAATATGCGATTATCCCGCAGTCGAAAACAGCGCTTGCACCCGCAATCGAGGTTATAATCTGGGCGATCAGCCCGCCGGTGCAGGATTCCGCGGTAGATATCTTCATTTTTCTACTTGTCAGCAGCGCTATCAATTCCTCTGTTTTCATAGTGATTTTACCCGATTCTAATACAGGTCTTGCTCTGTATCGCCCTTTCTATAAGACCCTCTACATCAAGCTTTTTTTCCTCATTTACAAGCAACTCCTCAGTCGGACGGGTATTCGGATGCTTAGGCGTAAAAACCGTACAGCAATCCTCGTACGGCAGCGAGGATATGTCAAAAGTACCGATACTCCTTGCTCTTACCACTATTTCCTCCTTGTCAAGCCCTATACAGGGACGGAAAACAGGAATGCCAACCACTGAATTAGTCACCGCAAGCGACATTGTTGTCTGGCTTGCCACCTGACCGACGCTCTCCCCGGTTACAAGTGCCTGTGCGCCTGTTTCCAAAGCAATCCGTTCTGCTATACGCATCATAAAACGACGGAGCAGGAGGGTGAACAGCTTTGTTTCGCATATTCCCGTCATAGTCTGTTGAATCTCGGTTATACTAACGCAGTAAAGATTCATTCTGCCGTTGTACTCGCTTAGCTTCCTCGCAAGCGAAATGACCTTTTCCTTTGCTGATTCGCTCGTATAAGGTGGGCTCTCAAAATATACGGCGTCGACTGCAACACCGCGTTTTGAAATCATGTATCCCGCTACCGGGCTGTCAATGCCGCCCGATAACAGCAGCAGCGCATTTCCGTTTGATCCTGCGGGCATACCGCCTGCTCCCTTTTCTCCGCCTCCGTGGACAAAAGCTGCCTTATCCCGTATTTCAATATTAATGCTGACATCCGGATTAACGACATCAACGGATAAGCCTTTGAAGTTATCGAGTATCAGCTCACCGCATTCCGCACAGATTTGAGGGGAGTTCAACGGAAACATCTTATCGCTGCGCTTTGCAACGCACTTGAAGGTTTTTGCTCCCTTTAAAAACCTTCCGCCGTTTTCAATAATCGCCTTTTTTATTGCTTGAATATCTTTTTCGCATTCTATTCCACGGCAGACGGTAGTGACTCCGAACAGCTTTTTCATTTGTGAATAAGCGCTGTCTATATCGGCGTTTTCGCTGCCTCTTATGCAAAGCGTAGACTGTGAGTATTCAAAAGTGAAGCTGCCATCGACACCCTTAAGCAGAGCACGTGCTCTTTTAAGCAGCATGCTGTCAAAATATCCCCTGTTGAGTCCCTTTAAAACGACCTCTCCGTATTTAAGCAGAATAATTTCCTTCATATTTTTCCATCCAGGTGTGAAGCCCGCTCAAGAGCTTCTACAAGTTTCTCCGTTTCCTCTAAGTTGTTGGTCAAGCCGAAGCTGATGCGCAGCGTGCTTTCTGTCTGATTTCTGTCCAATCCAAAAGCTGTAAGCACACGGGTATCCTTTCTGTGTGATGAGCATGCCGAACCTGCCGATATACATATCCCCTCTCCCGAAAGGTAATTTAGCGCCACCTCGCTCCGTACCCCTATAAGCTCCATGCTTAAAATCCCGCATATACGCTTGTACGGTATGTGAAAACGCACCCTGTCTGCCAACCGTTCTTTAATGGCATTCTGCGTATAATCACGCAGAGTGGCTATATAGCCGGCTCTCTCCCTGTCTGCTGCCCATTCCGCACATTCCGCTCCAAAAGCGGCTATTGCCGGAGTGTTCTCTGTACCCGAACGAAGTCCGCTTTCCTGACCGCCCCCAAAAATATATGTGGGGATATTTGTTCCCTTTTTTATATATAATCCGCCGCAGCCCTTCAATGCGTTTATTTTATGAGCCGAAATGCTTACCAAATCGCAGTTTCTTACCAATTCGGTACGTACCGGCGTTTTTAAAAAGCTCTGTACCGCATCGCTGTGAAAAAGAGCACCGCAGCCGCTACAGTCGATTTCGTTCCTTATTTCAGCCAAATCATAAAGTGCGCCTGTTTCGTTATTCGCATGCATAACGGTTACAAGCGCGACCTTTTGAGAAAGCGCTTTTTTTAATTCATCTTTATTGATTTTTCCGCCCTTCGTCGAAAGCCTGATTATCTGAAAACCCTCGCTCTCCAAATAAACGAGAGTATTCTCCACCGAGGGATGTTCGCTGTCGGTGGAGACTATTATATTTGAACGCCTTTTACACGATCTTGCCGCACCAATGATTGCCTGATTGTTGGACTCACTTCCCGACGAGGTGAAAATCAATTCCTCGGGGGTGCACCCTAATACGGAAGCAACCTGAGCACGCGCATTCTCTATGACACGCTTTGCCGCAACTCCCATAAAATGCCTGGACGAAGGATTACCGTACACTTCCGACGCCGCATTTATAGCCGCTTTTAATGCCGTTTCTGACGGTTTTGTCGTCGCAGCGTTATCAAAATAAAATTCCTGCATTCGGAATGCCTGCCTTTAATTAAAAATATCATAAAATATTATAACCCAAAAACACTGTTTAGTCAATATTGCAAAAAAGTGTGCGTAGTTATCTTTGAACTTTTTGTAAATATTAACAAAAAAGGAAAATGCCTATCTTTACATGGCAGTAAAATAAGTGTATAATAAATTAATATCGATTGTTTTTCGATTTATTATAAATGTATATATATATTAAAACACACATAATCAAAATACATTGAATAGAATCGTGAAACATAGGTTTAATATAAAGGAGGCAAATCTATGTTCGAGCCCGTATTTGAACTGTTAATAGGTATAGTTATTGCGGTCGTGTTTTTCTTTGCGGGGGTATTTTTTAGCAGGAAGATCGCCGAAAAAGCATTGGGCTCCGCTGAAACACAGGCGAAACAAATAATTGAGGAAGCAAACAAAGCGGCTGAAACCGCAAAAAAGGAAAAACTTGTAGAGGCAAAAGAAGAAGCTCTTAGAATAAAAAATGAGACGGACAGAGAGCTGAAAGAACGCAGAAACGAACAGCAACGTTTGGAAAGGCGTCTTACTCAAAAAGAGGAAAACCTCGACAGAAAGATCGATAATCTCGACAAAAAAGAGGAGCTTTTAAACACAAAAATAAAGGACAACACCGACCTCAGAGAGGAAATTGAGAAGCTGAAGGTCGAACAGATGGAACTTTTACAAAGTATCTCCCAAATGAGTGTTGAAGATGCAAAGGCTTCACTGCTTGAAAGAGTTGAAATCGATACACGCCATGAGATGGCATTGAAATTATCCCAGATCGAGCAGGAATATAAGGAAACTGCAGACGATAAAGCTAAAAACATCATAACGCTCGCAATACAGCGATGTGCGGCCGATAGTGTTGCGGAAGCAACGGTTTCGGTAGTCGACCTGCCAAACGATGAGATGAAGGGAAGAATCATAGGCAGAGAGGGCCGCAATATCAGAGCGATAGAGACACTGACCGGTGTGGATCTTATTATAGACGACACCCCCGAAGCGATTACAATATCCACCTTTGACCCGATCAGGCGTGAGGTAGCAAGGCTTGCGCTTGAAAAGCTGATCTCCGATGGCAGAATACATCCCTCCCGCATTGAGGAAATGGTCGAAAAGAGCCGCAAGGAGGTTGAAAGCATAATAAAGAAGGAGGGCGAACAAGCCACCTTTGAGACCGGAATACATGGAATAAACCCCGAGCTTATCAAACTGCTGGGAAGATTGAAGTTCCGTACAAGCTACGGACAGAATGTCTTAAGACACTCGGTTGAGGTTGCTTTTATATCCGGAATGATCGCCTCTGAGCTTGGAATAGACCCCACATTGGCGAAGCGTGCCGGACTTCTGCATGATATAGGCAAAGCAATGACCCACGAGGTCGATGGCAGTCATGTACAGATAGGCATTGATGTCGCCAAAAAGTACAAGGAGAGCGCGGAGGTTATTCATGCTATCGAGGCTCACCACGGTGATGTTGAGCCCCACACCTTAATAGCAATGATAGTGCAGGCATCAGATGCAATTTCTGCCGCAAGACCCGGCGCAAGGCGTGAGAATCTTGAGACTTATATAAAGCGTTTGCAAAAGCTTGAAGAGATCGCGAATAGCTTCCCCGGAATCGAGAAATCCTTTGCGATACAAGCAGGCAGAGAAGTTCGCATAATGGTCAAGCCCGAGGAGGTAAGCGACGAGCGCATGCCGTTTGTTGCACGTGATATTGCCAAAAAGATAGAGGAAGAACTTGAATATCCCGGACAGATTAAGGTCAACATTATCAGGGAAACAAGGCAGTTTGAGTATGCAAAATAACTGATTTGATTACCATTAGTCAAAACGGAAAGCGGTTTTTTAATGAAGATTATCGCAATAGGCGATGTTGTCGGCAGTGCCGGCACCGAATATACGGTAAAAAATTTAAGTAAAATAAAACGCGCCGAGAAGGGCGATTTGATAATTATTAACGCTGAGAATTCAGCACCCGGAAACGGACTGGATATAAAAAGCGCAGAAGTGCTCATCGCAGCGGGAGCGGATGTATTAACAGGCGGAAACCATACTCTCAGAAGGCATGACATATTCGATTATCTTGATGAGAGCGACTGTGTTCTGCGTCCTTTAAATATTCCGCCTTCAGCACCGGGAAAGGGATATACAATTATCAGAGCCTCCGAAGGCCTGCGTATTTTGGTAATCAACGTTCTCGGTCAGGTGTTCATGGATCCGGCGGACAACCCCTTTAATGCCTGTGATCGTCTGCTTGCGGAGCAGGAGGGCAAATACGACCTTGCTGTATGCGACGTTCATGCGGAGGCGACAAGCGAAAAAGCGGCATTCGCCCGATATTTCGACGGACGTATTCAGGTGATTTTCGGAACACATACTCATATACAAACAGCGGACGAGTGTCTGCTACCAAAGGGGAGCGGTTTTATAACCGACATTGGTATGAGCGGGCCTATCGATTCCATACTCGGTACCAAGCCGGAGCCGGTAATTAAAAACTTTGTTACCCGTATACATGACCGTTTCGAGGCGGGCGAGGGTGAGAATTTTATAAACGGAGCGGTGTTTGAAATTAACACCTCCACAAGATGTGTAACAAGCGTAAAGAGGATAAGATACTGATTATAAAGAATTTGGTTTATAATAAAAACACATAAAAGAAAGGCTATTGTCATATGAATTTAAGCGATATTTTAATCAGGGCAGAAGATACAGCTCTTGCTCCAGGCGGTGCATATACGACTCTGATGACCATCGGTTCATTTTTGCTTTTGGGCGTTGTGTTCTACTTTTTTGCGATTCGTCCTCAAAAAAAGCAGGAAAAGGAAATAAGAGAGATGCGCGCCTCTATCGAGGTCGGTGACGCAATAACAACCGCCGGCGGAATCGTGGGCGTGGTCGTCAAGGTCAAGGATGATATGATTTTAATAGAGACCGGTGCGGACAGAACAAAGCTCCAGATACAAAAATGGGCTGTTCACTCTATTCTTGCAAAAGCGGGAGAGGAATCTCCTGAAGAAAAATAAGCTGCCCGTCAAACCCAATTTAAATTATCAAAAACCGGCAAGCTGAATGTGCGATATGCAGCCTTTATCTACTTAAAAGGGCTGCATATCTGAGCTTTTGGTATTAATTACTATACAGGGAGATGTCAGTGTTGAAAAAGTCACTATTGAGAAAATATGCCCGTCTTGCGGTTGTAACCGGAGCTGCCATACAGAAAAACCAGCCTGTGATTTTATATGCCGCCGTTGATCAAAGCGAATTTGCATTACTTGTCGTTGAAGAGGCGTATAAAGCCGGTGCAAGCAAGGTCCGCGTCGAATGGCTTTCACAGCCGCTTACCAAGTTGCATTTCAGGCATCAGAGTCTGAAGATATTGTCGAAGATCGACACCTGGGTCGAGGAGCGCGAAAAGTTATTCTGTAAGGAGCTTCCCGCAACAATTCACATACTATCGGAGGATCCCGACGGTCTGAAGGGAATTAACAAGGTAAAGCTGCAAAAGGTCAGGCAGAATCAATACAAGGTGATGAAAAAGTACCGTGACGAGAGCGACAATAAATATCAATGGAACCTTATTGCGGTACCATCAAAGCAATGGGCAAAAAAAGTATTTCCAGGTGAGAGAACAAGCGTTGCAGTATCAAAACTGTGGGACGCGATACTAAAGACCGTATACATAACTGAGGATAATGATCCTATTGAAGAATGGAATAAACACAACAAGGCTTTTGCCGAAAAATGTGCTTTTCTTAATTCCAAAAAATTCGATTACCTGCACTACAAAAGCAAAAACGGAACCGATTTCAAATGCTGGCTAATACCGCAGGCAAAATGGTTAGGCGGCGGCGAAAAAACGCTGGGCGGAGTCTATTTCAACCCGAATATGCCCACAGAGGAGGTTTTTGTTTCCCCGATGAAAGGCCGCTGCGAGGGCAGACTGGTTTCCACAAAGCCGCTTTCGTATCTCGGTCAGCTTATAGAAAACTTTTATATTGATTTCAAGGATGGCAGAGCTGTTGCATGGGATGCGGAGAAGGGTAAGGATACGCTTGAGAAGATAATTACCTCTGACGAGAGCGCATCCATGCTCGGCGAACTCGCTTTGGTGCCCGAAAAATCTCCGATCTCCGAGTTGGGCATCCTGTTCTACAATACGCTTTTCGATGAAAACGCTTCCTGCCATGTAGCACTCGGCGCAGGTTTTACCAACACAATAGAGGGATACGAAAATCTAACATTAGATGAATGCCACGATTTAGGAATAAACGACTCTATGGTGCATGTTGATTTCATGATTGGCGCGCCCGATTTGCAGATTACCGGATACAAGGACGGCAAAGCCACCACTGTTTTTAAAGACGGCAACTGGGCATTTTAAATAACCGATATAAATAATACCCCTTGAGAGAGTAACTCTATCAAAGGGTATTTTTATATCTCTATATGTTTTCATCCATCCATTCGTATCGTTTTTGCAGAAAATCCTTCAAATACTTTATCTGCTTTTCATATGTATTATAACCTGTCATAAAACGAGGAGCAGAACCCGCGCGTTTATCCCAGATCTTCCAGACGGAAAAGTTCATAATCTGCGACGGCTCTATCAATGCGGACATTTCATCGATTTTCTTTAATCCTACTGACAAAAGCGGTTTCTTGACCTCATCCCACCGGGCTTTCAGCTTTGACCTGAAGGATTCGTCCTTGAGGAAGTGATTCATCCAGTTTATACGAACGTATCCGCCCTCCTCTCCCTCGCTTGCCCAATCGTCATATTTAGGGTTGTCCTCCAAAAAATTACCTAAGGCTAAATCAAAATCCCAGATAGGTCCCATTTTTAATTTACCGCCTTTGCTCTTTGTCATAAAGCAACTGCGTCTGAATCCGGAATCGAGATTATAAGTCAGCTCGTGCAGTATGAACCAATCGATCAGGGAATCGATGTCTATATAATCCTCGTAATTTGTCAGAGACACCACTGCGGCATCAGCCTGTGCCAAATATTCTTTTATATAGTTGAATGCTTCTTTTGACAGTTTGGAAGTATTGGGACTTTGTATCGTAACAAAGTGCAACGCACCCACATGAAAAAAATCTCTGCCTTCAATATCTTTTTCGTCCGCTCCACCAACCTCAAGCAGATAACCTGTATCAACCTCATCATAGCTTTTTTCTATTTCAACGCGATCCGTTCCCTGTTCTATCTGCTCACCCAGCGAATAGACTCCGCGATATGTTCCGTTGACGAACAGGTCAACGGGATACTGTGTCGGTGTAAACTCCAGATTATCAAGCGTACGCCCCATCTCCATAGCTATATAATTCCTTATCAGTGTTTTATCGCTGTAATTGGAAAGCAATACCCATTCCTTTGCGGCAGTCAATCCGATAATAGAGGTTTTTGTGTTGAATTTGAGCTTATACGGCTTTTTATCCCACTTCCATGTTGAGTTACCGCGTCCCCGAATATTCACTTCTGTTTCCTCAAGCGAAGGAAAAATCGTTGTACCTTCTATCGAGATAACCGCTGATTTGTATACTTCCTTTGATGAGATCTCACTACTGCCATCGATTTGTATTGTCACAACGGGCAGGTTGCATTTTATCCTTGATGTTCTAACCGAATATGTACGCTTGTTACCATTACTGTCTGTGATTGTGCAAAGGCAGTTCTTTAACAGGTTTATACTGTTGTCGGGATTCCTGCATTCCTCGTTAAAAGATACAGTACCGTTATCGGCACTAACGTTCACCACGGCGTTCTTTAAGCATTGTTCACTTACCAAATAAGAAACCGAAGTTGCTATAACATTGCCTTCAACCGACCATTCGAGATCCTCCAGCGCCAATTTGCTGTCTGTTTTGTACATGGAAAAGGAAAGCACAGTACCCTTTCCTTTTCCACCCAATCCGTACAGAGAGATATCCTCGTCATTATAGCTTCTGACATTCATCCTCTCGGCCACCTCACTTGCGGAGGGCACGTATGATCCGCTCCAGTACATATCGCAGTTTGGAGCTTCGATTTTGAGCAGGTTTTCGGTCTGTTCGTTGTTCGTGATTTCGACTCCGATTATGCCTTCATCCCATGTTTTTATTATAATAGGCGAAGCTGAGTTCACCTTACAGTCTATTTGAAAGGATACCGGAACGGGTATTGTTATGTTATCGCTTATAAAATCGATACTTTCGCTTACAATAATTTTCGTGTTAGCGTTAAGGCGGGGATATGCGTCCGCATCGATTAAATCAAGCAACATAACCTCATTTTTTATTACCCTGCAATCAGTTTCGAGCATTTTACCATTATAGCTTCTCGCATTTAAATAATATCCGATATCATCGTCAAATGTAATAAACCCGCAGCCTATTTCTATATCGCATTTCTTTGCTTCGGCAAAAAAGCGGTCTGCTTTAATTTGAGAAGCGGAATCATTTTCAATAATTAACCTGCCCTCTGTCTCAGTATCAAAAATAAAATCACCCTTTACGGTAAGGTTGTTGTTATTCGGCAAAAACCGACATGGAGCATTTATTTTATAATCACCGTCGATAACTATGCTTTTTAACAATATTATTTCATTATTCTTATTGCCGTGAAGCGCATCATTTAATAAAAAATCGGAGTTTAATACATAAGCGATATGATCCTCATTGCTTTCAATTGTCAAACCATAAAGAAAGTCCGTGCTGTTTATACAGACAAGCTCTGCTTCAATATTTGTTTTGCCGCTCGAAATGAACTTTATGCAGTTATCTTCAATCGATAAATTACTGTTTTGCGAAACAATTATATCCTCTTCGTTGTAGTATATGGATATCTCAGACTCCGCTTCAAAGCTGCTCTCCACCGTTATCGCATACCTTAACCCCTTCTGCATTTTAATCGGAGTACCTGAAGGAGATGGCCGGGCAGTAAACAGCTCAAGTGCTTCATAGGAATCCCCTATGGGTTTTGCCTTTATAACAAGCGTTTCTACCGGTTTTGTTGTAATCGCAGGTGTGTCGATGGGATTATTGCACAGAGAATAAATTACGACAACTCCAACAAAAACAAAAGCGCATAAAATAACATATAATCGCTTTTTAAACGGCAGCTTCAGCTCTTTTATTTGGCTTATAACACCCATTTTTTTCTCCTGTCTTTCTTTAAAAAACCCGCCATCTCATACAGAAATGGCGGGCCTATTGCGACTTTGGATTAATTACGTTTTGCTTATCTGCTTCTCTTCTTAGAAGCAACTGTGGCTGTGCCTGCAAGAGCGATAAAAGCTATAATAGCGATTGCGATTGTTCCTGCGTCGCCAGTGGTCTCGGGAGGTGTGCTCGAAGTTTCGGATGTTTCGGATGTTTCGGATGTCTCTGTGCCTAAAGCGACTGTTGCATATCCGCCGTTGCCGAATACGTCCTCGACATCATAGTCCGCAGCACTTGTCTCTGCATGAGGTGCGTGGAATAATATTGCTCCGCTGACTCCGTCTTTTACCAAAAACGGTATCGTGATTACTATAGAACCGTCTTCCTTTGCGGTTGCAGAGGCTGTGGTCGTCATGTAGGAAAGGTTGTATCTGTGGAGGTCCTCCTCAAGCTTGGATACGCTCTCCCACTTTGTAAGGTCGGGTGCTGTCGTAAGGAGCTGCCCTATCGCCTCGTTCTCGTTGTCGTCGTTCTTTACGACCGGCTCAACCTTATCAGCATCATAATAGAGCTTAAGGCTTACAAAGCTCAGTCCCGACTCGGGAACTATGTCATTGACAGTGATTGTTACGTTTATTGTTTCGCCGGGGAGATAACTCTCAGGTGCTGATATCTCGAACGAATATCCGGGATTCTCTACCTCGTCGCCCATCGGGGGATCGAACACGATTTCCTCTTCCTCTGAAGAATCTTCTCCATCAACCTCGGAGTTATATGTTTCAATAGATTCAAGAGCGAGCTTATTGATTGTGACAATACTGCCGTTTACTGTGAATACTTTTACTGCGGAGAATGAAACTTTACCTGCTTCGGTAAGTGTAACATTAGAGTAATCGAGATCGGAAAGCTTCAACGATCCCTTGTACTCACCGTCGACAAGATCATCGCCTGAAGGACGCTGATCGCTTCCCTCTTCTGCGATTTCGTGAGTGAGATTGTTGATGTAGTTTGTATTATCCTCAACAGTTTTACCCTCGCAGAAGAGAATAATATTAGCCTGTCCATCACCGCTTATGGTAAAGTCATATACCAAATTGAAGTCCGCAATATTTACAGTAACAGCGTTAGCGTTGTTGTAATATGCATAAGGCCAGGAGGCAACGCTTCCGGAAACAACAATAGCGTCTCCGCTCTTTGTAGCCGTAGCTGTTTCGTTACCAGCGCCTACAGGGTCTCCGCTGAGCCAGTCAGCAGGATCGAACGAGATAAGAGAATATGTATCCTTGGGAACCGGAATCTTTTCGGATTCTTCAGCTTGGTATACCTCTACCTCGGAAACGAACGTCCATGCGCCGCCGTGTGTGACTGCGAATTTGACGTATCTTCCGCTTGCTACTTCGGAGGGAGTTACTGTGTAAGTATAGAGTCCAAATATTTCGTCGGTCTGTTCGGGAATGTCTATAGACTTGACACCCGTAGCGGTGCCTACGCTTGTGAAGTCTGTGTTGTTATCAGACACAAGAACCTCAATAGATGCAGGCTCGCCGATGCCTACGCCGGCGTTCTCAGAATAGAACACGAAACGGGAAAGGTTATCCTCAACAGTGCCGAGGTCGACTACAACATTATTATAAGCGATTGTTGTTGCAGACCAAGTAGTATCCTCGCAAACAGCGTTTTCACCCTTCCAGTTAAGACCTACCCAAATTGCATCAGCGTAGCCCCAATTTGCTGCAGTACCGGAAACACCGTCTGTTAACTCGCTGTTGTCTGTATCGGGATACAAAACAACCTGTTCATTATCGGTATACTTTCCGGTAAATACATAATCTTTTCCTCTGGCTATATTATTCTCGGTTGCTGAAGTGAGCATTATGCCGAGAGGAATTGCCAAAAGAGCTGCCAAAATAATAGCAACAATTTTTTTCATTTAATCTCTCCTCTTTTTGTTTTTAAAGATTATAGTTATAATAGCATATATATTTCGTTTTGTAAATAGCAAATTTAACAAATTGTCCAATAATTTTATCGTTTGCTAAGCAAACCTAAGGCTTTGCGATACGCCGGTTAAAAATCTTTTTATATAAAGATAATCTTTTGAATCAACTACACCATCAACGTTAATATCAATGGCCTCAACGCTGATATTTTGGGCTGTATAATTACCGAGGAAAACTCGCTTTGTGATAAGATAATCGCCCACATCAACGATACCGTTTCCGTTCGCATCACCGCATACTACGACCTGCATACTATCGGCTACAATTCCGTTGATTTCTATACTGGCAACGCTTCCGGTACCGATATAACCGCGCTCGGAAAGGTCGTTGCCATACCTGTCTATAACTTTTATTGCCTGATGTGGAAAGCAGTTGATAAAATCAATAAAATCATTCCGTGAGGAGTTGCATACAATGATGTTTTTTTCCGTATCGATATAATAACTGCTGTCCGCGTTCGGCGTGAGCTTTGAACGGGTCTGGAACTGAGCATAATCGAGACAAATCCATCCCTGAGAATCGCTGTTATAATCTATCCTGCCCCAGTTAGCTGTGACTTCAGTTACTTTTATAAAGCTGTTTCCGTCTAATCTTCCCAAAACCGTAAAATCGGTTCCGGCACCGGAGCGGATGTTAAGGCTTGAAGGACCTTCGGTAGTGACCTTGTAATATCCGGTCAACCTTACATTATCCGGATGCTCGACAGGCATATTGACATAGCTTATTCCCGCAACGGCATATTCGGCAAACTGCTCCCATGTATAGGTCTTTGTGGAGACGACGCATGCCCTGGAAGCAACATTGTCACCACCTGCGTTTCCGTGGTAAACCACAAGATTATTTTCGTCCATGGTGAATATTGAAACAGAGTGACCGCGGGTCAGCCGCACATGCGCTCCCGCCTTCGCCTTCATAAACAGCTCTTTTACGGAACCTGCCGTTACCGAGCCGGATCTGATTGAGCCCACATTGTAAAACCTGCCGGGAAAATAATATGAGTGGTCTATGAACCCGAAGCATTTATAAAAAACGAGTCTTGCGAAACCGAAGCACTGACTTCCGAGCAGATCAATTTCGCACGTGGATTTAATACCCGTTGGCCAATAACGCATACAGTTACAGTTGGCGAGCGAATCTACGCAGTCGACGTCCGGGTTATGATGACAGGTGCAGGCTTGTCCGTTTTTGGAAAAAAATGTACCGGGCATATATTCCGCCAAGGGAAGCGTGGTTACTCCGACCTGAACAAAGGGTCCGCTGTATGTATACGGCGCATTGTAGACCGCCTTGACATATGAGGGTGCGTTGACCGAGTATTCACCCGTCCTTGTATCGTAAATGTATGTAATAAATCTCTCTGCGCTTTCGGTGTATATCTCCTCCGAGGTCTGATCGGTTTCCTTAAATTCAGGGTTTTTTTCATACAATCTGAACTCGTATTTATTCAGAGGTAAAAAAGCACATATGCTATCCGAGGCGTATATCAATTCGGTTTTATTGTCTGTAAGTCGGAAGATTCGGTTTTGTGACAGAAAATAAAAGCAATCGGATGTAACATAAAGGTCGGAAATTTCACTTTTACTGCTGTAAATCAGGCTCTCATTCTCACCCGTCGGTTCAATGCTGATAATATTGTTATCGGAGATGAAATATATTTTTCCGCCAAAATAGTTCAGATATCCGACCTGCGCGGAATATATAAGCTCCGCATTTTCACTGCAAGCAATACGACGGTAAAGCCGCATATTATCCTCGGTGTTGGAAAAGTATATGTAATCGCCGACGTCAACTGCACTTCCGCCATATACGATGCGTTCGGTAAATCCATAATCTCCGGAGGCGGCGGTTTTGATATCAAACGGGCAGGCTGTAAAAAAAATTATATATGATAAAACAATACTAATAATCCTTTTTCGGCACAAAGCGGCAACCTCCAAAAAATAATCTTATTTACATAATATCACCTTTTGTGTGTTTTTTCAACATAAAAATACAAAAATTCACTGGTTTTTTTAACGATTTAAATAACACGATATCGAAATGCCCTTTTACGAACCTGTAGATTTATATCTTCGCAGTCCGAAACGGAAAAAAGCGAAGCACGGTATGATAAAAAGCAGACTAATTAGCGGAGTAAGCATATAAAATACGCTTTTTTCCCTGTCCAGCAAGTATAAGAGCGGATAATATTGAAACAACGCAAGAGGTATAACATAGGTAAGGAATTTCAAGACCCCGCTGCCGTAAATTGAAAAGGGATAACGCCCGAACTCGCGTCCTCCGTGTGTCAATATGTTCATAAATTCCAATCCCTCTATAGTAAAAAAAGCAAAGAAGGCATATACAATGTACAGCCCAAAAAAGACTGCTGCACCGCATAAAATCATCAGAACGAGCGTTAAGACTTTATCCCAAGTCCATATAACGCCGCTGTTGGGTATAGTATAGCACAAAACACCCGATAATCCTGTTACATAGTGGCAGGATTGCCAGGTGTTTGGTATCAAAGACTCGTTTGTTCATAAAGGTTTTTTATCTAAAAAATTCAGAGATATTTGATTGAACATTTCTACTTTTTCAATATTGCACACATGTCCGCAATCGGGAAGAACAACCATCGAAGCGTTTGCTATTTTTGATATATCTTTTAGTACGGTTGTTTTAAAAAGATGATCTTCATTTCCCATGATATAAAGAAAAGACTTCTTTTCCGGCAAATGATTAATTTCCGAAAGATATGCTTCGTTTTTCTTCAATTCCGATAAAAAATTGATCCAACAGCAAAATTCCGTATGACCAAGCTTTATAGCCTCACGCACAAAAATCATACGGGATTTAAGATGATTCTTACCGGGCATGATGATATAAGCAAATAATTTATATAGTGGCATATACGGAATAATGCTTTGTAAGATCCGCGCAGATTCCAACAAGAAGTTTGTCTTGAAATGAAAAGAAATTATTCCGCCTGCCATAACCAATGCACCGACTCTTTCAGGGTATAGAGATACAAATGGTAACGCCAGCAGAGAATTTGAAGACATACTGACCAGATGCGCTTTTGGGACATGATACCGATCCATGATGGCAGCGATTTCTCCACATACTTTTTCGATGGAAAGAGGCCCGCTGTCCTGTTCCGGATTATCATGAAAATTGAATAAAAGCAGATTGTAATGCTTGCTGTAATCCTCTGTTTGTTTTTGCCAGGTGGTACTGCTTCCGCCGAAACCATGAAAAAACATTACCCATGCAGCGTCAGGACCTGTAAATATTACGTTCGCATTAATCATTTTCTTTTTTTATTCTTCTTCCATCGGTACACTTCTTCTTAAATCTATGATATGTAAGAAATTTCGGGAAGTTACGTTGATTTTTTACCGGCATTTTACGGAACAATTCTTCTGCAACAGGTTTCCATGCTTCCGATCTTGCCCGGCTTTTGTCCGCAAGCTGCTCCGCAGATTCCGGCGATAACATATGTGTGGAATGTGCGAATCCTTCTTTGACTACCTTTGTGATTGCATCCGGCACATCAATCAACGGACAGGCACGCAGCGGATTATCAGAAAACGGCTGTGCTTTTCTGAATGCCGTAAAAAACGGAGATCGCAAGGCGTCCAACAAGGTGGTTTCGTTGATATTTGAATCTGAATAATGGCAGAAAGCACAAGGTTCAACATCACCGCGAGCGTTGATATGGACAAATCCGTTTCCGGCGCCAATACATCCAAATGCCAAATGACCGTTGTTCCAGAAATCGATAATCGTATAATCGTGTCTGTTGCAATAATCGGAGATTTTTTCCTGTACATAAGCCCGCTGCTGTGGCGTGCACACCATCGATAAATCTGCATCACTTCCAACAGGAACATATTGAAAGAGCCATCCAAACCAGCATCCCTTTTCACGCATGAAATCTAAAAATTCATCGCTGGCAATAGTTTTATAGTTTTTACTGTGATAACAGGCAGAAAAAGCAAAACCGATATCCCTGCTTTTTAATAACTTCATCGCATTAAGTGCTTTTTCGTAAACACCTTCGCCCCTTCGAGAGTCTGTTTCCTCTTTAGTGCCCTCGATACTGATGAAAACATTTAGGTTTTCTAACCGCTTCATTTCATCTGCAAAAACCTCGTCAATGAGCGTGGCATTGGTAAAAACCCCAAAGGTTGATTTACGGTGCTTCTCACAAAGCTTGATGATAACGTTTTTACACATCAGTGGTTCCCCGCCTGTCATCAAACAATCCCTTATTCCCAGCTTTTCCGATTGGTTCAGAATATCGTCCATTTTTTCATATGATAAGAGATTGCTTTTCTCATAATCCGATGCCCAACATCCTTTACAGTGTAAATTACAACTGCTAGTCGGATCAATCAATAAAACCCGCGGAATCGAACACTTATAACGCCAACCGCACAGAAGTTCCTTGATTGTAATAAACCTCCCCATTGTCATATGGGTAAGCAGCCCTTTCGCTGTAAAAAACTGCTTGCAGCGGTAGATGAATGCCTTATGGTGCGGAAAAGGAGGGATTTTTGTCTTAACCCCGTTTACCGTAAAATTTTTCAAAAAAATACTCCTTTTTTTTAAGATTTCGGTTTTACAGTAACACTTTGCGGAATAATCCCATCAAATAAGATATTTCCATCTTCATCGGAATTAAGCGATTTAATCTGTAGCCCGGGTATCACTGTATAAATACGCGAAAAATACTCTTCCATAACATTAACACTGTCATCAGTCATGTATTTATCTGGTATTCCCACAACTCCCACTTCAAAGATTTCAGGGTCGGCGGAAATCACATTGTCTTTAATGCTGAGGTCACCCTTGCTATAAATGTTTATCTTGTCCGGTAACGGGATTGGTATCTGATCCGCAATATCGCTGTAAAGGTCGGTTTTCAAGCGGGCAATGTCTACTTTGCTGGAACCTTCCAAAGTTCCATCTTCAAGTACATTGACCTGAAGATCATCGAACCACCAGAAAGAAGGAGCGATTTCATTTAATAACGCTGTTGCTTCTGATGGTGTCAGCGAAAATTGTTTCTGCTGATAATCACTGAATTCCCAAGAATAATCATTGATATTGAGTTTTTCTCCGTCAAAATCTTCTTTATACTTTTCCAAATCGGAGCCCGTCATACCCTTGAAATTAATCGAAATTCCCGTTTTTGTTAATGCACTCTCATAATCGGCGGTAGTATATTTTACACCTAAATCCTTAGGCTTTAATAGGGTGGAAA
The DNA here is from genome assembly GCA_028702135.1 of Eubacteriales bacterium. Taxonomy (GTDB): domain Bacteria; phylum Bacillota; class Clostridia; order Oscillospirales; family CAG-382; genus UBA1049. The sequence goes on along the minus strand of JAQVPJ010000005.1, from coordinate 3,881 downwards.
TGACAAACACAGCAGCGACAAGACTAATAATAATCAGAATTAGTGCTAAAGTAATCCATAAGCCAATATGTTTCTTTTTCTTTTTCACCGGATAAAATGTCGGTTGCGGTACGTAATTTGGTTGAAAATCCGAATGAGTAGGTTGTTGCGATTGAGATTCAGCTGTAGATTGATGCTGTTGTGAGTAAGTATCCTTCGAAATGGAAAAACCGCATTTTCCACAAAAACTTGAAGATTCATTTACTTGAGCACCACATTTTGGACAATACATATAAATTCCCCTCTCTTTTTTTTAATATCCCTATTTTTATATGCAACTAAATCAGCTCCGGAGTCTACAATCCGTCTATTCCTGATATTTACTGTTCACTGCTTTCTTTTCTCCTTTTATAATGTCGTACAGAATTACCTCGTATATTTACCAAGATATTTTATAAGCTCCTGCTTACTTGTAATTGACAACTTGTTTTTATGACCGATAGCATAGATATATTCGCTGAAGGCTTTGCACAACAAAGGGTGATTAAACCATAAAGCGGTAATAGGGTTGTCAGTTTTCTGAACCATAACGCCAAAGTCCTCCTTAACTGCGATTTGAATATTTGTATAAGGGCTTTCAGGTAACAAAATGATGTTATAATAATCGTTTTCAAGTAAATCAATCAGGTGCTTTATATGTTCCGAATATTCATCGGGAGTATAAAACACCGTCCTTTCTGAAAAAGCGTTTGACAGGTTCAAGGCTACTTTACCTGCAAACAATTCCTCATCACTTGGAAAAACAATATATTCCGTAACTGTTCCGTTTTTTAGTTCTCTGTCAAGTTGCTTCACACAACCGGAATGAATAGCGAGAAGGTTGTTGATTTCATCTTTTTCAGCATTCGATCTTTTTAGCATTCGTTCAAGCAGATCGGATGGGATGGTAGAAAATGAAAGGAATGTCGGTAATCCTTTCAATGTTCCCGGTGCTTTTGATAATTCTCCGGTAAAAAATAAATAATCGTTAATTCGATTCTTTTTAAAAACTCTGATCAATGGTTTTGCATGTTCCAATAAATTATTCATCTGCTTATCGTAATACGCTGTTTGTTCTGGCGTATCAAAATAGTGATAAACGCCTTTATCTTCTGTTCCTATAGCATGGGTGGCAAATATCGCTGCTGTATCGGGAGCTACAAATAGAGTATGCGAGAACCAAGGATCAGAATGACTTCTGCGATAAAAGCCTTCGACTAAACCTGACATATATAATGGCAGCCATTTTTCGATTCCTATCAACATTTCATCGAGATTTCTGTTTATATTATGAATGATTTTTATTGGTGTTTTATTAAGCAAAACAGCATACATTAAGGCAGTCCATTTCTGAATAAAGGCGGGGTTGTCTGAAAGCCAATGTAAGCTCTGCTCAGAATATAGTTTGATTATAACGGGGTTTTGCGATATGGCAACTGTCCCGAGAAAACGAATGACCGCTTGGCGAATACCATCAATACCTAAATACTCATTGGATTGAGCTTGCAAAGTATCTGGTTTTATGATGCTGCTTAATGGAGGCAAATCGGGTATTTTAAAAACACTCAAATTGTCCAGTTTCTCGAGAAACCTGTCCATAATGCCTGCATTATATTGGTCATCTTCATCAGAAAACCACTTCACTAAATTCTTTATGGATTCATCTTTATTTTCAAATTTTGTAGCATTAGACCCAATCAAATCATACAGTTCTTGATCCAACTCGTTTTGTCTTGCAATTTTATAAAAATAAAGACACATACTTTCCAACATAGGTTTGTTCTTTAGAGGAGTACGCAATCCGTTTCTGAATCGGCTTATCAAAGAAGAGTCAATATTCAGAACCCTGGCGAGCCGGATATTCGAAATGTTGAGCTTATTCATTATAACATTCAGTTTTTCGCTAAAAAGTCGGTCAGTTAAAGGGCTTTTATTTTTTATTGAGCTTTGATGGTTCTCTTTATTTTCAGCGAGATAATCATTAATTTCCTCCTCCGGATTCTTTAAACCCTTCATTTCGCATTCCTGCTGAAGCTTATTGAGTAATCCATTTAACTGCGCATAATTGACTATACCCTTACATAGCAGATTAAATTGTAAGGATTTCACGCTTGGCTGTCTTGATCCGGTGCGAAACCGGCTTATTAGAGAAGGGTCAATTCCACAGCTTCTTGCTATATCGGCATTTGAACAATTCAAAACCTTAAAAATTACATTGCACTTTTCAGTAAAATTAATAATCATCACCTCTAGTTTTATTATAACATACCACATCTGTATTTTACGGCATGACACTCTATTTGTCAATGACATAAAGAGTGTCATTATAGCTTCAAGTCATTTAATAATATATACTGTAATTGAGAAATTCAAAGGAAAATTTACATGATTCATGTAAAATTATATAGAAAAACATTGTTTTTATGTTTACTTGGTTATTTGATTGTGTCTGATCTGTCGATTAAGTTACAAAATGAAAATGGAAGCACTCAATCAACAGGGCAATCGCACAGATTTAACTTTATCGCAAGTTGCGACAAAGTCTGATACCGCCTCCAAAATCGGAAAGCAGTCGGGTGAGAGCCGCGATCAGGTGTTCCGGTATATTCGCCTGACCAACCTTATTCCCGAAATCTTGCAATATGTAGATGACGAAAGAATCGCCCTGACCCCGGCTGTCGAGATTTCTTATCTCACATCGACCGAACAAACCGCTTTACTGGAAACCATTGAATCCGAGCAATGCACGCCATCACTCTCGCAGGCACAGCGTATGAAGAAACTATCCAGCGAAGGGGTGCTTGATATTGATGCAATTTTCGGTATTCTCACTGCCGAAAAAGCCAATCAGAAGGAACAAATTAAATTCAAGGTCGATGACCTGCGAAAGCTATTCCCCGAAAACTATACCACTGGGCAAATTGAGAAAACAATTATGCGGCTCATTTTAGACTGGCAGCAAAAGCGTGAGCATAGTAAAAATGATCGTGATACACGATGAATATATACCGATATCCGTTTGTTTGCAAATATGCAGGCAAGCGGATTTTTTGATGTGGAGGAAAATATGAACACAAAACAGGAGGAAACCACTCAACAGGTCGGGAAAGCCGTTTTCGTAATCGTTTTCATTACGGAAAACAATCGCCAATTGAACTCATTAAAAATTTATTAGAGCCAGAATCGCTGAAATATACAGTCCACACAAATGACAAAGCTTCTTGAACAGTGTAAACTATAACCTGAACACTGTTTAACTGGCGGAAGGGAGGTTAATTTGAACCAGTTAAATAAACAAATAGACCAAAATAAAATCGCCGCTCTGTATTGCCGTCTTTCAAGGGATGACGATATGGAGAGCGAAAGTAACAGTATACTGTGCTTGAAATCTCCTCGCATTGCACGGGAGCATAAAACGTTAAACTTGAAACGAGATATGAAAGTCCAACGATAATGACCATGCTAATGATAATGTTCCCGATTAACAGAAAAATCCACCACCACGGAAGCACGACAGTTAAATGCGGCACAGCAAAACACATTAGAATAACGCCCGAAATGAATCGCCCTGAACAGGTAAACGGGAAAAATCCTGCAAGCATTTGAATACTATAAGGGAGTGGCATAATAAACATATGCTCCCATTGTCCACGCCCTATAATCCTACTTGGGAATGATGCGTTTCCGTGGTCAAATATGCTTATTGTACCGTTCACGATACCGCCGTAAGCGAGCATGAACAAAATCTCATACTTACCAAGACCACCGATACCGTCAAATTTCCACGCAAGCAGGAATATGCCGGATATTGCTGAAATGTCTGCACATATATCTGAGATTAACGCCACAAGCATAAATTTTGT
>JAQVPJ010000038.1 GCA_028702135.1 Eubacteriales bacterium | reverse complement strand
CAGCAGCCAGCTATAACAGTAAACAACCGACGGTCGCACACTTTATGTCTGACATGGTTTTGAATACCGAAGGTGAGGCGTTAAATTGGATTCACTGGATCAACCATGAAAAATTTGATACATCCATACCGTGTATTGTTTTAGCTGTAGTACTCAAATCAAATCAAAAATGTATTGGTTTAATTGGTGCTGCACCGAAATATGAGCTTGATAATGAAATTGAAATCTTGTTTGAAATCGCCGATGAATATCAAAATCAAGGCTATGTGACCGAAGCGGGAAAAGCGATAATTAATTGGGCTTTCGAAAATACTCCGATCAAATATCTTGTAGCAATCGTTAAACATGATAATCTCGCATCTAAACGTGTGATTGAAAAATTGGGATATAAATTCTACGACGAAAAGCGAATTGATTATGATGGCAAATGACGGATTTTCATTATTATCGCTTAGACAAATCAAGCATTATCAATATCCGCGAACATCCCGATTATTTTGACAGAGCTGTGGATTACTTTTCTTCTAAATGGGGCATTGATCGGCAGATTTATCACGATTCGATTTCCGACAGCATTACAACCAACAATTCTTTGCCGCGCTGGTATTTAATGTTGGAAGGCGACCGTATTATCGGTAGCTTTGGCTTGATTGAAAATGATTTTATGGTGCGCAAGGATTTGGAACCGTGGCTATGCGCCTTGTATGTTGAGGAAAGTAAACGTTATAAAGGCTTTGGCGGCAAGCTATTATCACATGGGAAAAGTGAAGCCAAAAAGCTTGAATTTGATAAGCTTTATCTTTGCACCGACCATGTGGGCTATTATGAAAAATATGGCTGGCAGTTTTTCGGCATGGAGGAAAGCGAATTTGGCGGTCAAACAAGGGTTTATGAAATAGAATGTGAGGAATAAATATGCCATTAGAAAAGATGAATGAATTTTTTAACACCAGAGCCGATACATACGACCACCATATGTTGGTTGACTTAGCACTGGATGTATTTTATGAAGAAATTGCAAACTGTGTTCAGCCAGATAAACCTATATTCAAGCTATTGGATGTTGGATGCGGTACTGGAATTGAGTTGAAAAGGTTGTATGAAAAACATCCCAATATGTCGGTTACCGGGATAGATTTATCGCCGGAAATGCTCCGTCAACTGCGAGAAAAATATCCTGATAAAAAGATAGAGTTGATTTGCGGCTCGTATTTTGATGCACCGTTTGAAAACGATTTTGATGTGGTGTTGTCTACTTATTCTCTGCATCATTGGAATGAAACTGAAAAACTAAAAATTTATAAAAAATGTTTTGATTCATTGATTGACAATGGTATCTTTATTAACGGTGATTATACCTGTAAAACAGCAGAGCAGGAGCAGAATTATCAATCTGAATTAGTTCGTCTAAGACAAGAGGAAAATCTAACAGATAATGAGTTTTATCATTATGATATTCCGCTGACCGCCGAAACCGAAACAAAGTTGTTATACGCCGCAGGGTTTGTAACAGTTGAATTAGTTAAAGCTTGGGGAAACACAAGTATTTTGATAGCAAGGAAGTGAGCGATAATATGATGCAGCTTGTTCAAGTTAAAACAGAGGAAATGTTCTGGGAGTTATTGGGTTTGGAAAGCATTGTTTATGCAAATGCTCGTTTAGACCGATTTCCAATGCACCCTCAAAGTGCGGTCGCTGACCGTTTTCTGTTTGGTAATCCTGATGAGGTATTCCGATATGCTTGCCTTTTGAAATTGGAAAACAAATATATCGGGTATGCCAATGCTTATCATATTTATCCGGGAGAGCCTAAATTTTCTCTTGTGCTGTTGCCGGGATATGAGCAGCTTTATATAGAAGCATTGGCTTTGTTGGAAACTCTGACCGCACCGGAAAACAATCATATTGCCCTACATATTAACACGGTTGATACAGAACTTTTTAAAGCAGCCGAACAACTTGACTATCAACATTCACTAAATGAATCACGCTGGCAGGCAGCGTTGTCGCTTGAAAACCACCTTGAAAAAGATATTGAAAATTTAAGTGAGTCTCTTGAACGCCTTACAAAAGAAAATATTCCTATTCGTGCAGAGTACAGCGCTTTGCCAACCGGATACGCAGTTACAGAAAAAGAATATGAAGCCTTTTTAGGTAATGAATATTATCAAAACGCCGAAGAATATGTGATTCATCTGAAGCCGAATAATGAAATTGCCGGATTTCTTACTTGGTGGGTTGACGAAACCGCAAAAACGGCTCCATTGGAAGCAGTTGCTACATTGCCAGAGTTGTGGCGCCAAGGCATTATGTACCGTGCGATTACAGACGGATTGGACAAGCTGAAGCTCAGAGGATTTCAATATGCCTATGTCAGCACAGGAAGCGAAAATCCGGCAAGGTTTTTATATCAGAAAGTTGGATTTCAGAAGCTTGGCGAAGTGTATTTATTTGAAAAGGAAGTGAGCCATGTATAACACGATTGAACGTGACGATGCTTATATAAAGCAATTGCTGGGCTTCATTTCATCTGCATACAATCTTGAATCAATTTCTATTGCTCCAGCCAAACGCGGCTATTTTGGTGAAACGT